>NZ_JBVJPM010000004.1:0-593245 GCF_055582645.1 Streptomyces sp. NPDC107517 | reverse complement strand
CACCCGAGAGACTCTCTCAGGCTTTCCTCCGGGCAGTTTCCCTTCGGTCTTGCGTTTCCGACTCTATCAGACTCTTTCGTGTCCGATTTCCTCGGCGCCTTTCAGGTTTCCGCTCCAGCCTTTCGGCTTTTTGCGTTTCCCTTTCCGGCGGTTCCGACTTTATCAGAAGTTCTCGGCCGGATTGACCGGCGTTCGTTTTCCGATTTATCGGGGGTGCGCTTCTGGAGAAGAATTCTCGGAAGCGAGCTAGACCCTAGTCGTTGCGGCCGACTCTGTCGAATCCCAGGCAACTGTTCGAATCTACCTCCCCACTCCGTCCGTGTCAACGGCTTTTGTGGGGCGATGAGGAGACTAGCAGGTCAGACGCCGTGAACGCACATCACGCGGCGGTGGGTACGTAGGCGCTGCGCTCCGCCTTCTCCAGGTCCCCCGTCTCGCCGGCACGGGCCGCTCTGCCGCCGAGCACATAGACGTAGACGAGAAAGGCCAGCTCGGCGAGGACGCCGATGGCGATGCGGGCCCAGGTCGGCAGGCCTGAAGGGGTGACGAAGCCTTCGATGGCGCCCGATATGAAGAGGATGAGTGCCAGGCCGATCGCCATTCCCAGGGCGGCGCGGCCTTCCTCGGCGAGGGCCGCGCGGCGGGTACGGGGGCCCGGGTCGATGAGGGTCCAGCCGAGGCGCAGCCCCGTACCGGCCGCTACGAAGACTGCCGTCAGTTCCAGGAGGCCGTGGGGCAGGACCAGGCCGAGGAAGGTGTCGAGACGGCCGGCCGAGGACATCAGGCCGATGCCCACGCCCAGGTTCAGCATGTTCTGGAAGAGGATCCAGAGGACGGGGAGTCCCAGGAAGACGCCCAGGACCAGGCACATGGCGGCGGCCTGGGCGTTGTTCGTCCACACCTGGGCGGCGAAGGAGGCCGCGGGGTGGCTGGAGTAGTACGTCTCGTACTGGCCGCCCGGGCGCGTGAGGTCGCGCAGTTCGGAAGGGGCGGCGATCGACGCCTGTACTTCGGGGTGGGTGCCTATCCACCAGCCCAGGAGGGCGGCGATCGCGGTGGAGAGGAGTGCGGTGGGGACCCACCAGTGGCGGGAACGGTAGACCGCCGCGGGGAAGCCCTGTGTCAGGAAGCGGGTCACGTCGCGCCAGGAGGCGCGGCGGGTGCCTGTCACGGCACTACGCGCGCGTGCCACCAATTGTGTGAGGCGGCCGGATATCTGGGGGTCCGGGGCGCTGGACTGGATCAGGGAGAGGTGGGTCGCGGCACGCTGGTAGAGCGTGACGAGTTCGTCCGCTTCGGCGCCGGTGAGGCGGCGCCTGCGGCGCAGCAACGCGTCCAGTCGGTCCCACTCGGCTCGGTGGGCGGACACGAAGACGTCGAGGTCCATCGGGTCGGCTGCTCCTCGGCTGCTGTTGCTGCGGCTACCTCTGCGGCGCGATGTGCCCTCAGCTTGGCAGACTGGCGGTTCCGAGGGCAGGGCAGGGAAGGACGGCCGGCGTGAGTGAGCTTGTGACGGGCGAGGCGGTGGCTCTCGAGCTGCGCCCCGCGAAACTGCCCAGTCGGGCTTTGGCAGTGGTCATCGATCTTGTCGTGGCGTTCACCGTGTACATCGTGGTGACGATGGGGATCGTGGCGTCGACCTCTTCCCTGGACCAGGCGGCGGCCGCCGCGGTGGCGGTGGCGACGTTTGTGCTGGTGCTTGTCGGGGTGCCGATTGCGGTGGAGACGCTCAGCCATGGGCGTTCGCTGGGCAAGCTGGCGTGCGGGCTTCGTGTGGTGCGGGACGACGGGGGGCCGATCCGGTTCCGGCATGCGCTGGTGCGCGGGGCTGTCGGGGTGGTGGAGATCCTGATGACGTTCGGGGTGGTCGCGTGCATCGCGTCGCTGGTGTCCGAGCGGGGGCGGCGGCTCGGGGACGTGTTCGCGGGGACGCTCGTCGTGCGGGAGCGGGTGCCGGCGGGGCCGGCGCGGTTCGTGCCTCCGCCGCCTCCGTGGCTGGTGGGGCGCTTCTCCGGGCTCGATCTGTCGGGGGTGCCGGACGGGCTGTGGCTGGCGGTCCGGTCGTACCTGACGCGGATGGGGCAGCTGGATCCGCAGGTGGGCCATTCGATGGCTGAGCGGCTTGCCAGTGATCTGGCCGCTTGTACGGGGGCTCCGGCGCCGGGGGATGTGCCGCCTGCGGCGTATCTGGCCGCGGTGGTGCATGAGCGGCAGTCGCGGGATGCGCGGCGGGCGTTCGGCGGCGGGGCTGTGGGTACGGCTCCGGTGGGCGGGCCGGGGCCGGTGTATCGAGGTGCTGCGACGCCGGTCGGGCCGCCCGTGGGTCCTGTTGTCGCGGCTGCTGCGCCGCTCACTCCTGATGTCTCGGCCGCGGGTCCTCGCGAGGACGAGGGGCCGGGCACCGGTTTCGTGCCGCCTGCCTGACGCGGGGCCGCCGCTTCTCAGGCGAAGGTCGACGGCGGGGATTCGAGGTGTTCGAGTTCGATGCCGGGGGCGGCGAGCACTACGTCGCCGGCGAGGTGGACGGCCTGCTGTTCCCCGGTGTCCAGGTCTGTGACCTGGTATTCGTCGACGTTCAGGGGGCCGCTGTCAGTGGCGTGTGTTTCTGTTTTCAGCAGGGCCCAGGACTGGTCGACGGTGAGGGGGGCCAGGACCGGGTCGGTGAAGCGGACCAGGCGGACGCGGGTCGCGGGGGAAGCGGGGGTGAGGCGCAGCAGGCGTGCCGTGGCGACGAGGAAGGCCGGCGAGGTGCCGGTGAAGGCGTGGGCGGGGGCGTTGCCTTCGGTGGCGTGGGTGCCCGTGGGGTCGGTGCGTACCCAGGTGACGCCGTCGATGGCTGCTCCTCGTACCTGCCAGCTCGCCGCGTTGAGTTCGAGGCGGATGGGGCGGCCGAGTTCGTCGATGGCCAGGTCGACGGAGCCGGAGTGGTCGCCGGAAGGGGTGACGGTCTGGGAGACGTAGCGCCAGCCGGAGGGGCCGGGGGCGCAGTGGAAGTGTTCTTCGCCGAGGGGGGTGTGGTCGTGGGTGTCGTGGAGCGAATAGCGGCCGCGTGGCATGAGGGGCTCTCGAGGTCCTTCGGGGGCGTGCGGGCGTCGGGTGGTGCGGGATGCCGGGCCGGTACGGGGCAGGCCCCCCGCACCGGAGTGCGAGGGGCCTGCGGAGCACCGGGGTCCGCTCGGGATCAGTAGCGGTAGTGGTCCGGCTTGTACGGGCCGTCGACCTCTACGCCGATGTACGCGGCCTGCTCGGGGCGCAGCGTCGTCAGCTTCACGCCGAGGGCGTCGAGGTGGAGGCGGGCGACCTTCTCGTCGAGGTGCTTGGGCAGCACGTAGACGTCGGTCGGGTACTCGTCGGGCTTCGTGAACAGCTCGATCTGGGCCAGGGTCTGGTCCGCGAACGAGTTGGACATGACGAAGGACGGGTGGCCCGTCGCGTTGCCCAGGTTCAGCAGACGGCCCTCGGACAGGACGATGAGGACCTTGCCGTCGGGGAACTTCCAGGTGTGGACCTGCGGCTTGACCTCGTCCTTGACGATGCCGGGGATCTGCGCGAGGCCGGCCATGTCGATCTCGTTGTCGAAGTGGCCGATGTTGCCCACGATCGCCTGGTGCTTCATCTTGGCCATGTCCGAGGCCATGATGATGTCCTTGTTGCCCGTCGTGGTGACGAAGATGTCGGCCTTGTCGACCACGTCGTCGAGCGTCGCGACCTGGTAGCCGTCCATCGCCGCCTGCAGCGCGCAGATCGGGTCGATCTCCGTGATGATCACCCGGGCACCCTGGCCCCGCAGCGACTCGGCACAGCCCTTGCCCACGTCGCCGTAGCCGCAGACGACGGCGGTCTTGCCGCCGATCAGGACATCGGTGGCGCGGTTGATGCCGTCGATGAGGGAGTGGCGGCAGCCGTACTTGTTGTCGAACTTCGACTTCGTCACGGCGTCGTTCACATTGATCGCCGGGAACAGCAGAGTGCCGTCGCGGTACATCTCGTAGAGACGGTGGACACCGGTCGTGGTCTCCTCCGTCACGCCGCGGATCTCCGAGGCGAGCTGGGTCCACTTCTGCGAGCCGTCGGTGATGGTGCGGTTGAGGAGCTCGAGGATGACGCGGTGCTCGTCCGACTCGGCGGTGTCGGCCGAGGGGACCTTGCCGTCCTTCTCGTACTGGACGCCGTTGTGGACGAGGAGGGTGGCGTCACCGCCGTCGTCCAGGATCATGTTCGGGCCGCCGGTGGCGGTGTTCGGCCAGGTCAGGGCCTGCTCCGTGCACCACCAGTACTCCTCCAGGGTCTCGCCCTTCCAGGCGAAGACCGGGACGCCCTGGGGGTTGTCCGGGGTGCCGTTCGGGCCGACGGCGATGGCCGCGGCGGCGTGGTCCTGGGTGGAGAAGATGTTGCAGGAGGCCCAGCGGACGTCGGCGCCGAGGGCGACGAGGGTCTCGATGAGGACGGCGGTCTGCACCGTCATGTGCAGGGAGCCGGTGATGCGGGCGCCGGCCAGCGGCTGCGCGGCGGCGTATTCCTTGCGGATGGACATCAGGCCGGGCATCTCGTGCTCGGCGAGCGTGATCTCCTTGCGGCCGAAGTCGGCCAGGGAGAGATCGGCGACCTTGAAGTCCTGGTCCTGCCGGTTGTCGACGGTCGTCATAGGGAGCTTGCTCCTCGTGGTGGTGGGTCGAGGTGGGCGTGGCTTGCCTGCGGCGATGGGCATACGAGTGCCCGGCGCTCGCAGCGCAGTCCGTCGGAGGCCCTCTCTCCCTCGGCCGGCCCGTCGTGCGGGCCGCCCGACCGCCATCAGCAGCGACGTCTGGCTCAGAGACGAATCTACACCGATCGACTCAGCCGGACCCAGCCCGCCTCCGGGTCCGGCGCGAGCGTGAGGGTCAGTCGGCGTCCGGGCCCGAGCTGCCGGGGGCCGGGCTGTCAGAGGTCGGGCCGGCCGGGGTCTTGGCCGGGTCGGCGCCGGCGGAGGCGGCCGCCTCCTTGTAGATGTCCGGTTCGAGGTAGATCACGCGGGCGATCGGGACGGCCTCGCGGATGCGGGCCTCCGCGGCGTCGATGGCGTTGGCGACCTCGGTGGCCGTGTCGTCGTGCTGGACGGCGATCTTCGCGGCGACGAGGAGTTCCTCGGGGCCGAGGTGGAGGGTGCGCATGTGGATGACGCCGGTGACGGTGTCGCCGTCGACGAGCGCGGTCTCGATCTTCTTGACGTCGTCGATGCCCGCGGCCTCGCCCAGGAGCAGCGACTTGGTCTCGGCGGCAAGGACGAGCGCGATGGCGATGAGCAGGATGCCGATGCACAGGGTGCCGATGCCGTCCCAGAGGCCGTCGTCGGTGACGAGGGCGAGACCGGTGCCGGCGAGCGCGAGGACGAGACCGATCAGCGCGCCGAAGTCCTCGAGGAGGACGACGGGCAGTTCGGGTGCCTTGGCCCGGCGGATGAACTGGGACCAGGTGAGCTTGCCGCGCAGCTCGTTGGACTCCTTGATGGCGGTACGGAACGAGAAGCCCTCGGCGATGATCGCGAAGACGAGGACGCCGATCGGCCAGTACCAGTTCTCGAGCGCGTGCGGGTGCTTGATCTTCTCGTAGCCCTCGTAGACGGCGAACATGCCGCCGACCGAGAAGAGGACGATGGAGACGAGGAAGGCGTAGATGTAGCGCTCGCGGCCGTAGCCGAAGGGGTGTTGCGGGGTCGCCTCGCGCTGGGCCTTCTTGCCGCCGAGCAGCAGGAGGCCCTGGTTGCCGGAGTCGGCGAGCGAGTGGACGCTCTCGGCGAGCATCGAGGACGAGCCGCTGAAGAGGAACGCCACGAATTTCGCTACCGCGATCGCGAGGTTGGCGGCGAGTGCCGCCACGATCGCTTTTGTGCCGCCTGAAGCGCTCATGTGTTCCCGATGTCCCTTCGTACGCGGTCCCGGGCCACAGCTCGTGCGGATCTGTCCGCGTACGCCGTCCCGGGCTTTGCCCACCCTTTGCGGTGGGTCATTGTTGCAGCCCGGGACGGTTGAGGCGCGTCAGGCCACCACGGTTGCCCGGAAGAGCGTGCCGGCTCCGGACACTTCGGTCTTTTCGCCGGCCGGGACGAACGCCGACTGCCCTGCGGTGAGGTCGAGTTCGCCGGCGCGGACGGTGCCCGCGGTGCAGAGCAGGATCTGCGGGGTCTGGGCGGTCACGTCGTGTGCGGCGGCGCCCTCGGGCAGGGTGTAGCGGGAGAGACGGAACTCGTCGATGGGGGTCTCGTAGACCTCTTCGCCTTCGGGGGACGCCTCGGGGCGCAGGATGCCCGGGTCGGTGGCCTCGAAGCGGACGATGCGCAGGAGTTCGGGGACGTCGACGTGCTTGGGGGTGAGGCCGCAGCGCAGGACGTTGTCCGAGTTGGCCATGATCTCTACGCCGAGGCCGTCGATGTAGGCGTGCGGGACGCCGGCGCCGAGGAACAGGGCCTCGCCGGGGTTGAGGCGGACGTGGTTGAGCAGCATGGCCGCGATCACGCCCGGGTCGCCGGGGTAGTGGTGGGCGAGCCCGGCGTAGGGCGCGTAGTCGCCGCCGAGGTGCTCGGCGGCGGCCGCGGCCTCGGTGACCGTGGCGGCCATGTCCTCGGGTTCCGCGCTCAGTACGGCCGTCAGGACCTCGCGCAGCGCGGCCTCTTCGGGGTGGGCGCGCAGCAGGTCGGCGTAGGGCTTGAGGGAGTCGACGCCGAGGCCCTCGATGAGGCGTGCGGCCTCTTCGGGGGCGCGGAATCCGCACAGGCCCTCGAACGGCGTGAGGGCGCAGATCAGTTCGGGCTTGTGGTTGGCGTCCTTGTAGTTGCGGTGCGGGGCATCTATGGGGACGCCGGCGCGCTCCTCGGCCTCGTAACCCTCCTTGGCCTGGGCGAGGTCGGGGTGGACCTGGAGGGAGAGCGGGGCGCCCGCGGCGAGGACTTTGAGGAGGAAGGGGAGGCGGGGGCCGAACTTCGCGACAGCCTGCGGGCCGAGCTCACGCTCGGGGGCCTGGTCGATCACCTCGTTGAGCGGGCCGCGCCCGGTCTGCGAGGGGGCTCCCGGGTGGGCGCCCATCCACATCTCGGCCTGCGGCTCGCCCGTCGGCTCGGCACCGATGAGGTGCGGGATGGCGGTGGTCGAGCCCCAGGCGTAGGGGCGGACGGTGTTGGTGAGGCGGTCCATCAGGTGTTGTTCTCCGTACGCGGGTCAGGGGCCGGCCGGTGTTCGGACCGGCCGGGTCCACGTCATGCGCCCGAGGCGAGCGCGAGGTAAACGGCGGCGAAATCCGTGACGGCGATCAGTTCGGCGAGTGTTTCCAGTTCGTCGCCCTCTTCGGGCTCGAGCTCGCTGATCGGGGTGTCGTGGCCGAGGGCCAGCTCGCGGGCGGCGGGTGCGGCGGTGAGGCCGCCGGGCCGGTCGCGCAGGAGGACGACGCGGACGCGCATCGGCTGTTCCTCGTCGACCCGGTCGCGGAAGAAGTCGTCGGGGTCGGCGCCGCCCGCGAGGTCGCCGAGGAGGAGCCGGCCGTGCGCGGGAAGCGCTCCGGGCAGGTCGGAGGCGAGGGCCGGGCGGCCCGCGAGTTCGGCGAGCGCGGCGGCGAAGCGGCGGCCTGCCGGGCCCGCGGCGTGCCCTTCGGTCCAGATCAGGGGCAGCGCGTCGGCGAGCTCGGCGGCGAGGGTCTTGGCGGGGTTGCTGTAGGTCGCGATGGCGGGGCCGCAGCGCTCGGCGGTGTGGTCGAGGCGGTCGGCGACCTTCTCCAGGGCTTCGGCCGGTGCGGAGAGCAGGCCGGTGCGGTCCAGGAGGGAGAGCAGCGGGGTGAGCAGGGCCCACAGGGCGCCGGGCGCGGAGGCCGCGGCGGGTTCGTCCTCCTCGTACGGGGCGGTCGCCATCGGTACGAACAGGCCGTGTGCCCCGGCGACGGCGTCGCTCAGGGGGGCGCCCGCGGGGCTGACGGCGACGATGGTGCAGCCGCGCCGGTAGGCCTGCTCGACGAGGAGGCCGAGGCCCGGCTCGGTGCCGTCGGTGGTCGCGATCAGGAGCAGGTCCACGGGGCCCGCCCAGCCGGGCAGCTCCCAGCGCAGGGCGCCCGCGGCGGGGGCGACTCCGGTGGGGCGCAGGCGGGCGACGGGGCAGGAGGCGCCTGCGAGCCTGTTGAGCAGGTCCGCGACACAGCTGGCGGCGAGGCCGGGTCCGGCGAAGAGGACGGCGCGCGGGCGGCCGTCCGGTTCGAGCTGGGTGATCCCGGCCTCCGCTGCGTGCCTGACCGCGGTGCGGACGCGGGCGCCGGCCTCGGCGGCGCCGCGCAGGAGTCCGCGGCGGTCGACCCTGGTGAGGGCCTCGGGGGCGTCGAGAAGCGATTCGTCGAGCATGGTGTCAGCCTCCGGGACGGCCCCTGCGGGGCCTGGGTGGGACCTATGCGGGGCGGCGGGCCTCGTCCACGAGGAGTACGGGGATGCCGTCGCGGATCGGGTAGGCGAGCCCGCAGTCCGATCCGGTGCAGAGCAGCTCGGCGTCCGCCTCCTTGAGGGGGGCGTGGCAGGCCGGGCAGGCGAGGATCTCCAGGAGGCCGGCTTCGAGCGGCATGAGGTGTCCCTTCAGCGGTATGAATGTGTGTGCGTGCGGCCTGGTCAGCGTACCGCCGGGGGCGGGGGCACGGCTGCTCGGACGGGGGTCCCGGCGGGTGCGGCCGTGGTCAGGCTCTGATGATCGCCAGGACCTCGTCGCGGATCTTGGTCATGGTGGCTTCGTCCCTGGCCTCCGCGTTCAGCCGCAGGAGGGGCTCCGTGTTGGACGGACGGACGTTGAACCACCAGTCGGCGGAGGTGATCGTCAGACCGTCGAGCTCGTCGTGCGTGATGCCGTCCCGGCCGGTGTACTCGGTCTTGATCGCGGCGAGGCGGTCGCGCTGGTCGTCGACCGTGGAGTTGATCTCGCCGGAGCCGGTGTAGCGGTCGTACTCCGCGACCAGGGCGGACAGGGCGCCGCTCTGGCCGCCGAGGGCGGCGAGGACGTGGAGCGCGGCGAGCATGCCCGTGTCCGCGTTCCAGAAGTCGCGGAAGTAGTAGTGCGCCGAGTGCTCGCCGCCGAAGATCGCTCCGGAGGTGGCCATCTCCTGCTTGATGAAGGAGTGGCCCACACGGGTGCGTACCGGTGTGCCGCCGTGCTCCCTCACGACCTCGGGGACGGACCAGGACGTGATCAGGTTGTGGATGATCGTGCCCGTGCCGCCGTTCCTCGCCAGTTCGCGGGAGGCGACGAGGGCGGTGACGGCGGACGGGGAGACGGGGTCGCCGTGCTCGTCGACGACGAAGCAGCGGTCCGCGTCGCCGTCGAAGGCGAGGCCGAGGTCGGCGCCCTCCTCGCGGACACGCTTCTGCAGGTCCACGAGGTTCGCCGGGTCGAGCGGGTTGGCCTCGTGGTTGGGGAACGTGCCGTCGAGCTCGAAGTACATCGGGACGAGGTCGAGCGGCAGGCCCGCGAAGACGGTCGGGACGGTGTGCCCGCCCATGCCGTTGCCCGCGTCGACGACGACTTTCAGGGGGCGGATCTCCGTGAGGTCGACGAGGGAGCGCAGGTAGGCCGCGTAGTCGTCGAGGGTGTCGCGCCGGGTGAGGGTGCCCGCCTTCACGGCGGGTTCGGGGGCGCCCGTCTCCAGCCACTTCTCGGCGAGTTCGCGGATGTCGGCGAGGCCCGTGTCCTGTCCGACGGGGGCGGCGCCGGCGCGGCACATCTTGATGCCGTTGTACTGGGCCGGGTTGTGCGAGGCCGTGAACATCGCGCCGGGCAGGTCGAGCGCGCCCGACGCGTAGTACAGCTGGTCGGTGGAGCACAGGCCGATCTCGGTCACGTCGGCGCCGAGCGCGGCCGCGCCCCGCGCGAAGGCCCGGGAGAGGCCGGGCGACGAGGGCCGCATGTCGTGTCCGACGACGATCGCCGCGGCGTCCGTCACGCGTACGAAGGCGGCGCCGAACAGCTCGGCGAGGCGCTCGTCCCACTGGTCGGGGACCACTCCGCGTACGTCGTACGCCTTGACGATCTGCGACAGATCAGCAGTCACGGTCACCCAACTCTCCTGAAGTCCGCTTCGGACAGCACAAACTACCCGTACGGACCGACAGTGAGCTGTCAGGGCAGCATCCAGCCGAGGACCGCTGAGCTCTGCGCCATCACGATCAGGCACATCACGAGCAGCAGTCCCGCGCTCCACGGCAGCACCTTGCGCAGCAGGTCTCCCTCCTTGCCCGCGAGCCCCACGGCCGCGCACGCGATCGTGAGGTTCTGCGGGGAGATCATCTTGCCGAGGACGCCACCGGAGCTGTTCGCGGCGGCGAGCAGTTCGGGTGACAGGCCGGACTGCTGGGCGGCGGTTACCTGGAGTGCGCCGAAGAGGGCGTTGGCGGAGGTGTCGGAGCCGGAGACGGCGACGCCGAACCAGCCGAGGACGGGCGACAGGAACGCGAGGCCCGCGCCGGCCGCGGCGACGAAGTGCCCGATGGTGGCGGCCTGCCCGGAGAGGTTCATGACGTAGGCGAGGGCCAGGACGCTGGTCACGGTGAGGATCGCGAAGCGCAGCTCGTACACGGTCGCCAGCCACTCGCGTACGGCCACGCGCGCGTGGACACCGATGACGGCGGCCGTGATCGCGCCGGCGAGGAGGACCAGGGTGCCGCCGGTGGAGACGAGCGGCAGGGTGAAGACGTTGCCGCCGACGGGCTTGCCCTCGGGGTTCGCGACGTTCAGGAAGGGCCAGTCGAAGACGCGCGTCGCCTTGGCGATCCAGTCCTTGACCGCGGGGATCTGCGCGATCGAGAAGATGACGACGATGAGCGCGTACGGGGCGTAGGCGCGCAGGACCTCGGGCCGCGGGTCTTCCTGGTCGAGCTCCTCGCTGCGTACGCCGGTCAGGACGGCGGCGCGTACGGGTTCGGCGGCGGGCCTGCGCGCGTGCGGCACGGCGACGAGGGCGCCCGCGCCGACGAGCGCGGCCCCGATGTCGGCGAGCTGTGCGGAGACGTAGTTCGAGGCGGCGAACTGGGCGGCGGCGAAGGCGACTCCGCAGGCGAGGGCGGGTATCCAGGTCTCGCGCAGGCCGCGCCGCCCGTCCACGAGCCAGACGAGGATGAGCGGCACCAGCAGGGCGAGCAGCGGTGTCTGACGGCCCACCACGGAGGCGACGGAGTCGAGCGGGAGTCCGGTGACCTGGGCGAGGGTGACGACGGGCGTGCCCATCGCGCCGAAGGCCACGGGCGCGGTGTTGGCGACGAGGGCGACGACGGCCGCCTTGACCGGGTCGAAGCCGAGCGCGACGAGCATCACGGAGCAGATCGCGACGGGCGCCCCGAACCCGGCCAGCGCCTCGAGGAGCGCGCCGAAGCAGAACGCGATGACGAGGGCCTGGATGCGCGGGTCGTCGGACAGCCGCCCGAAGGAGCGGCGCAGGATGTCGAAGTGCCGGGTGCGGACGGTCATCCGGTACACCCACAGGGCGTTCACGACGATCCACATGATGGGGAACAGTCCGAACAGCACGCCCTGCGCGGCGCTGGACACGGTCTGGCCGACCGGCATCCCGTAGGCGAGGCAGGCGACGAGGGCGGCTGCGGCGAGCCCGATGAGGCCCGCGAGGTGGGCCTTCATGCGGACGGCGCCGAGCAGGACGAGCACGGTGACTAGGGGCAGGGTCGCGACGAGTGCGGACAGACCGAGCGATCCGGCCACGGGCTCAAGCTGCTGGACGAACACGGGCGCCTCCCGGGCACTGGGTGGCGAAATTGTTGTGTCCGCAACAAACTCAGGTCAATGCGTGGGACGAAGGAGATTCCGTAAAGAGGAAACCGAAGTCCGAATGCGGCCGCCGACCCGGCTGCCGGGCGGCGTCCGGCTCAGTCGTCCGGCTCAGTTGTCCGGCGAGCGCAGCACCCGAAGATGGCC
Source organism: Streptomyces sp. NPDC107517 (assembly GCF_055582645.1). Lineage (NCBI taxonomy): Bacteria > Bacillati > Actinomycetota > Actinomycetes > Kitasatosporales > Streptomycetaceae > Streptomyces > Streptomyces sp. NPDC107517. Next base: position 581,330 of record NZ_JBVJPM010000004.1, on the reverse strand, counting down.
GCGGCGCGCGACCTCCATCGGGTCCGCCGTGCGGGGGCCGCCGCCCGCCTCGGCCGCGCGCTCCTGCGGGCGGGCCGCCTCGCGCACCGCGTTGGCCAGGGCTTCCAGATCGTCGCCGCTGGGGCGCGAGGGGCCGGAGCTGTCGGCGAGCCGGACGACCTCCCACCCGCGCGGGGCGGTGAGGCGCTCGGAGTGCTCGGCGCACAGGTCGTAGCAGTGGGGTTCGGCGTAGGTGGCGAGGGGGCCGAGGACCGCGGTCGAGTCGGCGTAGACGTACGTCAGCGTCGCGACGGCGGGACGGCCGCAAGCGGTGCGCGAACAGCGACGTACAGGGCTCACAGCGTTGGACGGTACCGCACTCTTGAGCGGGCCGCGACGACTCCCCGGGAGGTCACCCCACCGTGTCGTGGTGCGCAGCGGCGCACACGGAGCTCCGGGAGCGCGCCGCTGACCTGCGCGGACCGGGGGCGGTGCGCCCCGCGGCCATGGGGAACGCGGTCACCACTCGGGGCAAATACCGACAGGAGCCGCGAGGCCACCGGTCCGGGAGGGACGCGGAATCGCGCCCAAGTTTGGCTTGATCGGTCAGGAAGCGACATGACCGTTCCGTGCGGGCCGGCGCGGGCAGGTGCGTCGGCGGGAGGTCTACGCTGCGTCAGTGATGGAGAACCCCGTACCGCCCCCTGCAGCAGAGCCGAAGCCTCCCCGCCGCCGCGACCGGCACGGCAGGGGCATGCGCGGGCCCGTCGCCCCTCCTCAGGTGCCGCTCTCCGCGAGCCGGGCCGAGGGGTTCGCCGATCTGGTACAGGACTCCGTGGAACGGCTCGAGCGACGCCTCCCGCAGCTGGCCGACATCGATTTCCTGATCCTCGAAGTGCCCGCGGTCGGCCCGGCCGGCGAGGGCTGGAGCGACGAGGCGGTACCCCTGGGCGGCACGATCGCCGCGCGCGAGGGGCGCCCCGCGCGCGTGGTCGTCTACCGCCGCCCGGTCGAGATCCGCACCAAGGGCCGCGACGAGCGCGCGGCCCTGGTGCACGAGGTCGTGGTCGAGCAGGTCGCCGAGCTCCTCGGCCTGTCCCCGGAGACGGTGGATCCGCGCTACGGCGACGAGGAGTGACCCGGCGGACCGGGCCGCTCCTCGGTCACTTCTGCAGTACCGACAGGTCCTGGTCCGCGTGCGGCACCGAGACCGTCCCCCGGTCGTCCGGGAGCGTCTGGACCGTGAACATCGGGACTCCCGGGACGTCCCGGTCGGGCACGTCCAGCATCCGCGAGCCGTAGACGTCCCCGCCCGACACCTGCTCCACCGTCAGCGCGTACACCCCCTTGAGCCCGGCCGGGACCGGCGGCTGCACGGACGTCGTCGTACCGCCCTTCACGGTGTACGTCTTCGAGACCGGGGTCCCGCCCTCGGTGCCCGCCGACGCCGTCACCTTGACCGTGCCCGCCGCGCCAGGGGTCGTCAGCGACAGCGTCGAGCCCTTCGCGCGGTTGTCGGCGACGGTCGCCCGCGCGCCGACGGGCCGGGTCGCCGGGATGAACGCCGTCTCCTGGTCGTCGCCCTTGCCGCGCACGACGCGCAGGGCGGCCACGACCGGGGCCGGGTCGCCCGTGGGCGTCAGGAGCAGGGAGCCGGCCTCGCCGCGCGTGATGTCGCCGAGGTCGACGGCGGCCGTCATCCCCGACTTCACGTGCAGGCTCTCGTGCCCGGCCGGGCTGATGCGGCCGGTCGGTGAGGCCAGCTGGACCTTCAGGTCCGCGTCGTTGTCGCCGGGGGCGAAGGCGACCAGGCGCACGCTCGTGGCGTCCTTCGGGATGCCGGGCAGCACGACCGTGTCCGCGGGGTCCGCGGACGCCGGCAGCCAGTCGCCGCCGAGCTTGTCGTCCGCGGCGAGGACGACGGCGGCGACCCGGCCGCTGCGGGCCGTCACATGGAGCGTGACGTTCGTCTGCGGCTTGTCGGTGAGGGTGGACAGCAGGACCGGCACGCTGGAGTGCGGCTGGACCTGGATGCCCTCGCCCACGTCGGACTTGATGGCGCCGTTCGCGCCGTACAGCTGGACGTCGACGACCGCGGCCGAGTCGTCCGGGTTCGTGAGGTGGATGTAGTCGCTGCGCTCCTTGGCGGTGGAGGCGCCCGGGAACCAGAAGTCGGTGTCGGGCGCCGAGCAGTTCACCCCGAGGAGGCCGCGGCCGGTGCCGGCGGCCACCCCCGTCGTCTGCTGCACGGTCCAGCCGGGCGCGAGATTCCCGTCCGCGCTGCCCACGAGAGCGGGCGACTCGGCACCCGACGAATCACCCGCGACGGGCTTGCCCGGCTTCAGCGGGGACAGCACGGGCTTGTCCGCCTTGCCCTTGCTCTTGCCGTCCTCCGTGCTGTCCGACAGCTCGCGCGTGGCGGGCGACAGGGCGGCCTTGCCGGAACTCCCCGACTCCTTCGAGACAGGCGTGTACGACGTGTACTCGGTCTCGGCGAGGTCCGACGTGCTCGGCGCGGGGCACAGCAGGCTGGAGCGCTCCACCGGCAGCCGTGCGGCCGCCGTCGTGGAGTCGCCGTCGCCGCTGCCGGGCGCGGTGGCCGCCGCGAAGCCGGTGACGGCGGCGAGGGCCCCGGCCGCGGCGATCAGGGACAGGGTGGTGCGGTTCACTGCTGGCTCCCGTCGGGGCGCTCACTGTCGGTGCCGTGCGGCGGCTGCGGCTGCTCGTACGGGTCGTAGGCCTGCTGCCCGTACTGCTGCTGGGCGTCGTACGTGCCCCCGTAGGCGTACGGGTCGTACTGGCCGGCCTGGTACGGGTCCGCCTGATACGGGTCAACCTGCTGGGTCTGGTCGTACGTGCCCTGGTAGGGGCCGCCCTGGTACTGCTGCTGGTCGCCCTCGGCGTACTGGCCGTGGTCGGCGGGCGCGTACGCGGGGCTGTCCCACTCGCCGTACGACGGTTGCTGCGGCACACCGGCCGCGGCGAGCTCCTCCTCCGAAGGCGGCGGCGGTACCGCGTCGTCCGTGCCCTCGGCCGCGGCCTGTTCGGCCTCCGCCTGGGCGCGCAGGCGGCGGGCTCTGCGGCCCTCGCCCTCGACGGCCTGCGCGGGCACGACGGGCTCCTCGGGAAGGTCGTCGTCCACGTCCCTGCGCCGGCCCGGCAGGGCCAGCACCACGAGGACGAGGGCGAGCGCGCCCTGCGCCCACAGCCAGGCCGCGTGCGAGATCGGCGCGTCGAACGTGACGTCCAGGCGGCCGCCCGTGGCCGGCAGTTCGAAGCCCTGCGCCCAGCCGTCGACGGTCGTCTTCGTCAGGGGCGCGCCGTCCAGCGTCGCCGTCCAGCCCTCGTCGGCCGTGTCGGCGATGCGCAGGACGCGGCCGGCCTTGCCCTCGGGGATCTTCGTGTGCAGTTCGACGGGGCCCGCGGCGACGGGCTGCGGCTCGTCGGACCCGGACACGATGGCGGCGCGCGAGACCTGCCGGTCCACGCGCCACAGGGCGGTACCGTCCTGCTGGCTGAGCCGGGACAGGCCGGGCGTGGAGTCGAGTACGCGGCTCATCTGCCGGGGCGCGCCCGCGCGTACGAGGACGTAGCGCACGGCGAAGCCGCCCAGCTGGTCGGCCTGGTCGGCGCCGGAGCCGGCGACGAGGTTGGCGACCACCTTGTCGAGCTTCTTGTTGCTGCCGCCCGCCTCGGTCAGTTCGGCGTCACCCAGGCGCGCGCCGGCGCCGCGCACCAGCGAGTACGACACCTTGGCGGCCGAATCGCTGTCCATGACGAGGGTGCGGGCCTGATCCTGGGTGTCGCTCTCCTCGGCGACGAACGCGGGCACCTGGGTGGGGTCGCGGCGCTCCAGGGGGCCGTCAGCGCCGCGGATCATCCAGCCGGCCGCGGCCAGGAGCGGTCCGGCCACCGCGGCGAACGCGATGAGGGCCGCCACCGGCTGCCGCCAGCCGAAGCTCTGCTCGGCCACACGCGAGCGTGCTCCGTCGGCGCCGAGCACGGCGGCGGCGAGGAGGGCGATGCCGTAGACGAGGGTCGCGGGCCCGGCCCAGGCCGAGCTGTTCGACAGGGCCGCGAAGACGAGCGCCACCAGGGCGATCGCCCAGGCGGTGAGGACGGCGGGGCGGCGCTCGGTGCGCAGGAGCGCGGCGAGCCCGGCGAGGACGATGCCGATGAGCAGCAGTCCGCCGAGGGTGCCGGAGCCGCCCGGCGAGGCGCCGAGCAGGCCGAGCGCGGACGCCGCCCCCTTGCCGTACGGGAGGCCCGCCTCCTTGAAGAAGCCGAACGGAAGCAGCGTCAGGGACCACGGCGCGAGGATCAGGAGCGGGGTGCCGAGCGCGGCCAGGAAGCGGAGCCCGTACGCGGTGATGTCGGCGCGGCGGAGCGCGAGGAGCGCGATGCCGAGGACGAGCGCGATCGGCCACACGATGGGCGTGAAGGCCGTCGTGACGGTCAGCAGGAGGGCGTACGCCCAGGTTGCGCGCCAGCTGCCGCGCGCCCCCGCCTGATTCATCAAGCCGCCGGCGGACAACCCCGCGCGCGCGATGAGCGGCAGCAGGATCGCCAGGACCGCGGTGCCGATCCGGCCTCCGGCGAGGGCGCCGGTGGCGGCGGGCAGGAAGGCGTAGGCGACCGAGGCCCACGCCCGCAGCAGGCGCGAGGTGACCAGGGGGCGTGAGGCGAAGTAGGCGGTGAAGCCGGCGAGCGGCACCGAGCAGACGAGGAGCACGGTGACGGCGAGTCCGGTCGAGCCGAACAGGAGCGTGGAGAACGCGGCGACGACCGCCAGGTACGGCGGCGCGGACTGCGTGCCGCCCGTGCCGGCCGGGTGCCAGCCGTCGAGATAGCGCGACCACAGGGCGGACGCGTCACCCGGGGCGGGCAGCAGCGCGCCGCCCGCGAGCGCCCCGCCGCCGAGCAGCGCGCGGCAGGCGATGAGCGAGACGAACAGCAGCACTACGAAGAGCATCGGTCCCGGCTTGCGGGCGATGCGCTTGAGGCGGGCGAACTGCTCGATCTCCAGGAAGTCCGCGTCGTCGCCGCCGGGGCCGGACTCGACGGCGCTGCCGTGCCGTCCCGCGGCGTTGATCTCGGGGTCGGACGCACCGAAGACGCTGCCCGCGACCTGCTCGACGGTGAGCCGGACCGTGGCGCCCGGCGGCGGGAAGAGCGGCCGCAGCTCCTTGGCGTCGACCGCTCCCCTGCCGCGCCTGCGGCGGGCCGCGAGGATCCGCTCGGGCCGCAGCAGGGTGCCGAGGAGTCCGGTGATCTCGTCGAGCGCCTGGCCGGGAACCTTGCCGACGAGGTACGCGAGGGTGCGCACGAGCGTGCCGATGACGAGGCGCAGAAGCACCCAGGGCAGCACGGCCGTACGGGCGTTGACGAGCAGGGTGTAGACGGCGCCGGCCTTGTCGACCTTGTGCGGGGATGTCGCCGTGCGGCCCACGCAGTCGACGGTGCGGCGCTCGCGCGAGGAGGCCTCCGCGTGCCGGACGACGGCGTCGGGGGCGATGACGACGCGGTGGCCGGCGGCCTGGGCACGCCAGCACAGGTCGACGTCGTCGCGCATCAGGGGCAGTCTGCGGTCGAACCCGCCGAGCTCTTCGAACACATCGCGCCGGATCAGCATGCCGGCGGTGGACACGGACAGGACGGGCCGCACGTAGTCGTGCTGCCCCTGGTCCTGCTCGCGGCGGTCGAGGCCGGTCCAGCGGCGCCCCGAGTTGGCGATGGAGACACCGACCTCGAGGAGCTGCCGACGGTCGTACCAGCCGCGGAGTTTGGGGCCGACGACGGCGACCTCGTTGCCGGCCTCGCGCTCGTTCTCGACGACGCGCAGGAGTTCGGCGAGCGCGTCGGGCTCGGGCGCGCAGTCGTCGTGCAGGAGCCACAGCCACTGCTCGGGCTCGCCGTGCGGGAGTTCCGGCATGTCGTAGGCGTCGTCGCGCCAGGTGCGGCTGACGGGGTCCCAGCCGCTCGGGCGCTTGAGGTACGGCAGCTCCTCGGGAGTCAGCACTCCCGCGGTGCGCGCCGCTTCGTCGACGGCCTGGCCGAAGCCGGTGCGCCGGGCCAGGTGGAGAACGCGCTCGTCACCGATCGCGTCGGCGATCAGCGTGGCGGAGGCGTCCGCGCTGCCGGTGTCGGCGGCTACGGCGTTCTGTACGGGGCGCTCCTGGCCGAGCAGCCCTGACAGGACGTCGGGCAGCCAGCGCGCTCCGTCGTGGGAGACGAGCACGGCGGTGACGACATGTCTGGGGAACTCGGGTGGCCGGGTCGGGTCTGGCCCTGCGGCGTGCCCCGGGTTGAACGCGGCTGCGGCAGTGTCGAATTGGCCTGCCGAATGGCTGTGCACGGACATCGAGGTACGGGCCCCGGTTCGTTGGACTGCGGTGGACGCCTGCGCCCTGCGAGAGGGGGCGCCGGGTCGTCTCGGACGGGGCCCCACACTAACGGCTGACAACAACGGCGGCCCGCCCCCTGTGGACAACCCAGGGCGACGGGCCGATCGCTACGCGGAAAAGAGTCTTCGGACAGCGTCCTTATTGCGGTCCTCGGGGCGGTGCTCAGTGGATCCTGCTGCGGTCCTCGCCGAGACCTGTCGTTCTCGTTGTTTCGGACCGCCGCTCCGACAGCGGGTCAGACGGCGGCCTTCTTCAGGCGGCGCCGCTCCCGCTCGGAGAGGCCGCCCCAGATGCCGAACCGCTCGTCGTTGGCCAGTGCGTACTCGAGGCACTCGGACCTGACCTCGCAGGCGAGGCAGACCTTCTTGGCCTCCCGGGTGGAGCCGCCCTTCTCCGGGAAGAACGACTCGGGGTCGGTCTGGGCGCACAGTGCGCGCTCCTGCCAGCCGAGTTCCTCTTCCGCGTCCTCGACCAGCAGTTGCTGAAACGACTCGGTCATAGTGCGCCCCTCGTCCGTCCGTGCGTCCCCGTGATGCTGCCGTCACCGTTTTCGGCTGAACGACACGAGTGAAATTACAAGTGTGCCGATCCGGGCCAGTCAAGCCGAGATCTGCTATTGGGTCCCTTATTCACTCTGCGGAACCAAGGCTATGCGGAAAGTGTTCATATCGGCATAAACCTTGACACTTGCCAGGGGCCCATCCCGGACACCGCTCCCCCCGGAGCTCCGGCAGACCTCGCGCGGGCCTCTGCAAGGGAGGACGCCTGGGGCGTCGATCTCGTTCCGGGAGCGGCGCCGGAGCGTTCCGGATCACATTCGGATCACGGGAGCGCGACGGCGTTTGTGCGCCCGGTTGATGCGCCATGTGTCCCGGCCGGAAGCTGAACAAACCTTTCGCCTGGCGCGACAACCGGATGAGGTGAAACATATCCCACAATCCGGACACTCGGTTGACAGGGGAGGAATGAACCGGTGTCCTGGTGGGCATGCTCGCGAACTTGGCGCTTTCCGTGACCCGCCCCGGGTCCCTCGGTGCTGCCCACGCGCGCTGTTGCTGTTGCTGTCCCAGCTGTTGAGCCCACCGCGCTCCGGCTGAATCCCCTCGCTCCACCGCGCTCCACTCCCCCGGCGGTTCATCCGTGCCGGGCGCCGTCCAGCGACACCCCCCAGCACACCGCACCCCGCACTCCTCCGAGGAGCCCCCCGTACCCATGAACAGTGACAGCGACCTGCAGATCGCCGGCGACATCCTCGAAGTACCCCACCTGCTCCAGCCCGCGCGCGAGCACCCGGCCACCGTCGCCGAGTTCGCCGGACTGGCGCGCTCCATCGCGGCCGACCGCGGCCGGTGGGAACACCTCGTCGAATACGACGCCGCCAGCCGCTGGTACCACCGCCTGCAGACCGGCCCCGGCTACGAGGTCTGGCTGCTGTCCTGGGTGCCCGGGCAGGGCAGCGGGCTGCACGACCACGGCCGCTCCTCCGGCATACTGACCGTCCTCCAGGGCGAGCTGACGGAGCGTTCGGAGCGCGGCGCCCGTACTCTCGCGCCCGGCGCACAGCGCGTCTTCGCCCCCGGCTACGTCCACGAGGTCCTCAACGACGCGCTGGAGCCCGCAGTCAGCCTCCACGTGTACTACCCGGGGCTCACCGAGATGCCCATGCACGCCCCCCGCTGCGTCAGCGACGCCACGCAGGATGCCGTGACCGCCTGACGAAGTGTCGTACCCGCCTGCGATGCTGGGCACATGCGCATTGTGGTTCTGGCAGGCGGCATCGGTGGTGCCCGGTTCCTTCGCGGTCTCAAGCAGGCGGCGCCGGACGACGCGGTCATCACGGTCATCGGCAACACCGGGGACGACATCCATCTCTTCGGCCTGAAGGTCTGTCCGGACCTCGACACGGTGATGTACACGCTCGGCGGCGGCATCAACGAGGAGCAGGGCTGGGGACGTACGGACGAGACGTATCTGGTCAAGGAGGAGCTGGCCGCCTACGGGGTGGGGCCCGAGTGGTTCGGTCTCGGCGACCGGGACTTCGCGACCCACATCGTCCGTACGCAGATGCTGGGCGCCGGCTATCCGCTCAGCGCGGTCACCGAGGCGCTGTGCGAGCGCTGGAAGCCCGGCGTGCGGCTCATCCCGATGTCCGACGACCGCGTCGAGACGCATGTGGCGGTGACCCTCGACGGGGAGCGCAGGGCCGTGCACTTCCAGGAGTACTGGGTGAAGCTGCGGGCCTCCGTGGACGCGCACGCCGTGGTGCCCGTCGGCGCCGAGCAGGCCAAGCCCGCTCCGGGTGTCCTGGAGGCCATCGCCGAGGCGGACGTCATCCTCTTCCCGCCGTCCAACCCCGTCGTCAGCGTCGGGACCATCCTCGCCGTGCCGGGCATCCGCGAGGCCATCGCCGAAGCCGGTGTGCCCGTTGTCGGCCTGTCGCCCATCGTCGGGGACGCGCCCGTGCGCGGCATGGCCGACAAGGTCCTCGCCGCCGTGGGTGTCGACTCGACGGCCGCCGCGGTCGCCGAGCACTACGGGTCGGGGCTGCTCGACGGATGGCTCGTCGACACGGTGGACGCGGGCGCGGTGGAGCGCGTCGAGTCGGCGGGCATCCGCTGCCGCGCGGTGCCGCTGATGATGTCCGACCTGGACGCCACGACGCAGATGGCGCGCGAGGCGCTCACGCTCGCGGAGGAGGTCCGCGCGTGAGTGACGCTCCCTCCTTCCGTGCCTGGGCGCTCCCCGGCATCCCCGAGGTCCGCGAGGGCGACGACCTCGCCAAGCTGATCGCCACCGCCGAGCCCGGCCTCGTCGACGGGGACGTCCTCCTGGTCACTTCGAAGATCGTCAGCAAGGCCGAGGGCCGGATCGTCGAGGCCACCGACCGCGAGGCGGCCATAGACGCCGAGACCGTACGGGTCGTCGCGCGCCGCGGCACCCTGCGCATCGTCGAGAACAAGCTGGGCCTGGTCATGGCCGCGGCCGGCGTCGACGCGTCGAACACGCCCGCGGGCACGGTGCTGCTGCTGCCCGAGGACCCCGACGCGTCGGCCGCGGCGATCCGGGACGGGCTGCGGGACGTGCTCGGCGTGGAGGTCGGGGTCGTCGTGACGGACACCTTCGGCCGCCCCTGGCGCAACGGCCTGACCGATGTCGCCATCGGCGCCGCGGGCGTGCACGTCCTCGACGACCTGCGCGGCGGCACGGACGCGTACGGCAATCCCCTCAGCGCCACGGTCGTCGCCACGGCGGACGAGCTGGCCGCCGCCGGGGACCTGGTCAAGGGCAAGGCGGCCGGGCTGCCCGTCGCCGTCGTGCGCGGGCTCGCGCACATGGTGGGCGAGGGCACCGGCGCCCGCGAGCTGGTGCGCGTGGCGCGGGACGACATGTTCCGGCTCGGCACGTCCGAGGCTGTACGGGAGGCCGTGACCCAGCGGCGTACGGTGCGGGCCTTCACGGACGAGCCGGTCGACCCGGGAGCCGTGCGGCGCGCGGTCGCCGCGGCCGTGACGGCGCCCGCCCCGCACCACACGACGCCGTGGCGGTTCGTGCTCCTGGAGTCCGAGGAGTCGCGCGTGCGGCTGCTCGACGCGATGCGGGACGCTTGGATCGAGGACCTGCGGCGCGACGGCAAGAGCGAGGAGTCCGTCGCCAAGCGTGTGCGCCGCGGTGACGTGCTGCGCCAGGCGCCGTATCTGGTCGTGCCGTGCATGGTGATGGACGGGTCGCACACGTACGGGCACGCGCGCCGGGACGCCGCCGAACGGGAGATGTTCGTGGTCGCGGCCGGCGCGGGCGTGCAGAACTTCCTGGTCGCGCTCGCCGGTGAGCGGCTCGGCTCCGCGTGGGTGTCGTCGACGATGTTCTGCCGCGATGTCGTGCGCGAGGTGCTCGGCCTTCCGCAGGAGTGGGACCCGATGGGCGCCGTGGCCGTGGGGCACGCGGCCGTCGCGCCCGCGGAGCGCCCGGCGCGCGACGCCGGTGACTTCGTGGTCGTGCGCTAGCAGAGCGGCTACCAGTCGGCGATGTTCGTGCGGCGCATCTTCGGCTGTCTGCGCGGGGGTGTGCGGCCGCTGAGGAGGATGAGGCGGGCCGCGCGGTGGCGTTGGCCCTGCTCCTCGTACGGGGCGAGGAGCCGCAGCATCTCCGCGTCGTCCGCGTCGCGGTTGCCGGCGAGCGCGTAGCCGACGATGCCGGGCAGATGGACGTCGCCGGTCGTCACGGCGTCGGCGGCCCCGTTGCTGCGCTGGACCGTCTCGGCGGAGGTCCAGGGGCCGATGCCGGGGATCAGTTCGAGGCGGGCGCGGGCGTCGGCCGGGGTCATCGCCGCGGCCTCCTCCATGCGGCGGGCCACCTTGACGGCCCGCAGGACGGTCGAGGCCCGCTTGTTGTCCACGCCCGCGCGGTGCCACTCCCAGGACGGGATGAGCGACCAGGTACGGGGTTCCGGCATGACGTGGAGGCCGAGCCCGGCGGTGGGGCCGGGCGCCGGGGTGCCGTACGTGCGCAGCAGGATCCGCCAGGCGCGGTACGCCTCCTCCGTCGTGATCTTCTGTTCCAGGATCGACGGGATCAGCGATTCCATGACCAGGCCCGTACGCAGCAGGCGCAGGCCCGGCCGGTAGTGGTGGGCGTGGGCGAGAAGCCGGTGACGGGGCTCGAACGCCTCGGGTTCGTCCAACTCGCCCAGAAGTTGCGGGAGTTGGGAAAGGAGCCAGGTCGCGCCCGGGCCCCACGCCTCCGCTTCGGCGACGCCGCCGCGCAGGGCCACGCGCAGGGTGCCGGGGCCCTCGGGCGTGCGGGTGGCCCGCCAGACCGAGCCGTCCGGTGTGACGCGGAAGGCGGGGTCGGCGGGTCCCCGGCGCAGCGGTCCCAGGGTCAGGCCCAGGTCGAACGGGCCCTTGGGCGTCCAGCGGCGGCTCTGCGCCGCGGTCGCCGGGCGCGGCAGGACGGCCTTGGGCACGACGGTCTCGCCGCCGCGCACCGTGGTGCGCGTGGGGCGAGGGGCGTATCGGCCGGCCAAGGGGTCCTCGTCGGGTGGTGGGCTGCTGCTTGCAGCGTAGGCGGTCGGGCTCGCCGGCCCCTACCGGTCCGAGGAGAAGCCCCCTACTGGTCCGAGGAGAAGCGCACCGCCGCCGCCGGGATCCGGGCGTCGCACCACACCCGTACGCCCGACCGGAGTTCGTTGTCCGGGCCGACCGTCGCGCCGTCGCCAATCACCACGCCCGTCAGGACCGTGCGGGCGCCCACGTGGGCGCCGCGGCCGATCAGGGAGTCGGTGACGACCGCGCCCGCCTCGACCGTCGCGCCGGCGAGGACCGCGCTGCCCGAGATGCGGGCGCCCTCGCCGACGGTCGCGTTCTCGCAGACGACCGTGCCGTCCGTGAGCTTCGCACCGGGGGCGACCGAGGCGGTGGGCAGTGTGAGGCTGTCGCCGCGCCGGCCGGGGACGGCCGGGGACGGCGCGCGGCCGAGGACGAGGTCGGCGGAGCCGCGCACGAAGGCCTGGGGGGTGCCCAGGTCCAGCCAGTACGTGGAGTCGACCATGCCCTGCAGGTGGGCGCCGGACGCCAGCAGGCCGGGGAACGTCTCGCGTTCCACCGAGACGGGACGGCCCGTGGGGATCGTGTCGATGACCGAGCGGCGGAACACGTAGGCGCCCGCGTTGATCTGGTCGGTGACGATCTCCTCGGGCGTCTGGGGCTTCTCCAGGAACGCCTGGACCCGGCCCGTCGCGTCCGTGGGGACCAGGCCGAACGCCCGCGGGTCCTCGACCCGGGACAGATGCAGTGAGACGTCCGCGCCGGTGGTCTCGTGCTCGTCCACCAGGGCGCGGATGTCGAGGCCGGTGAGGATGTCCCCGTTGAAGATCAGGACCGGATCGTCGGGTCCCGAGTGGAGCCGCGACGCGACGTTGCGGATCGCGCCGCCGGTGCCGAGGGGCTCCTCCTCGGTGACGTACTCCAGATGCAGTCCGAGGCGTGAGCCGTCACCGAAGTACGGCTCGAAGACCTCGGCGAGATACGAGGTGGCGAGCACGATGTGCTCGACGCCCGCCGCTCTTGCCCGGGCCAGCTGATGGGTGAGGAACGGGACGCCCGCCGCCGGGACCATCGGCTTGGGTGTGTTCACGGTGAGCGGTCGCAGTCGGGTGCCCTTGCCGCCGACCAGGAGGATCGCTTCTGTCACCTGTCGTCTCTGCTTCCTGCTGGGGCCGGTCGAACTGCCTTTCGGCCGGCCAGTGTATGCAGACTGTGCGGTGCGGCCGGGCGTCAGCGGCCCTGGAGACTGGCCGATGTGGACCGTGCGGTGCCGAGCTTGTCGTAGAGGCGGCTCCCCGGGCACTCGGTCGCGTAGCCGTCCCGGTGCCCCGAGATCGCGTTCAGTCGTACGCTCTTTCCCTTGGGGTACAGATTGCCACCGGCTGACGTGAGATATGTCTTACCGCTCGGATTGACCTCGTAGAGACCAAGCTTCCAGGCCGTCAGGCGGGCGAGGGCGTCCACCGCGGCGGCCGGCGGGTTCGAGGACTCGAAGGTGCCGAGGACCGCGACTCCCATGCTGTTCGTGTTGAACCCGAGGGTGTGGGCGCCCATGACCGGCTTCGCCACACCGCCGGCGCGGCCCTCGTAGATCTTGCCGCACTTGTCGACGAGGAAGTTGTAGCCGATGTCGCGCCAGCCCAGGCTCTTCACGTGGTAGCGGTAGATGCCGCGGATGAGTGAAGGGGCTTGCGAGCACGTGTAGTTGTTGCCCGTGGCGCTGTGGTGCACGAAGGCCGCCTTGACCTTCGAGGTGTAGCTGAAGTTGCTCTCGCGCAGCGTCTCGTCGGCGCCCCAGCCCTTGCGCGTGACGATGCTCGGGCGCGGGCCGATGTAGGGGCGGACCTTCGCGTCGGGCTCGCCGCCGCGGGCCTCGATGAGCTCGTTCTCGGTCTGCTTCTTGTTGAGGGCGGGGATGACGTCGGCGCCGAGGGGGGCCAGGTCGGCGTTGACGGCGGAGGCGGCGGCGGTCTCGGCGGTCAGCACGCCGGAGCGGGGGCCGTCGGCGGGGGCGCCGCCGGGCACGGGCTCGCCGACGGGCGGGGGCTCCTGTCCGGGGTCGATCAGTTCGAGGCGCAGGCCCTTGGGCAGAGGGGCCTGCGCGGCGGAGTTCGCGGAGTTCGCGGAGTTCGCGGAGTTCGCGGAGTTCGCGGAGTTCGCGGAGTTCGCGGAGTTCGCGGAGTTCGCGGAGTTCGCGGAGGATCCGGCGGCCCGGTGTGCCGGGGCCGCCTTGGGCCGCACGCGCACCTCGACGCCGTCGGACGCGCCGACCCACAGCGGGGCGGTGGCTCCGCGCAGCCGGCCCGAGTCGTGCTCGGCCGTGCCGGGGTCGGGGGCATGGTCGCCGTTGTGGGTCTCCAGGTCCTGCCAGCCGGACCAGCGGGCGGTGCCCGTGGCGCGCGTACGCACCTGGACGCTGCCCTCCAGCACGGCGGCCGGGTCTTTCCAGATGACACCGACGAGCGAGAAGGGGTGCACATCACGCTGGGTCAGACCCTGTTCGCCCGGGGCGCGCAGGCCGCGGTCGCGGGGCAGGACGGCCAGGGGGAGCGACTGGGTGCTGCCGGACACGGCTTCGGCGGTCAGGGCTCTGGCGGCCGAAGGGGTCGTGGCTGCCCCGGCTCCGAAGGACAGGGCGAGCGGAAGGGTGAGGGCTGCCGCGGACGCGACGCCGATCGAGGAAGTGAGGAATCCACGCATGCCAATGATCGTGGACATAGTGGTACATATCTGTCCATCGGGAAGTGTCATTGGTGGACAGGGGAATTGACGGCACATCGGGCCGACACGGCGTCGTGGTTCCCCCGGTCGGCCCCACGCCGCCCCGCGCCCCGCGTACCCTTGCGCCCGTGAACGCCACCGACCGCACCCCCGCCGACCTGCTGCGATCCGCGCTCGCCGCCGATCCAGGACGCCCACTGGTGACTTTCTATGACGACGCCACGGGCGAACGCGTCGAACTGTCCGTGGCCACCTTCGCCAACTGGGTGGCCAAGACGGCCAATCTCCTCCAGGGTGACCTCGCCGCACAGCCCGGCGACCGGCTCGCGCTGCTGCTGCCCGCGCACTGGCAGAGCGCCGTCTGGCTGCTCGCGTGCGCGTCCGTCGGAGTCGTCGCCGATGTCGGCGGCGACCCGGCCGCCGCCGACATCGTCGTCAGCGGCCCCGACTCCCTGGACAGGGCGCGCGCCTGCTCCGGGGAACGGGTGGCGCTCGCGCTGCGTCCCCTCGGCGGCCGCTTCCCGCAGCCGCCGGAGGGCTTCGTCGACTACGCGGTCGAGGTGCCGGGGCAGGGTGACCGCTTCGCCCCGTTCGCACCCGTGGACCCGGAGGAGCCCGCGCTCGTCGTCGCGGGGGCCGAGTTCACCGGCGCCGAGGTCGTCGAGAAGGCGCGGGCCGACGCCACGGACCTCGGCCTGACGGGCCCCGGCTCGCGCCTGCTGTCGGGACTCCCGTACGACACCTGGCACGGCCTGAGCGCGGGTCTTTACGCGCCGCTCGCCACCGGCGGTTCCGTCGTCCTGTGCCGCCACCTCGACGGCCTGGACGAGGAGTCCCTGGCCAAGCGGGTGGAGAACGAGCGGGTCTCGGCGACCGCGCGCTGAGACACCCGGGCCGACGTCACCCGTTCGGCCCCGTCCACCCCTGGGCCGCCGGGCCCCGGGCGCCGCGCCGGGCGATGGTCGAAGGGGCGCACCTGCGCACCTCCGTCGCCATGAGGGGTGGACTCACGTGACCGATTCCGCAGGCACGCCCCCGGAACCGCAGCACCCCGGTGACGACGCGGCGGGGCCGGTCATGCACGGGCCGGGCGCGGGCTCGTCCCCCACGGGGGCGGGCACGGTCCGGCGGCACAAGCGCTGGCTGCGGTACACGGCGATCGGTGTCGGCGCGGCGGTGCTCGCCGCGGGCGGCGCCGGCTGGGCGGTCTACGAGAAGCTCCAGGGGAACATCACCGAGGACACCGACGCGGCCGCCGAGCTCGCCCGCTACGAGAAGGAGCGGCCCACCTCGCTCGTGGCCGGCGCGCAGAACATCCTGCTGATCGGTTCCGACTCACGGTCCGGCGCCGACAACCGCAAGTACGGCCGTGACTCGGGCACCCAGCGCTCGGACACGACGATCCTGCTGCACATATCCGCCGACCACAAACGCGCCATCGCGGTCTCGCTGCCCCGCGACCTGATGGTCGACGTACCGAGCTGCCGCGCCCACGGCGGAGCCCGCACCGACCCCATGTTCTCGATGTTCAACTACGCCTTCGAGCAAGGCGGTTCGGCCTGCACGATCCGTACGGTCGAGAAGCTCACCGGCATCCGCATCAACCACCACATGGTCGTCGACTTCAGCGGGTTCAAGGACATGGTCGAGGCCGTCGACGGCGTCGAGGTGTGCCTCAAGGAACCCATGAACGACCGCGCCGCGCGTCTCAAGCTGCCCGCGGGAAAGCAGACCCTCGACGGCGAGCAGGCGCTCGGCTTCGTGCGGGCCCGCAAGAGCCTCGGCAACGGCAGCGACACCGACCGGATGGACCGCCAGCAGCAGTTCCTCGGCGCCCTGGTCAACAAAGTGCAGAGCAACCGGGTGCTGCTCAACCCGACGAAGCTGTACCCCGTGCTCGACGCGGCCACCTCGTCCCTCACCACGGACCCCGGGCTCGCCAGTCTGCGCGGCCTCTACAACCTCGTACGCGGCATCCGGGACATTCCGACCGAACATGTCCAATTCCTGACGGTGCCGCGGCGCAGCTACGTCTACAACGCCAACCGCGACCAGCTCGTCCAGCCCGCCGCCGAGCAGCTCTTCACGCAACTGCGCACCGACGCCCCCGTGGCGGTCGCCAAGAAGGCACCCCGGAAGAGCACCGCCCAGAGTTCCTCCGACGGGTCCGGCACGGGCACCACGGGCACGGACACCTCGGACACGGACAACAGGGCGTACGAGCACGACGGATTCGACGACGGGAAGAGCGTCGCCGGCCGGAGCGCCGAGAAGCCCGGCACCTCCTTCGCGCCGCCCGGGTTGTCCGGTTCGTCACCCGGTTCATCGCCCACTCCCGCCCCCACGTTCCGCGGCAACACAGCCGCTCAGGACGCCTGCGGGTAAAGCGATACCCAAGGGGTTCGCATCACGTCCAAAGAAATAGGACGGATTGCCCAGTTGTAGGGAAGTGCAATTTGTCACCGCCGTCGCTCGACGCTGAACTGGGCGGATAGTGTGAGCGATCCGGTGCACCCGGCCAACGACGGTCGCGCACTGCTTACCGACTGACCGAGCGCCTTCTTGAGGGGGACAAGGCGCCGCGTGGCCCCGACGGAGGATGCAGACAACCGTGGACGCGCAAGGCCGTGGGCGGGCGGACAACATCGACCCCGCAGACCAGTGGGTACTCAACCCGAACACCGGCGATTACGAACTGCGACTGACCCCTTCCTCTGGGCAGTCGGCCGTACCCGGACCTCGCAGGTCTCCCCAACGCCCCACCGGGCGACAGGGACAGACCGGGCAGACCCGGCAGAACGGCAGGTCCCGAGAGGAACAGGACAGCCGCGAGGTGCCCGGCCAGCGCAGGCGGCGGGCCCCGCAGCCGGAACCGGCCGGCAGGCGCCGGTCCAAGACCAAGAAGAAGTCCAAGGGCAAGAAAGCGCTCCTGTGGACGGGCGGCGTCATGGCCTTCGTCCTGGTGGCCGGCGCGGGCGGGGCGTATCTCTATCTGCGCCACCTCGACGGCAACATCGACAAGCAGGACGTCGTCGGCGCGAAGAACGGCTTCAGCAAGGACGAGGCGTTCAACATCCTGCTGATCGGCACGGACAAGCGCACCGGCAAGGGGAACGCGGGCTACGGCGACAAGAACAGCGTCGGCCACGCGGACACCAACATCCTGCTGCATGTGGCCAAGGACCGTTCGAACGCCACCGCGTTGAGCATCCCGCGCGACCTCATCACCGACATCCCGGACTGCAAGGTGAGGGAAAACGGGGTGGAGAAGACGATCCCCGGAACGCCCGACATCCGCTTCAACACCAGCCTCGGCCAGAGCGGCAGGGACGCGGGCTGCACGATGGCAACGGTCAAGGAAATCACGGGAGTTCAGCCCGACCACTTCATGATGGCCGACTTCAACGCCGTCAAGACGCTGACGACGGCGGTCGGCGGTGTGGACATCTGTCTCGCCAAGGACGTCGACGACCCCGACTCTCATCTGAAGCTCTCCAAGGGCAAGCACACCGTGCAGGGCGAGCAGGCCCTCGCGTTCGTGCGCACCCGGCACAGCTTCGGCAACCAGGGCGACCTGGACCGCATCCAGCAGCAGCAGCAGTTCCTCGGTTCGCTGATGCGCAAGATGAGCTCCAGTGACACGCTCACCAGCCCGAGCAAGCTGTCGGGCCTGGCCGAGGCGGCGACCAAGGCGCTGACGGTGGACACCGGCATAGGAAGCCTCACCGAGCTCAAGGACGTGGCGCTGGAGCTGAAGAAGGTGCCGCCGAAGAACATCACCTTCACCACGCTGCCCGTGATAGACAACCCCGCCGAGAAGGTCCACGCGACGGTCGTCGTCAACCCGGCCAAGGCGGACCCGCTGTTCGCGATGATCCAGGACGACGTCTCCCTGACCGAGGTGGCGAAGGACAAGAAGGCCGCCAAGTCGAAGCAGGACGCGCTGCTCAAGGGCTCCCGCGCCGACGCCTCCGAGGTCCGGGTCGACATCTACAACGGCAGCGAGACCGTCGGCGCCGCGCAGGCGACGCTGACGTGGCTGCAGAACAACGAGGGCGTCCTCAAGTCGAGCCAGCTGGGCAACGCGCCGAAGAAGCTGTCGAAGACGACGCTCGAGTACGCGCCGGACCAGGCCGACCAGGCCCGCAAGCTCGCCGACATCATGGGGCTGCCCTCGTCCGCCATGAAGCCCGGCAAGAGCGAGAAGAACGACCAGGGTCTGCCGGCGATGATCCTGACTCTCGGAGCCGACTTCAAGGAGGCCGGGACACCCATCGCCGCCCCGACGAAGGCTCCGGCGGACATCCAGAAGGCGACAGCGGACAAGACTGTGTGCGCCAAGTGACCAACCTCGGCCGCCTCTTGACTGTCTAACAGACAGGATCGGGGCGGCCGAGGTGTAGGCCGGGGCGGGAGGGGTGGGGCATGAGGCAGAGCAGTGTGCGGGGGGACGGGCCACGAGCGCAGGTCCGTCAGCCGGTCGGCTCGGGTGATCCGGGCCGGGGCGCCGGTCCGCACGAGGCCGGGGGGCCCGAGGGCGGACGGACGCGGGGCAAAGGGCAGGGTGACGGCGACAGGCCGCGCGGGCCCCGGCACGGCGACGCGCGCCCGCGGCGACGCAAACACCGGATACTGCGCTGGTTCTCGATCACTCTCGCCGTACTGATACTCGGTGCCGCGGGAGCGGGCTATCTCTGGTACGAGCACCTCAACAGCAACATCAAGACGGACAAGCTCAACATCGGAGAGCACCGGGCGGCGAAGCCGACGCCGAACGCGGCGGGCCAGACCCCGCTGAACATCCTGCTGATCGGCTCGGACGCGCGGGACTCCAAGGCCAACCAGAAGCTCGGCGGCGCCAAGGAGACCTTCGGCGGCGTACCGCTCGCGGACGTGCAGATGCTGGTCCACCTCTCCGCGGACCGCACCAACATGTCGGTGGTGAGCATGCCGCGCGACACGCTGCTCCAGCTGCCGAAGTGCACCGACCCGAAGACGGGCAGGGAGTACCCGGCCACGGTGGGGCGGCAGATGACGAACGAGTCGCTCGGCCGCGGCGGCCCCGGCTGCACGGTGGCCACCTGGGAACTGCTGACCGGCATCCACATCGACCACTTCATGATGGTCGACTTCGCGGGCGTGGTCTCCATGGCGGACGCCATCGGCGGCGTACCGGTGTGCGTGGACGCCAACATCTACTCCAAGGACAGCGAGGGCCACGGCTCGGGCCTGAAGCTGGCGAAGGGCACACACCCGGTCAAGGGCGAGCAGGCCCTGCAGTGGCTGCGTACGCGCTACGGCTTCGAGGACGGCAGCGACATCGCCCGTACCAAGGCGCAGCACATGTACATGAACTCGATGGTGCGCCAGATGCGGGAGAACGCCACCATCACCAACCCCGGCAAGCTGCGCTCCCTCGCCGAGGAGGCCACCAAGGCGCTCCGCGTCGACGAGGGCCTCGACACGGTCAAGAAGCTCTACGACCTCAGCAACGAGCTGAAGAAGCCCGCGCCGGATCGCATCACCATGACGACGATGCCGTTCGTGTACGTGGGCGCGCGCGTGGCCCCGAAGCCGGGCGACGCGGAGAAGCTGTTCCGGCTGGTACGCGAGGACGTGGCCCTGGACGGCAAGGACAAGAAGAAGGCGCCGCCCAAGGAGTCGGACGACCCGGCGGCGCCCGACGGCAAGATCGCGGTGCAGGTGCAGAACGGCACGCGGACGGCGGAGCTGCCCGCGGCGCCGGGCCGGGCGAGCACGGTGTCTCAGATCCTGACCACGAAGGGCTTCACCAAGGCGTCCGCCGACCAGTCGGCGTCGCTGAGCGAGGAGAAGACGGTCATCCGCTTCCCGAGCGTCGACCTGGAGGGCGATGCCCAGCGGGTCGCCAAGTCCCTTGGTATTCCGCTGAGTTCGGTGAAGCAGTCGACCGACGTCTCAGGGGTGACGCTCATCGTGGGCGACGACTGGCGGGAGGGGAACAGCTACCCGAAGTCCTCGCAGGACGACGACACCACCCCGGACACCGCGCTCGCGCTCAACGGGTCGGACAAGAAGGCCTGCATGAAGGTGAACAGGAACTTCACCTGGTGACAGGGGCCAAAGCTCCGGGGCCGAGCGGCTCGGCCCCGGAGAGAGCGGACGTGAGGCTCACGCCTCGCTGAGCACCGCGGGGCGGCGCGACGCGATGACCTTCTTCGCGAGGGAGCCCGGGCTGGTCAGGAAGCCCCAGCCCCACGACATGTGCATCGTGGCGAGCGCGACCGGGATCTGCAGGCGCGCCTTCAGCGGCAGCCCCTTGCCGGCCGGCACCGAACCGGCCGTGATGGCCGCCAGGTAGCCGCCCGGGATCACGAAGCCCCACGGCGTCGCGAGGGCGCCCACGACCAGACCCGCGGCGATCGCGCACACGGCGGCCGGCGGCGCGAGGTAGCGCAGGTTGATCGAGCCCTCGTGGTAGCGGGCGACGACGTGGCGCCAGCGGCCGTAGTCCTTGTACTGCTTGGCGAGCGCCTTCATGCTGGGCCGCGGCCGGTACGAGACCTTGAGCTCGGGCGAGAACCAGATCAGGCCGCCGGCCTCGCGGATGCGGAAGTTCAGCTCCCAGTCCTGGGCGCGGATGAACTCCACGTTGTAGCCGCCCTGCTGCTCCAGCGCCTCGCGCCGGAAGACACCCAGGAACACGGTCTCGGCCTGCTGGGCCTCGCCGCCCGTGTGGAAGGCCGCGTTCCCGACGCCGATCTTCGACGTCATGGCGGCGGCGACCGCGTGCTCCCAGTCGTTCTCGCCCTCGGCGTGCATGATGCCGCCGACGTTCTGCGCGCCGGTCTCCTCGAGGAGCCGGACGGCCGTCGCGATGTAGTTCGGCGAGAGCATGCCGTGCCCGTCGACGCGCACCACGATGGGGTGGCGGGACGCCTCGATCGCGGCGTTCAGCGCCGCGGGCGTGCGGCCCGTGGGGTTCGCCACGGTGTGGACCCTGGGGTCCTCGCGGACGAGTTCCGCGGCGATCTCGTCCGTGCGGTCCGAGGACGGGCCGAGCGCGACCACGACCTCCATCTCGCCGCCGTACTCCTGCGCCAGGATCGCCTCGACGGCTCCGCGCAGGTGCCGCTCCTCGTTGAGGACGGGCATGATCACCGATACGGGCGGAAGCTGCTTGTCGGAATTCGCGTTCATCAGGCGTCACGTTACCGCTAATGGGGGACACCGGCGCGCGCCGCCGTGGTCACAGCCGCGGGCAGGAGATCGTATGGGCCTCTGGTGCTCGCGATCCCACGCCCACCTTCTCGGAGGTGTCCCCACGTGCCCACTCCGCCGACCCGTTCCCCCGCACGCCCGCCGCGTCCCCCACGGCAGGAGCGCCATCGTCCCCCCGTGCCTGCCCCCGTACGGAGGAGGAAGCCGCGGTGGGCCATGCGGGTGGCGACGACGGTCTCGGTCACGGTGCTCGCGGCCGCCGGGATCGGGCACGCGGTCGTCACCGGGCTCGACAACGACATCAACCGCATCGACCCCTTCAAGGACATGAAGAACCGCCCCTCCGGCGGCCACGGGATGAACGTGCTGCTCGTCGGCACCGACGGCCGCGACAAGATCACCCCGGCGGAGAGGAAGAAGTACCGGCTGGGAGGTGCGCCCTGTCACTGCACGGACACGATCATGATCGTGCACCTCTCCGCCGACAAGGACCGCGCGAGCATCGTCAGCCTGCCCCGGGACTCGTACGCCGAGATCCCCCAGCACACCGACCAGACGACGGGCAAGCAGCACCACCAGCACCCGGTGAAGCTCAACGCGGCGTACGCGGAGGGCGGGCCCCATCTGACCGTGCGCACCGTCGAGCACATGACCGGCGTGAAGATCGACCACTATATGGAGGTCGACTTCACCAGCTTCATGAAGACGGTGGACGTGCTCGGCGGCGTCGAGATCTGCACGGCGCATCCGCTCAAGGACTCGTACACCGGGCTCGACATGGCCGTCGGCACGCACACGCTCGACGGCGGCCAGGCCCTCCAGTACGTGCGCGCCCGGCACACCGACGGGGCGGGCGACCTGGGCCGGATGCAGCGCCAGCAGCGTTTCCTCGCCGCGCTCATCGCGAAGGCCACGTCGTCCGGGGTGCTCCTGAACCCGGTGAAATTCCGCGACGTGGCCCGCACGCTGCTCAGCTCCGTGCGCGCGGACAAGGGGTTCGGCACGGACCGGATGGTCGAGCTCGGGCAGGCGATGCGGGGGTTCTCCCCGTCGTCGTCGGAGTTCACGACCGTGCCGATCAGCGAAGCCAGCTTCCCGGTCAAGGGCATCGGCTCGACGGTGAAGTGGGACCCGGCGAAGTCCGCGAAGCTGTTCAAGGCGCTGCGTGAGGACAAGCCGCTCGCCGTGCACCACAGGAAGAAGAAGGAGCAGACGGTCGTCGGCGTCGCCCCGCAGCAGATCCGCGTCCAGGTCGAGAACGGCACGATGACGCCGGGGCTCGGCGGGAAGGTGGACGCGGGGCTGCGGGGGACGGGGTTCCGCACGAGCGGTACGCCGATGAACGCCGCGCAGCGCACCGCCCAGCACACGGTGATCCTCTACGACCCGCGCTGGGACCAGTCGGCGAGGGCGCTGGCGACGGCGTTGCCGGGGGCCCAGCTGCAGGCGGTGAAGGGGCAGGGCGCGGTACTGAAGGTGCTGGCCGGCCCGGACTTCAAGGCCGTGCGCGCGGTGCGGGCCGAGGACTCGCGCCAGGGCGAGTTCGGGGCGGTCACCGGGGACCAGGTGGTGTGCGGCTGACGCCGGTCCGCCTCCGGAAGGGCTCAGTCCTCGATGCCGTCGGCCGCGCGCTGCTGCCGCAGTTCCATGATCGCCCGGCGGCGCGCGAGCCGGTGCTGGCGGCGGATCTGGGCCTCCTGGCAGCGCCGCTTGTCGCGCTCGCTCTCCGGCAGGACCGGCGGCACCGAGCGCGGCTTGCCGTCTCCGTCGACCGCGGCGAACACGAGGTAGGCGGAGCCGACCTGCTGCGCCGGCGTCGACTCGTTCCAGCGCTCGGCGAGGACCCGGACCCCGACCTCCATGGAGGTCCGGCCCGTCCAGTTGACCTGAGCCTTCACATGGACCAGGTCGCCCACGCGCACCGGCTCCAGGAAGGCCATCTCGTCCATGGAGGCGGTGACGGCGGGGCCGCCGGAGTGCCGGCCCGCCACGGCGCCCGCCGCGTCGTCGACCAGTTTCATGATCACGCCACCATGTACCGTTCCGAGCAGATTGGTGTCGTTATGGGTCATGATGTGCGACAACGTCGTACGGGAAGCTGAGGTCGGCTTACCCGGAATTTCGGATTCCGTGCCGCGGGCCTGGTCTGTCATGGCCTCCACCTTATGCCGGGCAGGACACGGGTTGCTTTGTGTCAGCTCTGCAACAGCCCGGGTCCGATTCCCCACCCGCCCTTGTGGGGCACACAGCACCGGACGGCACACTGGGGCCATGAATGATTGGCCAGAGGGTTGGGGCGAGAGTCAGGGCGGCGGCGACCGCGGTTACGGTCGCGGCAGTGCCAGCGCGCGCCCCGAGGGCGCCCGCGCGATGCCGCACGTGCAGCGCGGGCAGGGCGGCGGCTCCCGCCGCTCCGCGCCGCCCCGGCCGACGGTGCCGCCGCAGCCCTCGTACGGCGACGGCTACGGCGACCAGTACGACAGCGGGTACAACACCGGCCAGGTCTACGGCGGTGGCGGCGGGCGCCGCGGCGGCGGCTACGTACCGAACGACAACGACCCGGCCGACGGGTACGCGCCCCCGCGGCCGCGGCCGAGCTGGGGCCGGCGCATCAAGTGGGCCGTCCTCACCCTCGTCGTCGTGTTCCTCGGTGTGAGCATAGGCACATACTTCTGGGCCGACTCCAAGCTCCACCGCGACGTCGACCTCTCCAAGGTCATCGAACGGCCCGAGACCGGCGAGGGCACCAACTACCTCATCGTCGGCACGGACAGCCGGGCCGGAATGTCCGCCGAGGAGAAGAAGAAGCTGCACACCGGGTCCGCCGAGGGCAAGCGCACGGACACGATGATGATCCTGCACACCGGCGACAACGGCAGCACGATGATCTCCCTGCCGCGTGACTCGAACGTCACCATCCCGTCCTACAAGGGCTCGGACTCCGGCAAGCTCTACCCGAACCAGGGCCGCCAGGTGAAGCTCAACGCCGCCTACGCGGAGGACGGCCCCGAACTGCTCGTGCGGACCGTCGAGTTCAACACCGGGCTGCACATCGACCACTACGCGGAGATCGGCTTCGGCGGCTTCGCGAAGATCGTGGACGCGGTCGGCGGCGTCGAGATGAACCTGAAGGAGGGCTTCAAGGACAAGTGGTCCGGAGCCGACTTCCAGAAGGGCAAGCAGACGCTGAACGGCCAGCAGGCCCTCGCCTTCGTCCGTACGCGCCACGCGTTCGCGGCGAGCGACCTCCAGCGCACCAAGAACCAGCAGGCGTTCCTGTCGGCGCTGGCCCACCAGGTGGCCACCCCGTCGACGGTCCTGAACCCGTTCAAGCTCTACCCGACGATGGGGGCGGGCCTCGACTCGCTCGTCGTCGACAAGGACATGAGCCTGTGGGACCTGGGCTCGATGTTCTTCGCCATGAAGGGCGTCACCGGCGGCGACGGCAAGTCGATGAACATGCCGGTCTCCGGCTCCGTCGGCGGCAACCTCGTCTGGGACAAGACCAAGGTCAAGCAGCTGGTGGGCGAACTGAAGGACGACGCGCCGGTGACGGTGTCGGGCAACTGACCGTCGGGCAACTGACGTAAGAAACGGGGCAGCAGGCCCGAGGCGGAGGTCCGGCTCGGGCCTGCTGCCCCGTTCTTTTCCGGCCGTTCGGCGCCGATCACGTTGCCGCGCCCGGCCCTCCGTCCGCGTCCGGTCTGCTCCTGGGGAGTCGTCCCGCGCGCCGTCGGACGGCAAAAAAAGCAAAGGCAAGGAGAGCGCTCTCCTTGCCACTCTCAACATATAGCGCGGTGGGGGACTTGCCGCAAGGCCCAGGTCATGGCGCAGAATCGGCGGCCTGCAGTTGCGGGTGCCCGCCGAGAAGGTGCGGGGCGCTCGGCAAGAGGTCCGACGGAGTGGGAGAGGCGCCGGTGATTCGATCGGCCACCGCAGTGCGACGGAACACGGCTGACTCGGAGGTGACGCGATGAGTGAGCAGTACGTGTTGGATCTTCAAGAGGTCGGCGAGACGCAGGTCGCGGTCGTCGGCGGCAAGGGCGCGCACCTGGGCGGGCTGTCGCGGATCGAAGGCATCCGCGTACCGGCCGGCTTCTGTGTGACGACGGACGCCTTCCGGCGGATCATGGCGCAAGCACCGGCGATCGACGATCAGCTCGACCGGTTGTCGCGCCTGGACCCGGACGACCGGGAGGCGATCCGCACCCTCAGCGCGGAGATCCGCCGGACCGTCGAGGAGGTCGCCGTCCCGGACGATCTCGCGACGGCGATCACCCGCGCGCTCGCCCGGCTCGGCGAGCAGGCCGCCTGCGCAGTCCGCTCCAGCGCGACGGCGGAGGACCTGCCCACGGCCTCCTTCGCCGGCCAGCAGGACACGTATCTGAACGTCATGGGACCGACGGCGATCCTCCA
Organism: Streptomyces sp. NPDC107517; assembly: GCF_055582645.1. NCBI lineage: Bacteria > Bacillati > Actinomycetota > Actinomycetes > Kitasatosporales > Streptomycetaceae > Streptomyces > Streptomyces sp. NPDC107517. Next base: position 555,568 of record NZ_JBVJPM010000004.1, on the reverse strand, counting down.
GCACGTCAGCCGGTGCTGGGCCTCGTTGTTCACCGAGCGGGCCGTGACCTACCGCCGGCGCAACGGCATCGACCACCGCACGGTCCACATGGCCGTGGTCGTGCAGCGGATGGTCTTCCCGCACGCGTCCGGCATTCTGTTCACGGCCGACCCCGTCACGGGCGACCGGAAGGTCGCCACCGTGGACGCCGGCTTCGGCCTCGGCGAGGCCCTGGTCTCCGGCCTGGTGAACCCGGACGTCTTCAAGGTGCGGGACGGCGAAGTCGTGGACAGGGCGATCGCCGCCAAACAGCGCGCGGTGCACGCCCTGCCCGCCGGCGGTACGCGGGAAGTGGCGATCGACTCGCAGCGACAGGAGCAGCCGGCGCTGACGGATGCGCAGGCCGTGCGGCTCGTGCAGCTCGGGCGGCGGATCGAAGCGCACTTCGGCCGCCCGCAGGACATCGAGTGGTGCCTGGTCGACGATGACTTCCGGATCGTGCAGAGCCGGCCGATCACGACGCTGTTCCCCGTCCCCGAGACCGGCGACCAGGAGAACCGCGTCTACGTCTCCGTCGGTCACGGGCAGATGATGACCGACCCCATGAAGCCGCTGGGGTTCTCCATGTGGCAGCTGACGGCCATGGTGGCGATGCACGAGGCCGGCGGGAGGCTGTTCGTCGACGTCACCCGGCGCCTGGCCTCGCCCGCGAGCCGCGCCGGCCTCCTGGACGCCATGGGGAAGGGCGATCCGCTGATCAGGAACGCTCTGGAGACCGTCCTCGACCGCGACGGTTTCGTCCCCTCGCTCCCGGACGCGGGCCCCGGCGGGCCGCCGGCCGGCGGTGCGCCCGCCGGCGGTGCGCCCGCCGGCGGTGCGCCCGCCCCGATCGAGACCGATCCGGCCGTCGTCACCGAGCTGATCGAGCGCAGCCAGGTGTCCGTCGCCGCCCTGGAGCGCGACGTCCGGACGAAGACCGGACCGGCGCTGTTCGACTTCCTCCTGGAGGCCTTCGAGGAGCACAAGCGGGTCCTCAGTGATCCGCTGAGCATTCAGGCGATCATGGCGGGGATGGAGGCCACGTGGTGGCTCAACGACAAGCTGCAGGGGTGGCTGGGCGAGAAGAACGCGGCTGACACGCTGACGCTGTCCGCCCCCGGCAACATCACCTCGGAGATGGGCCTCGCGCTGCTCGACGTCGCGGACGTGATCCGCCCGCGGCCGGAGGTGGTGGCGTTCCTGCAGGACGTCGAGAACACCGACGACGCCCGCTTCCTGGACGAGCTGGCGAAAGTCGCGGGCGGGACCGAGGCGCGCGACGCGATCGAGGCCTACCTCGCCCGGTACGGCATGCGCTGCGTCGGCGAGATCGACATCACGAGGCCCCGTTGGCGCGAGCGCCCCGGCACGCTCGTGCCCGTGATCCTCGACAACGTCAGGACCTTCGGGCCGGGCGCCGCCGAGCGGCGCTTCGAGCAGGGGCGGCAGAAGGCGCAGCAGAAGGAACAGGACGTGCTGTCCCGCTTGCGGGCCCTGCCGGACGGGGACCGGAAGGCCGACGAGACCAAGCGGATGATCGACCGGGTCAGAACCTTCATCGGATACCGGGAGTACCCCAAGTACGGCATCATCAGCCGCTACTTCGTGTACAAGCAGGCCCTGTTGGCGGAGGCCGAGCGCCTCGTGCAGGCGGGCGTGCTTCCCGAGAAGGAGGACGCCTTCTACCTCACCTTCCAGGAACTCCACGACGTCGTGCGCTCGCACCGGCTGGACGAGCGGCTCGTCAAGGAGCGCAAGGACGCGTTCCGGTCGCACCACGCGCTCACCCCGCCCCGGGTGCTCACCTCGGACGGCGAGGCCCTCACCGGGGCCTACCGGCGCGACGACGTGCCGGACGGCGCCCTGGTCGGCGTACCGGTCTCCGCCGGGACCATCGAGGGAAGGGCCCGCGTCGTCCTCGACATGGCGGAGGCCGATCTCGAGGCGGGCGACATCCTGGTCACGGCCTTCACGGACCCCAGCTGGTCGCCGCTGTTCGTCGGAATCGCGGGCCTGGTGACGGAGGTCGGCGGCCTGATGACCCATGGCGCGGTGATCGCCCGGGAGTACGGCCTGCCGGCCGTCGTGGGCGTGGAGCAGGCCACCCGGCTGATCCGCGACGGGCAGCGGATCCGCGTGCACGGAACCGACGGGTACGTCGAGATCCTGCCCTGACCGGCACTCCGGACCCAGACACGAACGGCCCCCGGCATCTCGCCGGGGGCCGTGGTGTCCGTGCGGTCCAGAAGCGGCCTGGAGGCCGGTCTCGGCCCAGTACCGGCCCACCCAGTACCAGCCCAGTACCAGCCCAGTACCAGCCCAGTACCAGCCCAGGATCTCCTGCTGAGCGAACCTTGTTACGGCAGGTTCCTGGCCATCACGATCCGCTGGACCTGATTCGTGCCCTCGTAGATCTGCGTGATCTTCGCGTCGCGCATCATGCGCTCGACCGGGTAGTCGCGGGTGTAGCCGTAGCCGCCGAGCAGCTGGACGGCGTCCGTGGTGACCTCCATGGCGACGTCCGAGGCGAAGCACTTGGCCGCGGCGCCCTGGAAGGTGAGGTCCGCGTCGCCGCGCTCCGACTTGGCCGCGGCCTGGTACGTCAGCGCGCGGGCCGCCTCGATCTTCATCGCCATGTCGGCGAGCATGAACTGGATGCCCTGGAAGTCGGCGATCGGCTTGCCGAACTGCTTGCGCTCCTTGACGTAGCCCTTGGCGTAGTCGAGGGCGCCCTGGGCGATGCCGAGGGCCTGGGCCGCGATGGTGACGCGGGTGTGGTCCAGGGTCTTCATCGCCGTGGCGAAGCCGGTGCCCTCCTCGCCGATCATGCGGTCGGCGGGGATGCGAACGTTGTCGAGGTAGACCTCGCGCGTCGGGGAGCCCTTGATGCCGAGCTTCTTCTCCGGGGCGCCGAAGGAGACGCCCTCGTCGGACTTCTCGACGACGAAGGCGGAGATGCCCTTCGAGCGCTTGGTCGGGTCGGTGACGGCCATCACCGTGTAGTACTCGGACTCGCCGGCATTGGTGATCCAGCGCTTCACGCCGTTGAGCACCCAGGAGTCGCCGTCGCGGACCGCGCGCGTCTTCATGCCGGCCGCGTCGGAGCCCGCGTCCGGCTCGGAGAGGCAGTACGAGAACATGCCCTCGCCCTTGGCGAGCGGCGTCATGTACTTCTTCTTCAGCTCCTCGGAGCCGGAGAGGATGACGGGCAGCGAGCCCAGCTTGTTCACGGCCGGGATGAGGGAGGAGCTCGCGCAGACGCGGGCCACTTCCTCGATCACGATGACGGTCGCGAGGGCGTCGGCCCCGGCGCCGCCGTAGGCCTCCGGTACGTGCACCGCCTGGAGGTCGTTCGCGACAAGGGCGTCGAGGGCCTCCCGCGGGAAACGCGCCTCCTCGTCCACCGCCGCGGCGAACGGCGCGATCTTGGCCTCGCACAGGGCCCGCACGGACTCGCGGAGCATGTCGTGCTCTTCGGCCGGACGGTACAGGTCGAATTCGGGCGATCCTGCCAAGGTGTCTCACGCTCCAAGGACGCTAATTACCGTTAAGTAACCCAAATTTTATGCGTCTGCCCACCAGAGGGATACGTGAGCTACGCGACAGCGGAAACGTGCCCGGTGAGGGCCGGCGTCACGCGCGACTATGCTCGGGGCCGCACTGCAGCCGTACACCTCTGGAGCTCTCATGGCCTTGAAGATCACCGTGATCGGCACCGGCTACCTCGGCGCCACGCACGCCGCCGCCATGGCCGAACTCGGCTTCGAGGTGCTGGGTCTCGATGTCGTGCCCGAGAAGATCGAGATGCTCACGCGGGGCGAGGTCCCCATGTACGAGCCCGGTCTCGAGGACCTGCTGCGCAAGCACGTCGCCGGGATCGAGGGGTCGACGGGCCGGCTGCGCTTCACCATGGACTGGGCCGAGGCCGGCGACTTCGGTGACGTCCACTTCGTGTGCGTGAACACCCCGCAGAAGCACGGCGAGTACGCCTGCGACATGTCGTACGTCGACGCCGCGTTCTCCTCCCTCGCCCCGCACCTGAAGTCGGGCGCGCTGGTCGTCGGCAAGTCGACGGTGCCGGTGGGCTCCGCCGCCCGGCTGGCCGCGCTCCTGCCGGAGGGCGCCGAGCTGGCCTGGAACCCGGAGTTCCTGCGCGAGGGCTTCGCGGTGGGCGACACCCTGCACCCGGACCGGATCGTCGTCGGTGTGCGCAGCGAGCGCGCCGAGAAGACCCTGCGCGAGGTGTACGCGACGCCGGTCGGCCAGGGCTCGCCGTTCGTGGTGACGGACTACCCGACGGCCGAGCTGGTGAAGACCGCGGCCAACTCGTTCCTCGCGACGAAGATCTCCTTCATCAACGCGATGGCCGAGGTCTGCGAGGCCGCGGGCGGCGACGTCGCGAAGCTCGCGGAGGCGATCGGCTACGACGAGCGGATCGGGTCCAAGTTCCTGCGGGCCGGGATCGGCTTCGGCGGCGGCTGTCTGCCCAAGGACATCCGCGCGTTCATGGCGCGCGCCGGTGAGCTGGGCGCGGACCAGGCGCTGACGTTCCTGCGCGAGATCGACTCCATCAACATGCGGCGCCGCGGCCAGATGGTCGAGATGACGCGTGAGGCGCTCGGCGGGGGCTCGTTCCTGGGCAAGCGTGTCGCGGTGCTCGGCGCCACGTTCAAGCCGGACTCCGACGACGTACGGGACTCCCCCGCGCTGAACGTCGCCGGGCAGATCCACCTCCAGGGCGGCCAGGTCACGGTCTACGACCCGAAGGGCATGGACAACGCGCGGCGCCTGTTCCCCACACTCGGCTACGCGGAGTCCGCCGAGGCGGCCGTGCGCGGCGCGGACGTGGTGCTGCACCTGACGGAGTGGCGCGAGTTCCGCGAGCTCGACCCGGCGGCGCTCGGCGCGCTGGCCGGCACGCGGCTGATCCTCGACGGACGCAACGCGCTGGACCCGGTGCTGTGGCGCGAGGCGGGCTGGACGTACCGGGCGATGGGCCGCCCCGCCGCCTAGGGACCGTAGTCTGCGGGAGCATGCAGTAACTGACGCGGTTACCTCATGCACGCCTCTACGGGTAACCCTCACACCGAGGAGATGTCATGGCTCTCGCCACGCTGGGTGTCGTCGTCCTGGACTGTCGCGAACCGCGCGCGCTCGCCGATTTCTACGCGGAGGTGCTCGGCGGCACCGTGACGAGCGACGACGGCACGTGGGTCGACCTGGAGGTGCCGGGCGGCCGGCCGCTCGCGTTCCAGGCGGCGCCCGACTTCGTGGCGCCGTCCTGGCCCGCGCCCGACCGGCCGCAGCAGTTCCACCTGGACCTCACGGTCGAGGACCTCGACACGGCGGAGAAGGGCGTGCTGGCCCTGGGCGCGAAGGTCCTCGACGCGGAGGACCGCTCGCGCACCTGGAGGGTCTACGCGGACCCGGCAGGGCACCCGTTCTGCCTGTGCGCCTGCTGAGTCCGCTCCCCCGGCCGCCCGTCAGGTGTCGAGGAGTTCGATCCTCGCCGTCGACGGCGGGCGGCGCAGCGCGGCCGCTCGTGCCGCGAACTCCGTCTCGCGCAGCACGCGTTGGACGTTGCCCCACGTGAGCTGTGCCAGATCGGAGTCCGACCAGCCCCGCCCGATCAGTTCCGCGATGAGGTGCGGATAGCGCGAGACGTCGGCGAGGCCGTCCGGGTGCACGGCTCCGGTGTCGTACGCGCCCGAGAGGCCGACGGACTCCGGGCCCGCCACCCGCCGCACATGGTCCAGATGGTCGGCGACGTCGCCGAGTTCGGATCCTGTGCGCTCCGCGGAGCACGGCACGAGGCACACGCCCTTGGCCACGCCGAGGTCGGCGAGCAGATCGTCGGGGACGTTGTCGGGGTGGCTGTTGAGGGCGTGGGCCCCCGAGTGGGTGAGGATCACCGGGGCCTTGGTGAGGGCGAAGACCCGGCGGGCCGTGCGCACGGAGGCGCCGGTGAGGTCGGCGAGGACGCCGATCCGGTTCATCTCGCGCACCACCTCGTCACCGAACCGGGTCAGCCCCGCCTCCGTGGCCCAGGAGGTGCCGGTGAGGGTGAGCACGCGCAGGCCGAGCGTGTGCAGGGCGCGCAGCGTGGCGAGGGAGTCCCCGATCGCGGCGGCCGGTGCGGGGCCCATGAGGACGGCGATGCGGCCGTAGTCGCGGGCGTCGCACGACTCGGAGGCGGAGCGGGCCAGGCGCAGGCCCTCGGGATACTCGGCCACGACGTGCTTGGCGAGGTCGAGCTGTTCGAGGACCGCGGTGACCGGGTGTTCGGCGTGTGCCGTGCCGGGCAGCAGGCGCAGCGTCCACAGGAGGGCGCCGACACCACCGTCACGCAACCGGGGCAGGTCGGTGTCGACCGAGCTGTCGCCCAGTTCGAGGTCGTACCAGGGCAGGGTGCGCAGCGTTGCGGGCAGACCGCAGTAGCCGTCGGCGACGGGGTGGTGCGTGAGGAGGGCACGGGCGCGGGCGAGCGGGTCGTCCGCGGGGGGCTCGGGAGCCTCCTCGGTCGGTGAGGCGAGCTCGTCGAGCTCGCCTATCTCGGCGGTGGCGGTCAGTTCATCCTGCAGGTCTGCCATGCAAAGCTCCGGGCGTCGACGGTGTCGGCAGTAACGTTCACCGTCACACGCATGGCCCGCAGCCACCTGGTGGGCCGCGCGTTCGGGCGACACCGGGCCGCCCAAACCTCCGGAGCGGAGAAACTCCGGAGGTTCTGGACAGGGCGTTCAGCCGTCGGACCAGGGCCCTCGATCGGGGGGCCGTTCAGCCGTCGAGCTGCTCCAGCGTCGCGTTCGACGGACCGCGGCGGGACTGCTCGTCCCGGGCCACGTCCTCCGCAGCGCCGAGGACCCGTACCGCGTTCTGCCAGGTCAGCTTGGCGAGGTCGGGGGCCGACCAGCCGCGGTCGACGAGCTCCGCGATCAGGTTCGGGTAGCCCGAGACGTCGCCGAGGCCGTCCGGCAGGAACGCCGTGCCGTCGTAGTCGCCGCCGATGCCGATGTGGTCGACGCCGGCGACCTCGCGCATGTGGTCGAGGTGGTCGGCGACCGTGGAGACGGTGGCGACCGGACGCGGGCGCGCCTCCTCGAAGGCGCGGTGGAGCTTCATGGCCTCCGGCGACGTGTCCAGGTGGTGGAAGCCGTGCGCGCGCAGGTTGTCGTCCGCGGCGGCCGTCCAGTCGACAGCGGCCTGGAGGACGAACTTCGGCACGAACGTGGCCATCGCGACGCCGCCGTTCGCGGGCAGCCGCTCCAGGACGTCGTCCGGGATGTTGCGCGGGTGGTCGCACACCGCGCGCGAGGACGAGTGGGAGAAGATCACCGGCGCGACGGAGGTGTCGAGCGCGGCCCGCATCGTGGTCGCCGCCACGTGCGAGAGGTCGACGAGCATGCCGGCCCGGTTCATCTCCCGCACGACCTCGTGGCCGAAGGGCGAGAGTCCGCCGACGCCCGGCTCGTCCGTCGCCGAGTCCGCCCACGCGATGTTGTCGTTGTGCGTGAGCGTCATGTAGCGCACGCCCAGGGCGTGCAGCGCGCGCAGGGTGGCCAGCGAGTTGCCGATGGAGTGGCCGCCCTCGGCGCCCATGAGGGACGCGATACGGCCCTCGGCGCGGGCGGCCTCCATGTCGGCGGCCGTCAGCGCGCGCCGCAGGTCTGCCGGGTAACGCTCGATCAGCTGCTGGACACAGTCGATCTGCTCCAGCGTCGCGCTGACCGCCACGTCACCGGCCATGTCCGAGCGCACGTACACGGACCAGAACTGCGCGCCGACCCCGCCGGCCCGCAGCCGCGCCAGGTCGGTGTGCAGATGCGCGCTCTGGTCGACGGCGATGTCCCGCGCGTCGATGTCGTACGCGACCTGCTCGCGCAGCGCCCACGGCAGGTCGTTGTGGCCGTCGACGACGGGGAAGTCGGCGAGTATCTCGCGGGCCCGCTCCAGGGAGGTGGTCATCGCCGTCACTTTCCGAAGCCGAAGCCGGACGCGCCCTCGACCTTGGCCCGCAGCCGCTTGCCCTTCTCCGTGGCCTGGTCGTTGAGCTCCTGCTGGAACTCCCGCATGCGGCCGAGGAGTTCCTCGTCCTGGGTGGCGAGGATGCGGGCCGCGAGCAGGCCCGCGTTGCGCGCGCCGCCGACGGAGACGGTGGCGACGGGGACGCCCGCGGGCATCTGCACGATGGACAGCAGGCTGTCCATGCCGTCGAGGTACTTCAGCGGGACCGGGACGCCGATGACGGGCAGCGGGGTCACGGAGGCGAGCATGCCCGGCAGGTGGGCGGCTCCCCCGGCGCCCGCGATGATCGCCTTGAGGCCGCGGCCGTCGGCGTTCTCGCCGTACGCGATCATTTCGCGCGGCATGCGGTGCGCGGAGACGACATCCACCTCGTAGGGGATCTCGAACTCGTCGAGAGCCTGGGCGGCGGCCTCCATGACGGGCCAGTCGGAGTCGGAACCCATGACAATGCCAACGACAGGGGACGTGCTCATTCGGTGATCGTTCCTCTGAGGTAGCCGGCTGCGTGACGGGCGCGCTCCAGCACGTCGTCCAGGTCGTCGCCGTAGGTGTTGACGTGGCCGACCTTGCGTCCGGGCTTCACGTCCTTGCCGTACATGTGGATCTTGAGCTTCGGGTCGCGCGCCATGCAGTGCAGGTACGCGGAGTACATGTCGGGAAAGTCGCCGCCGAGGACGTTGCACATGACCGTCCACGGGGCGCGCGGGCGCGGGTCGCCGAGGGGGAGGTCGAGGACGGCGCGGACGTGGTTCGCGAACTGCGAGGTCACGGCCCCGTCCTGGGTCCAGTGGCCGGAGTTGTGCGGGCGCATCGCCAGTTCGTTGACGAGGATGCGGCCGTCGCGGGTCTCGAAGAGTTCCACCGCGAGGTGCCCGACGACACCGAGCTCCTTCGCGATGCCGAGGGCCAGCTGTTCGGCGCGCAGGGCGAGGCCCTCGTCGAGGCCGGGGGCGGGCGCGATCACCGTGTCGCACACGCCGTCGACCTGCTGGGACTCGACGACCGGGTAGGCCACGGCCTGGCCGTGCGGGGAGCGGACGACATTGGCCGCGAGCTCGCGTACGAAGTCGACCTTCTCCTCCGCGAGGACGGGGACGCCGGCCTTGAAGGGCTCGGCCGCGTCGTCCAGGGACCGTACGAACCACACCCCCTTCCCGTCGTAGCCGCCGCGCACCGTCTTGAGGATCACGGGGAAACCGTCGCTGCCGTCAGTGGCGCCCTCCGCCGCGAAGGCCGCCACATCGGCGGGGTCCTTCACGAGGCGGTGGCGCGGGCAGGGAGCGCCGATCTGAGTGAGCTTCGCGCGCATCACACCCTTGTCCTGGGCGTGCACCAGCGCCTCGGGTCCAGGACGCACGGGGATACCGTCCGCCTCCAGGGCCCGCAGGTGCTCCGTGGGTACGTGCTCGTGATCGAAGGTGATCACGTCACAGCCCCGCGCGAAGTCACGCAGCGTGTCCAGGTCGCGATAGTCGCCTATGACGACATCGCTGACGACCTGCGCCGCGGAATCCTGAGGAGTGTCACTGAGGAGCTTGAACTTGATGCCGAGCGGGATGCCCGCCTCGTGTGTCATACGAGCGAGCTGCCCCCCGCCGACCATGCCGACTACCGGGAACGTCACACCCCCAGGGTATCGGCCGCCCCGCGGTGCCAGGATTAGGCGTCCCCAGGCGCCCGACCTGCCGCCTGGTTAGCATGACTGAGTCGATATATCGGAACTACGGGGGCTGGGGCGAGCACTTTGAACGGACCTGCCACTTGGCGTGCGCGGCTCGACCGGCTCGGTCGCGAGGTTGCCAAATTCGGTGCCGTGGGCGCGCTCGGAACCCTGGTGAACTTCGGCGTCTCCAACTTTCTGTGGCACACCACGAACCTTCAGGCGGTCCGGGCGAACATCATCGCCACGGTCATCGCCATCGCGTTCAACTACGTGGGGTTCCGCTACTTCACCTACCGTGACCGCGACAAGAGCGGCCGGACGCGGGAGCTCTCGCTGTTCCTGGCGTTCAGCGCGGTCGGCCTGGTGATCGAGAACGGCGTGCTGTACATGGCGATCTACGGCTTCGGCTGGGACAGCTCGCTGCAGCGCAACGTCTTCAAGTTCGTCGGCATCGGCATCGCGACGCTGTTCCGGTTCTGGTCGTACCGCACGTGGGTCTTCAAGACCATGCCCGGCCGCGAGGCCGTCGCCCACGCCGAATCGTTCCTGGGGGCCGGGGACGGGCGCGACGGGCGCGCGGACCGCCGCTCCGACATCCAGCGCACCCACCGCTGACCGGGCCGCCCACCGGCCGGCCGGCTAGCGAACCGTCTCCGTCCCCTCACCCGCCGCCGACTTCTTCAGCGGCGTACGCGACAGGAACAGGCCGAACACCGGCGGGCTCGTCTGGAGCATCTCCAGGCGGCCGCCGTCCGCCTCGGCCAGGTCGCGGGCGACCGCGAGGCCGATGCCCGTCGAGTTGCGGCCGCTGATGGTCCGCTCGAAGATCCGCGCCCCCAGGTCCCCCGGCACCCCGGGGCCCTCGTCCGTGACCTCGACGACGGCCTGGTTGCCGGTGACGCGGGTGCGCAGCGCGACGGTGCCGCCGCCGTGCATGAGCGAGTTCTCGATCAGCGCGGCGAGCACCTGGGCGACGGCGCCCGGCGTGCCCACGGCCTTCAGATGCCGCTTGCCCGAGGAGACGATGGCGCGGCCCGCGCTGCGGTAGGCGGGGCGCCACTCCTCCAGCTGCTGCTTGATGACCTCGTCCAGGTCGAAGGAGACCGCGGACCCCGTACGCGGGTCGCGCGAATTGGTCAGCAGCCGCTCGACGACGTCCGTGAGCCGCTCGACCTGCGCGAGGGCGATCATCGCCTCCTCCTTCACCGTGTCCAGGTCATCGGTGACGGTGATCTCCTCCAGGCGCATGGAGAGCGCCGTGAGGGGCGTGCGGAGCTGGTGCGAGGCGTCGGCCGCCAGGCGCCGCTCGGCGGTCAGCATGCGGGCGATCCGCTCGGCGCTGGAGTCGAGGACGTCGGCGACCCGGTCCAGCTCGGTCACCCCGTAGCGGCGGTGGCGCGGGCGGGGGTCGCCCGAGCCGAGGCGCTCCGCGGTGGACGCGAGGTCGGTGAGCGGGGACGTGAGCCGGTTGGCCTGGCGCACGGCGAGCAGGACCGCGGCGATGACGGCGAGCAGCGCCACCCCGGCGATGATCAGCAGCGTGCGACCGACCTCGCGGGTGACGGAGGAGCGGGGCTCCTCGACGGTGACCGTCTCGCCCTTCTCGCCCTTGGCGCTGCCCTGGATGACGTCCCCCCGGGGGCGCTCCCCGATCTCGATGGGGGGGCGCCCCGGCAGCTCGATCCTGGCGAACCGGTCGGGACCGACCTGGTTCCTCAGGATCGCGCCGCTGACCTGTTCGTCACCGAGGAGCCGGCTGTCGACGATGCTGACGAGCCGGACCGCCTCGGAGTCCACCCGCTCCTGGGCGCTGTTGGTGATCGTGCGGGTCTCGACGAGGACGAGCGAGATCCCGAAGACAGCGATCACGACGAGCACGACGGCGAGCGTGGAGTTGATCAGACGGCGGCGCATGGCTGTACCCGTACGTCAGCTCTTCTCGAAACGGAAACCGACGCCCCGCACCGTGGCGATGTAGCGCGGGTTGGCGGCGTCGTCGCCGAGCTTCTTGCGCAGCCAGGAGATGTGCATGTCGAGGGTCTTCGTCGACGACCACCACGTGGTGTCCCAGACCTCGCGCATCAGCTGGTCGCGCGTGACGACCCGGCCGGCGTCGCGCACCAGGACCCGCAGCAGGTCGAACTCCTTGGCGGTGAGCTGGAGTTCCTCGTCGCCCATCCACGCGCGGTGCGACTCGACGTCGATGCGGACGCCGTGCGTGGCGGGCGGCTGCTGGGGCTCGGCGGCGCCGCGGCGCAGCAGGGCCCGTACACGGGCGAGCAGTTCGGCGAGACGGAACGGCTTGGTGACGTAGTCGTCGGCGCCGGCGTCCAGGCCGACGACGGTGTCCACCTCGTCGGCGCGGGCCGTCAGGATGAGGACGGGCACCGTGTGCCCCTCGGCGCGCATCCGCCGGGCGACCTCCAGGCCGTCCATGCCGGGCAGCCCCAGGTCGAGTACGACGAGGTCGATGTTGCCCTGAAGTCCCGCGTCGAGCGCGGTCGGGCCGTCCTCACGCACTTCGACCTCGTAACCCTCCCTGCGCAGGGCGCGGGCCAGTGGCTCCGAGATGGACGCGTCGTCCTCGGCGAGCAGTACACGGGTCATGCAGTGATGGTAGTCCGCGCCGGACGGCGGCCGGGAGGTGATCCGGCAGGGCCGTGACCTGGCCGGGCGGGCCTGCGGCTGTGGGATGAGACCCTGGGAGGCACCTTCGAAACCATGCGCACGGTTCCATCAGGGCCTGTGATCCATCTCTCAAGTCCTTCCATATGCCGCACTGTCGTGTCGTATGGTGACTGAACGCCTGATGCACTAAAGAAGGCCTTTGAGCGTCGCACGCTGCAAGGGTCTCTTTCATGTGTGAGCTGGTCACCGCCAGCGTTGAAGGAATGACCTGTGGGCCGGGCCCCGGACGCGAAGACGCGCACGGGGCGTGGATCCCGGGACAGCCGTACCTGGCCTCCGTAAGCGTCTTCGCACGCGGAGGCGATCCCCTGTGGGCGTGGGGAGGAGGACGGCAGGTCCCGGTGCCGGCCACCCCCCTCACTGGCCGCGCGGTCACCCACGACCCGCGACCCGTACCAGCAAGGAACTTCCATGGCGACCAGCCTGACGAAGGAATCCACCGGGGCACCCTCCGGCGGCAAGACCTTCTTCGGCCACCCTCGCGGTCTGGCCACTCTGTTCATGACCGAGATGTGGGAGCGTTTCTCCTACTACGGCATGCGCGCCCTGCTTCCGCTGTACCTGGTGGCCCCCGAGGGGCTCGGCCTCGACGCCGGCACCGCGATCGCCATCTACTCCGTCTACGTCTCGACGGTGTACCTGCTCGCCATGCCCGGTGGCTGGTTCGGCGACCGTGTGTGGGGACCCCGCAAGACGACCGCGATCGCCGGTGCGGTGATCATGCTCGGTCACCTGCTGCTGGCCGTCCCGTCGAACGGCGTCTTCTACGTCGGTCTGCTCTTCGTGGCCGTCGGTTCGGGTCTGCTGAAGTCCAACATCTCGACGATGGTCGGCCACCTGTACAACGGCCCGGACGACCCGCGCCGTGACGGCGGCTTCACCGTCTTCTACATGGGCATCAACCTCGGCGCGTTCGCCGCGCCGCTGGTCATCGGCACCATCGGCCAGAACGTGAACTGGCACCTCGGCTTCGCGCTCGCCGCGGTCGGCATGGCGATCGGCCTCGGCCAGTTCCTGCTGGGCACCCGCCACCTGTCGGAGCAGTCGTCGGTCGTCCCGAAGCCGCTGGACGCCGCCGAGCGTGCCGCCACGCTGAAGAAGTCGATGATCTGGCTGCTCATCGCGGTCGTCTTCTACGGCATCGTCGTGGGCACCGGCACCTACACCCTGAACTGGGTGATGGTCCCGCTCATGCTGGTCGGCCTGATCGTCCCGATCGTGGTCCTCGGCCGCATCAAGCGCGACAAGGAACTGACGAGCACCGAGCAGTCCAAGGTCTCCGGCTACATCTGGTTCTTCGTCGCCGCCGCCGTCTTCTGGATGATCTACGACCAGGGCGGCTCGACCCTGTCGATCTTCGCCGACAGCCACGCCAACACGAGCGTCTTCGGCTGGGACTTCCCGGTCTCCTGGTTCCAGTCCGTGAACCCGGTGATCATCATGGCGCTGGCCCCGGTCGCCGCCATGATCTGGCTGGCGCTGGCCCGCAAGGGCAAGGAGCCGAGCACGGTCACCAAGTTCTCGCTGGGCCTGGTCCTCGTCGGTATCTCCTTCTTCGTCTTCCTGCTGCCGCTGACGGCCGCGGGCGACGGCAAGGTCAGCCCCTGGTGGCTCGTCCTGATCTACTTCGTCCAGACGGTCGGCGAGCTGACCCTGTCCCCGGTCGGCCTCTCGGTGACCACCAAGATGGCCCCGGCGAAGTACGGCTCCCAGATGATGGGTGTCTGGTTCCTCGCGGTGACGGCGGGCGACGCGGTGACGGGTCTGCTCTCCACGTACGGCGCCGACCTCAACGGCTCGGGCGTCGTGGCCCTGGAGGCCGCACTCGCGGTGATCGCGGGTGGCGCGGTCTTCATGTACCGCAAGAAGGTCAAGGAGCTCATGGGCGACGTCCGCTAGTCGCTCCGCTCGCCCGCACATGCGCGAAGGGCCGCCGCACCGGATTCGGTGCGGCGGCCCTTCGGCGTTCGCGCTGTACGCCCCGGCGGCTTCGCCGTGGGGGGCTTGGTGTCGCGGACGGCGACCGGTCAGGCCCGGGTCACCGGTGCCTGCAGTTCCGTCACCCAGTCGTCAACGTTCTCGGGGCACTCGAGACCGACCTCGCGGGGGTACCCGTTCGCCCGGTAGCCGTTGGCGTCGGTCCAGCGGGCCAGGGTCTGGGCGGTGGGGAGCACGGTGTCCATCGAACCGCGGTGCACGATGGTCGCCGCCCGGTCGAGGGACGGCAGGTCGAGGACACGGAGGACGCCGTCCTGAAGAGGGGCGGAGACCTGGACGGCGGCGTGCACGCTGATCCTGCCGCCACCCTCCGGGGCGTCCTCGTAGTACGCGACTCCGGGGCCCGTGGGGGTGATGCCCGCCGAGCCCAGGCACCGGAACAGCTCGTCGTAGAGCGGCCCGATGACCGGGCCGATGTCCTCGGGCTCGAAACTCGCGGCGGTCGCGGTCAGCTCCGCCACCCGAACAGTGGGGACGCTCTTGATGACGACGTCGTCCGTGGGCATGTGCCCCTCGCTCTCGATCGCTCGGAGCCTCGCCTCGACCTGGACCAGCCGTGCCCCCGCGGCAGCCATGGCGGACTCCAGTTCCGCCTGCCGCAGCCGGAGCATGCCGCGCAGTTCCTCGACACCGACCTTCTCGTCCACGATGTCCCGCACCTGCTGAAGGACGAATCCGAGGTCCTTGAGGGCGATGATCCGGTTGAGGCGGGCGAGCTGAGCAGCGGTGTAGTAGCGATAGCCGCTCGCAGGGTCGACGTGGGCCGGGCGCAGCAGGCCGGTCGCGTCGTAGTGACGCAGCATCCGGACCGAGACGCGGCCGTGCCGGGCGAAGTCTCCGATGGTGAACATGATGTCTCCGAGCTGACCGCCTGACACGGTGTGAGGGTCAAGAACCTACTGACCCTCAAAAGCCGGCAGGGGCCCGGGGCGGCCGTGCGCGCCCCGGGCCCATCGGCTCAGCCGTCCGCTCAGCCCACCCGGCCCCGCCGCTTCGGCAGGAACGTGAACACCGCTCCGCCCAGCAGGATCACCGTGCCCGCGACCAGACCGAGGGCGCGCAGCATGCCGTCGTTCGACGAGCCTGTCTCCGCGAGGCCGCCGGAGGTGTCCGCGCCGCCCGCCGATCCCGAACCCGAGCCGCCTGCCGCGCCACCCGGCTGGGCCGCCGTGTCGATCTCCAGCGAGACCTCCGTCTTCGACGGGGTGCACGTGGTCGTCGTACCGAGGGCCTTCACCGTGAGGACGCCGGGTGACAGGGTCGACTTGCCGTCGGCGCCCGGCTTGTAGGTACCCGTCAGGTCAGGGATGTTGATGGGCGCACCGGACTTGATGGCCTCCTTGTTCGTGGGGCCCTCCACATGCACGGTGCCCTTGTCGGCCCCGCCCAGCTTGACCTCCATCGACGGCTTGACCGAGTCGGCGGGGATGTCGGCCGGGCTGTCCATGACGGACTTCTTGAACTGGACCGTGAGGCCGTAGTTCCCGCCGTCCTTCTTCGCGTTGATCTGCACCGGCGACGTGGCGTCCTTGTCACCGATGGGCGTCTTGCACTTGTACGGGATCTGGACCTCCTTGCCGGTGAAGTCACTCTGCCCGCCGCCGCTGCCACTGGTGTCACCGCCGCTGGAGCTGGACGATCCACCGGTGGGAGTGGCGCTGGCGCTGCCCGTCGGCAGACCCGTGGGGAGTCCGGTGGGCAGACCCGTGGGAAGCCCGGTGGGCAGGCCCGTCGGGAGGCCGGTGGGCAGCCCGCCCGTGGTCGCGCCGCCCGCGTCGGTGACCTTGATGGTCGCGCCGGGCTTCACCGTCTCCTTGGGCGAGCACTTGGTGTCCGTCGAGATCGGCTTGCTGACGTTGATGTTGTACTTGTCCGGGGTCAGCGTCACCTCGCCGGGCGCCGTCAGCTTGATCTTGCCCTTCATGTCGGGGAGCACCATCGGGCTGTTCTTCTTGATCGGCGGGTTGCTGCGCGGGCCCTCCACCGCCAGGTCCGCGGTCTGCGCGCCGCCCACCTTGACCGTGCCGGTCGGCTTGACGGTGTCCTTGTCCAGGTCGAGGACGTCGGGGTTGTTCGAGGCGGCCTGTGTCGTCTTCCAGACGACCTCCACCTCGTCCCCCACCTTCGCCTCGGCGGGCGCCGTGATCTCCACCTTCGTCGTGCCCTCCACGGGCGGCAGGCCGGAGATCGAGGGCGGGATGCACTCGGTCTTGTACGCGACCTCGGCTGCCTGCGCCGGTGCGGCGGCGAGCAGCAGGCCCGCACCGCCCAGCATCAGGGCGACGCCGGCCGCGCTCACTCTCCGTTGGGTGCTCACGTGTTTCCCTTCGTTGTCGGGCTGTTGTCTGGCGGTGCGGAGAGCTGACCGGCCGGTGCGCCCGGATCGGTGTCCGGGGTGAACCAGGGCAGGGCCGTAGTGGTGTGGGTACCGGTCCTTGAGGTGGCACGCGGCAGGTCCGGGGCACGTCGGGAGGAGTCGGCCACGCGCAACTTCCTTGTGCGCGCGGCCAGTTCGGGAAAGTGCAGTGCTCCACGGTGCCGGCCCGCGCCGCCGGACCGCCGGGGGCGCACGCGATCGACGACAGCCATCCCGATACGGAACACGGCGGCGGGTACGACGACGCAGAGCAGGATCCAGAAGAGCGTCACGCCCCAGGGGCGGCCCACGCCCCACGGCTGCTCGGCGAGGACCTTGCCGCCGAACTTGAGGGAGACCAGGTAGTTGCCGTGCGCCCCCGAGGTGAGCTCGACGGGCAGCTTGATCTGCGCCTTCCTGCCGGGGGCGATCGTGCCGCGCCACTGCTGGTCCTCCCACTGCGGGGCGAACACGCCGTGGGAGGTGCCGACCTGGAAGACCGGGTCCTTGAGGGGGGCCGAGCCGACGTTGCCGACGGTGAAGACGAAGGTGCGCGACGCCGGGGCGCCGAACCAGGTCAGGACGCCGCTCGAACCGTCGAGCCGCGTATCGGTGAGGACGGACAGCTTCCCGCCGCCCGACGGCGTGGGGAGCGCCTCGACCGGATGGCCCGCGACCTTGAGCACCGCGTCCGCCTGCGCCTTGTCGCCGGTGACGGTCGCCACGTGGACGACGCACGGGCAGGGCACGGGCGGCTCGGCGACCGGGAGCTTCTTGCTGAAGGTGCCCTTGTCCCCGGTGGTGACGGCGCGGCCGTCGGCGTTGGCGCAGGAGTTCGTGCCGCCGATGACCCCTCTGCCGGGTTCGGACTGGCCGCAGATGAGCATCATGAGCAGCGTCTTGGAACGCCACCCGGAGCCGCTGACGGTGATCGAACCGCCCGTCCCTTCCTGGGACTTGGACAGCGTGACGGTCGGCCCTTCCGCGGCGGAGGCGGCGGAGGCGGTCAGCTGCGGCAGGGCGGCGAGGCCGAGCGCGGTGACCAGGACGAGCGCTGCCGCCCACAGCCGGGGCCCGCAGCGGTGGCGGCGGTTCATGTCCGACTCCCTTGGATCTCTTGGATCTCGTGGATCTCTTGGCTCCCGTGGTTCCCGCTGTCCGCGCCGTTCTCGCCGCTTCCGCCGTCCGCGCCGTTCTCACCGTTCTCGCCGTTCGCTTGCCGCCGTCGGCGTACGAGCCAGAAGGCCGCGCCCCCGGCGGCCAGGATCACGGCGCACGTTCCCGCGACCGCCGCCCACGGCACGAACCGCTTCGTCGCCGTCGCCTCGTCGTGGGCGCCGCCCCCGGCCGTGACCGTGAGCCTCACCCGGACCGAGTCGAGGGCGGGGGCGTTCTTCCAGGGCTCGCTGAGGGTGACGCGGCGGCCGGGCAGCAGCTCGACGGGCAGCGTGCGCGGTCGCCGGTCGAGCGCCCGGCCGAGGACGCCGTCGGCCCGCACGGCCAGCCTCGGCGTCAGGACGGTGTTGCCGCGGTTGACGAGGTCGTAGGAGATCCGGCCGCCGGTGATCCGCACCCGCTCGACGGTGAGCGCCGACAGGGTGGGGCCGCTGACCCGCAGATGGACGCTGACCCCGGCGTCGCGCCCGTTCGCGCTCGCCACGACGGCGCCGGGGTGGTCGCCGGGTGTGGCGTCGGCCGGGACGGTGACGGTGAAGGGCACCTCGGCGCGGGTGCGCGCCGGGATCTTCACCTCGCGCCGGGCGAAGGTGATCCACGCGCCCGTGTCGGTCGACTTCGCGCGCAGGGAGAGGGCGCCGGTGCCGGTGTTGTCGGCGTCGGCGCCCCGCAGCTTCACGGTCAGGGGGCGGCCACCGGGGTTGGTGACGGCCACCTTGTCCTGGAGCACGGTGCCGGGCACCCCCTCCGCGTAGAAGTAGGGGCGCCCGTCCGTCGCGGGCCTGGTGCCGCCGCCCGCCGACGGGGCGACCGACCACGCGGGCGCCGTACCGGCCGCGGCCGCCGGGACCCCCGCCCCCGCGGTCAGCAGGACGGCGGCCCCGCACAGCGCGCGCAGGCGGGCGCGGGCCCGGGGACTGAACGGCATCGGCGGCTCCAGGTCATCGCGTACGGGTGTCGGACGGGCACGGCCGCCGAGGTCAGCGCGCCGCCTGGTTGCGCCGCGTCAGCCACAGCACGCCCGCCGCGCCCGCGAGCAGCACCGTGCCGCCGAGGGTGCCGAGCGCGATCGCGGAGTCCTCGGGTCCGGTCTGCGGCAGTTCGCCGCCGGACGGGGTGTTCTGCGAGCCGCCCGAAGTGCCGCCGCCCCCGGCCGACTTGACGTCCAGGGTCAGTGACGGCTTCGGGCTGTTCGCGGGTGTGCACGTGGTCGTGGTGCCGAGCGCCTTGATGGTGAGGACACCCGCCGTGAAGGTGACCTTGCCGGTCTTGGCCGGCGTGTACGTGCCCGACAGGTCACTGATCTTGATGGGGGTGTTGGCGGGCACCGCCTCCGCGTTCGGCGGCCCGGACACCGGCAGGGAGCCGCTCTCCGCGCCGCCCAGCTTGATGACGGCACTGGGCTTCATCGCGCCCTTGCCGAGCTCGACCGGGCTGGACGAGACGCCCTTCTGGAAGGACATGGTGATCTTGTAGCCGCTGCCGCTCTTCACGCCTTTGATGTCGATCGGGGAGACCGCTCCCTTGTTCCCGATCGGCGTCTTGCACTGGTAGTTGACGTCCTGCACATCTGCGTGGGCTGCGGGTGCGGCCAGCAGCACCGTGGAAGCCGCGCCACAGCCCAGGGCCGCGGCGAGCGCGAGCCCTGCCGTTCGCTTCTGGTACGTCCGGTACGACACCTCGAGTTCCCCTCATGCCGGGAGTTCCTGAGTGGCACGCGCCAAGTTACTGACGGCACATCAGATCGGGCGCTCAAGGTACGCCGGGGACCTTGCCGAGGGAAGACATAAGCATGCGCCGGATCCGACGGGATCCGGCGCATGCGAAGAGACGTGCGAACCCGGGGTAACCCCTAGCCCCCCAAGGCCTCCGGTCAGGCGGGCGCCCCGACTTCGGCCCAGACGGTCTTGCCGGGGACCCCCGCGGTCCTGACGACCCCCCAGTCCATGCACAGGCGCTGCACGATGAACATCCCGTGCCCGCCGGGGCGGCCGGCGCGGTGCGGGGTCCGCGGCGCGGGCTGCCCGGCACCGCGGTCGGAGACCTCGATGCGCAGCACCTTGCGGTCGCAGGAGATGCGCAGCTCGTCGGGCCCCTCGGCATGCAGGCAGGCATTGGTGACCAGCTCGGAGACGACGAGCAGGACGTCCTCGGCGGCGGCCCGCCGGTCGGCGGTGTCCGCCGGCATCCAGCCCCATGCGTGCAGCGCCTCACGGGTGAAGTCACGGGCCAGGGGGACGATGCCGGCCGCCCCGACCAGGTTCAGCCTGCGGCTCTGGTGCCCGGCTGCCCGCCCTACGTCGGCGGGGGGCAGACCTGGCGTGCCACCGGTCCCACCGGCGGCCTCCGGCTCCGGGCCGCGGTCGCCCGGCGAGTAAGGCCGGGTGGTGCTCATCAGCACTTCACCTCACCGAGACTCTTGACGTGTGATGTGTGGAAATGTTCCGCCGTGGCGGGGCGGTCCGGCGTGGGACCCAGCATGTCTCCTGCCCGGCCGATCCGCGAGAACACCCACTTGTTCGGCATGGCCGGTGTGACGCTGGTAACGCCTCGATCACGTAGAGACAACTGACGCGTAACTTCCGTGCTTCACCTGCGAATGTGTCCTGTCAGTCACCGAGAGCCGCGTCCAGCGACTCATGGACGGTGAAGACGGCCTCCGCGCCGGTGATCTCGAAGACCCGGGCCACCACGGGCAGCATCCCGGCCAGATGGACTCCGCCACCGGCGGCTTCCGCCTTGAGGCGGGCACCGAGCAGCACATTGAGCCCGGTCGAGTCACAGAACTCCAGCCGTGAGCAGTCGATCACCAGCCGTGAAAATCCGGTGGTGAGACAGCTCTCCAGGGGTTCTCGCAATAGATCGGCGGTGTGGTGATCCAACTCACCCACCGGAGTCACGACGGCGCTGGCGCCCTCTTCCCGCACCTCGACCAGAAGCCGGCCCCGATGCGCGCTGCCGACTGTCCCGCGGTCCATGACGTCTCTCTCTTCCGAGTCTTCTCGACCGTCGTGGCTGTTCATTGACGCCCTCGAACATTACGCCTTTGCCACGCCCTCCGGTACCCGAACAACCCCTAGGAATCGGACATTTACTGACAGAACGCACTTGCGAGCGGAGCGTAAAAGCGGGTAGGCCTAGTAAGGACAGTTTCAACCACGGCCGGCTACGGAGGCGCCGCACACCGCAGTGCACGTATTGGCATCGGCAGCCATATGCCGAGAACGATGGAGGACATCATGTCACCCCGGCTCGACGAATCGCGTACTGACCAGGCGTCGACGTCGACACCCCCACCGGAACACGAGGCCTTCGACAACCTGGCCGGCCTGCCGGAGATCCCGCCTTTCGACGAGGTGGCTCCCCAGGACGCACGGGCCCTGTCAAAAACGCTCTTCGGGCGGCTGGAGTCCCTTGAAGAGGGCACCCACGAGTATTCGTATGTCCGCAACACGCTGGTTGAACTCAATCTCGCCCTGGTGAAGTTCGCGGCGTCCCGGTTTCGCTCCCGAAGCGAGCCGATGGAGGACATCATCCAGGTCGGCACGATCGGCCTGATCAAGGCGATCGACCGCTTCGAGCTGAGCCGTGGCGTCGAGTTCCCTACGTTCGCGATGCCGACCATCGTCGGCGAGATCAAGCGCTTCTTCCGTGACACGTCCTGGTCGGTCCGCGTTCCGCGGCGGCTCCAGGAGCTTCGTCTCGACCTTGCCAAGGCGGGCGACGAACTCGCCCAGCAGTTCGACCGCGCACCGACGGTGGGCGAGCTCGCCGAGCGCCTGGGCATCACGAACGACGAGGTCGTCGAGGGCATGGCCGCCTCCAACGCCTACACGGCCAGCTCCCTGGACGCACAGCCCGAGGAGGACGACTCCGAGGGCGCGCTCGCGGACCGCATCGGGTACGAGGACCACGAGCTCGAGGGCATCGAGTACGTCGAGTCCCTGAAGCCCCTGATCGCCGAACTCCCTTCCCGGGACCGGAAGATCCTCTCCCTGCGCTTCGTCGCCAACATGACGCAGTCGGAGATCGGTGACGAGCTGGGCATCTCCCAGATGCACGTGTCCCGGCTGCTCTCGCGCACGCTGGTGCGCCTGCGCAAGGGCCTCACGCTGGAGGAATAGCCGTCACGCCGGCCGGCCGACCTCCGCCGCCTCCGCGCACTGGGCGCGGAGGCGGCGTGTGTGTGCGGAGGCGGCGCGTGCGACCGGTCAGGCGGCGCGCACTCCGCGCCGCCAGACCGCCGACACCAGCGGCACGCCCGGCCGGTAGGCCAGGTGCACATGGCTCGGCGCGTCGAGCAGGGCCAGGTCCGCGTACGCGCCCGGCGCCACGCGGCCGATGTCGTCGCGGCGCAGCGCCCGCGCGCCGCCCGCCGTCGCGGCCCAGATCGCCTCGTCCGGCGTCATCCCCATGTCCCTTACGGCCAGGGCGATGCAGAACGGCACCGAGGACGTGAAGGACGAGCCCGGGTTGCAGTCCGTGGACAGCGCCACGGTCGCCCCCGCGTCCAGGAGGCGACGGGCGTCGGGCCACTCGGCGCGCGTCGAGAACTCGGCGCCGGGCAGCAGCGTGGCGACCGTCCCGCTGTTCGCGAGGGCGTCGACGTCCGCGTCCGTGAGGTGCGTGCAGTGGTCGGCGCTCGCCGCGTCGAGCTCGACGGCGAGCTGGACCCCGGGCCCGTAGCTGAGCTGGTTCGCGTGGACGCGGGGGTGCAGGCCGCGGGCCCGGCCGGCCGTGAGGATCGCACGGGCCTGGTCGCCGTCGAAGGCGCCCTTCTCGCAGAAGACGTCGACCCAGCGGGCGTGCGGGGCGCAGGCGTCCAGCATCTCGCCGGTGACGAGCGCGACGTAGGCGGCCGGGTCGTCCGAGTAGTCCGGCGACACGATGTGCGCGCCGAGGTAGGTGACCTCGTCGGTGTGCCGCGCCGCGATGCGCAGCGCCCTCGCCTCGTCCTCGACGGTCAGGCCGTAGCCCGACTTCGTCTCGAACGTCGTCGTGCCCTGGCGCAGCGCCTCGGCGAGGTAGTGGGTGAGGTTCGCCTCCAGCTCCGCGTCCGTGGCGGCGCGGGTGGCCGCGACCGTCGTACGGATGCCTCCGGCGGAGTAACTGCGGCCCGACATACGGGCGTTGAACTCCTGGGTGCGGTCGCCCGCGAACACCAGGTGGGAGTGCGAGTCGACGAAACCGGGGATGACGGCGCGGCCTTCGGCGTCGTGGGTGACGTCGGCTGCCGGCGCCTTCGCCCGCGGCCCCACCCAGGCGATCCGGTCGTCCTCGATGACGACGGCCGCGTTCTCGACGAGGCCGAGAGGGCTGTCGCCCTGGGCCGGGTCGTTGGTGACCAGGGAGCCGATGTTGGTGATGACGGTGGTGGTCATGGTTCCTCTCCGTGGGTGGGAAGACCTCGAACGCCGGAGGGCTGTTGTGTCAGCCCGTCCGGCGTTCGAGGACATTCGGGGAGGAGGCGGGCTGAGGAAGGGGAGACAGCCTTACGCCCGCAGCGCCCCGATCGCCGCGGCCAGCGCCCCGGGGACGTCTGCGACCAGCTCGTGCCGGCCGTCACGGACGATCTGCCGGCCGCCCACGACTGTGTGCCGGACATCCGCGGCCGACGCCGCGAACACCGCCGTCTCCGCGCCGAGGCGCGGCAGCGGGCCCGCCGTGCGTACGGAGTCCAGGGCCACCGTCGTGAAGTCGGCGAGGGCCCCGCGTTCGATCCGTCCGGCGTCGGTCCAGCCGAGCGCCGCGTGCCCGTCGGACGTGGCGGCGCGCAGCAGGGCCGCCGCCGTCCAGTGGCCCCGGGTGCGCGTGCGCAGCCGCTCGTTCAGCTCCATCGCCCGCGCCTCTTCGAAGAGGTCGATGACGGCGTGGCTGTCCGAGCCCAGCGAGAGCGGCGAGCCCTCCCTCTGGAGGGCGACGGCGGGGCCGATGCCGTCGGCCAGGTCGCGTTCCGTGGTGGGGCACATGCACGTGCCCGTGCCGGAACCGCCGAGCAGGGCGATGTCCTCGTCGGTGAGGTGTGTGTTGTGGACACCCGTGGTGTTCGGGCCGAGCACGCCGTGGTCCGCGAGGAGCCGGGTCGGCGTGCAGCCGTGCGCGGCCAGGCACGCCTCGTTCTCCGCGGTCTGCTCGGAGAGGTGGACGTGCAGGGGCGCGCCGCGCGTCCTCGCCCACTCGGCGACCGTGCCGAGCTGGTCCGCGGGGACGGCCCGCACGGAGTGGATCGCCGCGCCGATGCGGGCGTGGTCGCGGTCCTTGAGGAGCGTGGCCCGCCCGGCCCACGCCTCGGTGGTGCCGTCGGAGAAGCGCCGCTGGTGGCGGTCGGGCTCCTTGCCGAAGCCCGAGGAGACGTACGCCGTGTCGAGGAGCGTGATGCGGATGCCGGCCTCTGCGGCGGCCGCGATCAGGGCCTCGCCCATCGCGTTGGGGTCGTCGTACGGGGTGCCGTCCGGCGCGTGGTGCAGGTAGTGGAACTCGCCGACGGTGGTGATCCCGGCGAGCGCCATCTCCGCGTACACCGCCGTGGCGAGCGCGTGATACGTGTCCGGGGTCAGCCGGTCGGCGACCGAGTACATGACCTCGCGCCATGTCCAGAACGTGCCCGAGCCCACCTGGACGGTGGAGCGCAGGGCGCGGTGGAAGGCGTGGCTGTGGGCGTTGGCCAGGCCGGGGACGGTCAGGCCGCGCAGCACGGTCGCGCCGGGGGGCGGGGTGTCGACGCCGGTGCGCACGTCCGCGATGCGGCCGTCCGACGACACCTCGACGACCACGCCCGGCTCGACCTCCGGGTCGAGCCACGCATGTTCCAGCCAGTACGTCACCTGCACGCCAAGCCCTCCAGTACGTCGGCGAGTGCGTTCACCCCGGCGAGGCAGTCGTCCTCCGCGGCGTGTTCGGCCGGGGAGTGCGAGACGCCCGTGGGGTTGCGCACGAACAGCATGGCGGTCGGCACGGAGTCCGCGAGGATTCCGGCGTCGTGTCCCGCGCCGGTACCGAGGACCGGGACGGTGAGCCGGTCGTCGGTGCCGAGGATGCGGCCGAGTTCGTCGCGCAGCGCGTGGTCGAACTCGACGACCGGCGTGAACGACTCGCGCACGGTCTCCAGGTCGATGCCGTGCGCGTCGGCGTACTCACGGGCCGCCTTCTCGACGGCCGTCACGACCGTGTCGAGGGTCTGCTGGTCGGCGGCGCGGGAGTCGAGCCAGCCGCGGACCAGCGACGGGATGGCGTTGACGCCGTTCGGCTCGACGGAGATCTTGCCGAACGTGGCGACGGCGCCCGCGAGTTCCGCCTCGCGGCGGGCCGCGAGGACGGTCTGCGCGTACGACAGCATCGGGTCGCGGCGGTCCACGAGACGGGTGGTGCCCGCGTGGTTGGCCTCGCCGCGGAAGTCGAAGCGCCAGCGGCCGTGCGGCCAGATCGCGCTCGCTATGCCCACGGCGTCGCCGGACAGGTCCAGGGCGCGGCCCTGCTCCACGTGCAGCTCGACGAAGGCGCCGATGCGCCCGAGTCGCTCGGGGTCGGGGCCGATCGCCTCCGGGTCGTAGCCCGCCCGCTCCATGGCCTGCGGGAGGCTGACGCCGTCGCCGTCCCGCAGCTGCGCCGCCTGCTCGGGGGTGAGCCGGCCCGCGGTGAGGCGGGAGCCGACGCAGGCCAGGCCGAACCGGGCCCCCTCCTCGTCACCGAAGTTGGTGAGAGCGAGGGGGCGGGTGAACTCCGCTCCCCTGCGGCGGAGTTCGTCGAGGGCGGCGAAGGACGACACGACCCCGAGGGGCCCGTCGAACGCGCCGCCGTCCGGCACGGAGTCCAGGTGGGAGCCGGTGACGACGGCGTCCCCGGCGGCCGGGTCACCGAGCCAGGCCCACTGGTTCCCGTTGCGGTCGAGCTCGTAGGTCAGGCCTCGGGACTCGGCCTGCGCCTTGAACCACGCGCGACAGTCGGTGTCCGCCCCGGTCCAGGCAAAGCGGCGGTAGCCGCCGCTCTCGTCGTTGCGGCCGATGGGCGCGAGGTCGCGCCACATCTCGCCGAAGGAAGGACTCGTCACGCGTCGTCACCCTCGCGCATCGGCACCCGGACCCCGCGCTCGGCCGCGACGTCGGCCGCGTGCTCGTAGCCCGCGTCGACGTGGCGGATGACGCCCATCGCCGGGTCGTTGGTGAGGACACGCTCGATCTTCTGCGCGGCGAGCTCGGTGCCGTCGGCGACGCACACCTGGCCGGCGTGGATGGAGCGGCCCATGCCGACGCCGCCGCCGTGGTGGATGGAGACCCAGGAGGCGCCGGAGGCCGTGTTGACCAGGGCGTTGAGCAGCGGCCAGTCGGCGATGGCGTCGGAGCCGTCCTTCATCGCCTCGGTCTCGCGGTACGGGGAGGCGACCGAGCCGGAGTCGAGGTGGTCACGGCCGATGGCGACCGGGGCGGAGAGCTCGCCGGAGGCGACCATCTCGTTGAACTTCAGACCGGCCAGGTGGCGCTCGCCGTAGCCGAGCCAGCAGATACGCGCCGGGAGACCCTCGAAGGCGATCCGCTCGCCGGCCATGTCGATCCAGCGGTGCAGGTGCTTGTTCTCCGGGAACAGCTCCTTGATCGCCTTGTCCGTCTTGGCGATGTCCTCCGGGTCGCCGGACAGGGCGGCCCAGCGGAACGGGCCGAGGCCCTCCTCGAACAGCGGGCGGATGTGCGCCGGGACGAAGCCGGGGAAGTCGAAGGCCCGGTCGTAACCCGCCTTGCGGGCCTCGTCGCGGATGGAGTTGCCGTAGTCGAAGACCTCGGCGCCCTTGTCGAGGAAGCCGACCATGGCCTCCACGTGCAGGCGCATCGACTGGCGGGCCTTGTCGGTGAAGCCGGCCGGGTCGGCCTCGCGCTCCTTGTCCCAGTCCTCGACCGAGATGCCGACGGGCAGGTAGGCCAGCGGGTCGTGGGCGGAGGTCTGGTCGGTGACGATGTCGATCGGGGCCTCGCGGCGCAGCAGCTCCGGGAAGATCTCGGCGGCGTTGCCGACGACGCCGATGGACAGGCCGCGGCGCTCGTCACGGGCCTGGACCGCGAGCTCCAGGGCGTGGTCCAGGTTGTCGGCCTTCACGTCCAGGTACCGGGTGCCGATGCGGCGGTCGATGCGGGTCTCGTCGACGTCGACGCAGATCGCGACGCCCTCGTTCATCGTCACGGCGAGGGGCTGGGCGCCGCCCATGCCGCCGACGCCGGCGGTGAGGGTGATGGTGCCGGCGAGAGTGCCGTCGAACTTCTTGCGGGCGACCGCGCCGAAGGTCTCGTACGTGCCCTGGACGATGCCCTGCGAGCCGATGTAGATCCACGAGCCGGCCGTCATCTGGCCGTACATGGTCAGGCCCTCGGCCTCCAGCTTGCGGAACTCCTCCCAGTTGGCCCAGTCGCCCACCAGGTTGGAGTTGGCGAGCAGCACGCGCGGCGCCCACTCGCTGGTACGCATGACACCGACCGGCTTGCCGGACTGCACGAGGAGGGTCTCGTCCGACTTCAGCGTCTTGAGCGTGCGCACGATCGCGTCGTACGCCTCCCAGGACCGGGCCGCCTTGCCGGTGCCCCCGTAGACGACCAGCTTGTCGGGATACTCGGCGACCTCGGCGTCGAGGTTGTTCATGAGCATCCGGAGGGCGCCCTCCTGCTGCCATCCCAGGGTGTTCAGTTCCGTACCGCGCGGGGCTCGTACGGGGCGGGGTCCTGACATGGCTGCCTCCTAGAAACTGTTGCCGTAGTTATTCACATCCTGGCGTTCTGAATAGACCTAGTCAATACATCTCCGCGGCCGGTTGCCCCACAGTCGTGCCGAACACGGCGAATCCGGGCATTCCGGCAGGCCTCGCGACAGTGCGGGGCGGCAGGTGACGGAGGAGGTCGTCACGGAATCACGGGCGATGCGCCGAAGGCGCGGCCGTGGGCCCCGGAGGAACCCTGAAGGAGGCCCGGAAGATCCCTGGAAGAGGCCTACCGGCAGGCTGTCTCCGGGCAGGCCGGCATGGCCGACTCCCGCGATTATCAGGCCGGTTGGCGGATTTTAGTCGCTCCACGCATGTTCCACTGGAAAATGCCAGAACCCTCACCTGGGCTCCGTACGTTGCGTAGCGTCGTGCACACGGCCGAACGTCACGTACGGGAGGAGTCCGGTGTGCCCGGAATCGACGAGTGCCTGCTGGAAGCCATGCGGCTGCCCGGTGCGCGGGGTGCCTCCGTGGTCGACTGGACCAGCGGGCTCGCCCTCGGCACCGTCGGGGACTCGCCGAACGGGGACCACGAGGCGACCGCCGCGGAGGCCGCCGAGCTGGCCCGGATGACAGCCGAGCACCGCGCCTTCGCGCCCGCCGGCGGCGCCGACTGGTCCGCCGGCGAGCCGCCGGTCGAGGACGTCATCGTCACCAGCCGGGACGGCTATCACGTGCTGCGCTTCGTGCGGACCACGTTCGACAGCAGCGTCTTCCTCCATCTCTGGCTCGACCGGGACCAGGGCAACCTGGCCCTGTCCCGCATCCGGCTCGGCGAGATGGCGGACCGGCTGGTGCTCGGGTGACCGCGACGGCAGCGGCCCGGGCCGAGGGGCGCACCACGGCGCCGGCCGGGGTCTCCCCCATGCTGCGCCGCCTCGCCGAGGAGCGGGCCACCGGTGCCCTGCTGCGCGACCGCGGCACGCTCTACCTCGCCGACGGACAGGTCGTGCACGCCGAGAGCCCCGCGACGCCCGGCATCGACGTCCTGCTCACCACCGGCGGCACCCTGCACCCCGACGGCTGGTGGGAGGCCGTCGACGCGGCCGGGACACGGCAGCGGGTCGGCCGGTACCTCGTGGAGAGCGGCCGGCTCACCGACGGCGCGCTCGAACTGTGCCACCTGGGCGCCCTCTACGACGCCGCGTTCTTCGCCCTCGCGCCCAGCGGCGCCCCGGCCCGCTTCCGCTACGGCGCCGCCCACTGGTTCGGCACCGTCCACCCCGTCTCCGTCGCGTCCGTGGAGGCCGAGACGCTGCGCCGGCGCGAGCTGCTGCACGGCATCCGCCCCGACGCCGCGACCGACACGGCGCCCCTCGAACGGGACGGCGGCGGCCGCCGCCCCGCGGTACCGCCGCGCCAGCGCGCGGTGCTCGCCCTGGTGGACGGGGCGCGCACCGCGGCCGACATCTCCCACGTCCTCGGCAGGCCCGCCTTCCACACCCTGGTGGATCTGCGCAGGCTCGCCGCCGCCGGCCTCGTACGGGCTGCGGCGCCGCGTCCGCTGCCGCCCGCCCCGGCCGTTTCCGCCTGGGCGGGCGCGGCGTCGGCCGACCCGGACGTCGCCCTGTTACGCCGCCTCAGAGACGCGCTGGAGGCCCTGTGAGACGCGCGCTCCGCCAGCGTGCCGAGAGGAGACAGCTGATGACGGCCGAGGCAGAAGTCCTCGAAGAACTGCACCGGTTGAGGGCTCGCATGCCCCGCCTCACGGGTGCGCTCGCGGCGGGTGTCGACGGGCTCGTCCTCGCCCAGGACACCCCCGGCGTGGAGGCCGAGTCCATCGCCGCGCTCACCGCCGCCTCACTCGGCGTGGCCCTGCGCATGGCCGACGCGACGGGGCGCGGCGCCCTCCGCGAACTCCTCGTGCGCGGCACGCACGGCTATGTGGCCACCTACGCGGCCGGCCCGTCAGCCGTCCTGACACTGCTCGCGGACGACCAGGTCAGCGTCGGCCGCCTGCACCTGGAGGGCCGCCGCTCCGGGGCGCGCATCGGCGAACTCGTGGCGGACGTCCTGACACCCGTCGAACCCCGTCCCGCACCCGACCGGCGCCAGCCACGGCCGTCGCCACGGCAACAGCGCCTGCCGACACGCCCCGTACCGCCCCCGTCCGCTTCCTGAACGACTCCACAGCACACGCGTATCCCTCGAAAGGACCGACCATGGCCAACACCGAAGCCGCCCTCAAGGACGCCGTCACCTCGATCGAAGGCGCCACCGCCGCCGCGCTCGTCGACTACACGAGCGGCATGGCGCTCGGCACCATCGGCGGCACCAAGGACTTCGACCTCGAAGTGGCCGCCGCCGGCAACACCGACGTCGTACGGGCGAAGCTCCGCACCATGGAGCACCTCGGCCTCAAGGACGAGATCGAGGACATCCTGATCACGCTCGGCACCCAGTACCACCTGATCCGCCTGCTGTCGGGGCGCTCCGGCAACGGCCTCTTCCTCTACCTGGTCCTCGACAAGAACCGCGCGAACCTGGCGATGGCACGCCACCAGCTGAAGAAGATCGAGGCGGAACTGGACGTCTGAGCCTCCAGGCCCTCCGGCCCACTCAGGGACGACGCCGCGCCGGACGCGCTGCCGGGGCCCTCGTGGGCCTGGAGGGTGCGTGGCTCGCTGCCGTCATCGGCGTCTCGCGCCCGCAGGGTGCCGTCGTAGCCGGCGGAGAAGAGCCGGGCGCTGTTCTCGGTGGCGGGCGGACGGCCTCACGGGACGTCAGTAGCCGCGGCCGGGGTCCACCGCGAGCGCGGGGGTGCGCCCCGCGCGCAGCTCGTCCCAGCAGGCCGCGAAGTCGGTGCACACATCGTCGGGCGCCGTGATGCCCGCGGAGTGCGAGGTCACCACGGTGCGCGGCAGCCGCCACACCGCGGCGTCGGGTGCTGCGGGTTCCTCACGCAGCACGTCGAGCACGGCCGCCCGTACCGTGCCCTCGTCCAGGGCCCCGGCGAGCGCGTCCAGGTCGACGGCGGCGCCGCGACCGGTGTTGAGGAAGGTGGCGCCGCGCATGGCGGCGAACCGCACGGCGCCGAAGTAGTTCTCCGTACCCGCGGTCAGCGGCAGGGCGGACACCACCCAGCGCGCCCGGCCGAGCAGGGCGTCGGCCGTCTCGGCCGTCACCACCTCCGCGCCGTCCGGCAGGGTGCGGGCGGTCCGCGCGACGTTCATCGTGCGGATGCCGCAGCCGCGCAGGAACGCCGCGACACGTTCGCCGATGCGCCCCGCGCCGTAGACCAGCGCGAGCTGTCCCGCCGCGAGTTCGGAGGGGACACGGCGCCATTGCGCGCGCTGCTGCTGCTCCAGGAACGACGGGACGGTCTGGCACTCGGCGAGGATCCAGGCCAGCACGTACTGGGCGATGCGCTCGCTCATGCGGCCCACGGTGCGGGTGAGCAGGGCGCCCTCCGGCCAGGTTCCGGAGGCCAGCAGAGCGTCGACTCCCGCATTGGTGCTGTGGAACCAGAGGAGTTGCCCGTTGCGCAGCGAGTCCGGCAGGTCAGGGCCCACGTGGATGGCGGGCCGACCGGGAGCCTGCGTGGACGCCGCGTCGTGGCGTTCCACGGTACGGCCGGTGATCTTCTCCAGCCCTTCACGCACGGAGTCCGGCAGCGCCGGATCCATCAGGACCACCGCCCGTTCCAGCTCACCGAAGTGCCGCACCGTCCGCCTCCCCTCGCCGCACCACGTTCTGATGGCTCATGAATCTATCGGAAGGGCGGCGAAGTCGATGCCCGGCCGACTTCACTCAGGCGCGGCGCCGTGCCCCGCCGGGCGCCGCGTCCCCCGCGCGCGGGCCGGTCACCCGGTAGCCCTTGACGCGTCCGCCCGCGGGTTCGCCCGCGCGCCGGTCGAGCCAGTCGGCCCGTACCCACAGGAGCCGGTCGTCACGGTGTTCCAGGCGGCCGAGACCGGCCGCCTTCAGGCGCAGGCCGACGCCCGTACCGGCGAGGAGGAGGCCGCCCGCGGCGGGCAGGGCGAAGGCGGAGGCGAGGGCGGTGAGGAAGGCGAGGAGCAGCCACCAGCGGTGACCGCGGCGCCAGTTGCGTACCGTCACCGCGCGGTCCTGGAGCACGTCGTACTTGCCCGCGCGCGACGCCGAGCGCGCCAGACCCGCGTAGCGCTTGCGCCGGACGCCCGCGACCGTGGCCGCCGAGAGCAGGAACAGGGCCGCTCCCACGAGCACGCCGATACGCCGGCCCGTAAGTCCGGGCGGGAGCACTCCGATGCCCGCCGCGCACGCCCCGAGCCACCACAGGGGCCCGGCCCCCGCCCTCACGACCACCGCCACCCGGGCCAGACCCTGCCCACCGCGCGTCGCCACCCCTGCCACCTCCGCACTCCGGCGTCACGTCAACCGGGCGGAGAGTAGCGAGGCAATCTGAGGGCTCTCTGAGAGGCGGCCGTACGAGGGGATCGCGGGGATCGCGCTCCCCCTCAGTCCTCCCAGTCCGAGGAGCCGCGCTCCTTGCGCGACCCGAACCTCGGCATCCCCCGCACCGCGTGCAGCGCGTTCACGCCGACGATGCCTGTCCAGGCGATCAGCAGGCCGGGGAGATCGGCGTTGACGACGGCGATCGCGGACAGCGGGACGGCGAGGACCAGGGAGACGACGCCGAAGCCGAAGCGCTCGCCCCAGGTGTCGCCGTCGCCGCTCGGGGAGCGCGCGCCGCGGGCGACGACCATCTGCTGCTCCGCCAGCTGCCGCCGCACGCGGCGGTCCACGGCACCGTCGAGGCGCTGCTCGACCTTGTCCAGGAACGAGTCGACGAGCGCGGACTCGTACTCTTCGCCGAGTTCCCTGCGCGCGTGCAGGGTGGCGTCGAGTTCCTTCTTGAGTTCGGCGTCACGGGCTTCCATACCGGCCTACGGTACGGAGCGAATCCCGCCGTGACAGTGGGGCTAGCCCCCCTCTTGTCCCTGGGCCGGGCCCTACTCGGCCGCCACCGGCTCACGCAGCGTCCGCTCGGGTATGTGCGCCGTGTTGCGCCGGGCCACGGCCCAGTACAGGACGGCCGGCACCACGAGCCCCACGATCCAGGAGATGTCGGCGCCGCCGAGCGGCTCGACGAGCGGGCCCGTGTAGAAGGCCGTGGCGAGGAACGGGAGCTGCGCGAGGAGCCCGACCGCGTACACGGTGAGCGCGTCCCAGCGCCAGGCCCCGTAGCGCCCGTGCGGGTCGGAGAGGGCCGGGATGTCGTACCGCTCCTTGGAGATCAGGTAGTAGTCGACCAGGTTGATCGCCGACCAGGGCGTGAAGAACGTCAGCAGGAACAGCAGGAAGTCCTTGAAGGACGACAGGAAGCTGTCCTTGCCGACGAGCGCGACCGCCGTGCCCGCGACCATGATCAGTGCGATGTACGCGGCCCTGCCGCGCTGCGAGAGGACCTTCTGGCCGCGGAAGCCGCTGACGCTCGTCACCATCGACATGAAGCCGCCGTACGTGTTGAGCACGTTGATGGTCAGCTTGCCGAGCGCGATCACGAAGTACAGGAACGAGGCGATGATCCCGGCGCCGCCGAGGCCGACCACGTAGCTGACCTGGCCGTCGAGGAACTTCTCGCCCGCGGTCGCCGCGACGAGGACGCCGAACGTCATCGACCACTGCGAGCCGATCGCCGACCCCGACAGCGTCCACCAGAACGTGGCCTTCGCCGACGTCGTGCGGGGCAGATAGCGCGAGTAGTCCGCCACGTACGGGCCGAAGGCGAGCTGCCAGGACGCGGAGAGCGAGATGGCGAGCAGGAACATCGGGGCGTCGAAGTGCGCGTCGTGCAGCAGCGCGGACAGGTCGACCCGGTCCAGGAGCCGGACGCCGAGGTAGACGAAGGCGAGGGCGCACACGACGCTGGCGACCCGGCCGAGCGCGTGGATGACGCGGTAGCCGACGGTCGCCATCGCCCCGGTGACCAGGGCGAACACGACGATACCCGTGGTGTCGCCGGTGTGCGTGAGCTCGCCGACGGCCTGTCCGGCGAGCACGCTGCCGCTCGCGAAGAACCCGACGTACATCAGGATCACCAGGAGCAGCGGGACGACCGCGCCGCGCACGCCGAACTGGGCGCGGGACTGGATCATCTGCGGCAGGCCGAGCCTGGGGCCCTGCGCCGAGTGCAGCGCCATGACGGCGCCGCCCAGCAGGTTGCCGACGACGAGACCGACGAGCGACCAGACCACGTCCCCGCCGAAGACGACGGCGAGTGCGCCCGTCACGACAGCGGTGATCTGGAGGTTCGCGCCGAGCCAGAGCGTGAACTGCGAGAACGCCGTGCCGTGGCGTTCCTCGTCGGGGACTACGTCGATGGAGCGCCGCTCCACGAGTGCTTCGGCCATGATCCGACTCTCCTTCAGCCCTTGCTGATCCCGTGCTGACGCGCGTACGCGTTGGCGACGTCCTCGGGATCCTTCTTGTCCTTGTCCACCTGCCGGTTGAGCTCGGTGAGCTGCTCCGTCGTCAGTACGTTGCCCAGGCGCGCGAGCGCCTTGCGGACCGTCGAGTCGGCCTTGCGGTCGGCGACGAGCGGGACGACGTGCTGGCCGGGGACGAGGTTCTTGGGGTCGGTGAGGACGACCCAGTGGTTGTCGACGATGTCCGTGTCGGTGGTGAAGAGGTTCGCCACGTCGACGTCGCCCTTCTTCAGGGCGCCCTTGACCAGCGGCCCCGACGAGTCGAGGGACTTGAACTCCTTGAACTCGACGCCGTACACGTCCTTCAGGCCGACGGCGCCGACCTGGCGCTTCTTCACCTCGGGGGCGGCACCGATGACGAGCTTGCCGTTGTGCTTCGCCAGGTCGGCGAGCGAGGTCAGCTTGTACTTCCTCGCCGTCTCGCGGGTGACGACGAACGCGTCGGAGTCCTCCGCCAGGCCGTAGGGCAGGATCTGCAGGCCCTTGGGCAGGACGACGGCGAGGGCGTTCTGCATCTCGCCCTCCTCGGTGGCCGTCGACTTCGGGTCGAGGTAGTGCAGGAGGGCGCCCTGGTACTCGGGGAGCAGGTCGATGTCGCCGCCCTTGAGGGCGGGGATGAGGATCTCGCGGGTGCCGAGGTTGGGGCGGACCTTCGTCTTCACACCGGCCGCTTCGAGCGCGGCCGCGTACAGGTAGCCGAGCACCTGGTTCTCGGTGAAGTTGGCGGTGCCGATGGTGACGCCGTTCTTGCTGGAGCCGCCGCCCCCGCCGCCCGAACCCTGGCCGTCGAGAGAGGTGATGCCGCCGCCGCACGCGGCGAGCGCGGGGACGGAAGCTGCGGCGAACAGGCCGCCGAGGACAGTCCTGCGGTTCATCTTGCGTGCTCCTAGGCCGACTTGGCGGGGCGGTGGCGGAAGAGGGCGCGCTGCAGTGCGGAGAGCGCGAGGTCGAGTACGACGGCGACGACCGCCACGAGGACGGCACCGCCGAGCACCTGCACGAGGTCGCGCTGGGCGAGCCCGTCGAAGACGTAGCGGCCGAGGCCGCCGAAGGAGACGTACGCGGCGATGGTCGCCGTCGCGACGACCTGGATCAGGGCGAGCCGCAGGCCCGTCATGATCAGCGGCATCGCGAGCGGCAGCTCCACCTGGAACAGGACCTGGTGGCCGCGCATGCCCTGGCCGCGCGCCGCGTCCCTGACCTCCGGGTCCACGGCGGACATGCCCGCGTACGTGTTGGTGACGATCGACGGGACCGCGAGGGCCACGAGCGCGATGTAGACCGGCCACATGGACAGGCCGCTCGCCAGGAAGACGAGGACGACCAGGCCGACGGTCGGCAGCGCGCGGCCGAAGCTGGACAGGTTGATCGCGAGGAACGCGCCGCGTCCGGTGTGGCCGATGAGCAGGCCGAGCGGCAGCGCGATGACGGCCGC
This sequence comes from Streptomyces sp. NPDC107517, assembly GCF_055582645.1. Taxonomy (NCBI): domain Bacteria; kingdom Bacillati; phylum Actinomycetota; class Actinomycetes; order Kitasatosporales; family Streptomycetaceae; genus Streptomyces; species Streptomyces sp. NPDC107517. Next base: position 520,062 of record NZ_JBVJPM010000004.1, on the reverse strand, counting down.
GATGAGCGTGGCGAGCAGTGAGTACTGGAGGTGCTCGGCGAGGCGGTGCCCGATGCCGTCGGGGCCCGCCCACTGGTCGCCGTCGACCAGCCACGCGCCGAGGTTCTTGAAGAGCTCGTACATCTCAGGCACTCCTCCGGCGGCGGGTCCAGGGGGTCAGCACGTACTGCACGGCGACGAGGACCGCGTCCGCGGCGAGCGCGAGGAGCAGGGTCAGCACGACGCCGGCGATGACGGGGGTCGGGAAGTTGCGCTGGAACCCGTCGGTGAACAGCTGGCCGAGCCCGCCGTCGCCGATGTACGTCGCCACGGAGACCAGGGAGATCGCCATGACGGTCGCGATCCGCACCCCTGCCATGATCACCGGCAGGGCGAGGGGCAGCTCGACCGTGAGCAGGGTGCGCAGCGGGCGCGTCCCCATGGCCTTCGCGGCCTCCTTGGTCTTCGCCGGCACCGAGTCGAGGCCCTCGACGGTGTTCCGCAGGAGCACCACGAGCGTGTAGATCGTCAGCCCGATGACCGTGGTGGTGCGGGTGAGGCCGGAGACCGGGAGCAGCAGGACGAACACGGCGATCGACGGGATCGTGAACAGGACGTTCGAGAACCCGAGCAGGAAGCCGCGCAGCGGCTTGACGCGATGGGCGACGACGGCCAGCGGCAGCGAGACGACCAGGCCGAACAGGACGGCGGAGAGCGCTGCCTGCAGGTGCGAGAGCGTGAGCGTGGTGAGGTCGGAGGAGTGCTCCGAGATCCAGGACCAGTCGATGGTCATGAGGCCACGTCCGAGTCCTCGCGGACGGCGGTGTCACCGGTGTCGCCGGCGTCGGTGGCCTCGGGCGCGTCCACGCGGGTGCCGGCGGCTATGTGGGCGAGGCCCGCGCGGTCGTGGATCTCGTCGCGGGACGTGACGCCGGTCAGGACGCCGTCCGCGTCGACCCGGGCCACGAGGCCGCCGGGCGCCGCGATCGACTCGTTCAGCGCCGACAGGAGCGAGTCCGAGTCCCGCAGCGGGCGCACCGGCACCTCGGCGGAGGTGCCCTCGTCGCGCCACAGCAGCGGCTTGCGGGCCGCGTCGAGGACCAGTTCCCAGCCGGTGCCCTCCGGGGCCGGCCCCTGGCCGACGTCCGCGAGCGTGGCCAGGGACAGCAGCTTCAGGCCGCGCTCGGCGCCCAGGAAGTCGGCGACGAAGTCGTCCGCGGGGCGGGCGAGCAGCTCGGCGGGCGGCGCGCACTGGACGAGGTGTCCGCCCGTGCGGAAGACGGCTATCCGGTCGCCGAGCCGTACTGCCTCGTCGATGTCGTGCGTGACGAAGACGATGGTCTTGTTCAGCTCCTGCTGGAGGCGCAGAAGCTCGTCCTGGAGCTGGGTACGCACGACGGGGTCGACCGCGCCGAACGGCTCGTCCATGAGCAGCACCGGCGGGTCGGCGGCGAGCGCGCGGGCCACGCCGACGCGCTGCTGCTGGCCGCCGGAGAGCTGGTGCGGGTAGCGCTTGCCGGCCTCGGCGGCGAGGCCGACGGTCTCCAGGAGCTCGGCCGCCCGCGCCCGCGCCTTGCGCCGGCCCCAGCCGAGCAGGAGCGGCACCGTCGCGATGTTGTCGAGGACGGTGCGGTGCGGGAAGAGACCGGACTGCTGGATGACGTAGCCGATGGAGCGGCGCAGCTCGGCCGCGTCCTGCTCGAGGACGTCACGGCCGCCGACGCGGATGGTGCCGGAGGTCGGGTCGACCATCCGGTTGATCATCCGCAGACTGGTCGTCTTGCCGCAACCGGAGGACCCGACGAAGACGGTCACGCCCCCTTCCGGCATGTCGAGCGTCAGGTCGTGCACTGCCGTCGTGCCGTTCGGGAAGCGTTTGTGGACCGTATCGAACTGGATCATGTGGAGTCCCCTTGCCCGGGCTGCATATCGTCATGCAGAGTTCTCTGTATCTGAATAAGTTGTCAATGCCCCGGCGCACATCGCCAGGTAAATCGCTGGTTAACGCAGCCGAGGAACGAGACAAGACGTCCGGTTGAGGAGGGTTTGGCGCATCATGTCGTCTCACATCGCGGACACCGCGGGTAAGTCCCGAATGAAGGCCGCCCCGGGCCCCATGCCCGTCGTCGTGCTCGACGGACACGGTCTCCCCGTGCCCGACGTCGTACGCCTGGCCGACTCGGCCGCCAGGCCCGTGCCCGGCACCGACGCCATGAAGCGCGTCGAGGAGTCCTGGAACGCCGCCCGCGAGATCGCCGCCTGGGGCCGCGTCTACGGGCGCTCCACCGGCGTCGGCGCGAACCGGAACGAGGACGTGCCCACCGAGGCCGCCGCCGACCACGGCCTGCGCCTGCTCCGCAGCCACGCCGGCGCCATCGGCGACGAGCTGCCCGCACGGCAGGTCCGCGCCATGCTAGCCGTCCGCGCCAATCAGCTCCTCGCCGGCGGCGCGGGGCTGCGCCCCAGCGTCGTCACCGCGCTCTGCGAAGCCCTGGAGACCGGCGCCCACCCCGTCGTCAACGAGTTCGGCTCCGTCGGCACCGGCGACATCGCCGCCCTCGCCCAGATGGGCCTCGCCCTCGCCGGCGAACACCCCTGGCGCGGCGACGGCGCCCCCGACGCCCAGCCCCTCGACAACAACGACGCCCTGGCCCTCATCAGCAGCAACGCCCTCACCCTCGGCCAGTCGGCCCTCGCGCTGAACGAACTGCGCGGCCTGATCTCCGCCACCCAGCTCGTCGCCGCACTCTCCCTGCTGGCCGTCGACGGCTCCTACGAGGCGTACGCCCTGCCCGTCCACGAGGCCCGCCACCACCGCGGCTCGTACGCCGTCGCCGCCCGCATGCGCACGATCCTCGGGGCCCCCGAACGCCCGACCCCGCCCCTCGGCCGCATCCAGGACCCGTACGGCTTCCGCTGCCTCCCCCAGATCCACGGCCCCGCCCAGGACGCCGCCGACGCCCTCGAAGCCGTACTCACCGTCGAGATCAACGCCGCCGCCGAGAACCCCCTCATCTCCCCCCAGGACATGGCCGCCTACCACCACGGCGGCTTCTACATGGCCCAACTCGCCCTGGCGCTCGACCACTTCAGGCTCGCCATCACCCAGGTCGCCCGGCTCTCCACCTCACGCCTGTCCACGCTCAACGAACCGTCCTACACCCGCCTGCGCCCCTTCCTCGCCGACGGCGAGGCCGCCTCCTCGGGCGTGATGATCCTCGAATACGCGGCCGGAGCGGCCCTCGGCGACCTGCGCGCCTTCGCCGCCCCCGCGTCACTCGGCCACGCGGTCCTCTCCCGCGGCGTCGAGGAACAGGCCAGCTTCGCATCCCTCGCCGCCCGCCAGACCCTGCGCATCTGTGAGGCCTACCGCCTCGTGGTCGGCTGCGAACTCGTCGCCGCCGTAAGGGCGTTGCGCCAGCGCGACATGCACCCCGACCCCGAACTCCCGGTCGGCCGCGCCTTCGCCCTCGCGGACTCGGTCCTCGACCAGGACGCCACCGACCGCCCCCTGACGGAAGATGTCACCCTGGCCGCGGCGGGACTCCTGGACAGCTTCACCCGCATCGCCGACGGAACAGACGGACCGGCCGCCACCGCAACAGCCGGATCAGACCGACCTGGGGGGACGGAATGAACGACAGCCCTGCCGCACGACTCCAACAGCTTTTCGAGGTCCACCGCCTGACACCCACTCAGCGCCGCATCGCCCACTGCATGGTGCGCCGCGCCGCCGACGTCCCGTTCCTCTCCTCCGTGGAACTCGCCGAACTCGCGGGAGTCAGCCAGCCCTCCGTCACCCGCTTCGCCGTGGCACTCGGCTTCGACGGCTACCCCGCCCTGCGCAAACACCTGCGCGAGGTGGCCCCCGCCGCACCCGCCACCCCGGCCGCGGCCAACGAGTACCAGCAGGCCGTCGAGGCCGAGATCGAGAACCTGCGCCACCTCGCCCAGCTCCTCGCCGACCCCGCCCCGATCGAACGCGCGGGCCGCCTCCTCGCCGCCTCCCGCCCGCTCCTCGTCCTCGGCCTGCGCGCCGCCGCCTCCCAGTCCTACGGGTTCTCGTACTTCGCGGCGAAGGTCCATCCCGACGTACGGCTCCTCGACGAGGGCGGCACGATGCTCGCGGACCGCGTCGACGCCGCGGTCCGCGCCGGAGCCACCGCGCTCCTCTGCTTCGCGCTCCCCCGCCACCCCAAGGAAGTCGTCGACGCGCTCGCCTACGCCAAGTCGGCCGGCCTCACCGTGATCACCGTCGCCGACTCGGCATTCGCCCCCGTCGCCAAGTACTCGGACCTGCTCCTGCCCGCCGCGGTCGGCGAGGGCCTCGCCTTCGACACGGCGTGCTCACCGATGCTGCTCGGCCGCGTACTCCTGGAAGCGATGTGCGACAACCTGCCCGAGGCGCAGGCCCGCCTGGAGGAATTCGACGTGCGCGCCGCGGAACGGGGCCTGTTCGTCGAATAGAGGAGTGCTCGCAAGAGTGATGCGCGGGGACCGCCGCACCCCCGTGAACGGGGGGCGGGACGACGGCGGTCCCCGCGAAGGACACGGCACCGGGTCAGGACCGGGCCACCGCGTCCGCAGGCGTCCATGGAGGTCCGGGAGCCGCTCCGGAGGTCCTTGACGCCGCTACGGTGCCGGCCTGAGCGGGGAGCCGCTCCCACCCCTGCCGACACCCACCAATGTGCCGGACGCGTGTTAAGCGGGTGCTGCGCGCACGTGTCGCGCTCGTACCGATTGCACGAACCCGCTCCCGTTGCTTCCGGCTACTTCCCGCCGTTCTTCGCGAGGAAGGACAACAGGTCCTGACGGCTGACCACGCCCTTGGGCTTGCCCTCCACCAGGACGATCGCGGCGTCCGCGGAGCCGAGCACGGACATCAGGTCCTCCACCGGCTCGCCCGAGCCGACCTGCGGCAGCGGCTCGGACATGTGCTTCTCCAGCGGGTCGCCGAGCGAGGCGCGCTGCGTGAACAGGGCATCGAGCAGTTCCCGTTCGACGACGGACCCGATGACCTCGGCCGCCATCACGTCCGGGTGGCCGGCGCCCGGCTTCACGATGGGCATCTGTGAGACGCCGTACTCGCGCAGCACCTCGATGGCCTCGCCGACGGTCTCCTCCGGGTGCATGTGGACGAGCGACGGCAGCGCGCCGCCCTCCTTGTCCTGGAGCACGTCGCTCACGCGGGCGCTCGTGCCCGCGTCGGCGAGGAAGCCGTAGTCGGCCATCCATTCGTCATTGAAGATCTTGCTGAGGTAGCCGCGGCCGCTGTCCGGAAGGAGGACCACCACCACGTCCTCCGAGCCGAGGCGTTCCGCCACGCGCAGAGCCGCTACCACCGCCATGCCGCAGGAGCCGCCCACGAGGAGGCCCTCCTCCTTGGCGAGGCGGCGGGTCATCTGGAAGGAGTCCTTGTCGGAGACCGCCACGATCTCGTCCGCGACCGTGCGGTCGTACGCCGTCGGCCAGAAGTCCTCGCCCACGCCCTCCACGAGGTACGGGCGGCCGGAGCCGCCGGAGTACACCGAGCCCTCCGGGTCGGCACCGATGACCTGTACGCGGCCCTCGCTCGCGTCCTTCAGATAGCGGCCGGTGCCGGAGATCGTGCCGCCCGTGCCGACGCCCGCCACGAAGTGCGTGATCCTGCCCTCCGTCTGCTCCCACAGCTCGGGGCCGGTGGAGTGATAGTGCGAGAGGGGGTTGTTGGGGTTGCTGTACTGGTCCGGCTTCCAGGCGCCGGGCGTCTCACGCACGAGCCGGTCGGAGACGTTGTAGTACGAGTCCGGGTGCTCCGGGTCCACGGCCGTCGGGCAGACGACGACCTCCGCGCCGTACGCCCGCAGCACGTTGATCTTGTCCGTGGAGACCTTGTCGGGGCACACGAAGATGCACTTGTACCCCTTCTGCTGGGCCACGATGGCCAGGCCGACGCCCGTGTTGCCGCTGGTCGGCTCCACGATGGTGCCGCCGGGCTTGAGGGCGCCGCTCTCCTCCGCCGCCTCGATCATGCGCAGGGCGATGCGGTCCTTCACCGAACCGCCGGGGTTGAAGTACTCGACCTTGGCCAGGACGGTTGCCTGAATGCCTTCGGTCACGCTGTTGAGCCTCACGAGCGGGGTGTTGCCGACGAGGCTGATCATCGAGTCGTGGAATTGCACCGTTGTCTCCGGGCTGCGATGGATCTGTGAGGGATCCGCGATGTGATGTGCGGTCAGCGTAAGCCGAGTGCCGCTCCTTCACGGCCTGTTGCGATTGGCCGACCGTGCTTACGGGGCAATGACTGGATGTACGGCTGAAAAGGACTACGCAGAGGCAGGTGGCTGCGACGTATGTCGAGGGCGAGGGTGGCACGGCGGATCGCCGCGGGCGCGGCGTACGGCGGCGGCGGTATCGGTCTGGTCGGCGCGGCCGCGGTCGGTCTGTTGATCGCGGAGGTCCAGCTGGCGAAGCGGCAGGTGGGCAACCACAACAGGGGAGGCGTGCAGGTCCCGTCCGCGGACGGTCTCTACGGGAGGGGGTTCGCCGAGCGTCCGGCCGCGGAGGTGGCGGAGACGCAGCCGTTGCGGTTCGCGATGCTGGGTGACTCGACGGCGGCGGGGCAGGGCGTGCACCGGGCCCGGCAGACGCCGGGCGCGCTGCTCGCCTCGGGACTCTCGGCGGTGGCCGAGCGGCCGGTGGAGCTGCGCAACGTGGCGCTGCCGGGCGCCAGGTCCGACGACCTGGACCGTCAGGTCGCGGTGATCCTCTCGGATCCGGACTGGGTCCCCGACGTGTGCGTCGTGATGATCGGCGCGAACGACGTGACGCACCGGATGCCGGCGACCCGGTCGGTGCGCCATCTGTCGGCGGCGGTGCGCAGGCTGCGTACGGCGGGTGCGGAGGTGGTCGTGGGGACGTGCCCGGATCTGGGCACGATCGAGCCGGTGAACCAGCCGCTGCGGTATCTGGCCCGGCGGGCCTCGCGGCAGCTGGCGGCGGCGCAGACGATCGGCGCGGTGGAGCAGGGCGGGCGCACGGTGTCGCTGGGCGACCTGCTCGGCCCGGAGTTCCAGGCGAACCCGCGGGAGCTGTTCGGTCCCGACAACTTCCACCCGTCGGCGGAGGGGTATGCGACGGCGGCGATGGCGGTGCTGCCGACGCTGTGCGCGTCGCTGGGGCTGTGGCCGGAGGAGGAGCGTCCGGACGTGTCGCGGCGCGAGGGTTTCCTGCCGGTGGCCAGGGCTGCGGCCCAGGCGGCCGAAGAGGGCGGCACGGAGGTGACGGCGGCGATGCCGACGGGTCCCAGGGGGCCGTGGGCTTTGCTGAAGCGTCGCAGGCGCCGGCGTCTGACGACTCAGGACCCGACACCGCTGAACATCTAGGGCCCCGGCACCCCCGAGCAGGGCTCCCCCTACCCCGGAGGAGCCCTGAGCAAGCGCTTAGAAAAATGCGGTGGGAGTCACACGCGCACACCGGTGACCCGGACAGTACGTAAAGGTAACTTCCCAGCTGGTAGGCGAATAGCTCGTACGCGTAGACCTCTTGGAGCCGTGATGCCCGAAGCCGTGATCGTCTCGACCGCCCGCTCTCCCATCGGCCGCGCCTTCAAGGGGTCCCTCAAGGACCTGCGCCCGGACGATCTGACCGCCACGATCGTCCAGGCCGCGCTGGCCAAGGTCCCCGAGCTCGACCCGCGGGACATCGACGACCTGATGCTCGGCTGCGGTCTGCCCGGCGGCGAGCAGGGCAACAACCTGGGCCGCATCGTGGCCGTGCAGATGGGCATGGACCACCTGCCGGGATGTACGGTCACCCGCTACTGCTCCTCGTCGCTGCAGACCAGCCGCATGGCGCTGCACGCGATCAAGGCCGGCGAGGGTGACGTCTTCATCTCGGCCGGTGTCGAGATGGTGTCGCGCTTCGTGAAGGGCAACTCGGACTCGCTGCCGGACACGCACAACCCGCTGTTCGCCGAGGCGGAGGCCCGTACGGCCGCCGTCGCCGAGTCCGAGGGCGCCTCGTGGCACGACCCCCGCGCAGACGGTCTCGTCCCGGACGCGTACATCGCGATGGGCCAGACCGCCGAGAACCTGGCGCGGACGAAGGGCGTCACGCGCGCGGACATGGACGCGTTCGGTGTGCGTTCGCAGAACCTGGCCGAGCAGGCCATCAAGAACGGCTTCTGGGAGCGGGAGATCACCCCGGTCACCACCCCCGACGGCACGGTCGTCTCGCAGGACGACGGTCCGCGCGCGGGTGTCACCCTGGAGGGCGTCTCGGGCCTGAAGCCGGTGTTCCGCCCCGACGGCATGGTCACGGCGGCGAACTGCTGCCCGCTCAACGACGGCGCCGCGGCCCTTGTGATCATGTCCGACACGAAGGCCCGCGAGCTCGGTCTGACGCCGCTCGCCCGCATCGTCTCCACCGGCGTCTCGGGCCTGTCCCCCGAGATCATGGGCCTCGGCCCGGTCGAGGCGTCGAAGCAGGCGCTGAAGCGTGCCGGGCTCGGCATCGGCGACATCGACCTGGTCGAGATCAACGAGGCGTTCGCCGCGCAGGTCATCCCCTCCGCGCGTGACCTCGGCATCGACGAGGACAAGCTGAACATCAACGGTGGCGCGATCGCCGTGGGCCACCCCTTCGGCATGACGGGCGCCCGCATCACCGGCACCCTGATCAACAGCCTCCAGTTCCACGACAAGCAGTTCGGTCTGGAGACCATGTGCGTCGGCGGCGGCCAGGGCATGGCGATGGTCATCGAGCGCCTCAGCTGAACCGGGTGACCCAGGAGGCGGGGTTGCGCCTCTGCTGAATCGTGATCCAATCTCCCCCAGGATGTGACGTATCTCCTGGGGGAGACGGTTTTTGCAGGTCAGCAGGGCTCTCGGGGCATAACACCCCTAAACACCCGCCCAAAACACCTGTCCATTTCGTGACGTAATGCACTGACAGCGGGATGGTCCAGGCTTCAAGCTGATGTAGGAAGTCGGGGGTCGACTTGAAACCGGGAGTACGTCAGTGAGCGCCATGCCTCTTGCTTTGCTCATCGCCACGGCCGCCGCCACGGCCGTGGGCGCCGCTGCCCTGCACACCGTCCACGGACTGCGCAGGCAGATCACCGAACTGCGGGACGAGCTCGCCCATGACCGCGCCATCGGCGCCGGTCGTGGCGTGCCCGCCGCGCGCACCACGCCCGACACCGAGGAGATACGCGCGGCCGTCGCCGACGCCCTCGCCGAGGAGCGGGAGCGCGAGCTCGCCGAAGCGCGTGCCTTCTGGGCCGCGCAGGAGGCGCGGGACGCCTCCGACGCACCGTCCATGCTCGGTGGCGCGCTGGGACTCGGTGACGATCTGTTCATGCCGCGCCAGGCCGATTTCGCGGGCCTGGAGCCGGGTCTCGCGGCGGGCCTGGAGCCCGTGGTGGAGCCGGCCGACGCGGGCGCGGACGAGTTTGCGGGGGAGTCCGCGGAGCTCGCGGCCGCCCGTCGCCGTCACCCCTCGCACCCCGACTTCGTGCCGGTGCAGTCGCCCGTCTCGGGCGGGAGCAGCGACCACGAGCGGACGGTGGCGTGTCTGGAGGAGCTGGCCGACGCCCGCACCGCGCTCGCCGATGTGCGCCCGGGTCCGCTCGGCACGCTCGACGTGTACGTCTTCGTGGACGGCACGACGCTCTGCATGACGCCCGGCCACCGCGAGACCGCGGAGCAGCTGGCCGCGGCGCTGCGCGAGGGCGAGTCCCCCGTGCTGCTCGGCGGCTCGGGTGTCTCGGGCGCGTACGCGCTCACGTTCGCCTGCGGCCGCGACAACGTCTACATCCTGGCCGACCGGGTCATCGCGTCCGTCTGAGGGCCCCGCTCCGCTTCCACGTCCACACATCGAAGAACGCGCCGGGTCGGCTCACACCCCGGCGCGTTTTTGTGCCTCCTCCACGAGGGTGAGCGCCTCGCCCAGCTGGACGGGGTTCTCAAGGACGACGGACAGGTCGCGTGCGGCGACGGTGATCTGGTCGGCCCCGGCGAACATCCCGGCGTCCGGCATCTCCCGTACGGGTCCCTCGGGGTCCTCCAGGCGCTGCGCCCATGCGGACAGTTCCCTGGCGAGGGCGAGCGCCTCGGCGGCGGCCCCCCGCTGGAGCCTGCTCTGCGGAGCGGCGCGCAGCCGGTCGGCGAATCGGTCCACTGCGTCCGTCAACGGCGTCGTATCGAGCATGCCGCGACCCTATGCGCCTTCCCTCGACTGTTGCCAACAACCGAACGCTCAGGCACGGTGGCCTGAAGGACCGGCTACATCGCAATGCGTCCGGAGGCGCCGATGTCCCAAGTGTTCTCGCAGGAGACCCACCAGAATCTGCTGGCTCGCATCCCCCACTGCACCGGTCGTGAGATCTCCGACTGGCTGCGCACCGTCGAGGAAGGCCCGTGCTTCCTCCGCTTCGAAGACAAGGTCAGCTGGCTGCGCGGGGAGCACGACCTCGCGTACGGCCATGCCAAGGCGATCATCCATGAGTACGACCTGCGGCGGGCCGCCCGCCGCCTGGGCTGAGCGTTCCACCCCCGACCCGACCGTCCCCACGACAGCCGCACGCATGAAAGGGCCCGCACACCGTAGGTGTGCGGGCCCTTTCAGACACTGCTGCCGACCGGTCAGTCGTTGCCCTGCAGGATCGCGATGAGGCGCAGGAACTCGAGGTAGATCCAGACCAGCGTCATCGTGAGGCCGAAGGCCGCGAGCCAGGCCTCCTCGCGCGGGGCGCCGTACGCGATGCCGTCCTCGACCTGCTTGAAGTCGAGAGCGAGGAAGCACGCGCCGAGCAGCACGCCGATGACGCCGAAGAGGATGCCGAGGCCGCCGCTGCGGAAGCCGAGGCCGTCACCGCCGCCGAAGACGGCGAACAGCAGGTTCACCGCCATGAGCAGGATGAAGCCCATGGCCGCGGCCATCACGAAGCCGTAGAACCGGCGGTTGACGCGGATCCAGCCCGCCTTGTACGCGACGAGGACGGCCACGAAGACCGCCATCGTGCCGAGCACGGCCTGCATGGCCGCGCCGCTCGCGATGTAGTTGTCGACGATGCTCGACAGGACGCCGAGGAAGACACCCTCGAGCGCCGCGTACGCGAGGATCAGCGGCGGGGACGCCTTGCGCTTGAACGCCTGGACGAAGCCGAGCACCATCGCGATGAGGCCTGCGCCGATCGCGATGCCGTACGACTTGTTGACGTTCGCGGCGTCGACCGGCAGCAGCGCCCAGGCGAGCGCGGCCGTCACGACGAGGACGCCGAGTGTGGTGGCGGTGCGCATGACGACGTCGTCCATCGTCATGCGGCCGGTGGTGGCCGGGGCCTGCGGCGGAGCGCCGTACTGCAGGTCCTGCTGGGCGTAGGGGTTCTGCGCGTACGGGTTGTTGCCGGCGTAGGGGTTGCCCTGGGTGCCGACTGCGGGTCCCCCGGCCTGCGGCTGCGCGTTGAAGCTCGCGTAGCCGTTGTCACGGCTGAACCCCCGTCGCGAGAAGACCGGGTTACTGCTCCTCATCTCACTCCTCCATGGCCACCCTGCGCGGCCTTGGCTCAAGGGTAATAGGCAGGCAAAGATCCCAGCCTAGTGCTCAGGGAGGATCTTTCCCATCCTGTTACCCGCAACGTCCGGGGCAGGCCCGGTGTTCCGCCGAACGAGGGGCACCAGGAAGATCGCCACGGCGCCGAGGACCGCGGCCACGGCGAAGGTGGTGAAGCCGAGGCCCGCGTTGCCTCCGGCGACGACCGCGCCGCCCAGCCAGGGGCCGACCACGGCTCCGGTGCGGCCCACGCCGGTGATCCAGCCGAGGCCGGTGGCGCGCTGGCCGGGCGTGTACACGGAAGGGGCGGCCGCGTAGACCATGACCTGGGCGGAGAACAGCCAGACGCCGGTGACGAAGACCAGGGCGTACGCGACGCCGAGCGGCAGGTGGGCGCGGAGCAGGAACGCACCGCAGGCGGTCAGGACGAACCAGAGCGCGGACACCTTGACCGCGCCGAACCGGTCGGCGGCGCGGCCCGCGACGAGCATGCCGACGATGCCGCCCGCGTTGATCACCATGAGGAACGTGACGGACGAGGAGAGCGAGTAGCCGGAGGCGCGCATCAGCTCGGGGAGCCAGGTGGAGACGCCGTAGACGAGGAGCAGGCCGGCGAAGGAGGCGACCCACAGGAGCGGGGTCGCGGCGCGGGTGCCGGGCGCGAAGAGCGAGGCGACGGCGGCGAAGCGGCCCTTCGCGCCGGCGGCGGGGGCCTCGGCGCGGGTCGGCTCGGGCAGCCCGTAGCGGGCGGCGACGGCGTTCGCGTCGGCGGTGCGGCCCTTGGCGAACAGGACGGCCGGGGACTCGGGCAGCCACTTCAGGACGAGGGGGACGGCGATGACGGCCGGGATGACGCCGGCCCAGAAGACGACGCGCCAGCCGTGGTCGGGGCCGAGCGCGAGGCCGAGGCCCGTCGCGGCCATGCCGCCCGCGTGGTACGAGGTCATCATCAGGCCGGTGGCGAGGGCGGCCCTGCGGGGCGGGGCGAACTCGGCGACGATCGCGAGCCCGATCGGCATCAGTCCGCCGAGGCCGAGCCCGGCGAGGAAGCGGCCCCCGCCGAACACGGCGGCGCTCGGGGCGAGCGCGCAGACGGCGGAGCCTGCGGAGAAGAGGACGACGGAGCCGGTGACCATCGGCTTGCGGCCGAGCCAGTCGGTCAGCGTGCCGCAGCCGAGCGCGCCGATCAGCATGCCGAACGTGGTCCAGGAGCCGATCGTGCCGGCGGTGGACGCGGTGAAGCCGAAGCCCTTGTCGTCGAGGAGGTGCGGCATGACGGCGCCGTAGATGTTGACGTCCATGCCGTCGAAGAAGACGACGAGCCAGCACAGGGCGATGACGGGGGCGACGGCCCTGAGGGTGCGGGGCGGGGAGGGTATGGCGGTGCCGGGGGAGGTGTCGGGGGACATGAGCACTCACTTCGTCGTGGGTACGCGGGGACGGGTTGCGGCGGTTCGTGGACGGTGCGGTGGTGCGGGCTCAGTCGAGGGGGAAGCCCGTGTAGCCCTCGGCGAGGTCGGTCCCGGCGGCCGACGAGGCCGTGATCCGGTCGAGGTGGGCGCGCTGGATGCGGTCGTCGAAGGGCGTCGCGTCGGGGGCGCGGTGCAGCATCGTCGTCATCGCGTAGGAGAACCGCTCGGCCTGCCAGACACGGCGCAGGCAGGTCTGTGAGTAGGCGTCGAGGCGCTCGGTGGAGCCGGTCTTCTGGCGGTGGGCCAGGGCGCGGGCGAAGGTGACGACGTCGCCGACGGCGAGGTTGAGGCCCTTGGCGCCGGTCGGCGGGACGATGTGGGCGGCGTCCCCGGCGAGGAAGAGCCGTCCGTGGCGCATCGGCTCGTGGACGTAACTCCTCATCGGGGTGACGGACTTGGAGGTGATGGGGCCGCGCTCCAGCTTCCAGCCGTCCGAGGTCTCCAGGCGGCGGTCGAGCTCCTCCCAGATCTCCTCGTCGCTCCAGTCGTCGGCGTTCGTGCCCTCGGGGACCTGGAGGTAGGCGCGTGACACGGACGGGGAGCGCATGGACAGGAGGGCGAAGCCGCGGTCGTGGCGGGCGTAGACCAACTCGTCGTGGGACGGCGCGACATCGGCGAGGATGCCGAGCCAGCCGAAGGGGTACGTGCGCTCGAAGACCTGGGAGACGTCGGCGGGTACGGCCTTGCGGCCCACGCCCCAGGAGCCGTCGCAGGCGACGACGTAGTCGCAGTCGAGGACGTCCTCGCGGCCCTCGTGGCGGAAGCGGACGCTCGGGCGGTCGGTCTCGGCACCCTCGACGGCCAGCGCCTCCGCCTCGAAGAGCAGCGGGCCCCCCTCGGCGAGCTGGAGGGCGATGAGGTCCTTGCACACCTCGGTCTGGGCGTAGACCATCACGGACCTGCCGCCGGTCAGGGCAGGGAAGTCGACGCGGTGGCGGCGCCGGTCGAAGCGCAGCTCGATGCCGTCGTGCGGGAGGCCCTCGCGGTCCATGCGCTCCGCCGCGCCCGCCGCGCGCAGTACGTCGACGGTGCCCTGCTCCAGGATCCCGGCGCGCTGGCGCTGTTCGACGTACGCGCGGTCGCGGCTCTCCAGGACGACGGAGTCGATTCCGGCGTTGTGCAGGAGCCGGGCGAGGAGCAGACCGGCCGGGCCCGCTCCGATGATGCCGACGGTGGTGCGCATGGGTACCTTCTTTTTCGTTCGCCTTGTTCGCGTGGTGAACTTTCGTTCATAATGTGCTGAGCGGAGTCTCCGCCCGGCCGGGACCGCTGTCAACGGTCCCGGGACAGGGAAAACGGCGCCAGGACCCCCGGGGCACGAAAAAACGCCGCGGCGATCGGATGCGATCGGCACGCGGCGCAGGGGAACGGCTCGGTCGGGAGCGGGAAGGAAAGTGGGAGGTGCCCGGAACCGGACTTGAACCGGTACGCCCGCGAAGGGGCAGCGAGGTTTAAGCTCGCCGTGTCTGCATTCCACCATCCGGGCAGGCCGTGGGCTCCGCAACGAGGCTCCGAGCCTATCGGGACAGATCCCCCGAACAGCGGAACGTCCCCTCGATGTTGTCTTATTTTATTGAGGTCTGAGGGTGCATCAGACCACGGTAGCCGCCATCAGCACATGCCGCAGGCCCTTCCACGCCCCTCGGCGCCCTCGCCCCCGTCACCGTGGATTGACGGGATTTCACCTCCCGAGGTGATCTTCACTCTCAGGGTCGCGGGTCATCCCCAGGTATGACCCGGGCGGCCCCGGTCCCCCCGAAGTCGCCCCCGGGAACCGGAACTGGGGCTGACTTCAGGGCCCGGGACGGCCACGACGATGGAGAGGTCCCTCCCCCGGGACCCCGTCCCCACCCGTCGTCCGACAGGAGAACCCTTCCGTGACCACCACCCCCATCGCCGGCAAGGCCACCGCAGTGGCCGCGCGCGCCACGGATCTGTCCAAGGTCTACGGACAGGGCGAGACCCAGGTGGTCGCCCTCGACCGGGTCTCCGTCGACTTCCGCCAGGCCGAGTTCACCGCGATCATGGGCCCCTCCGGATCCGGCAAGTCGACCCTGATGCACTGCGTCGCCGGCCTCGACAACTTCTCGTCGGGCTCCGTGCGCATCGGCGACACCGAACTGGGGTCCCTCAAGGACAAGCAGCTCACCAAGCTCCGCCGGGACAAGATCGGCTTCATCTTCCAGGCCTTCAACCTGCTGCCCACCCTGACGGCCCTGGAGAACATCACGCTCCCCATGGACATCGCGGGCCGCAAGCCGGACAAGCAGTGGCTGGAGAACGTGATCGCGATGGTGGGCCTGGCCGACCGGCTCGGCCACCGGCCCTCGCAGCTCTCCGGCGGCCAGCAGCAGCGCGTGGCCGTGGCCCGCGCGCTGGCCTCCCGGCCCGAGATCATCTTCGGTGACGAGCCGACCGGAAACCTCGACTCGCGCTCCGGCGCCGAGGTCCTGGGCTTCCTGCGCAACTCCGTGCGCGAGATGGGCCAGACCGTCGTCATGGTCACCCACGACCCGGTCGCCGCCGCCTACGCGGACCGCGTGATCTTCCTCGCCGACGGCCGCGTCGTCGACGAGGTGTACGCCCCGACCGCCGACTCCGTCCTGGACCGCATGCCGCGTCCTTCCGGGGGCTCCCCCCGGACCCCCGCGTTCGACGCCAAGGGCCGCACCAGCTGACGCCCGCCCGCACAGCCGCCGCCCCACCGCCACGACGCCTCGTCGCCGTATCCCTGGACTGAGAAACCCATGCTCCGTACCGCCTTGCGCAATGTGTTCGCGCACAAGGCCAGGCTCCTGATGACCGTGCTCGCCGTCATGCTCGGCGTCGCCTTCGTCTCCGGCACCCTGGTCTTCACCAACACCATCTCCGACGCCTTCCAGAAGAGCTCCGCCAAGGGCTTCGACCAGGTCGACGTCGCCGTCACGCCCAAGAGCGCCGAGTCGAAGGGCGACAAGCTCGCCAAGGACCCGAAGCTCACACAGGCCACCCTCGACCGGGCCGCGAAGGCACCCGGCGCCGCCTCCACCATCGGCGTCGTCAGCGGCTTCGCGGCCGTCGCCGACAAGGACGGCAAGCTCGTCGGCAACGGCTTCTCCACCCAGGGCGCCAACTACTGGGGCGACCATGACCCGCGCTACCCCCTCCAGAGCGGCAGGGCGCCCAGCGGCAAGGGCGAGGTCGCGCTCGACTCGCAGACCGCGAAGCGCGCCGGCTACAAGGTCGGCGACACCGTACGGATGTCCATCGACGGGCCCGTCCTGACGCCCACCGTCACCGGCATCTTCACCACCGAGGACGGCAACGTCGCCGCCGGCGGCAGCCTCGCCCTGTTCGACACGGCGACCGCGCAGCAGCTCCTGCACAAGCCGGGCTCGTACGACGAGATCGACGTCAAGGCCGCCGCCGGCACCAGCCAGGCCGCCCTGCGCGGCGCGCTCGACAAGGCCCTGCCGAAGGACCGGGTCGAGACCACGACCGGCAAGCAGCTCGCCGACGACCAGGCCGAGCAGATCTCCTCCAGCATGAGCTCGATGAAGTCGAGCCTGCTGGTGTTCGCCGGGATCGCGCTCTTCGTCGGCGTCTTCATCATCGCCAACACGTTCACGATGCTCGTCGCCCAGCGCACCAAGGAACTCGCGCTCATGCGGGCCGTCGGCGCCTCGCGCAGGCAGGTCACGCGCTCCGTCCTCGCGGAGGCGTTCGTCGTCGGCGCGGTCGCGGCCGTCACCGGTCTGGCGGCGGGCATCGGCATCGGCGCCGGGATGCGCTCCCTGATGGGCGCGACCGACGCGCAGATCCCCGACGGGCCCCTCGTGGTCTCGCCCGGCACGATCGCCACGTCCCTCGTCGTCGGCGTCGTCATCACGATGCTGGCCGCGTGGCTGCCCGGCCGCCGCGCCGCGAAGATCCCGCCGGTCGCGGCGATGAGCAGCGTGCACGCCACGGCGACCACCCGCTCCCTCGTCGTACGGAACACGATCGGCGCGCTGTTCGCGGCGGCCGGCATCGCCTCCTCCCTCTACGCGACGACGATGAGCGACGGCACCTCGGCGCAGGCCCCCCTGGGCCTCGGCGCGGGCCTCCTCGTGATCGGCGTCTTCGTCCTCACCCCGCTGCTCTCGCGCCCGCTGATCGCGGCCGCGGGGCCGGTCCTGCGCGTCTTCGGGATCTCCGGGAAGCTGGCCCGCCAGAACGCGGTGCGCAACCCGCGCCGCACCGCCGCGACCGCCTCCGCCCTGATGATCGGCCTCACGCTGATCACCGGTCTGACGGTCATCGCGGGCAGCGCCCATCAGGCCATCGACAAGATGGCGTCGTCCGCACTCAAGGCCGACTACGTCGTCTCCATGGCGAACATGAACTCCCTGTCCCCCGAGGTCGCCGGCAAGCTCTCGAAGGTCGACGGCGTCACCGCGACCAGCGGCCTGAGCAACGCGCCCTCGCGCATCGACGGCCGGACCGAGTTCCTGACCGGCGTCAACGGCGCGACCATCGGCTCGCTGACCGATCTCGAGGTCGACAGCGGCACCTTCCGGATCGGCGGCCGTGACGTCGTCGTGGACGACAAGACCGCGAAGGACCACGGCTGGCGCACCGGTTCGACGTTCACCACGAACTTCGAGGACGGCAAGAAGCAGCGGCTGACCGTCGCCGGGGTCTACGAGGGCAACGAGATGATGCGCGGCATCATGCTGGACTCGGCCGTCCTGACCCCGCACGTCACGGACCCGTCCGACATGCAGGTCATGGTGAAGACCGACGGCGGCACGTCCGCCGCCGCCAAGGACCGCATCGAGAAGGCGCTCGGCGACAACCCGGCGATCCTCGTCCAGGACAAGCAGGACATCTCCAACGCGATCTCGAAGATGTTCACGCTGATGCTGAACATGCTCTACGGCCTGCTCGCCATGGCGGTCGTCGTCGCCGTCCTCGGCGTCATCAACACGCTGGCCATGTCCGTCTTCGAGCGCTCGCAGGAGATCGGCATGCTGCGCGCGATCGGCCTCGACCGCAAGGGCGTCAAGCGCATGGTGCGCCTGGAGTCCCTGGTGATCTCGCTGTTCGGCGGCGTGCTCGGCGTCGGCCTCGGCGTGTTCTTCGGCTGGGCGGCGGGCAAGCTGCTGGCCACGACCCTGACGACGTACGAGCTGGTCCTGCCCTGGGGCCGGATCGGGATCTTCCTCGCCCTGGCCGCCCTCGTGGGCATCCTGGCGGCGCTGTGGCCGGCGCGCCGCGCGGCGCGGCTGAACATGCTCGCGGCCATCAAGTCGGAGTAGCGAGAAGGCGGATGGGGCGCACCGGCCGAGTGCCGGTGCGCCCCATCCGCCTGTCCGGGCCGTCAGTTCCAGGTACGCGCCCGCAGGGGCATACCCGGGTCGCCCGACAGGGGTGTCTTCACGGCGAGGATCTGGTTCACGCCGATCTTGTTGCGCTCGAAACTCAGCGCGCACGCGGCCATGTAGAGGCGCCAGATGCGGGCCCGGCCGGGGCTCGTGAACTTCACGGCCGCGGGCCAGCCCGCCTCCAGGTTGGCCACCCAGCGGCGCAGCGTGTACGCGTAGTGCTCCCGGATCGCCTCCAGGTCCCTGACCTCGAAGCCGGCCCGCTCCAGCAGCCCGGTGGTCGTCCCGACCGGCGCGAGCTCCCCGTCCGGGAACACGTACGCGTCGATGAACTCGTCGACCTCGTACGTCGACTCGTCCTTCTGCGGGCGCCGCGCGATCTGGTGGTTGAGGAGCCTGCCGCCCGGCTTGAGGAGGGCGTAGAGCGCCTCGGCGTACTCCAGGTACCGCGCGGAGCCGACGTGTTCGGCCATGCCGATGGACGAGATCGCGTCGAAGGGGCCGTCGCGCACGTCGCGGTAGTCCTGGACCCGGATCTCCACCCGGTCGGTGAGCCCCTCCTCGGCGACCCGCTTACGGGCGTACGCGGCCTGCTCCTGCGAGAGCGTCACGCCGACGACCCTGACGCCGTACTCGCGGGCCGCGTGGATGGCCATGGAGCCCCAGCCGCAGCCGACGTCGAGCAGGCGCTGACCGGGCGCCAGGCCGAGCTTGCGGGAGACGAGTTCGAGCTTGTCGCGCTGGGCGTCCTCGAGCGTGCCGTCCGGCGAGTCCCAGTACGCGCACGAGTAGACCATCGACGGGCCGAGCACCAGCTCGTAGAAGTCGTTGCCGACGTCGTAGTGGTGGCTGATGGCCTGTCGGTCGCTGCCCTTGGTGTGCAGATGGAGGCGGCCTCGCCTGCGCATCTCCTCGGCGGGCGGGGCGGGCGGCAGGAAGGGCCCGGCGAGCTTGACCAGCTCGGCGACGGCGGCCCTGACCCGAGGCTCCTTCAGGGCCTCGACGAGGCTCCTGCCCTCGTCCTCGGGGCGCTCCCAGATGAGCCCGGCCATCCGGTCGAGGGCTTCGTACAGATCGCCCTCCACATCCAGGTCACCGGCCACCCAGGCGCGGGCCAGGCCGAGTTCTCCCGGCTTCCACAACAGGCGGCGCAGGGCGCGGCGGTTGCGTACGACGAGAGTGGGTCCGGCGGGCGGCCCGGCCTCCGAACCGTCCCAGGCGCGAAGCCTGACGGGCAGCGGGGTTCCGAGCAGTTGTTCGGCGAGGTTCTTCAGCCGCTGTGCGGCGTCCTGCATGGCGCACACCTCCGTGATGGGAGACGATCCCGGAATCGTCCAACACCACGTAAACACCAACGGGGCGCTCTCGCAGTCCCGTTACTGCGTTACGGATCGGCAAAATACATGTAGCGAGCACGTATATCGGGGTGCCGAGGCGGCTGCCGGGGCGGTTTCCCGACGGTCCCGGGCGGCCCCGGGAACGCCGAAGGGGCGCTCGCACCACGGATGGCGAGCGCCCCTTCAGGGGTGTTTCCGGACCGAAGTCAGGAGGCCTTGGCCTTCTCCTCGACCTTCGGAGCCTCGGCGACGGCCGGGGCCGGCGCCGGCTTGGCGGCCTCGTAGAACTCCTCGCGGGGAGACTCGAGGGCGCCGAGCGCGGTGATGTCGCGCTTCTGGAACATGTTGAGCGTCCACTCGGCGATCACACGCGTCTTGCGGTTCCAGGTCGGCATGGCGAGCCCGTGGTAGCCGCGGTGCATGTACCAGGCGAGACGGCCCTTGAGCTTGATCTTCATCTTGCCCATGACGATCATCGCGACGCCCTTGTGCAGGCCGAGACCCGCCACCGCGCCCTTGTTGCTGTGGCTGTACTCCTTCTGCGGGAAGCCCCGCATGCCGGAGACCACGTTGTCGCCGAGGACCTTGGCCTGGCGCATGGCGTGCTGGGCGTTCGGCGGGCACCAGGCGCGCTCGGGCGGCGTGCCGTTCTTGACGGCCACCAGGTCCGGGACCTGGGCGTTGTCGCCCGCGGCCCAGATGTAGTCGCTGCCCTGCACCTGGAGGGTCGCCTGGGTGTCCACGTGGCCGCGGGGGCCGAGCGGGAGACCGAAGCGCGCGAGGGCCGGGTTCGGCTTGACGCCGGCGGTCCACACGACGGTGTTGGAGTCGACCTCGAGGCCGTTGCTGAGCACGACGTGACCGTCGACGCAGGACGGCATGGTGGTCTTCAGGTAGACCTCGATGCCGCGGGACTCCAGGTGCTTCCTGCCGTACGTGCCGAGCTCGGGGCCGACCTCGGGCAGCACCTTGTCGGCCGCGTCGACGAGCACGAAGCGCATGTCCTCGCGCTTCACGTTCTTGTAGAACTTGGCCGCGTCGCGCGCCAGGTCCTCGACCTCACCGATCGTCTCGGCGCCCGCGAAGCCACCGCCGACGAACACGAAGGTGAGCGCCTTGCGGCGGATCTCCTCGTCGGTCGTGGACTCGGCCTTGTCGAGCTGCTCGAGCACGTGGTTGCGCAGGCCGATGGCCTCCTCGACACCCTTCATGCCGATGCCGACCTCGGCGAGGCCCGGCGTCGGGAAGGTGCGGGAGACCGCGCCGAGCGCGATCACCAGGTAGTCGAAGGGAACCTCGTACGCCTCGCCGACGAGCGGGGCGACCGTGGCGACCTTGCGGTCCTGGTCGATGGTGGTGACCCGGCCGGTGAGAATCTCGGCTCCGGGCACAGCGCGTCGCAGCGGGACGACGACGTTGCGCGGCGAGATGCTGCCGGCGGCGGTTTCGGGGAGGAAGGGCTGGTAAGTCATGTACGAGCGCGGGTCCACGACCGTGACGGTCGCTTCCGCATAACGCATCTTCTTGAGAATGCGTCGTGCTGCGTACAGGCCTACGTACCCACCGCCTACTACGAGGATCCTGGGACGCTCCGTGGTGCTCATGCCATCGAGTATCCACCTGTCCGGAGGGGGTCGCTCGTGCGCCCCTTCACAAGCATGGAGAGGGCCTCTGCTACACTCCGCCGCCCACGTGACGGACGTCATGGCCCCAGCAGGGAACCACGGTATAACTCCGGTCGTTCCGCACCCCTGTTGAGCTGCCGCTCCGGGCATTTGGCGGGGGTGGACCACTCGCCCGGTTCATCTGTCCGTAACAAGCCTGGAACGCCCCGCACGTCGGCCGCCAGGGTCCCGAAACCCCCTTCTGCGGGCCATCCGACCCGGAACCTCGCCCAACAGGAGCGAATTCCTTGTGAAGAACTTCACGAACTTTCCCGACGGGGTGTCGCCGGAGCGTGTCGCCCCTCCAGGAAGAGGCCGGGCGAGGGGTCTTGGAGGGGCTGGGCGCCTTGGGGGCTGGGCGCCTTGAGGGGCCGGGCCCCTCGGGAGGCCGGGCCCCTTGCAGGGGCTAGGCGATCGACCAGGCGATGCCGTCGAGGATGTCGTGCTCGCTCACCACGACCTCCTTGGCGCCGGTCCACTCCATGATCAGGCGCAGCACCAGCGCGCCGGAGGCGATGACGTCGACACGGCCCGGGTGGATGACCGGGTTCAGGGAGCGCTGGTCGTGCGTGGACGTCACCAGCCAGTCCGTGAGCTCGGCGACCCGCTCGTAGGAGATACGGGAGTGGTGGATGGCCACCGAGTCGTACTCCTTCAGGCCGAGCGCGAGGGCGGCGACCGTCGTCACGGAGCCGGCGAGGCCGACGAGCGTGCGGGCCGCCGTCAGCGGAACGGTCTGCGTCACGAGGTCGAGAGCCGCGACGACGTCCTCGCGGATCTCCTCGATCTGCGCGGGCGTCGGCGGGTCGGTGACCGTGCCGTCCTCCCCCACGAGGTGGCGCTCCGTCATACGGACGCAGCCGATGTCGACGGAGCGCGCGGCCAGGACCGTGTCCTCGCCGACGACGAACTCCGTCGAGCCGCCGCCGATGTCCACGACCAGGTAGGGCTTGTCGAGGTCGGCCCGCCCCGTCAGCTCCTTCGTCGCGCCGGTGAAGGAGAACTCGGCCTCCTGGTCACCGGTGATGACCTCGGGCTCGACGCCCAGGATGTCCATGACCCCGCGCACGAAGTCGTCCCGATTCTCGGCGTCGCGGGACGCGGACGTGGCCACGAACCGGACCTTCTCGGCGCCGTGCGCCTTGATGACCTCGGCGTACTCGCGGCAGGCCGCGAAGGTGCGCTGCAGCGCCTCGGGCGCGAGCCGTCCCGTGCGGTCCACGCCCTGCCCCAGCCGCACGATCGTCATGCGGCGGTCCAGGTCGACGAGTTCGCCCGTCACGGGGTCGGCGTCGGCGACGAGCAGGCGGATCGAGTTCGTGCCGCAGTCGATGGCGGCGACGCGGGTCACTCGCTCTCCTCGGGCGCGGCCGACACGCACGGGCCCTTCGCCCACCACTCGGGCAGCATCGCGATGGCCTCGTCGCCGAGCGGGTTCACGCCCGGGCCCGCGGCCAGGGAGTGGCCGACCAGGACGTGCAGGCACTTCACCCGGTCCGGCATGCCGCCCGCGCTCGGGAAGCCCTCGAGGACCTCGATGGCGTCGCGGCGCGCGATGTAGTCCTCGTGCGCCCTGCGGTACGCGTCCGCGAGTTCGGGGTCCGTCTGAAGGCGCTCCGTCATCTCCTTCATGACGCCGTTCGCCTCCAGGGTGCCGATCGCGGACGCGGCGCGCGGGCACGTGAGGTAGTACGTCGTCGGGAAGGGCGTGCCGTCCTCGAGGCGCGGGGCCGTCTCGACCACGTCCGGGTTGCCGCACGGGCAGCGGTGCGCGATGGCCCGCAGGCCGCGCGGCGGGCGGCCGAGCTGCTCCTTGAACGCCTGGATGTCGGCGTCCGTGGGCGTGGTCGGCTCGGTCTGGGGCGGGGGCGTGTCCATGCCTGGGGGCTTTCCTTCAGTGAACTTCGGTGGGGGTACTACGGGTTCGGTCTCGGGGCTTGGTTCTTGGGACTTCGGCTTGGGCTTGGGCTTGGGCTTCGGCTTCGGCTTCGGCTTCGGCTTCGGCTTCGGCTTCGGGCATTGGTGAGGCGGGTCAGTTGTCGGGGCGGTCGGCCTTGTCGACGCCGTCCCAGACGTTCGAGTACCAGGGCCGGCCCGCCGCACCCTGCTCGGAGCGGGTGCGCTTCGCCGCGTCGGGGTCGCGCGCGATGTAGCCGGTCTCGCCCGGCATCACCAGGTGGAGCCGCTCGCGGATCCGCTGCTCCGCGTACGAGTCGTCCTGCCAGCGTGCCTTCTCGTCGCGCAGCCTGTCGACCCTGCTCTGGGCCTCCTGCTGCTGGCGCTGGAGGTCGGCGATCTCCCCGCGCTGGGAGACGTACTGCCTTATGGGGTAGGCGAGCGCGACGACCAGAGTGCACAGGACGAGGGCCAGGAGTGCCGCGCGGCCGGTGAGGCGGGAGCGGCGGGCCTGACGCCTGGTCTGGGAGCGGTAGACGCGCTCGGCGGTCTGCTCGCCGAGCAGACGCAGCCGGGTCGCGGTGGAGAACCGGTCACGGTCCCTGTCCCGGACTCTCCCGGCCATCTTCGCGCCTCCCCTTTACGTGCGTACGTCCCCGCACACGGTACGGGACCGGGTGCGGGGACGTACGTACGACGCTTCTACCGAAGCCTGTGTGGCTCAGCCCTTGAAGCGGGGAAACGCGCTGCGGCCGGCGTAGACCGCGGCGTCGTCGAGGATCTCCTCGATGCGCAGGAGCTGGTTGTACTTGGCGACGCGGTCCGAGCGGGCCGGGGCGCCGGTCTTGATCTGGCCGCAGTTCACCGCGACGGCGAGGTCGGCGATCGTGACGTCCTCGGTCTCGCCGGAGCGGTGGGACATCATGCACTTGAAGCCGTTGCGCTGGGCCATCTCGACGGCGTCCAGGGTCTCGGTCAGCGAACCGATCTGGTTGACCTTGACGAGCAGGGCGTTGGCGGAGCCCTCCTCGATGCCGCGGGCGAGGCGCTCGGGGTTGGTGACGAAGAGGTCGTCGCCGACGATCTGGACCTTGTCGCCCAGCTTCTCGGTGATGACGTTCCAGCCGGCCCAGTCGTCCTCGTACAGCGGGTCCTCGATGGAGACCAGCGGGTACGCGGAGACGAGCTCCTCGTAGTACTCGGTCATCTCGGCGGCCGAGCGGGACTTGCCCTCGAACTCGTACTTGCCGTCCTTGTAGAACTCGGACGCGGCGACGTCGAGGGCGAGTGCGATCTGCTCGCCGGGGACGTAACCGGCCTGCTTGATGGCCTCGACGATGAGGTCGAGGGCCTCGCGGTTCGAGCCGAGGTTCGGGGCGAAGCCGCCCTCGTCGCCCAGACCGGTGGACAGGCCCTTGGTCTTCAGCACCTTCTTGAGGGTGTGGTAGACCTCGGCGCCCCAGCGAAGGGCCTCGGAGAAGGACTCCGCGCCGATCGGCGCGATCATGAACTCCTGGATGTCGACGTTGGAGTCGGCGTGCGACCCACCGTTGAGGATGTTCATCATCGGGACGGGCAGCAGGTGCGCGTTCGGGCCGCCGAGGTAGCGGAACAGCGGCAGGTCGCTGGCCTCGGAGGCGGCGTGCGCGACGGCGAGGGAGACGCCGAGAATGGCGTTGGCGCCGAGCGAGCCCTTGTTGTCGGTGGCGTCCAGGTCGAACATCGCCTGGTCGATCAGGCGCTGCTCGGTGGCGTCGTAGCCGACGAGCTCCGGGCCGATCTGCTCGATGACCGCGAGGACGGCCTTCTCGACACCCTTGCCCTGGTAGCGGTTCGGGTCACCGTCGCGGAGTTCGATGGCCTCGAACGCGCCGGTGGACGCACCGGACGGGACAGCGGCACGACCGGTGCTGCCGTCGTCGAGGCCGACCTCGACCTCGACCGTGGGGTTGCCTCGGGAGTCCAGGATTTCCCGGGCTACGACGACGTCGATGGACGGCACGAGCATCTCCTTATGGGATGTGACGCAACTACGCCGGGCCGCATGGTCCGGCAACACCTGAGCCTAACCGGCTCCAGGCACCGCCCAGCCGACCGACCGGCCCGTGGACAAAAACCGAGAGCGAATTGTTTCCGAACGGAACAAAAAGCCACGGCCGACAACGGACGAAGGACCAGGACCCCTCACGCACCAAAGCCCCGCCCCGGGCGCGACGGGGGAATGCGCACCCGGGGCGGGGAGTCCTTGGGGAAACCTGGCGTGGTACCGGCCGTCCGCCGAGAGCCGATACCCGAGCGGCCCGGGGCCGCCGCTCCCCTCTTACTTACTGAGGTGGAGCTGCCGGTTGCTTACTTGAGGTGGAGCTGCTGACCCGGGTAGATCAGGTCGGCGTCCTCGACGATGTCCTTGTTCAGCTTGAAGAGCTTCGCCCAGCCGCCCTTGACGTGGTGCTTCTCGGCGATGGTGCTGAGGGTGTCGCCGGACTTCACCTTGTACTCGCCGTCACCCTTCTTGACCTTCTTGCCGGCCGGGGTCTCGACAGTCTTCTTCGACTCCTGCTTCGCGGCAGGCGCCTTGCGCTCCTGGCTGCGGGTGGTCGGCTGCTCGGCCTTGCGCTCCGGCTGCGGGGCGGCGGCCGGGGCGGAGCCGGTCGAGGCGGCGGACAGGCCCACGCCGCAGCTCGGCCAGGCACCCTTGCCCTGGCTGGCCAGAACCTTCTCGGCGACGGCTATCTGCTGCGCCTTGGAGGCCTTGTCGGCGGTGGAGGCGTACGCGGTGCCGCCGTACGCGGCCCACGTGGACGAGGAGAACTGGAGGCCGCCGTAGTAGCCGTTGCCCGTGTTGATCGACCAGTTGCCGCCGGACTCGCACTGCGCGACCGCGTCCCACTCGGAGGCGGTGGCGGCGGAGGCACCGGTGGCGCCCATCAGCGGGACGGCGACAGCGGCACCGGCGACACCGGCGAGCGTGGCGACGCGAACGGCCTTGGACGGGCGGCGGTGCTTGCCCTTGCTGGAAAACAGCATCGAGAGATCCCCTCACCGACGCCTACGAGGTGAGCTGTCGGGTTCGGGCCGGATGAGTGCCCGGTCGCACGTCCTGCGTGCGACTTAACCCCAAGCCGGTCGTTCGGCCGTCTCTCAACGGCCGGGGCCGGCGCTTACCTTGGGTCCCCCGCTCCTGCCTACGGCGCTTACGCGACGACTGTTCCCGTACGGACATTGGCAGGATTCGGCGTGACATCCGACGGGGCCCGCTGTGGCGAGCGGTGATGACCGTAAGCAGTGGATCGCCGTAATTTCAAAGACGATCAGGGCCTTTGAGACCCATCTCTCACTCTCGCCAAAGCGGACATTCAGCCCGAACTGCCGCTACTTTTCGCCCGATTCGAGCCCAAGATCCAGACTCTGACCAGGAAGGATGAGGTCCGGGTCGGCACCCACCGTCTTCTTGTTCTGGGCGTACAGAGCGGCCCATCCGCCGTCCACGTCATGGGTGTCGGCGATGTCCCAGAGGTTGTCACCGGCGCGCACGGTATAGGCGTCTTCGCTCCGATTCGCACCCTTGCGTACGTTTTCGTCGCCGCGTGAGGCGTGGCGGCCCGAGCCGTCGTCGGCGCGCAGGGAGTCTGCGGTGTCGTCCGCGGCGGCGGCGCCGCGGTGTCGTCCGGAGGCGGGCGGAGTGGCCGCGTCCGAGCCGTCGGAGGCCTCCGGCGAGGGCGTCGCGGGGGCCGAAGTCGAACCGTCCCGGCCGGACTTGTCAGCCTTGGCGTCATCCGAGGAGTTACCCGCGGTATCACCCGACTTGTCGTGATTCTTCTCTCGGGAGTTGCCCTTCGCACCCGAGGAAGCGGAGTCCGAAGGCCTGTCGTTCGCGCCCCCCTTCGCGGCGTCGTCCGCCGCGTCGTCGCTCCCGGAGTCACCGGCCGACGCCGACGGGGTCGGAAGGGCCGCCCCGGGGTCGACGTCGGCGGCGGCGGCGTCCGCCGTGAGCCCCGAGGTGACCGAGCAGACCGGCCACGCCCTCGGACCCTGGTCGGCGAGGACCTTCTCGGCGACGGCTATCTGCTGCGAGCGGCTGGCCTGGTCGGCGCGCGGCGCGAAGTCGAGGCCGCCGTAGTCCTCCCAGACCTCCTGGGAGAACTGGAGCCCGCCGTAATAGCCGTTGCCCGGATCGGCGCTCCAGGAGCCGCCGCTCTCACACTCGGCGAGCTTGTCCCATGTGGCCGTCGACGCGGCGCTCGCGCTGGTCGCGCCGAGCAGAGGGATCGCGATGGCGGAGCCGGCCACTCCCGCGGCGACGATGAGCGCGGGAGCCTGGCGGGGGCGACGGTGACGACCGTTCCCGGTGAGCATGGAGGCGCCTTTCGGTGGCTCGGGGAATGCTGCGGCGGGTGGTGCCGCGATGACTGGTGAACGTAGCGGGAGTCGAACGCTTGTCACAAGTCGATGCAGCAGAGATCACGTGAAAGTCACAGTCTTGACGGCCCGTCAGTTACGCGGCTTCGCCCGGCCCTTCCTGATGCGGCGTGAACTCGACCGGAAGGGTGCGCAGTCCCCGCATGATGAGCCCGCCGCGCCAGCGCAAATCCGGTGATTTCATGAGCAATTCCCAGCCCACCCGGACCGGTCGACCTTCGCGTGGCCCCGGCGACTCCGTCAGTTCCGCCACGTGATGTCCAAGGGTGGGACCTGACGCTCCCTCCGGACCGGAGTGCCTCCTCCGGCCAGATTCAGGTGGTCGACGAGCAGTGGCCAGAAACCCTTCTTGAACCAGGTGTTCTGCCTGTCCTTGACGAGTGCCCACGCGCCGTACCGCTCCGGGAGTTCGTCCCACAGACATCCCGTGCGCAGCCGATGGAGAATTCCGTTCACCTGGGTCCTGATGTCCACGACGCCCCGAGCGAACTGGCGGCGCCGGAAGAAGGACGTCATGAGCTCCTCGACGTCAGGCCACCGCGAATCCGGGATCTCCTCCGGCACCAGCACGCCCGTCCGCTCGTGCCATTCGGTCACCTTGCACTTGACCCCGCTCCGCTTCCGCACTTCTCCGAGCGGCCGCACTCGGACACCCAGCAGGCGGATCACTTCCCCCGTCTCCGAGAGAGTCAACTCTCGCGAGCCCGTCCTGGCGATCGCGACGAGATCCACGATCTTCTCGGATTTCTCCTCCCCCCGAGTCTGTGCCGCGAGGACCTCCTGCGCCCTCATGAGCAACCCCCTGGCGTTGCGTACATCCTCGTCGAGCTGCCTCATGGCGGCGTCCTTCACCGCCTGGTCAAGCCCGGCGTTGCGCGCCAGATCGACTACGGCACGGGCCGCAGCCTCTTCCTTCGCCTGGAGATCAACCTCAAAGTCGGCAACTCGCTGCCGTTGCTTGCCGACATCGCCAGGAAACAGCCCGGCCGGTGCAACAGTCGCCGGCTCCGCCTGTGTCGATTCGACCAGGAAGACCACGATTTCCCGCCAGACCGCAGCCTCGACATCAAGGGCCGCCAGGTGAGGATCACGACACCTGGACTCCCGCCCCTTGCCGTTGTTGCCGCCGCCGCACCGGTAGTACCGAGTGGCATCGGAATTGCGGTAGGCGCCGACGTAGTGGTGCCCACATCGGCCCACGATCCGGCCCGTAAGTGGATAGACACCTGCAACGGCGTGTGCGTGGTGTCCATTCCGCGTCATGGCGTCATCGAGCGCCCCGGCCCGGTCCGCCGAGATGATCCGGGGAAGTGGGATGATCACGCTGTTCCCGTGGAGGGGATGGCCTTCCTCGTCCAACCTCGCCCGATTCCTGCCGCTGTTCTCCGGGTTGCGGAAGACGATCTCGCCTCTGAGTAACGACGGGCTCTTGAGACGACGATGAAGGTTGGCCGCGGTCCACGGCCGGCCGCTGCGCGTCATCAGGCCGAGAGCGTTCAACTCCCGTGCCGCGGCCGAGATGTTCTTGTCTTCGTCCAGCACGAGACTCACTGCCTTACGGACGACTGCCGCTTCGGTCTCGTCCACCACAAGCACGGACTTTCGCCGACCAAGGCCTTCGAGGGCATATCCCCACGGCGGCGGGCCACCGGGCCAGCCGCCCGTCAAGGCCTTTCTCTGACGGCCCGACTGCGTGCGGTCACGCACGAGATTCCATTCGGCCTCCGCTGCCACCGCGTGGAACTGCAACTGGCGACGTCCGGAAGGCGTGGTGGTGTCGATGTCCTGTGTGACGGACACGAAGTCGACGCCAAGGTCCTCCATCGCCCAGATCCACGTCCAGAACGCCTGGCCGGTGCGGCCGACGCGGTCGAAATTGTGGACCACGATCACATCCACGAGCCCTTGCCGAACACACGCTTCCAGCTCTCTCATTGCGGGGCGGTCGACGACGTCTCCCGGCACACCCTTGTCCTTGAAGATCAGCTCAGGCAGGAGAACCCATCCGGGCTTGCCTTCGACGTAGGTGCGCCCCGCCGCTTCCTGCACGGAGAGCCCGTACCCCTTTGCCTGTTCCCTCGTGGAAACGCGGAGCATCAAGGCTGCCCGGACAGGGGACCGCGGATCCGGCTCGTGGCCGACCACAGACACGGGTGTGGGCATAGCTGTAGCGTTGGACACATCAGCCCCTTCACGGCTGGTACGGCCCCGGAGCTCTAGCCAGCTTCGGGGCCCTTTGCGTTGCCGCGAATCTAGCCACTGTTCACCCAAGCCGTGCCGTATTCCGCATAATTCCTCTAGTGCCTCTATCGCGCCAAAGCAGCTCAAGACATCGCTGGCGGCGGCTCGCGGGACGACTCCCTATACGGTCGTCCCGTGAACGTCCCGAACACCGCGCCCGAACTCTTCACCTGGGAGTTCGCCACCGACCCGTATCCGGCCTACGCCTGGCTCCGTGAGAACGCCCCCGTCCATCGGACCAAGCTGCCGAGCGGCGTCGAAGCATGGCTGGTGACCCGCTATGCCGATGCCCGCCAGGCCCTCGCGGACAGTCGGCTGTCGAAGAATCCCGAGCACCACGCCGAGGACGCACAGGGCAAGAGCAAAACCGGAATCCCCGGTGAGCGCAGCGCCAATCTGATGACCCATCTGCTCAACATCGACCCGCCGGATCACACCCGGCTTCGCCGCCTCGTCTCCAAGGCGTTCACTCCGCGGCGCGTCGCAGCATTCGCGCCGCGTGTCCAGGAGCTGGCTGACGACCTCATCGACCGCTTCGCGCCTCAGGGCGAGGCCGACCTCATTCACGACTTCGCCTTCCCCCTCCCCATCTACGCGATCTGCGACCTGCTCGGCGTCCCCCGCGAGGACCAGGACGACTTCCGCGACTGGGCAGGGATGATGATCCGGCACGGTGGTGGCCCACGCGGCGGCGTCGCCCGCTCCGTCAAGAAGATCCGCGGCTACCTCGCCGAACTCATTCACCGCAAGCGCAACGATCCCGGCGACGACCTGATCTCAGACCTCATCCGGGCCTCCGACCACGGCGAGCACCTCACGGAGAACGAGGCCGCCGCGATGTGTTTTGTGCTTCTCTTCGCCGGTTTCGAGACCACGATCAACTTGATCGGCAACGGCGTGTACGCGCTCCTGGGAAACCCTGAGCAGCGCACACGACTTCAGGAGTCGATCGAGCGCGGCGAGCGGGAGCTCCTCGACACCGGTATCGAGGAGCTGCTCCGCTACGACGGCCCGGTAGAGCTGGCCACCTGGCGCTTCGCCACCGAGCCCCTCACCGTCGGCGGACAGCACATCGCCACCGGCGATCCCGTACTGGTCGTCCTCGCCGCCGCGGACCGCGACCCCGCCCGCTTCCGTGAGCCGGACACCCTTGACCTGTCCCGCCGTGACAACCAGCACCTCGGATACGGCCACGGCATCCACTACTGCCTAGGCGCGCCGCTGGCTCGCCTCGAAGGCACCACCGCCATCGAAACCCTGCTGCGTCGCCTGCCGGATCTCGAACTGGCCGTCGATCCTGCCGATCTGCGATGGCGCGGAGGGCTCATCATGCGCGGGCTGCGGACCCTCCCGGTGGGATTCACCGCTCACTGAGCGGCCAGCCCCTCCGCCGCGCGGATCGCGTCCCGGTACGCCCGGGCCGCCGCCCGCAGCGCCGCTTCCGGGTCGACTCCGTCGGACTCGGCTCGCAGGGCGAGGGCGAGCAGTTCGTAGCCGACGCCGTCGCCGCCCGGTGCCGGCACGTCGAGGCCGGCCGTGCGGACGCGGGACCCCAGCTTCGCAGCGAGTGCGAGGCCTGGCTGGCCGACGGGCACCCCGTCCGTGACGGACTCGCGCTGCTTCTCCACCGCCTTCGTGCGCAGCCAGTGCTCCTTCACGTCCTCGGGCGTGAGCGCCGTGTCGTCGCCGAAGACATGCGGGTGGCGGTGGATGAGCTTCTCGACGATGCCGCCGGCGACGTCGTCCACGGAGAACGCCTCGTCCCCTTCCTCGCCGGAGGCCTCCTCGGCGATCCGGGCGTGGAAGACGACTTGGAGGAGCACGTCCCCGAGCTCCTCGCGCAGTTCGTCCCGGTCGCCGTCCTCGATCGCCTCGACGAGTTCGTACGCCTCCTCGATCGCGTACTTCGCGAGGCCCTTGTGGGTCTGCTGCGAGGACCACGGGCACTCGCGGCGGATGCGGTCCATGACCTGGACCAGGTCGAGGAGGCGGGCGCCCGGCAGGTCGTAGGAGGCCGGGAGCAGTTCCAGGTCGGGCATCGCGACGCGGCCCGACCCGGCGAGCGCGGCGAGGCCGTCGGTCAGCCGCCGGTCGCCCTCGGCGGTGGCGACGACCACGACGGTGCGGCCCCCGGCACAGGCGTCGACGAGCTCACTGGCGGTCGGCGCGGCCTCCCGCACCTCGATGCCGGCCTCCCGCAGATACGGCAGCTGCGGGTGCGCGGCGTCGGCGCACAGCACCTCGTCGGCGGCGTGCAGGAGCTGCCAGGCCGACCACGACAGCAGGCCGGGCGCGACGCGGTGGCTGGTGGTGAGCAGGACGATGCGGCCGGTCGGGGCAGCGGCGGGTGCGTTCTCGGCGTTCACACCCCGAACGTAACCCAGGCCGCCTGCCGCGCACCGGGCGAGAGGGCCCTACGCCGTCTGCTGGTCCGTCTTCGGGGACGTGACCTCGCGCACCCAGGGCGTCTTCGCGTCGGCGCGGCCATGGCTCTTGGCGATGTCCCAGGTGCCGTAGCGCGGGTTCAGGTCGACGTTCAGCTCCTTGGAGGCCTGGTCGAGCGCCTTCCAGAAGGGGGCCTGGTCGGTCTCGGACTGGGACTGCATGTTCGCGCCGACCTTCTGGGCAAGGCCCATCACCTCGAGGTCGGTGCGGGCGCTGTCCGCGATGCGCTCGGGCGCGATGTTGTACTGCTCGAGCAGGGCGAGCTCGAGCTGCCGGACGCCGCCGGCCTGCTGCGCCATCGCGGCTTTGCGCTCCTGGATCTGCCTGCGGGTCACCGTGACGCCCGCGTCGGCGGCCGCTCGGTGCAGGACGCGGTCGAAGACCATGGAGTGGAGCGTGTTCCGGGTGAGGTTGCCGGACTTGGCGATGGCCTGCTCGTACTGCTGGTCGTCCTTGGTGGCGGCCTGCTGGGCGTCGCGCACCTCGTTCACCCGGTTCTCCAGCTGGGAGACGGTGATGCGGTCGCTGCCCACGACGGCCGCGGCGCCGGGATGCGCGTCGTTGCCGCAGGCGGTGAGGAGGGGGACCGCGGCTACGGCGGCGGTGGAGAGGACGAGCGCGGTGCGGCGGCTGTTGCTGCTCTTGCGGCGGTGCAAGGTGGGCCTCCCTGCGACGAGTTTGTGCGTCGGTGCACAAAGTCCGGCGGTGATCGATGTTAGGCAGTGGCCGTGCTCTCGGCCACCTATTCGACCCAACGATTCGCCAGGAGTTGAGGCACTCCCCCGCGCCCGGCCCGCCCCGGCTCAGCCCCGGACCTGCCCCAGCCACTGCAAGGTGCGGCGGATTTCGGCCGGGAAGGGGTGACCCGGCCCGTGCAGGCGCTCCGCGTCGTGCAGGAGGCGTACGAGGGTGTCGTGCGCGGCGGCCCGGTCGCCGAGAGCGAGGAGCAAGTGGCCGATGCGGCGCCGGACTTCGAGGGGAAGCGTGATGTCCGTCGTCGCGTACTGGTTCTCGTAGTACGGGAGCAGCGCCCGGTACTCGGCGAGTGCGGCGGCCGGTTCGCCGAGCTGTTCCAGGCACTGCGCGGCCTCGTAGCGGAACTGGAGGGACTGCGGGTCGGCCTGGCCCGCCTCGGCGGCGCGCTCGTCGGCGAGGCGGCGCAGCTCGGGCAGTGCGCGGCGGTACTGGCCGTCGTCCATGAGCGTGGCGGCGTACTGCTTGCGCAGCGTGCGGACGACCGGTGAGTGCTCGCCGTGCTGAGCCGCGGCGGCGGGCAGGATCGCGCCGAGGATGTCGACGGCCTGGGTGATGCGGCCCTCGCCGAGGAGGCGCTTGACCTCGTCGACGGCGCTCGCGACGTCCGGCTTGTCGGTGTGGGGGGTGGGCGCGGCGGGCTGCGGGGCGGGGGTGCGGGCGCGGTCGGGCCAGGGGGCGTGCGGGCGCAGGAAGGGGCGGGTCGGGTCGAGGGGGCCGCCGCTCGGTATGCCGCGCGCGGGCAGCAGCGGGAGCAGGGCCTCGTACGTCTCCTGGGCGGAGGCCGGCCGGTGCTGCGGGTCCTTGGCGAGCAGGCGCAGGACGAGGGCCTCCAGGGCTTCGGGGACCTCGGGGCGCAGCCGGCGGACCGGCAGGGGCGGCTCGTAGAGGTGGCGGTGCAGGACGCCGAGGGCGGTGGAGCCCGCGAACGGGACGTCTCCGCTGAGGAGTTCGTGCAGCAGCACCCCGAGCGCGTACAGGTCCGTGTAGGGGCCCACCGCGCCGCCCATGGCCTGTTCGGGCGCCATGTAGGCGGGGCTGCCGATGGGGGAGCCGGTGTGGGTGAGGCGGGTGGTGTCGGTGTCGAGCACGGAGGCGACACCGAGGTCGAGGACGGTGACGGTGCCGTCCTGCTTGACCATCACGTTCCGCGGCTTGAGGTCCCGGTGCACGATCGGCACGGCGTGCACCGCGCACAGGACGGCGCACAGCTGGGCCGCGACGGAGACCGCCCACTGCCACGGGTAGGGGTCGTGCTCGGCGAGGTGGTCGGAGAGGTCGGCCCCGTCGACGTACTGCATGACGAGGTAGAGGTCCTCGCCCTGGGTGCCCGCGTCGTGGACGGTGACCAGGCCGGGGTGGTCGACCTGGGCCGTGACGCGGCACTCGCGCACGAAGCGGCGGCGCAGCTCGTCGGCCTCCTGGCCGGCGACGCGGTCGGGGCGCAGCAGCTTCACGGCGACGCGCCGGTCGAGCCGCTGGTCGTACGCCGTCCAGACCTGGCCCATGCCGCCCTGGCCGATGAGGGTGGACAGCTCGTAGCGCCCGGCGACGAGTTGACCGCCGGACGCGTTCAGGGGGTGGGTCACCGTCCGCCTTCCTGCTTTCGCAGGTAGTCGCTGAGTTCGTCGAGCTCCGCGCGGACCTGGTCGATGCGGTGGGGCGGCGGCGCCTGGTGCTGCGGTGCGGGGGTGGGCACGGGTGTGGGGGCCTGGCCCGCGGTCTGGGTGAGCTGGTCGTGCACGGGCTGCGGCGGCAAAGGAGCGGGCTGCGGCGTGGGCGGCGCGTAGTGCTGCGCTTGCGGATACCCGTACGCGGGCTGCTGGAGCGGCGGCGGCTGCGGCCGGTATCCGTTCGCGTAGCCGCCGCCGTAGAACCCGAGGCGCTCCTTGCGGCCGTGGCGGATGTCGGCCACCAGGTAGTACGAGACGACTCCGGCGAGCGTGAGCAGGAGGATCGTCATGCCCGCGTCGCCCCGCCACGTCGTGAACTCCTCGACGCCCGGGTCCGTGGCGAGCAGCACGACCGTGCCGGCCTGGAGGGCGGCGCCGGACGCGAAGACGATCCAGTCCGTCCTGCTGCGCGTCGTCAGCGCGAGGCGCAGCAGCGCCGTCCACGCGAGGAAGCCGAAGCTCAGCACCGTGAGCGCCACGAACAGGACGCGCAATCCGATCTGCACGCCATGCGACGGGCGCTGTGGCGGTGGCATGTGGCCCTGGCCGTGCATGGCTGCTCCTGCTGCTCCTGCTGACGGGTCCTTTGTGTGTCGAGCGTATAGGCCGACTCCGACAACCCGCGCCGGGTTGTACGGAACCGTTGTCGTACGGATGTCAAACGCGTCACTCGGGGCCGAGCGTGCCGTCCGTCAGTCCGTCGTGCAGGCCCCGCACGAGCTGTTCACCGAGGCGCGCGGCCTGGCGCAGTGCGTCCTCGAACTCGGCGAGGGCGCGGAAGCGTTCGCCGTAGCGGTGCTGGTCGGCGAGCGGCAGGCGCGGCAGTTGGAGGCGGCGCACGTCCAGGCGCGTGGCGGTGGACGCAAAGCTGCTGGCCTGCCGGTTGTTGGCGGTGCCGCGCAGGAACCCGGCGAGGAACCAGGGGTCGAGGGCTGCCCGGTCGGGGCGCAGCAGGGTCAGGCCACGGCCGAGCGCGGCGCCCGCGGTGGCCTCGTCGACGACGCGGACGACCGCGCCGCCGCCGGCCAGGGGCACGACGACGTCGCCCGCCTCGACGAGTACGGGCTCCTCTTCCCCGCCCTGAGGTGAGCCGGAGGGCGCGGTTCCGGCGAGGACGTCGTGGTCGGTGAGGACGGGCACGCGCGCGGCGCCGGTGGCGGGACCCGATGCCGCCGCGGTCGCCGTGGTGGTCCGGAGCAACAGGGCGCCCGCGCGGGCGAGTTCACCGACCGTCGTCTGGGGCCATCGGGCCGGTGACTGCGCGGCGGGCGGGGTGTCGGGGGCGCGGTCGGCGGTGAGGCGCAGGGTGTCGCCGAGCCGGGTGCGGACCGCGGCGAGCTCCTCGGCGCCGCCGCCCGCGGCCGGGGGCGGCAGCCGGCGGGCGGGCGCGAGGTCGACCTCGTCGTCGAGCAGCTCGATCACGGGCACGGAGCGGGCGATGCCGGGCAGTTCCTCGAGGGTGCCGTCGCGGTCGAAGGGGCGCCAGGCGTCGAGCACGGTCTGCTGGACCTGCTCCCACGGCAGCTTGTCGCGTCCGTCGGCGGAGCCGGCCGGGCCGCCCCCGGTCGTCTCCACGAGG
The DNA here is from genome assembly GCF_055582645.1 of Streptomyces sp. NPDC107517. Classification (NCBI taxonomy): domain Bacteria; kingdom Bacillati; phylum Actinomycetota; class Actinomycetes; order Kitasatosporales; family Streptomycetaceae; genus Streptomyces; species Streptomyces sp. NPDC107517. Next base: position 483,724 of record NZ_JBVJPM010000004.1, on the reverse strand, counting down.
AGGAGTTCGGGCGCGGGTACTGCGTCGGCGCCGGGCCGGCGCAGTACCCACAGGTGGAGCGGGATGTTGTTGGGCGGGACGGAGCCCGCGGGCAGGGCGATCACGGCGCGCAGGGCGCCGCGGCGCAGGAGGTCGGCGCGGATGCGGCGGCCCGAGCGGCGGGAGGCGGCGGCGGGCGGCATCAGCAGGACGGCGGTGCCGCCGTCACGCAGGCGGGCCAGCGCGTGCTGGATCCAGGCGAGTTCGGACTCGGTGCGGGCCGGGAAGCCGTACTCCCAGCGGGCGTCGTAGGCGAGTTCGTCATGGCCCCAGTTGCGTTCGTTGAACGGCGGGTGGGCGAGGACGGCGTCGGCGCGGACGTCGGGGAACGCGTCGGCGCGCAGGGTGTCGCCGGCCGCCGTGCGCACCGTGGCGCCGTCGGTGGCGGCGGGGGTGCCGAGTGCGAGGCGCAGGGCGGTGAGGGCGGCGAGGTCGGGGGCGCTGTCCTGACCGTAGAGGCGCTGGTCCGGTTCGGGCGCGAGGTCGCGCACGGCGCGCAGCAGGGCGCCGGTGCCGCAGGCCGGGTCGAGGACGGTGCGGGCGGATCCGGCGAGGGCGGCCATGAGCTGGGCGGGACCCGCGGGCGTGAGCGTGTACTGGCGCGGGTTGGCGTCGAGATGACGGCCGAGCAGGAACTCGTACGTCTGACGGGCGCCCAGTTCCGCGGCGAGTTCGGCGGCGCCGCGCAGCAGCGGGACGGAGGGCAGGAGTCCGGTGTCGGGCAGGTGCACGGCGCGCTCGTCGCGGGGTCCGAAGCGGCGGTTCAGGACGTCGTCGAGGGCGGCCGGGAGGCGCTGGGCGAGGTGCTCGTCAAAGACCGCGGCGAGTTCGAGCCAGTCGGTGGGCCGGTCGTGGACGAGGAGCAGGGCGCAGCCGGCGTGCAGGAGCGCGACGCCGGGGCCCGCGGGGTGTCCGGCGAGCTGCTGCCAGACGCGCTCCCGCAGCGGGACCTCGGCGAGTTTTCCTTGCTCGCGCAGCCAGTTCTCGACGTCGGTGAGGGCGAAGGAGGGGCTGGTCTCGGTGCCGCCGACGGGCTTGGGGAAGTCGGGGTGGCGGCGGCGCCAGTTGCTGACGGCGGCGCGGCCGACCCCCGCGAGCCGGGCGATCCCGGCCGCGGTCACTTCAGTGGCGTTGTCCTGCACCCGGCGTGCTCCCCTCGGCTCCCCCACATGACTGTGGCGCCGAGCATACCCGCGAACGCGTAAGCACCCCATTCACGAGCGTGTACACACTCAACTTCGTGAATCGTGTTGACTCGGTTCACAGGCTCTGCTCTTATTGACCCATCGAAACGAGCGGTCGCCGGAATCGGGGGGCCGCCTTCTGTGGGGGGATCAGCCATGGGCATGAAGACCAAGGTCGCGCTGGGTGCGGTCGTCGGAATCGTCGTGATCGGCGTCGTATCGGCGAACTCGGGTGACGGCGACAACGGCAACGGGGGGAACGGCGGCGGTACCTCCGCCGCCGCGGACAAGAACGCGGGCGGCTCCGGCGACAAGGCCGGCAAGGCCGGCAAGGCCGACGGCGCCGCCAAGTCCGACGCCGGCGACAAGGGCGCGTCGAAGGCCTCGCAGGCCGAGCAGTTCAAGGCCTTCGTGGCGAAGAACGGCACGCCCAAGGAGAAGGACGCCGTCGCCCACGTCCTCAAGGTCCAGGGCGCCGACCAGCAGAACGACATCCTCGACAGCGCCGACGTCTACACCGACTTCACCGGCGGCCTGACGGGCGAGGGCTCCGGCCCCTCCAAGCTGATCGCCTCCGCGTTCGCGGACTGGAAGGACAGCAAGAACGGCCTGGTCACGGTCTACGACGCCGACGGCGAGATCATCACCAACGGCAACTTCTGACGGCCGTGCACCACCGCTCCGCCTTCACCACCTCAACCACTTCCCGGGGGAGAACTCCCATGCGCCGCAGCACACTTGCCACCCTCTGCCTCACCGCGGTCACGGCCGCCGTCTCCCTCACAGCGTGCGGCCCCGGCGGGGCCTCCGGGGCGGGCGACAAGCCCAAAGCCCCCTTCGCCGACCTGTCGGGACCGGAGATCACCAACAAGGCGATGAAGGCCACCCGCAGCGCCTCGTCCCTCACCATCAAGGGCAACGCGGCCGACGGGGACGGCGGGCAGATCGCCCTCGACGTCGCCCTCGACAGGAAGGGCGAGTGCACCGGCTCGATGGGCATGAACGGACAGGGCAAGGTCGACCTGATCAAGACGGGCCCGACCGTGTACCTCAAGTCCGACGAGGCGTTCCTGCGCGCCCAGAGCAAGGGGGAGTCCAAGGCGGACACCGACGCCGTCGTGAAGATGCTCGCGGGCCGCTGGATGAAGTCGAAGGCGGACAGCCCCGACGCCAAGGACATGGCGGACTTCTGCGATCTCGACTCGATGCTCGCCGAGTTCAAGAGCAATGACACCCTCGCCCGCAAGGGCAGGGCGACGACGGTCGACGGCACGCCCGCGTTCACGGTCACCGAGACCGACGGCAAGGACACGTACACGCTCTACATCGCGACCGAGGGCAAGCCGTATGTGCTCAAGCTCGTCACCAAGTCCGCCAAGGAGCCGGGCTCGCTCACGTTCTCGGACTACGACAAGCCGGTCGAGGCCGCGCCGCCGGCCGACAAGGACATCGTCGACCTGGACAAGATGGGCGGCTGACCGACCGGGCCCGAAGGCTCAGCGCGCGTGGAAGCGCTCCGGCGCCGACGTCGGATTGCCGCCCGTGGGCAGAGCCTGGTCCGGACAGGTCGACAGCACGCGCTTCATGGCGTCCCGCTCACCGGCCGTCACCCACAGCCCGTACTTCTTCTTCACGGCGACCTGCCCGGCGACATACGTGCACCGGTACCCCTTGCGGGGCGGCAGCCAGGTCGCCGTATCGCCCTCACCCTTGCTGCGGTTGGGGCCCGCGTCCACCGCGAGGAGGTTGAGCGGGTCGTTGGCGAGGGCGATGCGCTTGCTAGGGTCCCACTTCTGTGCGCCCTTCTGCCAGGCGTCGGAGAGGGCCACCAGATGGTCGATGTCGACCTGGCTTCGACCGCGCGCGAAGGCGATCTCCTTGCCGGTGTACGGGTCGGAGGCGAGCGTCCCCGACACGACCGTGCAGCGTCCGTCGCGGAACTTCACCCCCGTCAGGTCCCGCTTGAGTATGTCGTCCCGGGTGTCGCAGCCGTTCGAATCGGTGTCGGCCCAGGCGCTGCCGAAGCGGCCCCGGTCGTAACCGGTCTTGGGCGCCCGCCCCTTGACGGTCAGCGAGTTCACGGCGTCGAGCGCACTGCCCGCCTTGTACTCGGGCCCCGACCCCGCCCCGCCCTGCTTCTCCACGGTGCAGCCGGTGGCGGCGGCCACGGTCACCAGTACGGCGGCGACGGCCCGCCCAGCGCCTCGCATCACGACGCTCCCCCCTGCTAGTCCGGTTTCGGTGTCACCGTATCGGGTGAACGCGCCCGTCACCCGGGCGCACCGGGGCTCGCGGAAGCAGCCACACCTCCCGGTCGCGCCTGCCGCTCACACCTTCCCGATGCCGAGTGTCGTTTCCGACGGCAGCAGTCCGGAGCCGAGGACCTCCACCCACAGGGGCCCGAGGAGGTCGGAGAGCCTGGCGGTGTCCACCGCGCCGAGCGTGCGCCACGGTGCGGCGGCCAGCTCGTCCGTACGCTCCTCCACCTCCGCCCGCAGGGCCTTCCCGTCCTCCGTGGCGGAGCCCGTCTCGTCCAGCAGGCCCCGTGCGGCGAGCCGTTCCCGCGCGGCGTCCCACTGGTCCCGGCTCCAGCCCCGGCTGGTGAACGTCTGCGCGGAAGCGGCGCCCACCGCCGCGAACGACACGAGTGCCTCGACCGGGTCGAGGCCGGCCGCGAGCAGCGCGGCGAGATGACCGTCGCCCCGGTGCTCGCGCAGGACCGTCGCCGCCTGCCAGAACACGAGGTGCGGTGCTTCGGGCCAGGGCAGGCCGGCGTTGGCGGCGGCCAGGGGGCGGCCCTCGACGTTCACCGCCTCGGCGGCCCTGCGGGCGAGCGCGGCGGCCTCGGCGAACTCGGGGCCGTCGATCCGCTCGCCGAAGAGCGTGCGGTACGCGCGGTCGACGGAGCGCAGCCGTCCCGCGAGGACCGCGTCCGGTGCCGCGGTCCGCCACGCCGCCGGTACGTGCTCGGCGACCATGTCCGGGTTGAAGCTGTAGAACGCCGAGGCCACCCGTGTGGGCCCGGCGGCGCCCAGCGGGGCGGCACGCCAGGCGAAGTAGCTCGGCCAGCGCTCGTCGGTCCGGAACCCGAGCCCGGCCGCCTCCTCGAAGGCCTCGGGCGCGTAGTACAGCACCGCGTGGAGCGGTTCGACGAGGTGCCACATCTGGCGCACCCTGCCGGGCCCGACCTCAGCGCTCTCGGACATGACCGACCGTCCCCTCGTCGCACTCACCCCGCCCCGGACAGGTCCCGGGCCCGTCCCGCGAGACTCTACGAACCGAGGATCGACGTCAAGAACTCCCCGACCCAGCCCAGGAGTTCGCGTCCGACCAGCGGCTTGCCGCCCACCTTCGCGGTCTTCGGGCGCGGGACGAGCACCTGGTGCGCGGCCGCCTTGATGACCGTGCCCGGGTAGAGACGCTTGAGGCGCAGCTCCTGCGACTCCCTCAGCTCCACGGGGGCGAAGCGGATGTTGTTGCCCTGGAGGACGATCTCGCCGACGCCGCACGCCCGCGCGAACATACGCAGGCCGGCGACGAGCAGCAGGTTCTCGACCGGCTCGGGCAGCTTGCCGTAGCGGTCGGTGAGTTCCTCGCGGACCGCCTTGACGTCCGCTTCCGTGTTCACGGAGGCGATGGCGCGGTAGGCCTGCAGCCTGAGCCGCTCGCCCGGCGCGTAGTCGTGCGGGACGTGCGCGTCGACCGGGAGCTCGATCTTGACCTCCAGGGGCGGCTCCTCCTCGACGCCGCCCTCGACGGCGGCCCGGTAGTCGGCCACCGCCTCGCCGACCATGCGGATGTAGAGGTCGAAGCCGACGCCCGCGATGTGGCCCGACTGCTCGCCGCCGAGCAGGTTGCCCGCTCCGCGGATCTCCAGGTCCTTCATCGCCACGTACATGCCCGCGCCCATCTCCGTGTGCTGGGCGATGGTGGCGAGACGCTCGTGCGCGGTCTCGGTGAGCGGCTTCTCCGGCGGGTACAGGAAGTACGCGTAACCGCGCTCGCGGCCTCGGCCGACGCGGCCGCGCAGCTGGTGGAGCTGGCTGAGGCCGAAGTTGTCGCCGCGCTCGACGATGAGGGTGTTCGCGTTCGAGATGTCGATGCCCGACTCGACGATCGTCGTCGAGACGAGGACGTCGAACTTCTTCTCCCAGAAGTCCACGACCACCTGTTCCAGGGCCTGTTCGGACATCTGGCCGTGGGCCGTCGCGATGCGCGCCTCGGGGATGATGTCGCGCAGGCGGGCCGCCGCGCGGTCGATGGACTCGACGCGGTTGTGGATGTAGAAGACCTGGCCCTCGCGCAGCAGTTCACGGCGCACGGCCGCGCCGATCTGCTTCTCCTCGTAGGGGCCCACGAAGGTGAGCACCGGGTGGCGCTCCTCCGGCGGCGTGGTGATCGTCGACATCTCGCGGATGCCGGTGACGGCCATTTCGAGCGTACGGGGGATGGGGGTCGCGGACATCGTGAGGACGTCGACGTTCGCGCGCAGCTTCTTCAGCTGCTCCTTGTGCTCGACGCCGAAGCGCTGCTCCTCGTCGACGATGACGAGGCCGAGGTCCTTGAACTTCGTCTCGGAGGAGAACAGGCGGTGCGTGCCGATGACGATGTCGACCGCCCCGTCGCGCAGGCCCTCCAGGGTGGCCTTCGACTCGGTCTCCGTCTGGAAGCGCGACAGTGCCCGTACGTTGACGGGGAACTGCGAGTAGCGCTCGGAGAACGTCCCGAAATGCTGCTGGACGAGGAGGGTCGTGGGCACGAGGACCGCGACCTGCTTGCCGTCCTGGACAGCCTTGAACGCCGCGCGAACAGCGATCTCCGTCTTGCCGTAGCCGACGTCGCCGCAGATCAGGCGGTCCATCGGGACCGTCTTCTCCATGTCTTCCTTGACCTCGGCGATGGTCGTGAGCTGGTCGGGGGTCTCCACGTACGGGAAGGCGTCCTCCAGCTCGCGCTGCCAGGGCGTGTCCGGGCCGAAGGGGTGGCCGGGCGCCGCCATGCGCGCCGAGTACAGCTTGATCAGGTCCGCGGCGATCTCCTTGACCGCCTTCTTCGCGCGGGCCTTCGTCTTCGTCCAGTCCGCGCCGCCCAGGCGGTGCAGCGTCGGGGCCTCGCCGCCGACGTACTTGGTGATCTGCTCCAGCTGGTCGGTGGGGATGTAGAGGCGGTCGCCGGGCTGGCCGCGCTTGGCGGGGGCGTATTCGACGACGAGGTACTCGCGGGTCGCGCCCTGGACCGTGCGCTGGACCATCTCGATGTAGCGGCCCACGCCGTGCTGCTCGTGGACGATGTAGTCGCCGGATTCGAGGGTGAGCGGGTCGATCGTCTTGCGGCGGCGGGCCGGCATGCGCTGGCCGTCCTTGCCCGCCGCCTTCTGGCCGGTCAGGTCCGTCTCGGTGAGGACCGCCAGCTTCAGGGCCGGGTCCACGAAGCCGTACTCGATGGAGCCGCAGGAGACCTGCACGACGGCCGGGGCGAGCTCGGTGAGGTCCTGGTCGAGGCGGGCGGGGACGCCTTCGCCGCCGAGCACCTCGACGGTGCGGGCCGCGGGGCCGTGGGCCTCGGTGACGTAGACGGTGCGCCAGCCGTCGGACAGCCAGCCCTTGGTGTCGGCGAGCGCCCGCGCGGTGTCGCCGCGGTACGACTCGGGTGCGTGCATGCCGAGCTTGAGGGTGTCGGAGCCGAGCTCGTCGTCGGCCGCGAACGGGGAGACGGACCACCACATCATGTCCAGCTCGCGGGCCCGGTCGCGGACGTCGGCGATGGACCGCAGGGACGCCGCGTCCACGTCGATGGGGGCCTCGCCGCCGCCGGCCGTGGCCGCCCACGACGCCTGGAGGAACTCCTGCGACGTGGCCACCAGGTCGGCCGCGCGGGTGCGCACCCGCTCCGGGTCGCACACCACGGCCATGGAGCCCTCGGGCAGCACGTCGAGCAGCAGCTCCATGTCGTCGACGAGGACCGGGGCGAGGGACTCCATGCCCTCGACGGCGATGCCCTCGGCGATCTTGCCGAGGAGTTCGCCCAGCTCGGGGTGTTCCTCGGCGAGGGCGGCGGCCCGCTCGCGCACCTCGTCGGTGAGCAGCAGCTCGCGGCAGGGCGGCGCCCACAGGCCGTGCTCGGCGACCTCCAGGGAGCGCTGGTCGGCCACCTTGAAGTAGCGGATCTCCTCGACGTCGTCGCCCCAGAACTCGACGCGCAGGGGGTGTTCCTCGGTCGGCGGGAAGACGTCGAGGATGCCGCCGCGCACGGCGAACTCGCCGCGCTTCTCGACGAGTTCGACCCGGGCGTAGGCGGCCGCGGCGAGCGACTCGACGATCTCGTTCAGATCGGCGCTCCGGCCGGTCCTCAGCGCCACGGGCTCCAGGTCGCCGAGCCCCTTGACCTGCGGCTGGAGCACGGACCTGACGGGGGCGACGACGACGGAGACCGGGCCGGTCTCGGGGTCGTCGGTGCGGGGGTGCGCGAGGCGGCGCAGGACGGCGAGCCGGCGGCCCACGGTGTCGGAGCGCGGCGAGAGCCGCTCGTGCGGGAGCGTCTCCCACGAGGGGTACTCGACGATGCCGTCCGGCGGCAGCAGCGAGCGCAGCGCCGCGGCCAGATCCTCGGCCTCCCGCCCGGTGGCGGTCACGGCCAGCACGGTCCGCCCGGTCCGCCGGGCGAGAGCTGCCACCGCGAAGGGCCGCGCGGCGGGCGGGCCGACGACGTCGACGTGGGGGCGGTGCCCGTCGGTGGCGGCCTTCACCGCTTCGGCGAGCGCCGGGTCTTGACTTGCGGCGTCCAGCAGACCGTGCAGGCTCATGAAGGGCTTCCATCCCGGGGAGTGGGCAACGCGAACCGCCCGACACGTCGAACGGGCCGGGGGTCTTCCAGACTACGACGCGCCGCCGACACCCGCGTGCGGATCGTTCGCGCATCACATGCATGGTCCCCAGGGCGCACGGCGGCCCCGGAGTGTCCGGGAAGGACACTCCGGGGCCGCCGTCCCCGTTCCCCCGTTCGCACCGCCCCGCGCGGCTACTCCGTCGCGATCGCGTTCAGTACGTTCATCCGGCCCGCCCGGAACGCCGGGACCAGGGCGGCGAACAGGCCCACGAAGGCCGAGCCGACGAAGACACCGATGATCGTCGGCCAGGGGATCTCCAGGACGTTCAGGCCCTCCAGGGCGAGGAGCTTCTGGGCGGTCGCGCCCCAGCCCATGCCCAGACCGAGGCCGATAAGTGCGCCGAAGAGGGCGATGACCACCGACTCCAGGCGGATCATGCGGCGCAGCTGCCGGCGCGAGAGGCCGATGGCCCGCATCAGGCCGATCTCCCGGGTGCGCTCCACCACGGAGAGGGCCAGCGTGTTCACGACGCCCAGGACCGCCACGATGATCGCGAGGGCCAGGAGCCCGTAGATCATGTTGAGGAGCTGGCCGATCTGGTCCTTCAGGGTCTGCTTGTAGTCGGTCTGGTCCTTGACGTGGACCGTCGGGTCGGACGCGACCGACGCCTTCAGCGCCTTGTACGCCTGGTCGGCCTTGCCGGGGTCCGCCTTGGCGAACATCATCCCGTTGAGCGGCAGCCGGTCGGCGGGCAGGTACTGCTTCGCGGTCGCGAGGTTGATGTACATCGCGCCCTTGTCGAACGTCGTGTCGTCCGACGTGATCGCCGCGATCCTCAGGTCGGCGCTGCGGCCGTGCTCGAAGGCGACCTTCATGGTGTCGCCGACCTCGAGGTGGTTCTTCCCGGCGAACTCCGAGCCGACCGACATCGCGTTCTTCCCGTACGCCGCCGACAGCTCACCGGCGGTCGTCTCGCGCCGCAGGTCCTGGGCGTACGTGGGCGTCGCGGCGACGAGCTCCTCGTCCTCCTTCGTGCCGCCGGGCGTGGTCAGCTTCGTCCTGACGTACTTGACCTCCGTGACGTGGGAGACGTACGGGGCCTTCTTCATGGCCTCGGCGGCCTGCGGCTTCAACCCGTTCTGTCCCTCGACGATGAAGTCGGCGCCGACGGACTTGTCGAGCTCGCTGGTGGCCGAGGCGACCATCGAGGAGCCGACGACGGACAGGCAGGCGACGAGCGCGAGGCCGATCATCAGGGCCGCGCCGGTGGCGCCGGTGCGGCGCGGGTTGCGCAGCGCGTTGCGCTCGGCCATGCGCCCGACGGAGCCGAACATCCGCAGGAGTACGGCGCTGATGACGCGCACCACACCGCCCGCGAGGAGCGGTCCGATGACGACGAACCCGATGAGCGTGGCGACGATGCCGACGCCGAGCCACAGGGAGCCCTCGCTCGCCTTGGCGGCCTGGGTGGCGGTGTAGAGCGCGAAGCCGCCGCCGCCCGTGAGGACGAGACCGATCAGGGCGCGGACCACGCCCGCCTTGACGTCGGCGGGGGTGCCGGCGTCCCTGAGGGCCGCCATCGGCGAGACCTTGCCCGCGCGGCGGGCCGGAATGTACGCGGCGAAGACGGTGACGACGATGCCGAGGAGCAGCCCGACGACGGGGGTCGTCCACTTGACGGTCAGGTCGTCGGTGGACAGGTCCATGCCCGCCGCGGACATCATCTTCATCAGGCCGACGGCGAGTCCGACGCCCGCGCCGACACCGATGACCGAACCGAAGACGCCGAGCAGCAGCGCCTCGACGAGGACCGAGCGGTTGACCTGCTTGCGGCTCGACCCGATGGCCCGCATCAGGCCGATCTCGCGGGTCCGCTGGGCGACCAGCATCGAGAAGGTGTTGATGATCAGGAAGATGCCGACGAGGAAGGCGATCCCGGCGAAGCCGAGCATGGCGTACTTGATGACGTCCATGAAGGAGCCGACGTCCTTGCGGTTGGCGTCCGCGGTCTCCTTCTGCGTCTGGAACTTGTACGGGCCGTCGAGGGACGCCGCGACGTTCTTCTTGAGCACGGTGTCGCTGACGCCGGTGGCGGCGGCGACGTTGATCTGGGTGAACCGGCCGCTCCGGCCGATGAGTTCGCGCTGGGCGGTGGCCGTGTCGAAGTAGACGACGGCCGCGCCCGGGTTGGTCACCTTGAAGGAGGCGATGCCGACGATCTTCGCCCTGAAGTCGCCGGTGGCGGTGATGGTGCGCAGCTCGTCGCCCATCTTCAGGTGGTGCTTGTCGGCGGTGTCGGAGTCGACCATGACCTCGGTGGGCCCGCGCGGGGCGTGTCCGGAGGTGATGTCCATGGAACGCAGGTCGTTGCGCGTCCAGTTGCCCGCGATCGTGGGGCCGCCGTTCTCGGAGCCCATGTTCTTGTTGTCCGCGTCCACGACGGTCACGTTCATCGAACTGACCGCACCCTCGGCCGACTTGACGCCGTCGGCCCGCTTGACCTGCGCGAGGGTGGAGGCCGGCATCGACTCGGGGCGCCCGGTGTCGCTGCCCTCGCTCTTGGCGGCCTTCGGGCTGACCGTCACGTCGGACGACGTCGCGGCGAACAGCTTGTCGAACGTCGTGTTCATCGTGTCGGTGAAGACGAGCGTGCCGCACACGAACGCCACCGACAGCAGGACCGCCACGGCCGACAGGGCCATGCGCCCCTTGTGCGCGAAGAAGTTGCGCAGGGAGGTCTTCATCACGGTGTTCGCACTCATGACGTGCGCCCCCGCGCGTCGAAGTCCTTCATGCGGTCGAGGACGGCGTCCGCGGTGGGGCGGAGCATCTCGTCGACGATGCGGCCGTCCGCGAGGTATAGCACCCGGTCCGCGTACGAGGCGGCCACCGGGTCGTGGGTGACCATCACGATGGTCTGGCCGAGCTCGTCGACGGACTGCCGCAGGAAGCCGAGCACTTCGGCGCCGGCGCGGGAGTCCAGGTTCCCGGTCGGCTCGTCACCGAAGATGATCTCCGGCCGGGCGGCGAGCGCGCGGGCCACGGCGACGCGCTGCTGCTGGCCGCCGGAGAGCTCGGTGGGCCGGTGCTTGAGGCGCTCGGCCAGGCCCACGGTCCGCACGACGCGGTCCAGCCACTCCTTGTCCGCCCTGCGGCCCGCGATGTCCATGGGGAGCGTGATGTTCTCGAGCGCGTTCAGTGTCGGCAGCAGGTTGAACGCCTGGAAGATGAAGCCGATCCGGTCCCGGCGCAGCTGCGTGAGCTTCTTGTCCTTGAGGCCGGTGATCTCCGTCTCGTCCAGGTAGATCTGCCCGGACGTGACGTTGTCGAGGCCGGCGAGGCAGTGCATCAGCGTGGACTTGCCGGACCCCGAGGGGCCCATGATCGCGGTGAACTGGCCGCGGGCGATGTCCACATCGACGTGGTCGAGCGCGACGACGCGGGTCTCACCCGAGCCGTAGGCCTTGACGACCTGCCGCGCCCGCGCGGCGACGGCCGTCTGCCCTCCAGTGCCCCCGGTCCTGGGAATGGTCACAGCCGTTGTCACGGTAAGTCTCCTATGTCGGTCATGCGGGATGTCAGGTGTGTGCGACGTGCTTCAGTCTGGTGGCGAGGGGTGCCCCGGCGCCCTGGTGGAGGTCACCGTCTTTCCCTGGGGAAAACCCCACCCCTCGAAGGTAGGAAGAACCCCCCGCTCCCCTCGTCCTCCGGGGGGACGAACCGCCCCCTGTCCGCAGTACGGAGGTCCCCCTAGGGGGAGTCCACCCATCGGTGGAGCGCTTCTAGGGGTTCGCTCCACCTTCCTGCGCAGTCACGCTCCACCCTCCCGCCGCGCCAGGGTCAAGTGAGATGGTGTCGGGGGCGAAATAGATGCAGGGGGAAGGAATCCGGTGGGCAGCGCGACATCGCAGGCTGGCACGCAGGCGGGCACGGGGAAGGACCGGCGCCGGGGCGCGGTCGTCGCCGCGCTCATGCTCTCCATGGCACTGGCGGCACTCGACTCCACCATCGTCTCGACGGCGGTCCCGCAGATCGTCGGCGACCTCGGCGGCTTCTCCGTCTTCTCCTGGCTCTTCTCGGGCTATCTGCTCGCCGTCACGGTCACGCTGCCGGTCTACGGGAAGCTGTCGGACACCTTCGGCCGCAAGCCCGTCCTCATCGGCGGCAGCATCCTCTTCCTCGTCGGCTCGGTCCTGTGCGCGGGCTCCTGGAACATGGGCGCGCTCATCGCCTTCCGCGTCGTCCAGGGCCTGGGCGGCGGCGCCATCCAGGGAACGGTCCAGACCCTCGCCGCCGACCTCTACCCGCTCAGGGAACGCCCCCGCATCCAGGCCCGGCTCTCGACGGTCTGGGCGACCTCGGCCGTCGCGGGCCCCGCGCTCGGCGGGCTCCTCGCCTCGTACGCGGGCTGGCGCTGGATCTTCCTCATCAACATCCCGATCGGCGCGCTCGCTCTCTGGCTCGTCGCGCGCCATCTCCATGAACCCGTACGGGAGAAGGGGCCGCGCGCCCGCATCGACTGGGCCGGAGCGCTCGCCGTGTTCGCGTGCGGCGGGGTGCTCCTGACCGCGCTCGTCCAGGGCGGCGTCGCCTGGGACTGGCTCTCCGCACCGTCGATCGCCCTGTTCGGTACGGGAGTTGCGCTGGTCGGCGCCGTCGTCGCCGTCGAGCGGCGCGCCGCCGAGCCGATCATCCCCGGCTGGGTCTGGCGCCGGCCCACCATCGCGGCCGTCAATCTCGCGCTCGGCGCGCTCGGCCTCCTGATGGTCGCGCCCACCGTGTTCGTGCCCACCTACGCGCAGGCCGTCCTCGGACTCGCGCCCATGGCCGCCGGGTTCGTGCTCTCCGTGATGACGCTGAGCTGGCCCGTCTCCGCGGCCCTCAGCCAGCACGTGTACCGCAGGATCGGTTTCCGCAACACGGCCGTCGTCGGCATGGCGGCCGCGCTCCTCGTCCTGCTCGCGTTCCCGCTGCTCCCCTACCCCGGGGCCGCCTGGCAGCCCGCGCTCGTCATGCTGCTCCTCGGCGCGGCGCTCGGCCTCTTCCAACTGCCCCTGATCGTCGGGGTCCAGTCGACCGTCGGGTGGGCCGAGCGCGGCACGACGACCGCGTCCGTCCTGTTCTGCCGGCAGATAGGCCAGACGATCGGCGCCGCGCTGTTCGGCGCCGTCGCCAACACCGTGCTCGCCGGGCGCCTCGGCGGCGCGGGCTCCCTCGACTCGGTGGCCAAGGCTCTTGAGGACCCCGCCTCGGTGGCCGACCCGGACCGGCTGCGGCGCGCCGTCGCGGCGGCCGTCGACTCGGTCTACGTGGGTGCGGCCGGCGCTGCCGCGCTCGCTCTGGTCGTCCTGCTGTGCCTCGCGCCGCGACGTTTCCCGGTGATCGACCAGGACGGCGAGCGAGGCGGCGAGCGGGCGGGCGAGGGCCCTGGTGAGGCGGCAGCAGGGGCCGCCGGCAACTCACCCGGCTCACAAATTGCGCATCAGCATCACTCACCCCTCTCACAACAAACCGACTGAGCAGTTCGCCAGAACCGTCGCGCAAACCCCCTACCTACGAGTAACGTTCCGGCTCCCCTCTCGCTCCCTGCGTCCGCAATCCCCGGCGGACCCAAGCCGCGCAAGGAGAACCGGGATGTCCGACACACCGCACCGCTCATATTCCGACCACCAGAACGAGCCAGGGCAGGGCCCCTTCCCCACGGGCCGCAGCCAGTACGGGAACCAGAACCGGAACCCGTACGGCAACCCGAGCCAGGGCCAGTACGGCAACCCGAGCCAGGGCCAGTACGGGAACCGGTACCCGGGCGAGCACCAGCAGTCGTACCCCCAACAACCGCCGCACCCCCGACAGCAGCCCGACCCCGCCCTCACCTACCCCTGGGCGCCCCCTCCCCCACCTCCCGCGCCCACGCACCGGCTCCCCCGCCACCCCGCGCTCGGCCACCACAGTGACCTGCGGCTCCTGCGCAGCGCCTACCGCTGGCAGCGCCGCGTCGCCACGCTCACCGCCCTCGGCTACTTCACCCTCTTCCTCGTCCTGTCGGCGTTCGCGCCCTCCCTCATGACGGGCACGCTCCCCGGCGGCTTCTCCACCGGCCTCCTCCTCGGCCTGTGCCAGCTCCCGGTGACCGGCCTCGCGCTCTGGCTGTACGAATACACCGCCCGCCGCCGAGTCGATCCGCTCGCCCACCGGCTGCGCAGACAAGCGGAGCTGGACCAGCGTCCGGCTGCCGGAACGCCCGGGGGGAACTTCCGATGACGGACTTCAGCAGCTCGGCCCAGGGCATGTCCCTGGTCGCCTTCACCGCGGTCGCCACCATCACGCTGCTCCTGTGCGTGATGACCGGCCCCGACCGCGACAACCTCGACGAGTTCTACACCGGCTTCGGCTCCCTCACCCCGATGCGCAACGGCCTCGCCATCGCGGGCGACTACATCTCCGCGGGGACCGTCCTCGGCACCGGCGGCGTCATCGCGCTCACCGGTTACGACGGGATCGTCCTCGCCCTGAGCACGTCCCTGTCCCTGATGCTCCTGATGTTCCTGCTGGCCGAACCCCTGCGCAACGCGGGCCGGTTCACCATGGGCGACGTGATCGCCCGCCGCCTGCCGGGACGCGCCGTACGCATCGCCGCGTGCGTCGCCACCCTCGCGGCACTGCTCCCGCTGATGCTCGTCCAACTCGCGGGAGCGGGCGATCTGCTGGCGTTCGTCCTCGGCTTCACCAGCGAGGGGTTCAAGACGGGCTGCGTCATCGCGCTCGGCGCCCTGATGATCAGCTACGCGGCGATCGGCGGCATGAAGGGCACCGCCCTCATCCAGATCATGAAGACCGTGATGCTGCTCGGCTCCGGCCTCGCCGTCGCCCTCCTCATCCTGTACCGCTTCGACTGGAACCCGGGCACCCTCGCCTCACAGGCCGCGCAGGCCAGCGGCGTGGGAGACGCCTTCCTGCACTCGGGCCTCCAGTTCGCCGGCACCGCCAACCCCCGCCTGGACATGATCAGTTCGGAGCTGACCGTCGTCCTCGGCGGCGCGTGCCTGCCCCACGTCACGATGCGCATGTACACGGCGCGCAGCGCGCGTGAGGTGCGCCGCTCGATGTCCTGGGCGGTGTCGGCGGTCGGTCTCTTCGTACTGATCATCGCGGTCGTCGGGTTCGGCGCGACGGCGTTCCTCGGCCGGGCCGCCGTCGCGGCGGCCGACCCGCAGGGCAACACCGCGTACCTGCTCGGGGCACGGGCCGCGTTCGGCGCGGACGCCTCCACGGCGGAGACGCTGGTGTTCACCACGGTCACCACGGCGCTCTTCCTCACGCTGCTCGCCTCGGTCGCCGGAATGATCCTGGCCTGCGCCAACTCCCTCGCGCACGACGTCTTCGCACACCGCAAGGCGCCGCTGACCGCCCGCAGGGAGATGACGCTGGCCCGGGTCTCGGCGCTGTCCGTCGGCGTGCCCGCGATCCTCCTGGCCACGCTCGTCCAGCACTACAACCTCCAGCCGCTGGTCACGCTGTCGTTCTGCCTGGGCGCCTCGGCGCTCGCGCCCGCGCTCGTCTACAGCCTGTTCTGGCGCCGCTACACGAGTACGGGCCTGCTGTGGACGCTGCTCGGCGGCACGGCGTCCTGCCTCATCCTGATGACGGGCACCAACCTGGTGTCCGGCTCGCCCACCTCGGCGTTCCCGGGCCAGGACTTCAACTGGTTCCCCTTCACCACGACCGGCATCGTCTCGATCCCGCTCGGCTTCCTCTTCGGCTGGCTCGGCACGATGGCCTCCGGCCGCCGCACAGCCGATGACCAGCGCCGCCAGTACGAGGCGGTGGAGGCGTGGATCCTGGCGGGCGTGACGCGGCAGGCGCCGCGGAAGGAGGGCGGCTAGGGCCCACCCCGGGCCGCGCCGCCCGCCCACGGCGCCTCGTGGGCGGGGGCGGACCGCTTACGACACCCTCTTACGGCGTCCGGTCGCGGCGAGCGCGGCTCGGGAGCGATCGCGCGTACGACGACGCCTCGCCGGCGTGGACACGGCCCGTGACCGCAGCGCTTCCGGCGTCTCGTCGGCCGGGCTTCGACCCGTGACCGCAGCGCCTACGGCGTCTCGTCGGACAGGTTTCGGCCCGTGAGGGAGGCCAGGGTGGTGCGGACGTGGTCCATGTGGGCGCGTACCTCGTCCCACTTCTCGCCGTGCTCGCGCAGCACCCGCTCCGTCTCGCGGCCCACGCCCTCCTCGTACAGGGTGGCCTCCGCGAGGAGCTCCGCGGCGCGGGCCTCGGCGTCCTCCTGGCCGTGCCGCGCCGACTCCTCCGTCTCGGCGAACACCCGCCGCGCCTCGGAAAGACGCCCTTCGGCCAGCGCCAGGCGCTCCGCGTCGCGCGCGTCCGCCGCGGCCTCCTGTCCGGCGATCTCCCGCTCGGCCTCGTCCCGCCGCTCGGCGTGGTCCTTCTCCTGACCGACGAGGGTCGCCCGGGTCCGCTCCCGGACCTCGTCCAGCGCCGCGAGCGCTTCCTCGCGCCATGCCTTCGCCTCGTCACGCGCGGCGGCGCGCACCCCGTCGGCCGTGGCCCGGTCGGCGCTCAGCCGCTCGTCGGCCCACTGGTCGGCCTCGGCCAGTACGGCGTCGGCCGCGGCGCGGGCCGCCTCACGCGTCTCCCGCGCACCGGCCTCGGCGTCCGCCGTGATCCGCCGGACGGAATCGGCGGCGGACGCCCGTACCCCGTCCGCCTCCTCCTCGGCGAGGGCGAGGATCTCGCGGGCCCGGTCGCCGAGGGACTCGTACGTCTGGGGGGCGAGCCGGGTCACGGCCAGACGCAGCCGCTGCGCCTCGGCCTCCAGCTCCTCGACCTGGGCTGCCAGGAGGGCGGCGCGCTCACGGGCGTCGTCGAGGGCCCCGGACAGCTCGGCGGCCAGCGCGTCCACCGGCCCGGGACGGTAGCCGCGGCCCCGTCCCGTGCCGAAACCATGGGGCGACACCGACGTACCGCTGCTCATCCTTGATTCCCCTCTCAGCCGCTTCGGCTCTCCTACCCAGCACTCGATCGAGCCGAAGCGCTCAAAACAAGACACTCCGCCCAACTCACTCGACAAGGATGCGCCAAATATTGCCGAAAGTCGGAATCGTGAGCCCAGGGAGCGAGGCACCTCACACCCGCCCCGTCCGTGAAGGGCGCACAGAGAAAGACGGACCCGGAGGGAAACGAGAGGGAGCCCAGAGGGAACCCCGAGGAAAGAAGGAGAGGCGCGCGACCCATACGGTCGCGCGCCTCTCCTCGACTTCTCTTCTGCCGACGGGCTACAGCAGGCCGTCCCACATCTGCTCGAGCAGCACCGACCACCAGCCCTCCGGCGACGCGAGCGCCGCCGGGTCGACGGCGGCCAGCTGCGCCTGGAAGTCGACGGTCCAGCGGCCCGCCTGCTCCTGGTTGAGCCCGAACCGCAGCGGCCACATCCGGCCCAGCACCGCGAGGCTGCGCGTGAACTCGGGCAGGCCCGTGTTCACGAACTGCGGCGGCACCGGCGCACCGCCGGGACCCGCCTCCACCGGCACGGCCACGATGTTCGCCGTGCCGTACTGGACGCAGATCGCCCGCCCGAAGTCACTGCCCATCACGAGGTACGAACCAGCGTCCGCCGCGGGCTGCACCCCCCGCTCCTGCGCCAGCTCGGCGAGCGTCGGCACCGGACGGCCCGGCTGAGCCTGCGCCCAGAAGAACGGCCCGAAGTCGGCGGGCAGCCCCGCCACGACGAGGGTGTGCGCCACGAGGTCCGGCACGCCCTGACGGGACACGGCCCGCTGGTCGAACCGGAACACCCCGGGACCGAACGCAGCGGCCAGCTCCTGCCCGACCGCCTCCGGCGGAACCGGCGGCATCGGCTGCGCGGGCGGCAGCGGCGCACGCACCGGCGCGAGCCGCGCCGGACCGTCCGCCACCTGGTGCAACTCACCCTGGTGCGCGATCAGCTGCTGCATGCCCTGCTGGCGCGACGCGTGGTCCCTGCCGTACGGGGCGATGGACGTGATCCTGGCCTGCGGCCACTGCTCACGGATCATGCGGGCGCAGTACGCGCCCGGCAGCTCGCAGGACTCCAGCTCCGTGTGCAGCTCCAGAACCTGGTCCGGCGGGACGTTCATGCCGCGCAGCTCATGGAAGATCTGCCACTCCGGGTGCGGCGTACCGGGCGCCGAGCGGCGGATCAGCTGCTGCTCGGAGCCGTCGGGCGCGCGGTAGCGCAGCACGGCCTGGTAGCCGGGCCCGACGGTCGGCTGACCGGTGGGCTGCGGATACCCGTACGAGGCGGGGGGCGGACCACCCGGAACCTGCTGCCCGGGCACGGGCGGCGGCATCGGCATCCCGCCCGGCGCCTGCGGCGGCGCGGGAGGAGGCATGCCGGGGCCGGCCTGACCGGGACCGGCCAGCATCGTCGCGGCGTGATGAACACCTCCACCGGGAGCCCCGGGCGCACCAGGTGCGCCGGGCACGCCGGGCGCCGCCGGCGGGGGCGGCGTGCCGGGACCGGCCGGACCCGGCTGGGCCAGCATCGTCGCGGCATGGTGCACACCGCCGGGAGGCGTACCCCCGGGAGCGCCGGGCGGACCGGGCGGCTGCGGCGCACCGGGAGTTCCGGGGGCGCCGGGCGGCTTGGGTGCACCCGCACCGGGCACGCCGGGCGGACCGGGCGGCTTGGGAGCCCCCGGAGTGCCGGGCGCTCCGGGCGGCTTGGGAGCGCCGGGGCCACCCATGCTCGGGTCGGCCGGCATCGTCGCGGCGTGGTGCACACCGCCGGGCGGCGTACCACCCGGAGCGGGCGGGGCCTCGGGCCCGTCGGGACCGAGCTGCGAAACGAGCTGCGTCGGAACGTAGCCGCCCGCCGGGATACCCGGAGCGCCGGGCCCCGAGGGCCGCGCGCCGGGAGTGCCCGGGGCACCGGGCGGCGGCGGAGTCGTCGCGCCACCACCGCGCGCACCGCGGGGCGGACCCTGCGCCTTGCTGGTCGCGGCGTCGGCGATGTCGCCGGCCCCGGGCGCGAGCGGCCGCCCGGCCGCGTCCTGCCCGGCCCCCGGAGGCGGCGGAGTCTGCCGCGCACCCGGACCCTGCGGGTAGCCGTACGCGTCAGGAGCTCCCGGCGGCGGAGTCTGCTGCACACCGGGACCCTGCGGATAGCCGTACGTGGGCGGCGGAGCCTGACCGCCCTGCGAACTCCCCTGCCCTTGCGGCACATTGGACGCGGGCGGAGTACCCGGACCCTGCGGATAGCCGTAGTTCGGCGCGACGCCCGGCGGCGGAGTCTGCTGCACGCCCGGACCCTGCGGATAGCCGTACGTGGGCGGCGGAGTCTGACCGCCCTGCGAACTCCCCTGCCCTTGCGGCACATTGGGCGCGGGCGGAGTACCCGGACCCTGCGGATAGCCGTAGTTCGGCGCGACGCCCGGCGGCGGAGTCTGCTGCACACCGGCACCCTGCGGATAGCCGTACGCGTCGGGAGCACCCGGCGTCGGAGCACCCGGAGCGTCGGGAGCCGACCCGTCGAGCGCCGGGGCCACCGCCGTGCGAGGGAGCTGGCTGCCGCCCGACATCAGCGCCGTCTTGGCCTCAGGAGCGATCGGCGCAGGCACGTCGCCCTCGTCCACCAGCGGCGGCGCGAACACCGTCGCCGGGGGCGCGACCGAGCGGTCCTCCTCCTCGTCCGCGTTCGTGTCCGTACCGGCCCACGGGGTCGCCCCGGAAGGCGCCGAGGCCGAAGCGGGCCACGGCGTCGCGCCACTGCCCGCGTCGGCGGCCACCGGCGCCGGGCCGGCCGGCCCAGGCACCGACGCACCCGAACCCGTACCGGCACCGGAGACGGCACCCGTACCCGCACCGGCACCGGCACCGGCACCGGCACCGGCAGACGCGCCAGACCCGCCGGCCGAAGACGCATCCCCCCGCCGATCCGGAATACCCAGCTTGTCCGCCGCCTCCTGGAGCCACTCCGGAGGGCTCAACAGGAACGACGTCTGATTCAGATCCACCCGCTCCGGCGGCGCGTCCGACGGCTCCGGCGAAGCCTCCGGCAGCCCGTACTCCTCCTCGTACCGCCGGATCACCTCACCCACCGGCAGCCCCGGCCACAGCGAAGCGTCCCCGCTGTCACGCGCGATGACGAGCCGCTGCCGCCCGCCGTCGGACACCGGACCGCCCTCGCGGTCCTCCGCCCACACCACGAACCCCAGCTCGAACTCCCGCACCCGCACCTCACGGTGCTGATAGCCGGGCACATCCCCGTTGATCCACTCTTCGGCGCGCTCCTGCGCCTGCGCGAACGTCACCATCGGACACTCACCCCTCGTCCGGGACAGTCGAAGCAGCCGGCACGGCGGCGCCCGAGGCGTCGACCGCACTCGCGAAACCGCCGTCCACCATCAGGTTCGCCACCGTCTCCAGCTCCGGCGGGTTACCCGCCAGCCGGGCCAGGAACGCGTCGAAGTCGTCACCGCACGGCAGCAGCAGACGCTCCACCCGCTCCGCGACCGACCAGCCGGCCGTGTCCGCGCTGTCCCGCGCGTCGTCGTACGCGCAGAACCACACCGAACCCGCCCGGTCACCCTTGACCTTGACGGCGAGAAGGCCGCCCTGCACGAACCCGACACCCAGATAGTCCTTGGTCAGGTGATCACGCAGGCACTTGTTCACGTACACCAGATCGTTGACCGCGGCCTCGTCCCGCACCGTGAAGAACGGCTGGTCCACCAGAAGCCCCAGCTCGGCGTCCAGCGCCGCCCCCACCGGAGCGCACCCGCCCGCCGCCTTCAGGAACGCCCGGTACGCACCCGGCAACCGGTACCCCAAGTCCTCCTCGGCACCGAGGACCTGCTGCTCCGTCACCGCCACCGACGACTTCGGCAGCCCGAAGTGCGCCGGCCGCGTCTCCTGCAACGGACGCGTCCCCCGCTTGCCGTGATCCACCGCCGCCGTCGCGAGACCGCCGTGATGCCGCAGCAGCGCCTTCACCTCGACCGGCACCAACTCCATGCGACGACTGCCCGGCACGTGATGCCAGGTCCAGCCGTGCGGCGTCGCCACCGGCACGATCGTGTCCCACAACTCATGCCCGGCGGCCGCCATCGCAGCGTTCGCCGACACATAGTCCGTCAACCGCAGCTCATCGACCCCGAACCCCTCCGGGGGATCGGCGATCTCCGCCGCGGCACGCGCGTAGGCCGAAAAATCCGGATAGCCGTTCCCGTCGATCCGTACGCCCCTGGGATGGCGCGCAGCACGGACCGGGTCCGGGAAGTGCACGACCTGCCCGGCGTAGGCCGCGTTCGGCGGCGCGGCTTGCTGCCCGAGCCGACCTGTCGTCATGGCGGTTGCCCCCTGCGGCACTGTTATGGATCGCGGATAGCGACAGCCTATGCGGTTGTACGACACCGGTCACCGGCCCTCCGGTTCCATGACCAGCAGTCACCCCACCGTGACGATGAGCCCACACTCCCGCGTGTCGCTGCGCCCCAGCTTCCGCACCACCGGCCGCATTTGGCAGTCTGTGCACGCAACCCGGGGGTTTGCAGGAGGGGAAAGCACCACATGCAGAGCAGCACCGCACCGTCATCCGACACGGCCGTCGCGACCGACTCGGAGCCCGACACCGGGCACCCGGCCACCGCCGACGCCGCCTCCGGCGACCCACGCGTCGGCTGGAGCAGCGCCGAGGACGCGCCCGCCCCGGCCCTGCGCCAGCGCCGCGACGGCATCCTGCCCACCGTCGCCGCCGCCCTCTCCGTGCGCGGCACCACACTGACCAGCACCGCCGCCCGCGGCGAACACGCCCCCGCCCTGCACCCCCTCGTCCAGGACTTCCTCGACACCCTCACCAGCGCCCAGCGCGACCGCTTCACCGGACGCTGCGCCGAAACGATCCTCATCTCCCGCCAGCTCACGGCCGCCGACGAGGAACGCTCCAAACGTGCCCGCCGCAAAGCCATGACCAACGGCGAAGCCCGCAAAGCCCTCAAAAACGCCAAACTCACCACCCGCCGCATCCGCGAGGACGGCGACCCCCTGCACGGCGGCTTCGCCCGCCCCTGCCGCGCCTGCGCCGCCCTCACCGCCCACTTCGGCGTCCACGTCGTGGACCCGGCCACGGACACCACCGGCTGACCGGCGCACCGGAACACCCCCGCACCACCGCAGGCAGCAGCAGAACAGGACGAGGCCACCCCACATGACCGCCGACCGCACCCGCTTCACCGCACCCGTCGACGCCGCACTGCGCGCCGCCGGCTGGCAGCCCGGCCGCTGGGACATCAAACAGGCCGAATTCTGGGCCGACGCCCTGCGCACCCACGTATCCCCCGCGGGCCACCGCCACACCGTCTTCCCCGCCGCCGTCGAGGCCTGGGCCGAATTCGGCGGCCTCCACCTCACCCCACAGGGCCCCGGCCGCCAGATAGCGCCCGCCCAGCCCCACCTCGACCCGCTCCACGGCCTCCACATGGCCCGCACCCTCGGCGACCTCGGCCGCGCCCTCGACACCGAGGTCTGCCCCCTCGGCGCCGAGTCCGGCTCCGAAGCCCTCCTCGCCATCGACACCGAAGGCCGCGTCTACGCCCTCGACCACAGCGGCGACTGGTACCTCGGCCCCGGCATCGACCACGCCCTGGAAACCCTCGTCAACGGCACCCAGCCGACCCGCCTGACCGCATAGAGCACCGGCGCACGACGGCATACGCCCCCCGAGCCCCACCGGCCGCCCCGCACGTACAAGACGCGAGGGACGAGCGCGCCGGGCCGCCGGCACTACACACGGGTGACCGGCCCGACGACGACGCCCCGCAGGACGAACGAACACGCACATCCCGGTGCGCCGAGCGCCGAGCCCTACGGGCTACGGGCTAAGCCGCAGGCAACACAGCCGACACCCGATACCCACCCGCATCAGTCGGCCCGCACACGAACACCCCGCCCAGGCCCGTCACCCTCTCCTTCATGCCGACGAGCCCGTTCCCCCCACTCGGCAGCCGCACATCCGACGCCGAATCCGCGTCCGGCGGCGACTCGTTCTCCACCTGCATCGCGATCTCCGACACCCGATGAGCAAGCCGCACATACGTCTTCGCGCCCGCCGCATGCTTGTGCACGTTCGTCAGCGCCTCCTGCA
Organism: Streptomyces sp. NPDC107517; assembly: GCF_055582645.1. Taxonomy (NCBI): domain Bacteria; kingdom Bacillati; phylum Actinomycetota; class Actinomycetes; order Kitasatosporales; family Streptomycetaceae; genus Streptomyces; species Streptomyces sp. NPDC107517. The sequence continues at coordinate 460,539 of NZ_JBVJPM010000004.1, read as the reverse complement.
CCACCCGGTACGCGGTCTGCTCCACCGACGCGACATACGACCGCACATCACCCTCGACAAGCAGCTCCACCACCATGCCCGCAGCCCGCGACTGACCCACCAGCTCATCCAGATCACCGAGACACGGCCCGTCCTCGTCAACAACGGCACGCGACGCCGCAGCCGCGGCCGCCACCCCCACCGCCGCCAACGGCACCCCCGCACCAGGCTCACGCCCACCGCCACCGGACCGCATCACACCGAGCATCTCCCGCAACTCGGTCAACGCCTGCCGGCCCATGTCCCCGACCAGCGCCGCGTTCTTCACGGCCTTCTCCGGATCCTTACGGGCCACCGCCTGCAACGCCGCCGCATGCACCACCATCAGACTCACCCGGTGCGCCACCACGTCGTGCATCTCCCGGGCGATCCGCGTCCGCTCCTCACCCCGCGCCCACTCCGCCCGCTCCTCCGCGCGCTCGGCGAGCAACTGAAGCTCCCGCTCCAGCGAATCGTTCCGCTCCCTCAGACTCTCCATGAGACGCCGCCGCGCACCGACGTAAAGCCCCAGCAGCAACGGCGGAGCGGTCACACCCAACGACGTCGTGACAGCGACGAACGGAACGAACCAGTCCCCCACCCGCACGAGATCCCCGTGCCCCGCGTCCTGCTGCGCCCGCACCACCGACACGATCAGCGTCCCGACGAACGACATCCCCGCCAGGGCCCCGATGATCCGCCGCGGCATCTCGGACGCGGCCAGCGTGTACAGACCCACCACGCTCAGCAGCACACCCATCCGGGCCGGAGTCACCGCGACCCCGATCAGCACCACCGCGATCGGCCACCGCCGCCGCAGCACCAGCGTCGCCCCGGCCAGCACCCCGAAGACGACACCCACGGCCGCCGGCACCCCGGCGTCCCGCGCGAACCCGACCCCCTCCACCCCGCACTCGACCGCCGAAGCGACCGCCAGCCCCCCGTCGAGCGCGGCACTGCGCCAGCGCTCCCACCACCACGGCCCCCCGGCCGTCCGGTGTGTTTCCCCCGTCGTGGTCATGCGTCCAGCCTACGGGCGCAAGCTGCCCGATTTCCGGTGAGTTTCCGCGCCGCCCTTCATCACAGACCGCCTTCGAACAGAAGCGAAACCAACCGGTATCCCTCGAACTGTTGGCCCATATGCAAATACGACCCATCCGAGCTCATCCCGAACGAGCCTGTGCCTATGACACAGACCACAGGCAAATACACAGACTTCGAGGGACTGCGGGAGCGGGCGGTCGCACTGCGGCGCGAGGGTCTCAGCCGCCGTCAGATCCGGGACCGCCTCCACCTCGACAACAACGACATCCTGAACCGCCTCCTGGACGGAGAGCCCGCACCGGAGTGGACGAAGCGCCCGAACGCAAAGGACGACCTGCGGGACCGGGCACGGGAGGTACGGCTCCAGGGATGGACGTACGACCGGATCCAGGTCGAGCTCGGGTGCTCGAAGAGTTCGATCTCGCTCTGGGTGCGGGATCTGCCGAAGCCGGAACGCAAGCGCACCCGCGAGGAAGCTTCGGCGATCGCGAGGCGCGGATGGGAAGCCACCCTCCGGCGCCGGGAACTGGGGCGCCAGGAGACCAGGCAGGCAGCAACCGAAGAGATCGGCACCCTGTCCGACCGTGAGCTGTTCCTGATAGGAGTCGGGCTCTACTGGTCCGAGGGCTCGAAGGCGAAGACCTACCGCCGCCAGGAAAGGGTCGACTTCGTCAACAGCGATCCGGACATGATCCAGGTCTACCTCGCGTGGCTCCGCCTCCTTGGGGTCGCCCCGGAGGGACTGAGGTTCCACGTACAGATCCACGAGACCGCCGACATCGCGACGGCCGAGAAGTTCTGGGCCACCCTGGTCGGCGCCGACCCCTCACAGTTCGGCAAGACCTCACTCAAAAAGCACAACCCGAAGACCAACCGCAAGCGTGTGGGCGCGGACTATCACGGCTGCTTGCTCGTGCGCGTTCCCCAGGGAGCCGATCTGTACCGTCGCATTGAAGGCTGGTGGTACGGCATAGTGTTGTCCGCGCGCGGTACGGATCGTCAGATTCGGACATAGCGGACGAACCATCCCGGGTCGTCTAATGGCAGGACAAATGGTTTTGGTCCATTGAATGAGGGTTCGATTCCTTCCCCGGGAGCACAGATGAGGGCGGGGCCCGACCATACGGTCGGGCCCCGCCCTCATTTCACGCCCACAACGCCCCGGTATCCTGCGGATGTCCACCCCACACAGCATCCGAAGCCGAAGGGCCACCCGTGAGCGCCAATTGCCCGGCCGCCGTCGTCGTTCTTGCAGCGGGTGAGGGCACCCGTATGAAGTCGGCCACACCCAAAGTCCTGCATGAGATCAGTGGGCGCTCGCTCGTCGGGCATGTGCTCGCCGCCGCGCGGGAGTTGAGCCCCGAGAACCTGGTCGTCGTCGTGGGTCACGAGCGGGACCGGGTGCGTGAGCATCTCGCCGGGATCGATCCGGACGCCCGTACCGCCGTGCAGGAGCAGCAGAACGGCACGGGGCATGCCGTGCGGATGGGGCTCGAGGAGCTCGGTGGCGCTGTCGACGGCACGGTGATCGTGGTGTGCGGTGACACTCCGCTGCTGACGGGCGAGACGCTGAGGCACCTGTCGGCGACGCACACCGGTGACGGCAATGCCGTGACGGTGCTGACGGCCGAGGTTCCGGACGCGACCGGTTACGGCCGGATCGTGCGGGACGGGGCGTCGGGTGAGGTGACGGCGATCGTGGAGCACAAGGACGCGAGTGAGTCGCAGCATGCGATTCGTGAGATCAACTCGGGTGTGTTCGCGTTCGACGGTGCGCTGCTGGCGGATGCGCTGGGCAAGGTGCGTACGGACAACAGTCAGGGTGAGGAGTACCTGACGGATGTCCTGGGGATTCTGCGGGAGGCCGGGCACCGTGTGGGTGCTTCGGTGGCGGTGGATCACCGTGAGATCGCGGGTATCAACAACCGTGTGCAGTTGGCTCAGGCGCGTCGGACGCTGAATGAGCGCTTGCTGGAGCGGGCGATGCTCGCGGGTGTGACGATCGTGGATCCGGCGTCGACGTGGGTCGATGTGACGGTGGGCTTCGAGCGGGACGCGATTGTGCATCCGGGTACGCAGTTGCTGGGTGCGTCGTGGCTGGGTGAGGGTGCCGAGGTGGGTCCGAACACGCGGCTGACGGACACGCGGGTCGGTGCGGGTGCGCGGGTCGACAACACGGTGGCGGACGGTGCCGAGGTGGGTGAGGGCGCGTCGGTGGGTCCGTTCGCGTATCTGCGGCCGGGTACGCGGCTGGGTGTGCGGTCCAAGATCGGTACGTATGTGGAGACGAAGAACTCGTCGATCGGTGAGGGTACGAAGGTGCCGCATCTGTCGTATGTGGGGGACGCGACGATCGGTGACTTCACGAACATCGGCGCGGCGAGTGTGTTTGTGAATTACGACGGTGAGAGCAAGCACCACACGACGGTCGGGTCGCATTGCAAGACGGGTTCGGACAACATGTTTGTGGCGCCTGTCACGGTTGGGGACGGTGCGTACACCGCTGCGGGGTCGGTGATCACGAAGGATGTGCCGGCGGGTTCGCTGGCCGTGGCCCGTGGCCAGCAGCGGAATATCGAGGGTTGGGTGGCTCGTAAGCGTCCGGGGAGTGCGGCTGCGAAGGCGGCTGAGGAGGCGTCCCGGGAGGCCGGCGGCGAGGGCTGACCGGAAACAGGTGCGTCCGACACGGCGTACCGTGATAGGTGCACACGATTCGGCTGCCTCGCTGCTAATGGGACGAGCGGGCGCAGCGGCGGAAGAACGCGTCTGAGGAGACAAGTGCTGTGAGCGGGATCAAGACGACCGGCGAGAAGAAACTGATGCTCTTCTCCGGCCGCGCCCACCCCGAGCTTGCCGAGGAGGTCGCGCACGCTCTCGGCGTCGGGATCGTTCCGACCAAGGCATTCGATTTTGCCAATGGTGAGATCTACGTCCGCTACCAGGAGTCCGCCCGCGGCGCCGACTGCTTCCTGATTCAGAGCCACACGGCTCCGATCAACAAGTGGATCATGGAGCAGCTCATCATGATCGACGCGCTGAAGCGTGCGTCGGCTCGCTCCATCACGGTGATCGTGCCGTTCTACGGTTACGCCCGTCAGGACAAGAAGCACCGTGGACGTGAACCGATTTCGGCGCGTCTGGTGGCGGACCTGATGAAGACGGCGGGTGCGGACCGCATTCTGACGGTGGATCTGCACACGGACCAGATTCAGGGCTTCTTCGACGGCCCGGTGGACCACCTGTTCGCGCTGCCGATCCTGGCGGACTACGTGGGCGCGAAGGTGGACCGCGACAAGCTGACCGTCGTCTCTCCCGACGCCGGCCGTGTGCGGGTGGCGGACCGGTGGTGTGACCGTCTGGGTGCGCCGCTGGCGATCGTGCACAAGCGTCGTGACAAGGACGTGGCGAATCAGGTCACCGTGCACGAGGTCGTCGGTGATGTGAAGGGCCGTGTCTGTGTCCTGGTGGACGACATGATCGACACGGGTGGCACGATCTGTGCCGCGGCGGACGCGCTGTTCGCGCATGGTGCGGAGGACGTCATTGTGACGGCGACGCACGGTGTGCTTTCGGGTCCGGCGGCGGATCGTCTGAAGAACTCGAAGGTGAGCGAGTTCGTGTTCACGGACACGCTGCCGACGCCGGGTGAGCTGGAGCTGGACAAGATCACGGTGCTGTCGATCGCGCCGACGATCGCGCGTGCGGTGCGTGAGGTCTTCGAGGACGGTTCGGTGACGAGCCTGTTCGAGGAGCAGGCGTAGTCGTTCTGAGGGCTCTGGGGCTCTTCTAGATCGATTTTGGGGCGGCCTTCCCGCCGGGTAGACTCACGGAGTTGCTCGGCGAGGGAGGCCGCACTGTTGTGTGCGGCGGTCCGTTATCGACGCGCTCTTCGTAGCAGGCCCGTTCGTGGCCGGGTGACCACCTTCCCCTTTTTCTACGAGGAGTGCACATGGCTGAGATCAAGCTTGCCGCCGAGATCCGTACCGAGTTCGGCAAGGGTGCTGCGCGCAGCGTTCGCCGTGAGAACAAGGTTCCGGGTGTCATCTACGGTCACGGCGCCGAGCCGGTTCACGTGACGCTGCCGGGCCACGAGCTGCTGCTCGCCCTGCGTACGCCGAACGTTCTGCTGTCCCTGGACGTCGACGGCAAGACCGAGCTGGCGATCCCGAAGGCTGTCCAGCGTGACGCGATCAAGGGTTACCTGGTCCACGTCGACCTGCTGACCGTCAAGCGCGGCGAGAAGGTCACGGTCGAGGTTGCGGTCGAGACCGAGGGTGACCTGGCTCCGGGCAGCTTCCTCGTCGAGAACGTGCTGAACACGCTGTCCGTCGAGGCCGAGGCCACGCACATCCCGACCTCCGTCACCGTGTCGATCGCGGGCCTGGAGGGCGGCGACGCCATCCACGCGAAGGACGTCACGCTGCCGTCCGGTACGACGCTGGTCACGGACCCCGACGCGGTCGTCATCCAGATCCTGGCCGCGCAGGCCGAGGAGCCGGCTGCGGAGACCGCCGAGGCCGAGGGCGCCGAGGCCTGAGCCGTACGCTCTGCTTGACGGGGTGGCGGGCCACTGCGGCCCGCCACCCCGTTTTTTCATGTTCGTGTCCGTCTGTTGTACGTGAGGAGACGCGGTCCCGATGACGACCGATGCCACTGCCCCCTGGCTCATCGTGGGTCTCGGGAACCCCGGGCCCGAGTACGCGATGAACCGGCACAACGTGGGTTTCATGGTGGCCGATCTGCTCGCGGAGCGGATCGGCGGCAAGTTCAAGCGGGCCGGTAAGGCTCAGGCGCAGGTGCTTGAGGGGCGGATCGGTGCGCCGGGTCCGCAGAACCGGCGGGTGATCGTGGCGAAGCCGATGTCGTTCATGAATGTGTCGGGTGGTCCGGTGACGGGTCTGCGGGACTTCTACAAGGTGCCGGTCGGCAACATCGTGGCGGTCCATGACGAGCTGGACATCGACTACGGGACGATGCGGCTGAAGCTGGGCGGTGGCGACAACGGGCACAACGGTCTGAAGTCGATCACGAAGTCGCTGGGTGCGGACTATCACCGGGTGCGGTTCGGGATCGGGCGTCCGCCGGGGCGTATGCAGGTGGCTGACTTCGTTCTGAAGGACTTCTCGTCGACGGAGCGCAAGGAGCTGGACTATCTGGTGGACCGGGCGGCGGATGCGGTGGAGTGTCTGGTCACGGAGGGTCTGGAGCGGGCGCAGGGCGCGTACAACTCCTGACCTGTGGAGTGAGTTGACCGGGCATCTCGGCAGGTCACGGGCATCTCGACCGGGACCTGCCCGCTTTTCTTGACTCTTCGCGGGGCCATGGCCAAGGATCGCCGCCATGCTCTCGTACACCCGGCGGGCCGCGATGGCGCTCGTGGCCCTGCTGATCCTCATCGCGGGCGTTTGGGCGTCCTGGGCGTCGGCGCAGCACGTGATGCTCACCAAGGGCCGTGAGCGCGGCACGATGACGGTGACGCGGTGCACGGACGATGCGTGCACCGGCCCTTACGCGCCTCTGTCGCCTGGTTCGCAGCCCCGCGCCCGTGTCGTCATCGACCGGTCGATCGCGGAGAAGAAGGGCGTGCGTGTCCCGGTGGTGGTGAAGCCCGGCTCGGACGCTGTGGTGCGCTCGGGGGCTGCGGGGTTCTTCCAGGCGTGGGTGCCGCTGGGCGGCGCGCTGCTGCTGGCCGCGGTGGTGATCGCGGGCGGGCTGCGTCTGACGCGCTGGGCATGGGTGACGGCAGCCACCGGGGTCGCGTTGCTGAGTGCCGCGTTCGCGACGCTCACCTGGTGAACTGCCGTCATGTCCCCACTGGTTGATCAGCCGGTGTTGCGCAGGCCCGCCGCGACGCCGTTGACGGTGAGCAGGAGTGCCCGTCCGAGCAGCGGGTCCGGCTCGTTGCCGGCTGCCGCCTCGTCACGCTGGCGCTTGAGCAGGGCCACCTGGAGGTACGAGATCGGGTCCAGGTAGGCGTCGCGGATCGAGAAGGTCTGCTGGAGCACCGGCTGGGTGTCCAGGAGTTCCTGGCCTCCGGTGATGCGGAGCACCTCTCGTACGGTCAGCTCGTGCTCGGCCTCGATGTCGGCGAAGACGTGCTTCAGTTCGTCGGGGACGAGCGTGTCGACGTAGTGCCGGGCGATCCGCAGGTCCGTCTTGGCGAGGGTCATCTCGACGTTCGACAGGAAGTTGCGGAAGAAGTGCCACTGCTCGCTCATCTCGTCGAGGACGGTGCCGAGACCGGCCTCGCGCAGCGCCTTGAGGCCGGAGCCGACGCCGAACCAGCCGGGCACGATCTGCCGTGACTGGGTCCAGCCGAACACCCACGGGATGGCGCGCAGGCCGTCGAGCGAGACGCCCGAGCCGGGGCGGCGGGAGGGCCGCGAGCCCAGGTGCAGGTCGGCGAGCTGGTCGACCGGCGTGGAGGCGAGGAAGTACGTCGGCAGGTCCGGGTCCTCGACGAGCTTGCGGTACGCGGCGTGCGCGGCGTCGGAGACGACGTCCATGGCCGCGTCCCAGCGGGCGAGTGCCTCGTCGGACTGGCGGGGCGCGGTGTGCAGCGCGGACGCCTGGAGGGTGGCGGCGACGGTCAGTTCGAGGTTCTCGCGGGCCAGGGACGGCACGAGGTACTTGTCGGAGATGACCTCGCCCTGCTCGGTCACCTTGATCTCGCCCTCGAGGGTGCCCCACGGCTGGGCGAGGATCGCGTCGTGCGAGGGGCCGCCGCCGCGGCCGACGGTGCCGCCGCGGCCGTGGAAGAGGCGCAGGCGCACGCCGTAGCGGTGGGCGACGTCGCGCAGCCGGCGCTGGGCGCGGTGGATCTCCCACTGGGAGGTGGTGATGCCGCCGAACTTGGAGGAGTCCGAGTAGCCGAGCATGACTTCCTGGACGTCGCCGCGCAGGGCGACGAGGCGCCGGTAGGACGGGTCGGCGAGCATCTCGTCGAGGATGACGTCGGCGGCGCGCAGCTCGTCGGTGGTCTCCAGGAGCGGCACGATGCCGATCTTGGCCCAGCCGCCGTGCAGGTCGATGAGTCCGGCCTCGCGGGCGAGGACGGCGGCGGCGAACACGTCGTCGGCGCCCTGGCACATCGAGATGATGTACGACTCGATGACCTCGGGTCCGAAGACGTCGAGGGCGCGCTTGACGGTGTGGAAGACGCCGAGGGTCTTCTCGCCCGCGGCGTCGAGGGGTGCGGGCGAGGGGGCGAGCGGCCTGCGGGACCTGAGCTCCTTGGCGAGGAGCTTCTGGCGGTACTCGCGGGGCATGTCGGCGTAGCGCCAGGACTCCTCGCCGAGCCGGTCGAAGAGCTGGCCGAGGGCGTGGTGGTGGGCGTCGGCGTGCTCGCGTACGTCCATGGTGGCGAGCTGGAGGCCGAACGCGGCGAGCGTGCGGATGGTGCGGTTCATCCGGCCGTCGGCGAACAGGGCGCCGCGGTGCTCGCGCAGGGACGTCTGGATGAGGGTGAGGTCCTGGAGGAGTTCGGCGGTGCCGAGGTAGTCGCCGCCGTCCACGTGCGCGGTGCCCTTGGCGAGGCGCTCCTTGGTGTTCTCCAGCTTCTGCCGGATGCACGTGGCCTTGAGCCGGTAGGGCTCCTCGGCGTTGAGGCGCTTGTAGCGGGGGCTGATCTCCGGGAGGCGCTCCAGGTCGTTCTGGAGGGAGGTGAGGAGTTCCTCGGTGGCTCCGGTGTAGCGGATCGAGTTCGACAGGAAGCCGCGCAGCTCGTCGATGAGCTCCAGGGCGTCGTTGATGCCGTGCTCGTGCTGGAGGATCAGGACGTCCCAGGTGACGGCGGGTGTGACGTTCGGGTTGCCGTCGCGGTCGCCGCCGATCCAGGTGCCGAAGGTGAGGGGGCGGGTGGCGTCGGGCAGGGTGACGCCGACGCGCTGCAGTTCGGCGGTGAGGTCCTCGAGGACGTCGCCGACGGCGCCGGCGTGCAGCTCGTCGAGGTAGTAGATCGCGTTGCGCGCCTCGTCGGTGGGCTCGGGGCGTACGACGCGCAGCTCGTCGGTCTGCCACACCAGGTCGATGTTCTCGGCGAGGCGGGTGTCGTAGCGGCGGCGGTCGGCCTCGATGACGGGGGTCTCGAGGAGCTCGGCGACGCGGCGCAGCTTGTTGAGGACGGAGCGCCGGGCGGCCTCGGTCGGGTGGGCGGTGAACACCGGCCGTACGTTCAGGTGCTGGACCGTTTCGCGCAGGTGCTCCGCGTCGGCGTCCTTGAGCCGGTCGGCGGTGCGGGCGAGGAGGCTGCCTTCGGCGGCGCGGCGGGCGCGCAGCTCGCGGCCGCGGTGCACCTGCTCGGTCACGTTCGCCAGATGGAAGTACGTCGAGAAGGCGCGGACCAGCTTGGCCGCGGTCTCCAGTTCCGTCTCGCCGAGCAGGCGGGCGGCGGCCTCGCCGTCCTCCCGGGTGAGGCGGCGGACCTTCTCGACCAGTTCGAGGAGCTCGGGGCCCTCCTGGCGTACGAGCGTCTCGCCGAGGAGGTCGCCGAGTCGGCGGATGTCGGCGCGCAGCTCGGCGCTGGATGTGGCCTCACGGCTCTGGTCGTCGGCACTGCTCACAGGTGCGGCTCCTTGCAGTGTTGAAGCACGTCTGGGAGGGAAACCCCGGGAACCGGGTATGAATCCCGGGTGGAGATACAGAGCGGACCGCGCTGTCCGACCGTTTCCAAGGATAGGTGTCCGTCCGTGAGGGCCGTTTCCGGGCCTCTTGCCGCCCGCCTGCGCGCTGCCATACTTACGACGCCGTAGGTTACGGACGCGTAGTAGAAGTTCCCCGCACGACTCCCCGGCTCTCGGCCCTCTCGCAACCCTCGACCCCACAGGGGACGCCCCATGACACCAAGCCCCGATCTGATCGATGACGCCCCGAAGGCGTCGTCGGGCGATTCGACCGGCGCTCCGTTGCCCTCCGCCACGCTCGGCGGTGAGCAGAAGCGTTCGCTGGAGCAGCTCGCGCTGCTGCTCTTCATCACCGTTCCGTTCCTGGCGCTGGTCGCGGCGGTGCCGCTGGCCTGGGGCTGGGGTGTGAGCTGGCTCGACCTCGGCCTCCTGGTGTTCTTCTACTACCTGGGCTGCCACGGCATCACGATCGGTTTCCACCGGTATTTCACGCACGGTTCCTTCAAGGCGAAGCGGCCGCTGCGGATCGCTCTGGCGGTCGCGGGCTCGATGGCGGTCGAAGGTCCCCTCGTGCGCTGGGTGGCGGATCACCGCAAGCACCACAAGTTCTCCGACGCGGAGGGTGACCCGCATTCGCCGTGGCGGTTCGGCGAGACGCTGCCCGCGCTGATGAAGGGCCTGTGGTGGGCCCACATCGGCTGGATGTTCGACGAAGAGCAGACTTCGCAGGAGAAGTACGCACCCGATCTGGTGAACGATCCCGCCATAAGGGCGATCTCGCGTCAGTTCATTTTCTGGACGATGCTCTCGCTGGCTCTGCCGGCGCTGATCGGCGGCCTGGCGACGATGTCGTGGTGGGGCGCGTTCACGGGCTTCTTCTGGGGCTCGTTGGTGCGGGTGGCGCTGCTGCACCACGTCACGTGGTCGATCAACTCGATCTGTCACGCCGTCGGCAAGCGCCCCTTCAAGTCGCGTGACAAGTCGGGCAACGTCTGGTGGCTGGCCGTCCTGTCCTGCGGCGAGTCGTGGCACAACCTGCACCACGCGGACCCGACGTCGGCGCGGCACGGCGTGATGCGCGGCCAGGTGGACTCGTCCGCGCGGCTGATCCGCTGGTTCGAGCAGCTGGGCTGGGCGCGTGACGTGCGCTGGCCGTCGAAGGAGCGGATCGACTCCCGCCGCAAGCCGCAGGCCGCTGACGCGGCATGATGGAACCTGTGGCGACCGATCCGAACTCTGCGAGCCCAGCCGGCAACGACAAGCCCCGGCGCGCGCGCCGCACCCGGATGACCGGTGCGGAACGCCGCCAGCAGCTGCTCGAGATCGGTCGCACCCTCTTCGCCGCCAAGGGCTTCGAGGGCACGTCGGTGGAGGAGATCGCGGCGAAGGCCGGGGTCTCCAAGCCCGTGGTGTACGAGCACTTCGGCGGCAAGGAGGGCCTCTACGCGGTCGTCGTGGACCGTGAGATGCGCCAGCTCCTCGACATGGTGACCGGCTCCCTGACCGCCGGGCACCCGCGTGAACTGTGCGAGCAGGCCGCCTTCGCGCTCCTCGACTACATCGAGGAGTACACGGACGGCTTCCGCATCCTGGTCCGCGATTCCCCGATCCCGCAGTCCACGGGCTCGTTCGCCTCGCTGATCTCCGACATCGCGACGCAGGTCGAGGACATCCTGGGCCGCGAGTTCAAGAACCGCGGCTTCGACCCGAAACTGGCGCCGCTGTACGCGCAGGCGCTGGTCGGCATGGTCGCCCTGACGGGCCAGTGGTGGCTGGACGCCCGTAAGCCGGAGAAGGCCGAGGTCGCCGCTCACCTGGTGAATCTGGCGTGGCACGGCCTGGACGGCATGGAGGCGAACCCGCACCTGATCGGGCGGCGCAAGGCTTAGACCGCGTCGCGGTCCGGGAATGCGCCGTTACCTCTGGTAGCCGAGGACGGTCATCATCCCGGATTCGGAGTGGTACTGGTTGTGGCAGTGGAGCATCCACAGGCCGGGGTTGTCGGCGTTGAAATCGACGACGAGTTTGCGGTGCGGCAGCACGTAGGCGGTGTCCTTACGGGCTCCGCATGCGTCGATGCCACTGAGGGCGAAGGTATGGCCGTGCAAGTGCACGGGGTGCCACATGTCGGTGGTGTTGATGAGGCTCAGGCGGATCCGCTCATCCTCCCGGATCGGGCGGCGTTGCTCGCTGGAGTAGGGCCGGTGATCGAAGCCCCAGTCGAACCTCCTCATGCCGCCGGTCAGCTTGATGCGCATCTCGCGGTCCGGTCGGCGGTCGCTGAGGGCCACGGAATCCTGGGGCACGAGGCGAGTGGCCGGCACGATCCGGCCGTCGAGCTCCTGCGGATGTACGCCGGGCCCGGGGGCTCGCCCACTGCCGGTGCGCAGGACGGCCAGGGCTCGCGCGTCCTTGCCCTCGGCCAACGCGACCAGCGGGAACACCCCGTCCTGTGCGGTGATCAGCACGTCGTAGCGTTCGGCCATGCCGAGCAGCAGCGCGTCCGTCTCCATGGGTTCGACCGGGTAGCCGTCGGTGTGCGTCACCGTCATCGTGTGGCCACCCAGTGCCACCCGGAAGGCCGTGTCGCCCCCGGCGTTGATGATCCGCAGCCGGATGCGGTCCCCGGGGCGGGCCCGGAAGACCGAAGGAGCCTGCGCGATGCGGCCGTTGACCAGGTAGAACGGGTAGTCGACATGGCCGCCCACACTGTGCAGCCGACGGCTGCCGGAGTGCCGTAGGACGCGGTCGGGGCCTGCGGGCCTGCCGCGGCCCGAGGTGTGCGCGCCGCCGGACAGGTCGCGACCGGAACCGCCGCCCTCGCCGCCCTCCCCCATGCCCATGCCCATCCGCGCGCTGCCGTGGTGCAGCTGTGCGAGCACGTCGTCCGGGGTGGAGCCGCCCACGCCGTCGACCCAGTCGTCGAGGACGACGACCCACTCCTTGTCGTAGGACAAGGGCTCATCGGGGTCCTCGACGATCAGCGGGGCGTACAGACCGCGGTCGAGTTGCAGTCCCGAGTGCGAGTGCATCCAGTACGTGCCCGGGTGCGTCACGGCGAAGCGGTAGTGGAAGTCCGCGCCGGGCTGGATCGAGTACTGGGTCAGGCCCGGTACGCCGTCCATGTCGCAGCGCATACGGACGCCGTGCGAGTGCAGGCTCGTCTCCACGGGCAGGTGGTTGGCGAGCGTGAGATCGAGGACGTCGCCCGCGGTGACGCGGACCTCCCTGCCGGGCAGCGAGTCGCCGTACGCCCATGACCTGACGGTCGGCCCGCCGAGGTCGAGGGACGTCTCGGCGGCGGTGAGCCTGTACCTGCGCAGGGGGCCGGACCCGCGGGCCCGCTCGGCAGCGAGGACCTCGGGATCGGACGGGTTCACGTATCCCTTGGGCCCCTTGGGGACGAAGGGACGTCCGCCGTGGTCCGAGATCCCGGTCCGCGCGTGCGCACCGGCCTCGGGACGGGGAGCGGACTCCGGGCGAGGAGCCACCCCGGAGTGAGGAGCCGCGGAGCCGGCCCCGGAACCGGAACCGGAACCGGAACAGGCTGACAGGGCTGCCGAACCGACGGCCGCGATCGAGGCAGCGAGCAGGCTGCGTCGCGTATGTGCGTTCATAACCAAATAACACATCTTTTGTGATGAGATGTGTGCGCACCGAGACGGCGTGTCCCGCCACCGGACCGGGTCCGGGCACATGCCGGCTCAGGGCGTGACCGGTTCGAGGAATTCGAGCCGGTTGCCCACCGGGTCGTCGGCGTAGAACCGCCGGTGGCCCGGCAGGTCCCCGTCCCAGGTGATCCGCACGCCGTGCGCCGCGAGGCGCGCCGCGTACGCCTCGATCCCCGTGACCCGCAGCCCCGGGTGGGCCTTGCGGGCCGGCCGGAAGTCCCGCTCGATCCCCAGGTGCAGCCGCACCTGGCCCGCTGCGAACCAGCAGCCCCCGCGCGCCGCGAGCGCCGGGGGCTTCGGCGTCTCAGTCATGCCGAGTACGTCCCCGTAGAACCGGCGCAGCGCGTCCTCCGATCCCGCGGGGGCGGCGAGCTGTACGTGGTCCAGGGCCTGGAGCATCAGGCGTCGAGGGGCTTGCGGGCCACCGCGAACAGGCGGCGGAAGGGGAAGACCGTGCCCTGCAGTGTCGCGGGGTAGGCGGTGCGGAGCCGGGCGCGGTAGGCGGTCAGGAACTCGTCCGTGGCCTGCGGGTCGTCCGCGAGGGCGGTCAGGACGGGGCGCAGGCCCGTGCCCTTGACCCAGTCGAGGACCGGGTCCTCGCCCTGGAGGAGGTGCAGATACGTCGTCTCCCACACGTCCGCCTCGCAGCCGAGGGCGGTGAGCTGGTTCAGGTACTGCTCGGGGGTGTGGACGGCGTCCGCGTGGCGCAGCGTGTCGCCGAGCCGGTCCCGCCACCGCGCCGACCCGGCGAGTTCGCGCATCAGTACGTGGCTGGGGGCGTCGAAGTTTCCGGGGACCTGGAAGGCGAACGTGCCGCCGGGGGTGAGGCCCGCCAGCCAGTCCGGGAAGCGGCCGGTGTGGCCGGGGACCCATTGGAGCAGGGCGTTGGAGACGATCAGGTCGAAGGGCTCGGCGGGGGTCCAGGTGGCGGCGTCGGCGGGGGCGAAGTCGAGGAGATCGGTAGCGTGGGCCGCGGCCTTCTCCAGCATCTGCGGGGAGTTGTCGTAGCCGGTGATCCTGGCCTTCGGCCAGCGCTGGGCGAGCAGGGCGGTGACGTTGCCCGCGCCGCAGCCGAGGTCGGCGATCCTCGCCGGGTCGCCCTGGACGCGGGCGAGGAGGTCGGCGAAGGGGCGGGTGCGGTGGTCCGCGTGGCGGAGATACTGCTGGGGGTCCCAGGTGGGTGCGCTCATGACGGCCAGGATCCTCCCCGATTTATCTCGATGTCAAGATAGTTGAATTCAAGAGACTTCATGTCGAGGGACCCACTAGACTGATCGTCATGGAGGACGAGGTCGACCGGCTGGTCGCAGCGTGGCGCCGAGAGCGCCCTGACCTCGACGTGGAGCCCCTAGAGGTGCTCAGTCGGGTCAGCAGGCTGGCGCGTCATCTTGACCGGGCCCGGCGCCTGGCGTTCGCCGAGCACCAGCTGGAGCCGTGGGAGTTCGACGTACTGACGTCCCTGCGGCGGGCCGGCGCCCCCTATCAGCTCTCCCCCGGACAACTCCTCACACAGACCCTCGTCACCTCCGGCACGATGACGAACCGTATCGACCGGCTCGCCAAGAAGGGCCTCGTCGAGCGCCTCCCCGACCCGAGCGACCGACGCGGCGTCCTGGTGCGGCTGACCACCGAGGGGCAGGACCGCGCCGACCAGGCACTCGCCGGCCTCCTCGCACAGGAGCGGGCGATCCTCGCGGAGCTGTCCCGCACCCAGCGCGGCGAACTGGCGGGCCTGCTACGGCAGTTGACCGCGCCGTTCGACAACATCCCCGGCTAGGGTCTGTCGGACCCCGGGCCCCAGTCGTACGGGCACTTGTCCCTACGACGCCGCTTCCAGGTCCGCGGGCCCGACGCCGGCCCTGCGCGCCAGCGCCACCGCCGCGAGCGTGGAGTGGACCCCGAGCTTGCCCAGCACGTTCTGCATGTGCGTACGGACCGTGTGCGGGGACAGGAAGAGGCGCTCGGCGACCGCCTTGCGGCCGAGACCCGCGACCATGCAGCGCAGCACCTCGCGCTCGCGCGGCGTCAGGGACTCCACCAGGCGCTCGGAGTCGGTGCGGTGCTTGCGGGCCGCGGTCAGCTCCCGCAGGACGCTCGTGAGCAGGGCGGGCGGCAGATGCGTCTCGTCGCGCAGGACGCCCCGGATGACCGTGAGCAGCCGCGAGAGCGAGCAGTCCTTGGCGACCCAGCCGGAGGCGCCCGCCTGGAGCGCGAGGGCCGCGCGGCGCGGGTCGTCCTTCTCGGCGAGCACCACGGTCCGCACGGTGGGCTGGCCCGAACGCACCCCCGCCACCAGGGAGATCCCGTCGACCAGGCCGTCCTGGCCGGGCGCCGCGTCGGGCACGGCCGTCGCCGGGCGCGGGCCGTGCAGGGCCGCTCCCAGGTCGGCGTCGACGAGGAGGACGTCGAACCGGCGCCCTTCCCCCGCCGCGCGGTCCATGCAGCGCAGTGCGGCGGGGCCGCTGCCGGCCGCGGACACGTCCACGTCGGGCTCGGCGGCGAGAGCCGCGGCGAGCGACTCGGCGAAGATGCGGTGGTCGTCGACGACCAGAACTCGGATGCGAACCACGTGTATAACCCCCTCCCCCGAGCTCCTCGCGGAGCAGGGGATTCCCCGGCGCCGGGAGGCTGTCCGGCACGGGTACGGCGCCCGAAGAGGGAGGTCGTCGCGGCCGCACGGCCGCCGCCGCGCTCGTACCGCTACCCCCACCCCGGGCGCGTACCCGGCTGTCTCGCCCCCTGATCAGCACCGGCCCCCACCGGTGCTGTGCTCAGAGTAGGGCCGCGGGCCAGGAGCGGAAGGCAATTTGCAGAACTGATTGGCCTGCGCGTTTATGGTGAGGCGTATGTTTCGTATTGAGACAGAAGTCGACAAACAGCGGCGCGATCTTCTTCACTCCCGGCTGCGGGAGGCGAACACCGCGGCGTCGGCGGAGCTCAGGTCACTGCGGGGGACGCCCGAGGACCGTGAACTTCCGCTCCAGGTCTGGGCGTTGGACGCGAGCGGCGAGATCGCCGGCGGCCTGGACGGACACACCTGGGCGACCTGGCTCCATGTGAACCTGCTCTGGGTCGACGACCGCCACCGCGCGAAGGGCCTCGGCTCCCGCCTCCTCGTGGAGGCGGAACGCATCGCCCACCAGGACCGGGCCTGCCACGGCGCCCGAGTGGAGACCTGGGACTTCCAGGCGCCGGGCTTCTACCGCCAGCACGGCTACGATCTGGTGTGCGTGATCCCCGACTACCCGCCGGGGGTCAAGGAGTTCACGCTCACCAAGCGCCTGGGGTGAGCGCACCCGGCCCACACCGCCCACCGCGCGCCCGTGCGCGGAGCGCACTGATGGGCACGGCCCTGACCACCCGCCGGAGGTCGAGGAGTTCTGGGCACGGACCCGACTGTCCGCCGGGGCCGCGGAGTTCACTCCTACGACGCGGCTGAGGTGAGTTTACGGGCTCCCGCTGACGGGACCGCGGGGAAGACGCGCGGGGCCGTGTAGCCCGCCGAAGCGAACGCCTCCGTGATCGACTTCGTCACCGCGTCCGCGTCCGGCTCCTCCACCAGGACGATCGCGGAGCCGCCGAAGCCGCCGCCGGTCATCCGGGCGCCGAGCGCGCCCGACGCGTTCGCGGTGTCCACGACCAGGTCCAGCTCGGCGCAGGAGATGCGCAGGTCGTCGCGGAGCGAGACGTGGCCCTCGGTGAGGACCGGGCCGATCGCCCGTACGTCGCCGGCGTCGAGGAGTTCGATGACCCGCTCGACCCGGTGGTCGTCGCAGACGATGTGACGGACGTAGCGCACGACCCGCTCGTCGGTGAGATCCGTCACCTTGGTGAGCGCTTCCGGCAGTTCGGCGTACGACACGTCGCGCAGATGCGAGACGCCGAGCGCGCGGGCGCCCTCTTCGCAGCCCGCACGGCGCTCCGCGTAGGCGCCGTCGCCGAGCTCGTGCTTGACGCGGGTGTCGACGACGAGGAGCTGGAGGCCCTGGGCGGCCAGGTCGAAGGGGACCTGGCGGGTGGACAGGTCGCGGCAGTCCAGGTGCAGGACGTGGCCCTCGGTGGCGCACGCCGACGCCATCTGGTCCATGATCCCGCAGGGCACGCGCACGAAGTCGTTCTCCGCGCGCTGTGCGATCCGCGCCAGCTCGGGCCCGGTGAGCCCCAGTTCGAAGAGGTCGTTGAGCGCGAGCGCGGTGACGACCTCCAGCGCGGCCGACGAGGACAGGCCCGCGCCGGTCGGCACGGTCGACGCGAGGTGGATGTCGGCGCCGGTGACGGCGTGCCCGGCCTCGCGCAGCGCCCAGACGACGCCCGCCAGGTACGCGGCCCAGCCGCCCTGCCCGAACTCGGAGAGCGGGGTGAGTTCGTCGGCCCGCAGTTCGGCGATCGGCGCGTCGATGTCCGCGGAGTGCAGCCGCAGGACGCCGTCGGTGCGGCGCGCGACGGCGGCCACCGCGGTGTGCGGCAGCGCGAGCGGCATCACGAAGCCCTCGTTGAAGTCGGTGTACTCGCCGATGAGGTTCACTCGTCCGGGCGCGGCCCAGACCCCCTCGGGCTCGTATCCGTACAGATCGCTGAACTGCGAGGCGACGGACATGGCTTACCCCTCCTGGCGTGCCTGGGCGAACGCCCAGGCGTCGGCGACGATTCCCGCGAGGTCCGCGCGGGACGGGTTCCAGCCGAGGCGCTCGCGCGCGGTGGCGGCGGAGGCGACGAGGACGGCCGGGTCGCCGCCGCGGCGCGGTGCGGTGACCTCGGGGATCGGGTGGCCGGTCACCTGGCGGACGGTCTCGATGACCTCACGCACGGAGAAGCCGTTGCCGTTGCCGAGGTTGCAGATGAGGTGCTCGGCGGGGCGGGCGGCGTCGAGGGCGAGCAGGTGGGCCTCGGCGAGGTCGGCGACGTGGATGTAGTCGCGCACGCAGGTGCCGTCGGGCGTCGGGTAGTCGTCGCCGAAGACGGAGATCGCGTCGCGCCGGCCCTGGGCGACCTGGAGGACGAGCGGGATGAGGTGCGACTCGGGGTCGTGGCGCTCGCCGCAGCTGCCGTAGGCCCCCGCGACGTTGAAGTAGCGCAGCGACACGGCGGCCAGGCCGTGCGCGGCCGCCTCCCCGGTGATCATGTGGTCGACGGCGAGCTTGGAGGCGCCGTACGGGGAGGTAGGGGCGGTGGGGTCGGACTCGGTGATGGGGGTGCTGACGGGCTCCCCGTACGTCGCCGCGGTGGAGGAGAAGACGAGCTTGCGCACGTCCGCCGAGCGCATCGCGGCGAGGAGCGCCATGGTGCCGCCGACGTTGTTGTCCCAGTACTTCTCGGGCTTCACGACGGACTCGCCGACCTGGGAGAACGCGGCGAAGTGCAGGACGGCGTCGAAGGACGGGTCGAGCCACTTGGCGGCGTCGCGGATGTCGCCCTCGACGAACGTCACCCCGGCGGGCACGCCCTCGCGGAATCCGGTCGAGAGGTTGTCGAGGACGGTGACGTCGTGCCCCGCCTCGACCAGGTGCTGCGCGACCACGCTGCCCACATATCCCGCACCACCGGTGACCAGGTACTTCCCGCTCATGTACTCGCTACCTCTCGCAGTCGCTCGGCCGCGGTCTCCGGCGGCACGTCGTTGATGAACACGCTCATGCCGGATTCGGAACCCGCGAGAAACTTCAGCTTGCCGGAAGTGCGGCGGATGGTGAAAAGCTCGAGGTGAAGCGCGAAGTCCTCCCGCTGGACGCCGGGGAAGTCGTCCAGAGTGCCGAACGGCGCCTGGTGCCAGGCGGAGATGTACGGCGTCGGGGACTCCCCCGCCCCGAAGAGCCGGTCGAAGCGCCTCAAGAGTTCCAGATAAATCTGAGGGAACTCTGTGCGCGCGCCGTCATCGAGGGCGAGCAGGTCGGGCACGCGGCGCTTGGGGTAGAGGTGCACCTCGTACGGCCAGTGGGCCGCGTACGGGACGAACGCCACCCAGTGGTCGCCCTCGAGGACGACGCGCTCACCGGTGCGCTCCTCGGCGAGGACGTCGTCGAAGAGGTTGCGGCCGCCGCTCTGCTCCTTGTGCTCGGCGAGCGAGCGCAGCATGAGGGCGGTGCGCGGGGTGGTGAAGGGGTAGCCGTAGATCTGGCCGTGCGGGTGGCCGAGGGTCACGCCGATCTCGGCGCCGCGGTTCTCGAAGCAGAACACCTGCTCCACGGAGGGCTGGTGGGACAGCTCGGCGGTGCGGTCGGTCCAGGCCTCCAGGACGAGGCCTGCCTGTTCCTCGGTGAGGTCGGCGAAGGACGACGTGTGGTCGGAGGTGAAGCAGACGACCTCGCAGCGGCCGGCGTCCCCGGCGAGCGAGGGGAAACGGTTCTCGAAGACCGCCACGTCGTACGAGGAGTCGGGGATCTCGCTGAGCCGGTCGCCCTCGGACGGGCACAGGGGGCACTCGTCGGCCGGCGGGTGGTAGGTGCGGCCCTGGCGGTGCGAGGCGATGGCGACGCTGTCCCCGAGGAGGGGGTCGCGGCGGATCTGCGAGGAGGAGGCGACGGGGTCCAGCGGACGCCGGTCCACCGCGTCCCGCACGACGTCGTCACGCGAGTCGTAGTAGATGAGCTCGCGACCGTCGGCGAGCCGGGTCGACGTCTTCTTCACGTCCGATGCTCCTCATTCGCATCAACTCAACATAATCAAACATAACAAAGCATGGTTCAACGGGATGGTCAAGGCCGCGGACGCATCGTTCGATGCGTGGCGTGTCACACGCATCACAATCAAACAAAGAACCTCAGCAGAAGTGTTCATTTATTGAACATAGAAGCGTAGGTTCCGGTCTGATCAGTTCGCGCAACGAAGCGAGTTCTCCATGCTGTCCCCCACACAAACCCTGGCCGCGGGGCTCCGGCTGCCCACCAACGGCCTCGACTACGCGATCCTGGCGATCTACTTCGCCGTGGTCCTCGGCATCGGGTTCGCCGCCCGGCGCTCGGTGAAGACCAGCCTCGACTTCTTCCTCTCCGGCCGCTCCCTGCCCGCCTGGGTCACCGGTCTGGCCTTCGTCGCGGCCAACCTGGGCGCCACCGAGATCCTCGGCATGGCGGCGACCGGCGCGCAGTACGGCGTCTCGGTCGTCCACTGGTACTGGATCGGCGCCATCCCGGCGATGGTCTTCCTGGGCCTCGTGATGATGCCCTTCTACTACCGCTCCAAGGTGCGCTCGGTCCCCGAGTACCTGCTCCAGCGGTTCGACAAGAGCGCGCACCTGCTGAGTTCCATACTCTTCGCCTTCGCGGCGATCCTGATCGCGGGCGTGAACCTGTACGCCCTGTCGATCGTCGTGGAGGCGCTGCTCGGCTGGCCGCAGTGGCTGGCGATCGTCGTCGCCGGTCTGTTCGTGCTCGCGTACATCACCATCGGCGGACTCTCCTCGGCGATCTACAACGAGGTCCTCCAGTTCTTCGTGATCCTCGCGGCGCTGATCCCCCTCTGCATCATCGGCCTCAAGCGGGTCGGCGGCTGGGGCGGCATGACCGACTCCCTGAAGAGCGCGCACGGCGACAACTTCCTCTCGGCCTGGGGCGGTACGGGCATCGGCGAGGCCAACCCGCTCGGCGCGAACTGGCTGACGATCATCCTCGGTCTGGGCTTCGTGCTCTCCTTCGGCTACTGGACGACGAACTTCGCCGAGGTGCAGCGCGCCCTGTCCGCGAAGAACCTCTCCGCCGCCCAGCGCACCCCGCTCATCGCCGCCTTCCCGAAGATCTTCATCGTCTTCCTGGTGATGATCCCGGGCATGGTCGCCGCGGTGCTCGTGCCGAAGATCGGCATGTCCGGTTCGGACCTGACGTACAACGACGCGATCCCCTACCTGATGCAGGAGCTGCTGCCCAACGGTGTGCTCGGCATCGCGGTGACCGGTCTGCTCGCCGCGTTCATGGCGGGCATGGCGGCGAACGTGTCGTCCTTCAACACCGTGTTCACGTACGACATCTGGGCCAAGTACGTGAAGACCGGCAAGCCCGACGCGTACTACCTGAAGTTCGGCCGCCTCATCACGGCGGTCGGTGTCCTGGCCTCGATCGGCACGGCGTTCATCGCCTCGTCGTTCTCGAACATCATGGGCTACCTCCAGACGCTGTTCTCCTTCTTCAACGTCCCGATGTTCGTCGTCTTCATCATCGGCATGTTCTGGAAGCGCGCCTCGATGAAGTCCGGTGTGTGGGGCCTGCTGGCGGGCACGACCGCCGCGATGGTCAACTACTTCTGGATCTACAAGCAGGGCGTCATCGACATCCCGACCGACCAGGGCGCCAACTTCGTGTCCGCGATCGTCGGCTTCGTCGCCGGCGCGGTCGTCATGGTCGTCGTCACCCTGTTCACCGCGCCCAAGCCGGAGGCCGAGCTCGCGGGCCTCGTGTACGGGACGACGGCGCCGGGCCTGGAGGAGCCGCCCGCCGAGGGCGACGACGCCTGGTACCGCAAGCCCGCACTGCTCGGCTGGGGCGCGATCGTCCTCGCCGCGCTGTGCTACGTCCCCTTCTCCCTCTGATCGGAGGCGCGAACCCTCATGTCTGAACTCCAGAACGAAGTCTCCGAGTTGGAGCGCAAGTCCGCGACCGCGGCGCGGCTCTTCGACATCCGGCGCATCATCGGCGGACTGTTCGCGGTGTACGGGGTCATCGTCACGATCGCCGGCATCACGGCGTCCGACGCCGACCTGAAGAAGGCCGAGAACATCAACATCAACCTGTGGACGGGCCTCGGCATGCTCGCCCTCGGGCTGTTCTTCCTGGTGTGGCTGAAGCTGCGGCCGACGGCTCCGCCCGTACCGCAGGACGGCGAGGCGTAATCCCCTTGCCCCGGGCCGGAGTCCCTCACCTACAAGTGAGGGACTCCGGCCCTTCTGGTTCGCACCGGCACGGTTGTGCGCACTGCCGCAAAAGGTGAGGCCGCGCCCGTGAACGAAACAAGTCCCGCCCCGCCGAAGCGGGACGGGACTCGCGGTGGAGCGCCGAGCAGGCCTTGCACCTGCATCTCCCCGCAGGAAGCGGGGCGCCTTTCCTTGGACCACCGACGCACTGCCCGAACACCACGAGTCGCGGTGACGAGCACGAGATCGACTCTAGCTCACGACTCCGGATCCGGCAGCCCCGAAGCCGCCGGGACCGGCCCCGCCCGGTCGAGGAGCCCCGTGCGCGCGGCCAGCGCCGCCGCCTCCAGGCGCGAGCCGACGCCCAGCTTCATCAGGACCCGCTGCACATGCGTACGGGCCGTGCTCGGGGCGATGCCCATGCCGGCCGCGATCAGCCGGGTGTCCTCGCCGTCCGCTACCCGCACCAGAACCTCGACCTCACGCGGCGTCAGCATCTGCAGGAGCCGCTGCCCCTCGTCGTCGGGCTGCGCGGCCGGGTTGAGCAGCTCGCTGAAGGCCCCTTGCAGGAGCTGCGGCGCCACGGCCGCCTCGCCCGCCCGCGCCTTCATCAGGGCGCGCTCGACCCCCTCGATCCGCTCGTCGTGCCGTACGTAGCCGGAGGCACCGGCCGCGAACGCCGCCGCGATCCCGCGCGGTGACGGCACGGGCCCGAGAACCACCACCGCCACCTGCGGGCGCTCGCGCTTGATGCGCACGATCGGGTCGAAGATGCCCGGCTCCGCGGGCGTCGCCGTACCGATGAGACAGACCTCGGGCGCCCGCTGGATCACCAGCTCGGCCGCTCCCGCGGCGGGCGCGGCCGCCGCGAGCACCCGGTGCCCGCGCAGCTTGAGAGCCGAGGCGAGCGCCTCGGCGAGCAGTCGATGGTCGTCGACCACCATGAGCCGCACACCCATAGAGCCACCCCCCACATCCCCCCGGGATCCCGTGGGACCCCCAGAACCCCCTCGGTGCGGAAAGCCCCCCGACTCCCCGACCTCCTCCATCTCCCGGAAGCTACACGCTCGTCCGGCGTTGCGCTGCCCCTACTGGTGAGAAGTGACCCGGAATGCCGGAATCTCCCGGCGGCGGGCGCATATGCCGGCGGCCCCGCACCCGATGAGGGTGCGGGGCCGCCGTGAGTCCGCGGTGAGCGGCTGCGGAGTTACTTCGCCGCGAAGACCACGGCCTCGTACTCCTTCTCGTCCGCCGAGTACGGCTTGGAGATGAGTTCCTTGCCCATGGCCAGCCTGCCGTTGGTGTAGAGCAGTTCGGACTGGGTGGGGGTCATGCTGCTGATGACGCTGGTCACGGTCTCCGTCGCCGGAGTGACCAGGAGCGTCTTCTGCTTCAGCGTCTTCGGGTCGATCGTGACGATCTCGGCGCCCTTGTCGTAGGGGCCGTCCTTGTACGCCAGGACGTTCCCGCCGTCCATGCGGACCGGGAAGAGCGTGTACTCGCCGCCGTCGACACGGTCACCGGTGAGCTGCCCGTTCGCCAGGGAGAACGACACGATCTCGTTGGTCTGGCCGGACGTGCCGCCGCCGTCGTGCTCGCGGGTCGGCATGTAGACGCGGTCGTTGCCGACCGTGATGCCGCGGCAGCCGTGAATCTCGCTGACTTCGCAGTCGAAGTCGTACCTGTCCTTCTCCAGCGAGACCTTGGCGCGCAGCTTGCCGGTGTCGTCGAGGGAGAACAGGTCCGACATCTCGACCTCCTCGCCGGTGGCGATCACGAAGGTGACCGGCTTGCTGGAGACGACGGAGATGACGTTCACGTCGGCCGGGATCTTGTAGGTCCACTTCGGCTTGCCCGTCGCCGGGTCGAGGAGCTGCACCTGGTGCTTCTCGTCGCCGTAGTCACCGCACTTGCGCACCGCGACCAGCTGCTCGCCGCCGCGGTAGCCGACGTCCTCGCAGGAGCCGGCCTGCGGCTGCCACAGGATCTTGCCCGACTTGATGTCGAAGGCCGCGCCGCCGTCGTAGCCGCCGCCGGCCGCCAGCGTGGAGCCGGTGATCGACAGCTCCTTGAACGGGATGTCACGCCCGCTGGTGCCGACGCTCTTCGTCCACAGCTTCTTGCCCGTGTCGACGTTGAAGACCGTGATCTTGGTGCACGGCTGGTAGTCGTACTCCTTGGGCTTGCGCGGGGCCGCCTCGCTGATGACCGCGCTCAGGCCGTCCTGGGTGACCTCGGGGGCGCTGCCGCACGTCTGGCCGGGCAGCGGGAGCGTCCAGGACTTCTTGCCGGTGTCCGCGGCGTAGCCGTTGATCTCGCCCAGACCCGCCTTGGCGTACGTCGTGTCCGTGAGCCAGGAGCCCTTGGTGCTGAACACCTCGTTCTTGGGCACCTCGTGCTGGGGCAGCTGGAAGAGGACCTGGGAGCTGGTGTTCCCGGGGACCTTCTCCTTGCTCGCGCCACCGGTGGTGGTGCCGCCGGAGCCGCCCTTGTTCTCGTCGCCGCCCTTGCCGCCGGTGCCACCGGTCGGGCCCGCGGTACTGGCGTCGGTCTTGTCGTCGCCGGTCGACGCCGAGTACCAGACGCCGCCGCCGATGATCAGGGCGACCGCGACGACGGCGCCGATGATGATCATCATCTGGGAGCTGATCCTCTTGCCGGCGCCGCCGCCCGCCGCCTGCATGGGCACGGTGCCCGGAGGCGGGTACGCGCCGTACTGCGGCGGCTGCTGGCCCGGGTAGCCGTAGCCCTGCGGGGGCATGGGCGGCTGGCCCTGAGGGGCCTGCGGGTAGCCGTAGTTGGGGGCAGGGGGCTGCGGGTGGCCGTAGCCCCCGGGCTGGCCCTGCGGCGGCGTCGGCGGCTGGGCGGGCGGCTGCGCCGGGGGCGGGGTCTGGGGCGCCTGCGGGTAGCCGTAGCCGGGCTGCTGCCCGGGCGGGGGCGGCGGCGTGGGCGCGCCGAACCCTCCCGGCGGGGGGTCCTGCGGGGCGCCGAACCCTCCGGGCGGGGGGTCCTGCGGCTTGCCGAAGCCCACCGGCGGCGGACCCTGGGGCGGGCCCTGCGGCGGCTCGTTGGGCGGCTGGGGCGGCTGCGTCATGACGTCTGTACCTCGGGTGACGGGGAGAAGGAGCGGGCGGCGGTGCGGTGGGCGGTCACTGCGGCTGGGGCGGTCACTTGCCGTACGCCAGCATCAGTTTCTCCTCGCCCTTGGCCGTGCCGGACAGACGCGTCGTGGAGATGTAGAAGCGCCCGTCGACGTAGTCGACCGCCTTGGAGTAGAAGCCGTTCTCGATCTGCGCGGTTCCCGCCGGGTTCTGCAGCAGGGTCTTCGGCGTGTGCGAGCCCGCCGTCGCGATCGACACGACCCTGCCACCGGCGTCGTACGAGGCGTTGACGTAGGCGATCACCGCGCCGCCGTCGGTCTTCAGCGGCAGCATGTTCTGCGCCACCGGCGACTTCACGCGCCAGCGCTCCTTGCCGTTCTCCAGGCTGATCGCGACGACCTCGTTGGCCGTGCCGCTGGTCGCCTTGGTCGGCAGGTACAGCGTGTTGGTGTCGGCGGCGACGCCCGTGCAGCCCTGGAGGTCACGGTCGAGGATGGCCCAGCCGCACTCGGGCGCGAAGTCCTCGTCGACCGAGACCTCGGAACGCACCGCGCTGCTGCCGTTCTTCAGCGTGGTGATGTTCCACTGCTTCTTGTCCTCGTTGGTGAGGTAGAGGACGACCGGCGAGACGGAGTAGGCGCGGGCCACCTTCCAGCCCTTGGGGAAGGGCTTGGTCCACTTCGCCTTGCCCGTCGCCGGGTCCAGCTCCTGGATCTCGTCGTGCTCCTTGTCCGTGGAGGCACCGCAGGAGGAGACGGCCAACAGGCGCTCACCGCCGGCGAAGGCGCCGGGGAAGCAGGCCGCGCCGTACTTCTTCTTCTCGAAGAGCTGCTTGCCGTCGCTGACGCTCAGGCCGAGGCCGGACATCTGGCGGCCGACCATCAACGTGCTGCCCGCGTAGGTGAGTTCGACGCCGCTACCGGTGCCGTCGAAGAGATCCCCCTCGGGGATCTTCTTCTCCCAGTCCTTCTTGCCGGTCTTCAGGTCGATCTGCTGGACCTGGTTGCACTTGGCCCGTTCGGTGACACCGCTCATGTACGCGATGGCGACCTTGTCGGCGTCCGACTTCTGCACGCTGGCGCCGCAGATCTTGTGCGGCAGGGTGATCGTCGGCCAACTCGGCTTGCCGTCCGAGATGTTGTACGCGACGAGCTCGTTGTAGACCGCCTTCGCAGCGAGCGTGTCGGTGACCCACATGCCGGGCGCGTCCGCGCCGTCGCCGGGGGCCTTGGGGGCCGTCTTGTACCAGAGGACCTTCGACTCACCGGCCTGGCGGCCCGCGTTGAGGTCTTCCTTGCCGTCGCGTCCGTCGCCGGAGCCGTCACCCGGGTCGACCGGCGCGGAGCCGGTGGGCTTGGGGTCCTGGCTCTTGTCGGCGACGGGGTCCTTCTTCTTGTCGTCACCGCCGCCCACGACCGCCCACACCACACCGCCGGCGATCACGACGACGGCCACGGCGGCGGCCACGATGATCCCGGTCCGGCCCTTGAAGGGGTTCTTGCCGCCGCCGCCCGGGCCCGCGGGGCCACCGGGGAACGGGGGCTGCTGCTGCGGGTAGCCGTACTGGGGCTGCTGTTGCGGGTAGCCGTACTGGGGCTGCTGGCCGTACGGTCCCGGCTGCTGCTGCGGCTGGCCGTAGGGACCCGGCTGCTGGGGCTGACCGTAGGGGCCGCCCTGCGGGGGCGGGCCGTAGGGGCCCGGCTGCTGCGGGTAGCCGTATCCGGGCTGCGGGGCCGGCGGCGCCTGCGGCGGCTGCGGCGGCTGCGCCGGAGGCTGCGGCGGCTGGGCCGGTGGCTGCTGCGGATCCTGTGGTGCTCCGAAGCCGCCTTGCGGCGGCTGGTTGGGCGGCTGAGTCATCAGCGCTCCCCCCGTCTTCACTGATGTGTCTGCTCGCCTGGCCGATTTCAGGACGTTCTCTGGTCGTTCTCAGGCAATTCCCAGAGTGCTCTTTCTATCACCCAGTGCAGTAGCACATAGGGCCGGTCGCTCCCCTGTTCCCAAGGGAGCACCGGCCCGTGATGGGTCTGTTACGGGAGCTTCACGCGTCCTCCGCGAGCTCGAGCCAGCGCATCTCCAACTCCTCGCGCTCCGCGATCAGTTCGCGCAGCTCGCCGTCCAGCTCGGCCACCTTCGCGAAGTCAGTGGCGTTGTCGGCGATCTGCGCGTGCAGCTTGGTCTCCTTCTCGGACATCTTGTCCAGCTGCCGCTCGATCTTCTGGAGTTCCTTCTTCGCGGCGCGGGCGTCCGCGGCGGACACCGCCTTCTGGGGCGTGCCCGTGGCGGGGGCCGGGGCGGCGGCCGTCATCGAGGCGGCGACGGCCTCCTCCATGCGGCGGCGACGCTCCAGGTACTCGTCGATACCGCGCGGCAGCATCCGCAGCGTGGCGTCGCCGAGCAGCGCGAACACCCGGTCCGTGGTGCGCTCGATGAAGAACCGGTCGTGGGAGATCACGACCATCGAGCCGGGCCAGCCGTCGAGGAGGTCCTCCAGCTGCGTGAGGGTCTCGATGTCGAGGTCGTTCGTCGGCTCGTCGAGGAAGAGGACGTTCGGCTCGTCCATGAGGAGGCGCAGGAGCTGGAGGCGGCGGCGCTCACCGCCGGAGAGGTCACCGACGGGCGTCCACTGCTTCTCCTTGTTGAAGCCGAACGTCTCGCAGAGCTGGCCCGCGGTCATCTCGCGGCCCTTGCCGAGGTCGACGCGGTCGCGGACCTGCTGCACGGCCTGGAGGACGCGCAGTTCGGGGTTGAGCTCGGCGACCTCCTGGGAGAGGTAGGCGAGCTTCACGGTCTTTCCGACGGCGACGCGGCCGGCCGCGGGCTGCTCCTCGCCGCCGGTGCGGGCGGCCTGCGCCATGGCCCGCAGCAGAGAGGTCTTGCCCGCGCCGTTCACACCGACGAGGCCGATGCGGTCGCCGGGGCCGAGCTGCCAGGTCAGGTGCTTGAGGAGCACCTTGGGCCCGGCCTGCACCGTGACGTCCTCGAGGTCGAAGACGGTCTTGCCGAGGCGGGAGCTGGCGAACTTCATCAGCTCGCTCTTGTCGCGCGGCTCCGGCACGTCGGCGATGAGCTCGTTCGCCGCCTCGATGCGGTAGCGGGGCTTGGAGGTGCGGGCCGGGGCGCCGCGGCGCAGCCAGGCCAGCTCCTTGCGCATCAGGTTCTGGCGCTTGGTCTCCTCGGTCGCCGCGATCCGCTCACGCTCGGCGCGCGCGAAGACGTAGTCGCTGTAGCCGCCCTCGTACTCGAAGACATCGCCCTTCTGCACGTCCCACATGCGGGTGCAGACCTGGTCGAGGAACCAGCGGTCGTGGGTCACGCAGACGAGGGCGGAGCGGCGGGCCCGGAGGTGGCTCGCCAGCCAGGAGATGCCCTCGACGTCGAGGTGGTTGGTGGGCTCGTCGAGGACGATCAGGTCGGGCTCGCCGATGAGGAGCTTCGCGAGCGCGATGCGGCGGCGCTCGCCGCCGGACAGCGGGGCGATGACCGTGTCGAGGCCCTGCGGGAAGCCGGGCAGATCGAGTCCGCCGAAGAGGCCGGTGAGCACGTCGCGGATCTTGGCGTCGCCCGCCCACTCGTGGTCGGCGAGGTCGCCGATGACCTCGTGCCGGACGGTCGCCTCGGGGTCGAGCGAGTCGTGCTGCGTGAGGACACCGAGGCGCAGGCCGCCGCTGTGGGTGACGCGGCCGGTGTCGGCGTCCTCCAGCTTGGCGAGCATCCGGATGAGGGTGGTCTTGCCGTCGCCGTTGCGCCCGACGACACCGATCCTGTCCCCCTCGGACACGCCGAGCGATACGCCGTCGAGCAGGGCACGGGTGCCGTACACCTTGCTGACTGCCTCGACATTGACCAGGTTGACTGCCATTTCGCTCCTGACAAGGGGATGGATCAGTCTTCCAGCGTAGTCGCCGCGCGGGGTCCGGCGGCCTGCGCCTTCGTTGTGACGGCGGATACGGGCGGGGCGGCCGGGAGGGAGTTCGCGACGGCCGCGGTCAAGGCCTTCGTGCGGCGCGCCGCCGGGCGGCACGGACGCGGCCACCCGCGCCTGCCCGGCCGAGAACCGCGGCGACCTCGCGCGGCCGCGCCACCCTGCCCTGCCAGCCGCCGCCGGCGGGCGGGGGCAGCAGGTGGCCGCGGGTGGCGAGCGCGGAGTGCAGTCCGACGAGGGCGATCGCGCCGAGCGGGACGACGGTGCTGCCGATACGGCGTCTGCGGCGCCGGTGCCGGGCGCTCACAGTGTCGGTTTCGGTGTCGGTGTCGGTGTCGGTGACCATGGCGACCACGGTGCCGCGGGGCCCGCGGTGGCCGACAGCGCGGACGTACTCAGTTACCGGTGAGTACGTCCCGCCGCGTCAGGCCTGGACGACCGTCGCGCCCGGTGCCGGTGACGTCGTGACCCGTACGGAGCGGCAGGTGCCGGACGCCGTGAGGGCGGCGGCCACCGTCTGCGCCGACGCCTCGTCCGCGCAGAGGAACGCCGTGGTCGGGCCCGAGCCGGAGACCAGTCCCGCGAGGGCGCCCGCCGCCGTGCCCGCGTCGAGGGTGTCCTTCAGCGCGGGGAAGAGGGAGAGCGCGGCGGGCTGGAGGTCGTTCGTGAGCGTCGCGGCCAGCGCCGTCGCGTCGCCGGAGCGCAGGGCGTCGAGCAGCGCGGGCGAGGCCTCCGGCTCGGGGACGGCGCGGCCTTCGGCGAGGCGGTCGAACTCCCCGTACACGGCCGGCGTCGAGAGCCCCCCGTCGGCGGCGGCGAACACCCACCAGAACTGCCCGCCCACGTCGAGCAGTTGAAGCTTCTCGCCGCGTCCGGTGCCCAGCGCCGCCCCGCCGACCAGGCTGAACGGCACATCGCTGCCCAACTCGGCGCAGATGCCCAGGAGTTCGTCGCGGGTGGCGCCGGTGCCCCACAGCGCGTCGCAGGCCACGAGCGCGCCGGCCGCGTCCGCGGAGCCGCCCGCCATGCCACCGGCGACGGGGATGTCCTTGTCGATGTGGAGGTGGACGCGGGGCTCGATCCCGTACCGCTCGCCGAGCGCGATCGCGGCGCGGGCCGCGAGGTTCGTGCGGTCGAGCGGGACCTGGTCCGCGCCGGGGCCCTCGCAGGTGAGGGTCAGTTCGTCGGCCGCGGTCGCCGTGACGTCGTCGTGCAGGCCGACGGCGAGGAAGACGTTGGCGAGGTCGTGGAAGCCGTCGGGGCGGGCGGCGCCCACCGCGAGCTGGACGTTGACCTTGGCGGGGACCCGTACCGTCACGCTCACTGCTTGTTCTCCGCGATCCGTGCGAACTCCTCGACCGTGATGGCCTCGCCGCGCGCCTGCGGGGAGACTCCGGCCGCGACCAGGGCGGCCTCGGCGGCGGCGGCCGATCCGGCCCAGCCGGACAGGGCGGCGCGCAGGGTCTTGCGGCGCTGGGCGAAGGCCGCGTCGACCACGGCGAAGACCTCGCGCTTGGAGGCGGTCGTCGCCACCGGCTCGGTGCGCCGGACCAGGGCCACGAGACCGCTGTCGACGTTCGGCGCGGGCCAGAAGACGTTCCGCCCGATGGAGCCGGCGCGCTTCACGTCCGCGTACCAGTTGGCCTTGACCGACGGGACGCCGTAGACCTTCGAGCCGGGGGCGGCCGCGAGGCGGTCGGCGACCTCGGCCTGCACCATGACGAGCGTGCGCTCGATGGTGGGGAAGGTGTCGAGCATGTGGAGCAGGACCGGCACGGCGACGTTGTACGGCAGGTTCGCGACGAGCGCCGTGGGCGCGGGGCCCGGCAGTTCGCGTACGTGCATCGCGTCGGAGTGGACGAGCGCGAAGGCGTCCTTCCTCTGCGGGAGGCGGGCCTCGATCGTCGCGGGCAGCGCGGCGGCGAGCACGTCGTCGATCTCGACGGCGGTGACGTGGGCCGCCGCCTCCAGGAGCGCCAGGGTCAGCGAGCCGAGGCCGGGGCCGACCTCGACGACGTTGTCCTCGGGGGTGACCTGCGCGGTGCGGACGATGCGGCGGACCGTGTTGGCGTCGATGACGAAGTTCTGGCCGCGCTGTTTCGTGGGCCGCACGCCCAGGGCTGCCGCCAGTTCGCGGATGTCGGCGGGGCCAAGCAGGGGGCCCTGGGGGTCAGTGGTGCTCACGGTCTCAGGGTACGGGGCGCCGCGGCCGGGTCCCGACCGGACCGCGGGGCCCCGCGCGGCCCAGGGCGCGCAGCCGGGAGCCCGGGGGAGTGCGTGCCCGGACCCCGTGAGCCCAGAGCCCGGCCCGGCCTCATCGACAGGCCCTACCCGTGCAGGCGGCTCCCGCAGTGCGGCCAGGGGCTCGCGCCGCGCCGCACGTAGAGCTTCTTCGCCCGGTACGTCTGCTCGGAGGCGGACGCGTCCTGGGGCCGGCCGCCGCCGCCCAGGCTGCGCCAGGTCTGTACGTCGAACTGGTAGAGGCCGCCGTAGGTGCCGGTGGCGTCGGTCGCGGCGGCGCGCCCGCCGGACTCGCACCGGGCGAGCCCGCTCCAGTTCAGACTGTCGGCGCCCGCGACGGAGGGCGGCAGCGGCTTGGTGCCGACCTTCACGACCTGGCTGCGCGGCTCGCGCACGACCTCGGCGCTCATGCGGCGCGGCCTCTGCTTGACGCCGTTGACGGTGCGCAGGGCGTAGGTGACGCGGCGGGCGCCCGGGCGGCCCGCCCGTTCGACGACCTCGGTGCCGCGGAACAGGGTCGGGTCCTTGGTGCGCTCGACGGCGTACTCGATGACTTCCTCGCGCACCTCCTTGCTGCCCTTGATCCGCATGACGGTGATCGTCTGCCCGTCGCGCGGGAAGCTGTCCTGCGGCACGGACGTGGTGTCCTGGCCGTGCAGCGAGACGCCCGCCTCGTCCACGGCGTCCCGGACGGTGGCGGCGTTGGTACGGATGGTGCGCTCGCGCCCGTCGGCCATGACCGTGACGCTGCGTTCCGTGCGGACGTCGAACGCGAGGCCGTCGCGGGCGATGCGGCGGGAGCGGGACGTGGAGACGTAGGCGCCCTCGGCGCGCACGCCCAGCTGGTGCAGGGCGCCGTCGACGGTGCCCGCGGTGGTCCACACCCGGCGGCGCTCGCCGTCGATGGTGAGGTGGACGGGCCTGCCGTAGCGCACGGTGACCTCGTCCCCGCCGGCCAGGGCGGTGCCCGGGGCGGGCGCGACGACGTCGTGCGGGCCGACGTCGACCCCCTCGTCGGCGAGCAGCTCGCCGACGTCGTCCGCGAAGGTGTGCAGGGTGCGCGGCCTGCCTTCGACGCTGAGCTGGACCGCCTTGTCGGCGACGACGAACGCGGTGGTGCCGCCGGCCAGGAACGCGACGACGAGGGCCTGGGGCAGCAGGCGCCTGAGGGTCTCGGGCCGGTCGGGCCGTTTCCTGCGCCGGGCCGCCCTGCGGGCCTCGGCCCGCCCCGCGGCCGGGGCGGTCTGGCGCGGCAGCAGCGCTTCGGGCACCTGCCAGGCCGGCTGGGTCTCCATCGACTCGTAGCCGGGGCGGTAGGTGTCCCCGTAAGGCTGCGGGCCGGGCGGTGGCTCACATGTCCCGAGCGCGTCGAGCGTTTCCTGCGGCTCATACGTCCCGTACGGCGAATTGCTCACGACGACGCTCCTGGGTCCGGATCGAGAGAGGAGAACCTAGCCGAGCATCGTCACTCTCCAAAGCATCACGACTACGCTGTGTCGCGCTTCGTCGCCGGCCTCACCCGCCGGGCGTCGTTCCGGGAGGCGGGCCGTTCAGTAGCCGAAGGCGCGGGCCGTGTTGGCGGAGACGGCCGCCGCGAGGGTGTCCTCGTCGAGGCCCTTCACCGCGGCCATCGCGCGCAGCGTGACCGGAATGAGATAGGGGGCATTAGGCCGTCCGCGGTAGGGCGCGGGGGTCAGGAAGGGCGCGTCGGTCTCGACCAGGACGAGCTCGCGCGGGGCGACGGCGAGCGCGTCGCGCAGGGGCTGCGCGTTCTTGAAGGTGATGTTCCCGGCGAACGACATGAAGTAGCCGTTCTCGGCGCAGATCCGGGCCATCTCCGCGTCTCCGGAGTAGCAGTGGAAGACGGTGCGCTCGGGGGCGCCCTCCTCCTTGAGGATCCGCAGCACGTCGTCGTGGGCGTCGCGATCGTGAATCACGAGCGCCTTGCCGTGCCGCTTGGCGATCTCGATGTGGGCACGGAAGGAGCGCTCCTGCGCGGCGATGCCTTCAGGTCCCGTACGGAA
Organism: Streptomyces sp. NPDC107517; assembly: GCF_055582645.1. Classification (NCBI taxonomy): domain Bacteria; kingdom Bacillati; phylum Actinomycetota; class Actinomycetes; order Kitasatosporales; family Streptomycetaceae; genus Streptomyces; species Streptomyces sp. NPDC107517. The sequence goes on along the minus strand of NZ_JBVJPM010000004.1, from coordinate 427,058 downwards.
GTGGTCGAGTCCGGTCTCGCCGACGCCCTTGACGTGCGGGAGGGCCGCGAGCCGGTCGATCTCCGCGAGCGCCTCGTCGAGGGCCGCGTCGCCGCCGGCCGACCGCTCCCCCTGCCGCGACCAGCCGTCGGGGTCGCCGAGGACGATACGGGGCGCTTCGTTCGGGTGCAGGGCGACGGTGGCGTGCACGCTCGGATGCGCGGCCGCGGTCTCGGCGGCCCAGCGGGACCCGTTCACGTCGCAGCCGACCTGGACGACGGTCGTCACACCCACCGACGCGGCCTTGGCGAGGCCCTCCTCCACCGTGCCCGACTGCATGTCGAGGTGGGTGTGCGAGTCGGCGACCGGCACCGCGAGGGGCGCGGGCAGCGGCGGCGGGGTGACGTCCTTCGAACGGTCAGGGCTCATGCCCCGATTTTACGAAGTCGGGGTCACTGGGGTCGTCGGGGTGCGGTTGCCGCTCAGCCTGTGCTCAGTCGGCGCTCAGTCGGTCTTGCGGTTCTGGAAGGGATGCAGCAGGTCGGAGAGGTGCCAGTGGTGTTCCTTCGCGGGGTGCTCCCCCGCCTGGGAGCCGGGCTCCGTCCCCTCGCGGTGCATCACGCCGAGGATGGACGAGACCCGCCCCGCCCTCATGATCCGTACGACATGGCCGCCGCAGTTGAGGCACGTGGGCCGGGTCAGCGGCGACGGGACCCGCTCGCCGCCCACCACGTACATCACGAACTCAGCGCCGTCGCCGTCGATGTGGTGCTCGATCTCGTAACTCTGTTCCCAGCCGTGACCGCACCGCATGCAGGCGAAGGCGTACGACTCGTGGGCGATGGCTGTGGCCGCGCTCCGGTTGGGTATCTGGGGTGCGGCAGCACCGGCCGGGGTCGGTACGGCGCCTGCGATCTCACTCATGCCTGCTCCTCTTGTCCGCTGGACAAGGCACCTCCGGGCGGGGCATTACATCCACCCTGAAGCGTGGGACGGGTGCGTCCCTTCAACCAGTGGACGCTTCTCCCGGCGCGATCGCATCAGGCCTGTCGACTATTGGATCCGATTTGGCCTTTCCTTATCGGAAGAGGCCCGATGCGCGGCCTGCGCTTTGCTTTTCACGATAGTCCTTTGCCCTCCGATGGGGCGCCCCGAGCGGCATTCTTTGCCGCCACCACCGCATCGAAGACCTCACGCTTGGGCAGCCCCGCTTCGGCGGCCACGGCGGCGATCGCTTCCTTGCGCCGCTCCCCCGCCTCCTCGCGCACCTGCACCCTGCGTACCAGCTCGGAGGCGTCGAGGGACTCCGCGCCCTTCTCCGGGGCGCCCTCGACGACGACGGTGATTTCGCCGCGTACGCCTTCCTCGGCCCATTTCGCGAGTTCCCCGAGCGGGCCCCGCTTCACTTCCTCGTACGTCTTGGTGAGCTCGCGGCACACGGCCGCCCTGCGGTCGGCGCCGAATGCCTCCGCCATCGCGGCGAGCGTGTCGTCGAGGCGGTGCGGGGCCTCGAAATAGACGAGGGTGCGGCGCTCCTGCGCCACTTCCTTCAGCCGGCCCATGCGCTCGCCGGCCTTGCGGGGCAGGAAACCCTCGAAGCAGAACCGGTCGACGGGCAGCCCGGACAGCGCGAGAGCGGTGAGCACGGCGGAGGGACCCGGCACGGCGGTGACCTTGATGTCCCGCTCGACGGCGGCCGCGACGAGCCGGTACCCGGGGTCGGACACGGACGGCATCCCCGCGTCGGTCACGAGCAGCACCCGGGCCCCGCCCACGAGCGCCTCGACCAGCTCGGGCGTGCGGGCGGACTCGTTCCCCTCGAAGTACGACACGACGCGCCCGCCCGGGGTCACCCCGAGCGCCTGCGTCAGGCGGCGCAGCCTGCGGGTGTCCTCGGCGGCGATGACGTCGGCGGCGGCCAGCTCCGTGCTGAGCCGGGGCGGCGCGTCCGACACGTCTCCGATGGGCGTGCCCGCGAGCACGAGCGTTCCGGGGGATTCTGGGCTTGATGTCACGGATCCATCCTCGCAGGGGCGGGGACCGGCCGACTCGGTCGGGCCGCTCACGGGACTCGCACAAGGACGTTCCCTACGATGGCGCGGTGACCAGTACTGCGTCCTCGCCGCACTCGCCCTCGACCAGCGCCCCGCCGGGCCAGAACCCCGGCGAGGGGCGGCAGCCGTCGACGTGGGAGCGCCGGCTGCGGCGGTTCGGGCACGTGGCGCGGCCCAGAGGCGACGTGGGCACGCGGCTCGTGCCGCCGTACGCGCCGCCGTCGTCGCGGCTGTGGGCGACGCTCGGCCTCTCCGACGGTGTGGCGCGGGGCCTGACGCGCTGGTCGGGCTGGCTCGGTCCGCTGCTCGTGACGCTGGTCGCGGGCCTGATGCGGTTCTGGCATCTCGGCAGCCCGAAGGCCGTGATATTCGACGAGACGTACTACGCGAAGGACGCGTGGGCGCTGATCCACCGCGGCTTCGAGGTCAACTGGGACAAGAACGCCAACGACCTGATCCTCAAGAGCGACGGCCACGTGCCGATCCCGCACGACGCCGCGTACGTCGTGCATCCGCCGGTCGGCAAGTACGTCATCGGGATCGGTGAGTGGCTGTTCGGATTCAACCCGTTCGGCTGGCGGTTCATGACGGCGGTGCTCGGCACGCTGTGCGTGCTGCTGGTGTGCCGCATCGGGCGGCGGCTGTTCCGCTCGACGTTCCTCGGCTGCCTGGCCGGTCTGCTGCTCGCCGTGGACGGCCTCGCGTTCGTCATGAGCCGCACGGCGCTCCTCGACTCGGTCCTCGTGTTCTTCGTCGTCGCCGCGTTCGGCTGCCTGGTCGTGGACCGCGACAAGGCGCGCGGGAAGCTCGCTGCCGCGCTCCCGAGGGGTGAGGACGGCGTGCCACGCCCCGACGCGCACATCGCCGAGACGCTGCGCCTCGGCCCGCGCCCGTGGCGGCTGCTGGCCGGCCTGTGCCTGGGTCTCGCCGCCGGCACGAAGTGGAACGGCTTCATCTATGTGGCCGCGTTCGGCATCCTCACCGTCCTGTGGGACGTCGGCGCGCGCCGCGTCGCCGGGGCCCGCCGGCCGTACGTCACCGTGCTCAAGCGGGACCTCGGCTGGGCGTTCCTGTCGACGGTGCCGGTCGCGGTCGGCACCTACGTCCTGTCCTGGCTCGGCTGGATCCTTTCTCCTGCCGACGGGACCGGCGGCTACTTCCGCAACTGGGCGGCGACCGACGGCCGGGGCGGCTCCTGGACCTGGCTGTTCCCCGACTGGGTGCGCAGCCTGTGGCACTACGAGCACGAGGTCTACAAGTTCAACGTGGGGCTCAGCTCCCCGCACATCTACCAGTCGAACCCGTGGAGCTGGCTCGTCGACGGTAGGCCGGTCTCGTACTTCTACGAGTCCCCGATGCCCGGCAAGGACGGCTGCCCGGCCGACGCGGGCGACAAGTGCGCCCGCGAGGTCCTCGCGCTCGGCACCCCGCTGCTGTGGTGGGCGGCGGCGTTCGCCGTGCTGTATCTGCTGTGGCGCTGGTTCTTCCGCCGCGACTGGCGGGCGGGAGCCATCGCGTGCGCCGTCGCCGCGGGCTATCTTCCCTGGTTCAACTACCAGGAACGCACGATCTTCTTCTTCTACGCGGTCGTCTTCGTGCCCTTCCTCTGTCTCGCCGTCGCGATGCTGGTCGGCGCGATCCTCGGGCCACCGGGCTCCGGGGAGCGGCGCAGAGTCGTGGGCGCGGCGGGTGCGGGTGTGCTCGTTCTGCTGATCGTGTGGAATTTCGTCTACTTCTGGCCGATCTACACCGGCCAGGCGATCCCGTTCCACTCCTGGCAGTCCCGGATGTGGCTGGACTCCTGGGTCTGACCTCGGACGACCCGACCCCGCGCAAGCGGTCTCCGTTCGGAAAAGTTCGGACAACATCTGTGCACTCTCGTCACACCGGGCACGGCTGCCGCCTAAAGTTCCCACCGGAACCTGGGGAGGGGACGCAGCATGCGCAAGGGGGCCAAGGCGGCTGTGATCGGCGGGGTGTTCGCCATCATGGTCGGGGGCGCGGGATACGGCGCGTACAACGTGGTGACGGCCGTGACCGATTCGGGCGGATCGAGTACGGCGGGGGCACCCTCGCCGCGCAGGACCGGGCCGCCGACGGCGGACGAGATCAAGGACGTGTCGCAGAAGTTCCTCGCGGCGTGGGCGAAGTCCGACCCGGACACCGCGTCGACGTACACGAACAACGCGGAGTCCGCGCTCACGGCGCTGACCGGCTGGCACGACGACGCGCACATCACGCAGACCACGCTGACGGCGGGGGCGCCCTCGGGGGCCGAGGTGCCGTTCAAGGTGAAGGCCACGGTGTCGTACGAGGGGAAGAAGAAGACCCTCGCCTACGACTCCTCGCTCACGGTCGTACGGGGCCTCAACACCGGCCGGGCGCTGGTCGACTGGCAGGCGGCCGTCGTGCATCCGGACATGCGCAGGGGCGACACCCTCGTCACCGGCGAGGCCTCGGCGCCGCCCATCGAGGCCGTGGACCGGTCGGGCGCCGTCCTGACGAAGGAGAAGTACCCCTCGCTCGGGCCGATCCTGGACCAGCTGCGCGAGAAGTACGGCGACACGGCCGGCGGCCGCGCGGGTGTGGAGACGTACATCCAGCGCGAGAGCGAGGACGCCGGGACCAAGACGCTGCTCACGCTCGTGAAGGGCAAGGCCGGCGAGCTGCACACGACGCTCAGCGCGAGAGCGCAGGCGGCGGCGGAGAAGGCCGTGAAGAGCTTCGACGAGTCGTCCGTGGTGGCCGTGCAGCCGAGCACGGGCCAGGTCCTCGCGGTCGCCAACCACCGCCAGGACGGCTTCAATGCCGCCTTCCAGGGCGAGCAGGCCCCCGGCTCCACGATGAAGGTCATCACCGCGGCGATGCTCATCGACAACGGTGTCGCCTCGGTCAACAGCCCCGCGCCCTGCCCGGACACCGCGACCTGGCAGAGCCAGACCTTCCACAACCTTCCGGGCATGAAGGCCAACGAGGGCGCCAACCTCGCGGACAGCTTCGCGCGGTCCTGCAACACGGCGTTCGTGAAGCTCATCGACGAAAAGCCGCTGACGGACGAGTCGTTGACCCGGGAGGCGCAGGACCGCTTCGGTCTGGGCCAGGACAACTGGAAGACCGGCATCGCGTCGGCGGACGGCAAGATCCCGCCGTCCGGCGGCCCCGACCGCGCGGCCAACGCCATCGGACAGGGCCAGGTCCAGATGAACCCGCTGAACATGGCGTCCGTCACGGCGACCGCGAAGACCGGCGTCTTCCGGCAGCCCGTGATCGTGCCGCGCTCCCTCGACGACCGGGAACTCGCCACCGCCCGCGGCCTCGCCCCCAACACCGCCGCGCAGCTGCAGCAGATGATGCGCCGCACCGCGACGATCGGAACCGCCGCGCAGGTCATGGCGGGTCTCGGCCCCGACATCGGCGCCAAGACCGGCTCCGCGGAGGTCACCGGCCAGACCAAGTCGAACAGCTGGTTCACCGGCTACCGCGGGGACGTCGCGGCGGCCGCGGTCACCGAGGAGGGCGGCCACGGCGGCGACGCCGCGGGCCCGATCGTGGCGGCGGTGCTACGGGCGGGTAGCTGAGGCGCGTCGGGAGCATTTACCCGGACGCCTTAGTCTGAGCCGTCCGTGAGTAACCCAGTGGACCGCGCGGACAAGGCAACGACGGAGGACCGGTGGGCAGCAGAGGCAGGCGACCCGAGCGCAAGAAGGCGAACGCGGCCGTGATCGGCGGCGTGGTCGCCGTCGTGGTGCTCGGCGCCGGAGTCAGCGCCTACGCCCTCTTCACCGGCGACTCGGACCCATCGACCACCGCCGACGACAAGCCCCACGTCAAGACGGGCCCCGTCACCCCGGCCGAGGTCCGCACCGCGGCCGACCGGTTCCTGACCGCGTGGGCCGCGGGCGACACCGCGAAGGCGGCGGCCGCCACGGACGACGCCACCGCGGCGACGGCCGCCCTCACCTCGTACGGCAAGGACGCCCATCTGTCCGGGGTGAAGCTGACGCCCGGGAAGCGCGCCGGGGCGAAGATGCCGTTCGCGGTGTCGGCGACGGTCTCCTACGAAGGGAAGTCGAAGCCGTTCGCCTACGGCTCCGAACTGACCGTCGTACGGCGGGTGAAGGACGGCAAGCCGCTCGTCGGATGGCAGGCGTCCGTCGTGCACCCGGACCTCAAGGACGGTGACCGGCTCGTCACGGGCGCGGCCGGTGACCCGCCGATCAAGGCGACGGACCGCTCCGGGAACGAGCTGACCGCGGCCAAGTACCCCTCGCTCGGCACCGTCATCGACGGGCTGCGCGAGAAGTACGGCAAGAAGGCCGGCGGCACGGCGGGCATCGAGCTGCGCGTCGTGCACAAGGACAGCGGCAAGGAGAGCGAGCACACGCCCGACAAGACGCTCGTCACGCTCTCCGAGGGCACGCCCGGCACGCTGCGCACGACGATCAGCCCGACGTCGCAGGCCGTCGCCGAACGCGAGGTCGCCAAGCGGGAGAAAGCCTCGGTCGTCGTCATCAAGCCGTCGACCGGAGAGATCCTCGCGGTCGCCAACTCCCGTCCCGAGGGCTTCAACACGGCCTTCCAGGGCTCCCTCGCGCCCGGCTCCACGATGAAGATCGTGACGTCGTCGATGCTCCTGGAGAAGCACCTCGCGGGCGTCGACAAGAAGCACCCGTGCCCCAAGTACGTGACGTACGGCGGCTGGAAGTTCCAGAACGACGACAAGTTCGAGATCAAGGACGGCACGTTCCGCGCCAGCTTCGCGCGCTCGTGCAACACCGCCTTCATCAGCCAGGCCAAGAAGCTGGACGACGGCGACCTGACGAAGCAGGCGCAGGAGGTCTTCGGGCTCGGCCGCGACAACTGGTCGATCGGTGTGCCCAGCTTCGACGGCGCGGTCCCGGTGCAGTCGCAGGCGCAGATGGCGGCCTCGCTGATCGGGCAGGGCGGGGTGCGGATGAACCCGCTCAACATGGCGTCGGTCGTCGCCACCGCCAAGACGGGCGAGTTCAAGCAGCCCTACCTCGTCTCGCCCGAGGTGGACCACCGCACGCTCGCCACGGCCTCCCGCAAGCTGTCGCCGTCGACCGTGAGCGCCCTGCGCGACCTGCTGCACTACACGGCGGTCGCCGGTACGGCGGTCGAGCCGATGTCGGGGCTCGGCACCGACATGGGAGCGAAGACCGGTTCGGCGGAGGTCGACGGGCAGAAGAAGCCGAACGGCTGGTTCACGGCCTGGCGCGGCGACCTGGCCTCGGCGGCGGTCGTCCAGCAGGGCGGCCACGGCGGTGACTCGGCGGGTCCCGTGGTGCGGCAGATGCTGCTCGCGGGGGACTGACGGCGGGCGCTGACGGCGGGACCGATACCTGGTCGCGTGGCGGGTACACGGAGCGCTACGGTGCGGCCATGAGCACCTCGGAATCCGCTGCATCCGCCACCGCCGCGCACCCCCGTTTCGCCGAAGCCCTCGCGGGGCTGGGCCTGGCCGACGTACTCCCGCTCGTCCGGCGCTTCCCGGAGGCGACCAGGACCGCGCAGGAGGCGGCCGCCGCGATCGGCTGCGAACTCAGCCAGATCTGCAAGTCGCTGATCTTCGCGGCATGGGGGTCCCCCCTGCTCGACCGCAGTCGAGAGCTTGGGGGAGGGGTGCCGGTACTCGTCCTGATGGACGGTTCGTCGCGGGTGGACGTGGAGCTGGTCCGGCGCGAGCTGGGCGCCGAGAAGGTCACCCGCGCCAAGGCGGACGTCGTGCGCGCGACGACCGGATACGCGATCGGCGGCATCCCGCCCTTCGGACACCTCACCAGGACCCGCGTCCTCGCCGACCGCTCGCTCCTGGACCACGACACCGTGTGGGCCGCCGCCGGCACCCCGTACGCCGTGTTCCCCATGGACCCCAAGTCGCTGATCGCACACGCCGGAGCGGCCCTCGTGGACGTGCGCGAGAGCGCTCAGTGACGCCACTGGTCGCGGCGGCCGTGCTCCTGGCGGCCGTCATGCACGCCAGCTGGAACGCGATCGCCCACCACATCACGGACAAGCTGGTCGGCTTCACGCTGATCTCGGGCGGCGGCGCGCTGATCGGGCTCGTGTGCGCGCCGTTCGTGCCGTTCCCGCACGCCGCGTCCTGGCCGTATCTGATCCTCTCCGCGCTCCTCCACGTCGCCTACTACGCCCTGCTCATGCGGTCGTTCAAGCTCGGCGACTTCGGCCAGGCGTACCCGATCGCGCGCGGCACGGCGCCGCTCGTGGTGACGGTGCTCGCGGCGGTGTTCGCGGGCGAGATCCCCGACGGCTGGCAGGCGGCGGGCGTCGCGGTCTCGTGCGCGGGCCTGACCGGGCTCGCTCTGTGGGGCATCCGGGGCTCGGGGCGCAGGCCCGACTGGGCGGCCGTGGGGGCGGCGGTCGCGACGGGCGTGTCCATCGCCGCGTACACCGTGGTGGACGGCCTCGGCGTGCGCGCCTCCGGGAACTCGCTCGGCTACATCGCGTGGCTGATGATGCTCGGCTGCCTCGGCGTCCCGGTGTACGCGGCCTGGACGTGGCGCGGCGAACTGACCGCGCGCCTGCGGCCGTTCGCGGCGGTCGGGCTGGTCGGCGCGGTGCTGTCCGTGTCCGCGTACGGGCTCGTGCTGTGGGCGCAGACGCGGGCGGACCTCGCCCCGATCTCGGCGCTGCGCGAGTCGTCGATCATCGTGGGCGCGGCGATCGGGACGGTGTTCTTCAAGGAGCGCTTCGGCACGCCGCGGATGGTGGCGGCGGGGCTGATGGTGGCGGGGATCGGGCTGATGCTGCACACCACGGGCTGAGCGGCGCGTCACTGGAGCTGAGCGCGGAAGCCCAGGCTCGCCGAGGTCAGGCCGCCGTCGACCGGGAGGGTGACCCCGGTGATCCATGCCGCGTCCGGCGAGGCGAGGAAGGTGACGGCCGCCGCGATGTCCTCCGGCTCGCCGACCCGCCCCAGCGGGTAGAGGCCGCTGACGGCGTCCAGGGCGGCGCCCCGGCCCGACCAGGCGGGGGTGCGCACCGTGCCCGGCGCGACGAGGTTGACGCGGACGCCGCGCGGGCCCGCGTGGCCGGCGAGGGTGCGGGTGAGCGAGCCGAGGCCCGCCTTCGCGGCGCTGTAGGCGTGATTGCCGTAGTCCTGAAGGCCGTTGACGGATCCGATGCTCACGATCGCGCCGCGGCCCGACGCCACCAGGTGGGGCAGCGCCGCACGGCAGCAGCGGTACGCGCCGGTGAGCGTGATGTCGAGGTCGCGGGCCCACACGTCGTCCGGCTCGTCCTCGAAGCGGGCGGCGTCCGGGGTGCACGCGTAGGCGTTGTTGACGAGGACGTCGAGGCTCCCGAACTCCGCGACGGCGGCCGCGACCGCCGCCTCCACCGATTCGCGCGACCCGACGTCGCAGGTGAACGCCCTTGCCGCGCCGCCGTGTTCACGGATTCCGGCGGCCGTCTTCTCCGCCGCCTGCGGATCCACGTCGGTGACGGCGACCTGCGCCCCCTCGGCGGCGAACCTGTGCGCGGTGGCGGCGCCGATGCCGCGCGCCGCGCCGGTGATCATGACCCCGTACCCCTCGAAGCGCCTCATGGGCCGACGCTACCCGGCGCGCGTCCGGGGCACACTGCGGTCATCCGGCGAGCGAGGCGCGCACGGCCCGCACCAGTGCCTGGGCGCGCGGGTCGGCGGTGACGCCCTTCTGCATGCCGTTCGTGACGTACCCGAAGGCGATCCCGGACTCGGGGTCCGCGAAGCCGAGCGGGCCGCCCCGTCCGGGGTGGCCGAAGGAGCCGGGGCCGAGGAGAGGGGAGGCGACGCCGTGGAGCATGTAACCGAGTCCGAAGCGGGTCGGGACGACGAGCACGCGGTCGGCGCCCGAGGACGCCTCCGTGCGGGCGGCGTGAGCCGTGTCCGGCGTGAACAGGCGGGTGCCGCCGTCGACTTCGCCGATCAGGGCCGCGTAGAAGCGGGCGAGTCCCTCCGCCGTGCCGACGCCGTTCGAGGCGGGCAGCTCGGCGGCGCGGTAGGCCGGGTCGTTCTCGTCGGGCGCGGGGGCGATGGCGCCGAAGGCGCGGCGGGTGAGGGAGCCGGGGTCGGCGTACGCGTCGGCGACGTTCCGCCTGGGGCGGGTGCGCAGGCCGCCGCCGGACGCTGCCGGGGGTTCGACGGGGCCGATGAGACCGGCGCGGTGCGCCTCGGCCGCGGGCAGGCCGACCCACAGGTCGGCGCCGACGGGGGCGGCTATGTGCTCGGCGATCCAGGCGCCGACGGTGCGGCCGGTGACGCGGCGCACGAGTTCGCCGGTGAGCCAGCTGTAGGTCTGCGCGTGATAGCCGTGGTCGGTGCCGGGTTCCCAGGCGGGGGCCTGGCCGGCGACGGCCGCGGCGCCGGTGTCGGGATCGGCGGCCTCGGCGGGGGTCAGCGGGCGGTCCAGCGCGGGCACCCCGGCGCGGTGCGCGAGGACGTCACGGACGAGGACGTGCTCCTTGCCGTGCTCCTTGAACTCGGGCCAGTGGGCGCCGACCGGCGCGTCCAGGTCGAGCTCTCCCCGCTGGTGCAGCAGGAGCAGCGCGGCGGCGGCCACGCCCTTCGTGGCGGAGCGCATGATCTGGGCGGTGCCGCGCTCCCAGGGGGCGCCGCCGCTCACGTCGCGGGTGCCGGCCCACAGGTCGACGACCTTGTGTCCGTCGCGGTAGACGACCACGCCCGCGCCGCGCTCGCCGAGCGCGTCGAAGTTGTGCGCGAAGGCGTCCCTGACCGGTTCGAACCCGGTGGCCACTGTGCCGTTCATGTCACTCACACCGGGTGCAACAGCCATGGATCGCTGAGGATTCCTGGGCCCTCAGACCTTCACTGACTTCGGGTCGAAGCCGAAGGGGAGCTCCAGGCGGTGTGCGCGCATGAGGTCCTCGTCGGCGAGGAGGTCGCCGGTCGTCCCGTCGGCCGCGATCACGCCCTCGCTGAGGATCACCGAGCGCGGGCAGAGTTCGAGCGCGTACGGCAGGTCGTGCGTGACCATCAGGACGGTGACGTCCAGCGACCGCAGGATGTCGGCGAGTTCGCGGCGCGAGGCCGGGTCGAGGTTCGACGAGGGCTCGTCCAGGACGAGGATCTCGGGCTCCATGACGAGGACGGTGGCGACCGCGACGCGGCGGCGCTGCCCGAAGGAGAGGTGGTGCGGCGGCCGGTCGGCGAAGCCGGCCATGCCGACCTGGGCGAGGGCCCTGTGCACGCGGGCCTCGAGTTCGGGCCCCTTCACCCCGGCGGCCGCGGGCCCGAAGGCCACGTCCTCGCGGACGGTCGGCATGAAGAGCTGGTCGTCGGGGTCCTGGAAGACGATGCCGACCTTGCGCCGGATCTCGGCCATGTGCTGCTTGCCGACGGGCAGACCGGCGACGGTCACGGTGCCGGCGCCTCCGGTGAGGATGCCGTTGAGATGCAGCACGAGGGTCGTCTTGCCCGCGCCGTTGGGCCCGAGCAGGGCGACGCGCTCACCGCGGCCGATGGTCAGGTCGACGCCGAAGAGGGCCTGGTGCCCGTCGGGGTAGGCGTAGGCGAGACCACCGACCTCGAGCGAGACGGGAGAGAGCGGGGCGGGGGAAACAGTCACAGCAGCCATCCCAGCAGACAGACGACAAGAGCGGCACAGGGGAGGGTGAGGGCGTACGACCACTGCGTGCGGGACGCGCTCACGTCGTCGATGACCGGCATCGATCCGGCGTACCCGCGGCTGACCATGGCCAGATGCACGCGCTCGCCGCGCTCGTAGGAGCGGATGAAGAGGGCGCCCGCGGACTTGGCGAGGACGCCCCAGTGCCTCACGCCGCTCGCCTCGAAGCCGCGCGACTCCCGGGCGATCTTCATGCGGCGCATCTCGTCGGTGATCACATCGCCGTAGCGGATCATGAACGACGCGATCTGGACGAGCAGCGGCGGCAGCTTGAGCCGCTGCAGGCCGAGGAGCAGCTCGCGCAGCTCCGTCGTGGAGGCGAGCAGGACGGACGCGGCGACGCCGAGGGTGCCCTTGGCGAGGACGTTCCAGGCGCCCCACAGGCCGTTGACGCTGAGGGACATCCCGAGGACGTCGACTCGCTCGCCCTGCGCCACGAACGGCATGAGGACGGCGAAGGCGACGAACGGGATCTCGATGAGGAGCCGCTTGAGGAGGAAGGCGGCCGGGACCCTGGCCGCGTACGCGACGGCCGCGAGCAGCACCGCGTACAGCGCGAACGCCCACATCGCCTCGCGGGGCGTGGAGACGACCACGATCACGAAGCAGAAGACGGCGGCGAGCTTGGTGTGCGGCGGCAGGCCGTGCACGGGCGAGTGCCCGTGCCGGTAGAGCTTGTGCGCGTGCCCCGCCCCCATGTCAGGCGGTCTCCGTGCTCCGGCTCGGGGAGGTGTCGGCGGTGCGGCGCCTGCGCAGCGCCCAGAAGACGCCGCTGCCCGCGACGACGGTGACGCCGACGCCGATCACGCCGGCCAGGCCGCCGGAGAGCCGGGCGTCGCCGACGTCCTTGACGCCGTACCCGGCGAGCGGGGAGCCGTCGGAGGCGTGCTTCTCGGTCTTCTGGTCGATGCCCTTGTCGTGGGCGACCTTCTCCAGGCCGTCCGGGCTGGCGGAGGCGTAGAAGGAGACGAAGCCGGCGAGGACGAGGGAGGTGACGAGGCCGGTGATCCAGACCTTGCGGTGGGAGCCGCGGGCGGCGACGGGCGCGGGCGCGGTGTCCGGGGCGTCGACGAGTTCGCCGCCGACGCGGAGCTTGAGCGGCCGGTGCAGGCCGCGGGCGCCGTACACGAGGTCGGGGCGGACGGCGACGACGGCGCCGACGGTCAGCGCGGTGATGACGGCCTCGCCGATGCCGATGAGGACGTGCACGCCGACCATCGCGGTGGCGACCTTGCCGATCGAGACGTCGGTGGTGCCGCCGATCGCGTAGATCAGGGTGAAGACGACGGCCGCGGCCGGTACGGACAGGAGCGCCGCGACGAAGGAGGCGACGGTGATGGAGCGGCGCCCCCGGGGCAGCACCTTCACCAGGCCGCGGAAGACGAGGTAGGCGACGACGGTCGTGGTGATCGCCATGTCGGTGACGTTCACGCCGAGCGCGGTCAGGCCGCCGTCGGCGAAGAGCACGCCCTGCATCAGGAGCACCACGGACACACAGAGGACGCCGGTGTAGGGGCCGACGAGGATCGCGGCCAGTGCGCCGCCCAGGAGGTGGCCGCTGGTGCCCGCCGCGACGGGGAAGTTCAGCATCTGCACGGCGAAGATGAACGCGGCGACGAGGCCCGCGAGGGGGGCCGTCCGCTCGTCGAGTTCGCGCCGCGCGCCTTTCAGGCTGACGGCCACGGCGCCCGCGGCGACGACACCTGCGGCCGCCGAGACGGGGGCGTTGATGAATCCGTCGGGGACATGCATGGGTGAAAGCTCCGCTTCGGGGCACGCGACAGGTTCGCGAGGGGGACAGGCGACCGTCCGATGATAGTGCCTTGTTGCGAACTGCTTGCAAGAGCGCCGGAGACACAATTAACCCAGCGGCAACCCCCGGACACATAGCCGCACATATGACTTATATGGGACATTAGATGACAGCACGGACAAGACGACGAGGAGTCCCCGATGTCTGACGTCGAGCAGTACGCACCCGCCCACCTCGTCACGGACTCCCCAGAGGAGGCGCCGGCCGTCCCGGCAGTCCTGAGCTACGACGGACGCGTCCACCTCACCGTCCCCGAGAAGGGTGACTGGACCTTCCCCCGAGAACTCCTGGAGCAGGGGCTGCGCGCCCCGACCACCGTGGGCGACGTCCACATCTGGCCGTGCGGCCGCGTCCAGGCCGTCATGGAGTTCCACTCGCCGAAAGGGGTGGCGGTCGTGCAGTTCGAGAAGAAGGCGCTGGTGCGCTTCCTTCGCCGGACGTACACGGCCGCCACCCCGGTGGCTCACTGAGAGCCGGTCGGACAACCGGTCAATGCCGGTACCCGGTCACGCGCGGACCAGCTCCCGGTCCTCCTCCGCGGAGTCGTCGCCGGAGACCGTCTTCAGGCCCTCGCCCTCGACGTCCACGTTCGGCAGGATCCGGTCGAGCCACTTCGGCAGCCACCACGCCCGCTTGCCGAGCAGCGCGAGGACGGCCGGCACGATCGTCATGCGCACCAGGAACGCGTCGAAGAAGACCGCGATCGCGAGCCCGAAGCCGATCATCTTGACCATCTGCTCGCTGGAGCCGATGAAGCCCGCGAAGACGGCGATCATGATCACGGCCGCGGCCGTGACCACCCGGGCCCCGTGCTTGAAGCCGGTCACGATGGCCTGCGCGGGCCGCTCCCCGTGGACGTACGCCTCCCGCATGCGGGTCACGAGGAAGACCTCGTAGTCCATCGCGAGGCCGAAGACCACACCCACCATGAAGATCGGCATCATCGACATGATCGGCCCGGTCTGCTCCACGCCGAACAGCGAGCCGAGCCAGCCCCACTGGTAGACCGCGACGACGGCGCCGAGCGCGGCGACCACCGAGAGCAGGAAGCCGAGCGCCGCCTTCAGCGGAACCAGGACCGACCGGAAGACCACCATCAGGAGCAGGAACGCGAGGCCCACGACGAGCGCCAGGTACGGCACGAGCGCGTCGTTCAGCTTCTGCGACACGTCGATGTTCATGGCCGTGGTGCCGGTGACCAGGACCTCGGCGCGGGTGTCCGCCTTGATGTCCGCGCCCTTGTCGCGGATCGTGTGGACGACGTCCTCGGTCTGCGTGGAGCTGGGCTTGGACGACGGCACGACGGTGATCGTCGCCGTGTCACCGGCCTGGTTGAACGCGGCCGGGGTGACCGTCTTGACCCCGTCGGTCGCCGCGATGTCCTTGGAGACGCGGGCGACCGCGTCCTTCGGGTCCTGCGAGTGTTTCACGTCGACGACCGCCACCAGCGGACCGTTGAAGCCGGGCCCGAAGCCCTCGGAGAGCAGGTCGTACGCCTTGCGCTGCGTGGTGTCCGTGGGCTGGACCCCGTCGTCGGGCAGGCCCAGCTCCAGCGAGGACACCGGCACGGCCATCACGCCGAGCCCGACCACCGCGGTCAGCAGCACGGCCACCGGCCGGCGCAGCACGAAGCTCGCCCAGCGGGTGCCCATGTTCGTCTTCGGCTCGGGCTTCTTCTCGGCGGCCTGGGCCTTGCGGGCCTTGCGGCCGTGGACCCGCTTGCCGGCGTAGCCGAGCAGCGCCGGGATGAGGGTGAGCGCGATGAGGACGGCGATGGCGACCGTGCCGGCGGCGGCGATGCCCATCTTCGTCAGCATCGGGATGTTGACGACGGCGAGCCCGACCAGCGCGATGACGACGGTCAGACCGGCGAAGACCACGGCGGAACCCGCGGTGCCGACGGCCCGTCCGGCCGCCTCCTCGCGGTCGCGGCCCTCGGCCAGCTCGGCGCGGAAGCGCGAGACGATGAACAGCGCGTAGTCGATGCCGACCGCGAGGCCGATCATCATGGCCAGCGTCGAGGTGGTGGTACCCAGGTCGAGCGCGTTGGCCAGCGCGGTGATCGACGAGACGCCGATGCCGACACCGATCAGCGCGGTGAGCAGCGGGAGCCCGGCCGCGACGAGCGAGCCGAAGGTGATCACGAGGACGACGGCGGCGATCGCCACACCGATGATCTCGGTGGCCCCGGTCTCCGGCATGGCCTGCAGCGCGTCACCGCCGACCTCGACGGTCAGCCCGGAGTCGCGCGCCTCGTCGACGGTCTTCTGGAGCGCGTCGCGGTCGGCGTCCTTCAGCTCCATCGAGGAGACCTTGTAGGAGACCGAGGAGTACGCGATCGTGCCGTCCTTGCTGACGGTCTTCGCGACGAACGGGTCGGCCGCCGCGGCGACCTCCTTCGAACCGGACCCGAGCTCCGCGACGGTCTTGCTGACCTCGGCCTTGTTGGCCGCGGACGTGATCTTCTCGCCGTCGGGCGCCTGGAAGACGACACGTGCGGTGGCGCCGTCGGCGCTGGAGCCCGGGAAGCGCTGGTCGAGCAGGTCGAAGGCCTTCTGGGCCTCCGTCCCCGGAATGGAGAAGGAACTGGACGCCGCCGTGGGCGCGGAGGCGGCGCCCACCCCCGCGAGGGTGAGCAGCGCCACCCAGATCAGGGCGACGAAGTGCCTGCGGCGGAAGGCGAGCTTGCCGAGTTTGTAGAGGAACGTGGCCACGAGGGCGTACTCCCGGTCAGTCGTATGGGGGCAGGGGTGATCAGCCCGACGACGTGAGCGGTCGCGTCAGGTGCTCGGGTGTGACGGGTCTTGGGTGGAGAAGGGGTCAGGCGCCGAGAGCGGGGAGGACCACGGCGTCGATGTAGGAGGCGACGAAGGCCTGGGTGGGCGGCTGTTCGTCGATGAGGGTCCGGGCCATGAAGGCACCGACGATCATGTGCAGGACGTAGTCGAGCGCCGGGTTGTCCGCACGGATCTCGCCCCGGTCGACGGCGCGCCGCAGCACATGCCGGAGCTCCTCCATCTCGGGCTCGATCAGCAGCTCGCGGAAGGCGCGCAGGAGATCCGGGTTCTCGTGGACCGCCATGGCCAGGCCCCGCATCAGCGCGGATCCCTGGGCCATCTCGCAGTCGTCCTCACGGAGGACCAGTTCATGGAAGTCGCCCCGCAGCGACCCGGTGTCGATCTCGCTCAGACGCGACGGCTTCTGGTGCCGCAGCGCTTTCACGACCAGCTCGGCCTTGCTGCCCCACTGGCGGTAGAGCGTGGCCTTGCTCGACCGGGTGCGGGCGGCCACGGCGTCCATGGTCAGGGCGTCGTAACCGACCTCGCGGAGCAGTTCGAGCACGGCGCCGTACAGCTCGGCCTCGCGCTCGGGCGTGATCCGGCTGCGGCGCGTCGCCGCGGCTTCAGCCATGAGTCACTCCTGTTCCGGTCCAGACAGTGCGTACGAAACCGTTTCGTACAGAATTACTGTACGACCTCACTTAACGAAACGAAACCGTTTCGTACGTGTCCTGCGCCACAAGCCGCATCCGCAAGCGGGCGAACCACAAGTTGCCGGGGGCCGTTGAGCGGAAAAGCATGGGTGGGTGAGCGACAACGCGTACCTGCGGTTTCCCCATCTGCACGAGGACCGGCTCTGCTTCGAGACCGAGGACGACCTCTGGGTCGCCCCGCTCGACCGGCCGGGCCGGGCCTGGCGGGTCACGGTCGACCGGACCAAGGTGAGCAGCCCACGGTTCTCGCCGGACGGCCGCCACATCGCGTACACGACCTGGCGCAGCCTGGACCCCGAGATCCACCTTGCGCCGGTGGAGGGCGGACCCGCCCGGCGCCTCACCTACTGGGGCAGCACGGACACCCAGGTCCGCGGGTGGACACCGCCCGACAAGGACGGGCGGACCGTCATCCTCGCGGTGGCCTCGCACGGCCAGCCCTTCTCGTACTTCACCTGGGCCTACGACGTTCCCACCGACGGCTCCCCCGGCGGGAGGCTGCCCTGGGGCCCCGTCTCCGACATCGCGGTCGCCGAGATCGACGGCGAGCGCAGGACCCTGCTCCTGACCGGCACTCCCCCGCACGAGCCGGCCTCCTGGAAGCGGTACCGGGGCGGCGCCCAGGGCCGCCTGTGGCTGCACGGCGAGCAGCTCGTCGCCGACCTGGACGGGCATCTGGAGGCACCGATGTTCGTGGCGGGACGCATCGCGTTCCTCTCCGACCACCAGGGCATCGGCAATGTGTACTCCTGCCTGCCCGACGGCTCCGACCTGCGCCGCCACTCCGACCACGACGCGTTCTACGCCCGCAACGCCTCCAGCGACGGGACCCGGATCGTCTACCAGTGCGCCGGCGACCTCTGGATCATCGACGACCTCTCCGCCGGCTCCGTGCCGCGCAAGCTGGACGTGCGCCTCGGCGGCCCGCGCGTCGGGCGCCGCCCCTACCAGGTGCCGGCCGCCCATCACGTCGACGGGCTCTCCGTCGACGAGACGGGCCGGGCCAGCGCCGTCGTCGTCCGCGGCAGCCTGTACTGGCTCACCCACCGCGACGGCCCCGCCCGGACCATCGCGGACACCCCGGGCGTGCGGGTCAGGCAGCCCGAGATGCTCGGCTCCGGCGGGCAGGTCGCGTACGTCACCGACGCGGAGGGCGACGACGCGATCGAGATCTCGTACCTGCCGCGCGCGAGCGGTGAACGCGAGCCGCGCCGCCTCGCGTCCGGGGAGCTCGGACGGGTCCTCGAAATGGTCAGCGACCCGGACGGCGAGCGCCTCGCCGTCGCGTCGGACGACGGCCGCCTCCTCCTCATCGACACGGTCGAGGAGGAGGAAGGAGCGGAAGGAACAGAAGGAGCGGCGGAACAGGCCGGCGAGGTCACCGAGCTGATCCGGTCGATCAACGGACCCGTGCGCGACCTGGCGTTCTCGCCGGACGGCGCCTGGCTCACCTGGTCCCACCCGGGTATCGGGCGCTCCCTGCGGCAGATCAAGATGGCCCGGATCAAGGACCGGACGATCATCGACGTCACCAACGGCCGCTTCGAGGACGAGAACCCGGTGTTCACGCGCGACGGCCGCTATCTCGCCTTCCTCTCCTGGCGCGGCTTCGACCCGGTGTACGACGTGCACACCGGCGACCTGTCCTTCCCGCTCGGCTGCCGCCCGTACCTGGTGCCGCTGTCGTCCGCGACGCCCTCCCCGTTCGCCCTGTCGCCCCACGGGCGCACGGCCGCGGGCGGGCTCGACCCGACGGAGGACTCGGTGGCCGACGGCGCGCCGTCCGTGGAGATCGAGGGCCTGGCGAGCCGCGTCGTGCCCTTCCCGGTCTCCGCCTCCAAGTACTCGGCGCTCCATCCCGTCTCGGGCGGCGGCCTCGTCTGGCTGCGCTGGCCGATCTCCGGCGCGCTCGGCGAGACCTTCGTCAACCCGGCCGACACCTCGGGCCGCCCCACCCTGGAGCACTTCAACCTCACCAAGGGCAAGAAGACCGAACTCGTCACCCACCTCGACTCGTTCGCGGTCAGCGGCGACGGGTCACGCCTGGTCGTCGTCGACGAGGGCGAACTGCGGGCCGTCCCCTCCACGGAGACCGGCGACAGCGACTCCACGGTCTGGATCGACCTGCGCCGCATCCTGCACGAGGTGGACCCGGCCGCCGAATGGCGCGGCGCGTACGAGGAGGCCGGGCGCATCATCCGCGCCTACTACTGGGACCCGAAGATGTGCCACATCGACTGGGACGCGATCCTCGCCCAGTACCGGCCGCTCGTCGAACGGGTCGCGTCCCCCGACGAGTTCGCCGACCTGCTGCGCGAGGTGCTCGGCGAACTCTGCACCTCGCACGCCTACGTCGCCGCCGCCCGCCGCAACGAGGGCCCGCCCCACTACCAGCGCGCCCAGGGCCTCCTCGGCGCCAACTTCGTGCACCGCGACGAGGGCTGGCAGCTCGTCCGCATCCTGCCCGGCGACTCGTCGGACTCCAAGGCACGCTCCCCCCTCGCCGGCAGCGGCATCCGCGAGGGCGCCGTCCTCACGCATGTCGACGGGCGCCCGGTCGACCCGGTGGCCGGCCCCTTCCCGCTGCTCGCGGGTTCGGGCGGCACGACGGTCGAGCTGACGTTCCGTCCCGCGGAGGGCGAGGGCCGCCCCCGTCGCGTCGCCGTCGTCCCCCTCATCGACGAACGTCCGCTGCGCTACCAGGACTGGGTCGCCAAGCGCCGCGCGGTCGTACGGGAACTGAGCGGCGGCAAGTGCGGCTACCTGCACATCCCCGACATGGGCGGCTCAGGCTGGGCGCAGTTCAACCGCGACGTGCGCATGGAGGTCTCCCGGCCGGCCCTGATCGTCGACGTGCGCGGCAACGCGGGCGGCCACATCAGCGAGCTGGTCATCGAGAAGCTCACCCGCAAGATCCTCGGCTGGGACCTGACGCGCAACGCCCAGCCCGTCTCGTACGCGTCGAACGCCCCGCGCGGTCCGGTCGTCGCCCTGGCCGACGAGGCCACCTCGTCCGACGGCGACATGATCACCGCGGCGTTCAAGCTCCTCGGGCTCGGCCCGGTCGTGGGCCAGCGCACCTGGGGCGGTGTCGTCGGCATGACGGGCCGCCACACACTCGGCGACGGCACGGTCATCACGGTGCCGATGAACGCGGCCTGGTTCCCCGAGTACGGCTGGTCGATCGAGAACAAGGGCGTCGAACCGGACATCGAGGCCCTGCGCACCCCCCTGGACTGGGCGGAGGGCCGCCACGCCCAACTCGACGACGCGGTCTATCTGGCCCTGGACCTCCTGGTCGCCGGCCCGGCGAAGACTCCCCCGGACTACACGAACACGCCGAACCACGCCCGCCCCGAACTCCCGCCGCGCTGACCCCGACCAACGCGCGCCATCAGCTGCTGACAGCGATGGGCGGCTGTGGGCGGCAGGCCCCCGCCCACGCACAGAAGACGAGGGCCCCCCGGCGTCCCGGGTGACCCTCGTCCGACTGGCTCAGTGAGCCGAAGCGTCAGGCGTCATAGTCCTGGTCGAACCTGTCCTGCGCTTCCTGCCGCCGCCGCTCGGAGTCCTCGGACTGCGAGCCACGCTCACGTCGCATGTCGTCCTGGATGTGCGACGTGCGCTCGCTCGCCTGGTCCCTGCCTTGACCGGAACGCTTCTTGGCCTGGTTGGCGAGCTGCTCTGCCTTGTCCTGGAACTGGTCCTTCATGCCCATGCGATTCACTCCCGTTTTTGGGTGAGGGGGTCGGGCCTCGACCAGATTCACATGCCAGGACAGAGCGCGCATTTCGATCAGTCACGGACCGTGTCCGACCCCAAAAACCGCAGGTCAGCGCCGCACAGAAAGCGTCAGCGCCCCCGTGCGGACTCGTCGGCGGCGCCCCCCGCCCCGACGAGCCCCGTCGAGACGCTCTTCAGGCGCGGCTCGAACCGCCGCATCTCGCGCTGCCCGACCGCCCCGATGACCCCGGGCAGATAGCCGCGGATGCCCTGCATGCCCCGCAGCCACCACTGCGCGTACACGTGCGAGGACCGCCGCTCGATGCCCGCGACGATCCGGTCCACGGCCGGGCCCAGCGGATACGTCTTGTTCGACGGCCACGGCAGCCGCTGCCGCAGCTCGCGCATCACGTCGTCCTGGTCGGCGCCGCGCACCATGTCGGTGTCGGTCCACGACAGGTAACCGACCCCGACCCGTACGCCCTTGTAGCCGACCTCGGCGCGCAGGCTGTGCGCGTACGCCTCGACGCCGGACTTCGACGCGCAGTACGCGGTCATCATGGGCGCCGGCGTGATCGCGGCGAGCGACGCGATCTGGAGCAGATACCCGCGGCTCTCCATGAGTACCGGCAGGAACGCCCGCGCCGTGACCGCGGATCCGATCAGGTTGACCTCGATGACGCGGCGCCAGGCGACCGGGTCGGAGTCGAGGAACGGACCGCCGTTGGCGACGCCCGCGTTCGCGACGACGATGTCGACCTTGCCGAAACGCTGCTTGACCTCCTCGGCGACCTGCGCCATCACCACATGGTCGGTGACGTCTGCGTGCCAGAAGTCGCTGTCGGTGTCCAGGCGTTCGGACACCGCCTTCAGCTCGTCCGGCTCCAGGCCGACCAGCGCGATCTTGGCGCCGCGCGCCGCCAGCTTGCGCGCGAGCAGCTCGCCCACGCCGCGCGCGGCACCCGTGACGACCGCTACCTGTCCTTCGAGACTGACCCTGCTCATGCGGATGCCGCTCCCTTCAACCCGTCGTTCGTCTCGTCGTTCGTGACATACCCGGCCAGTTCACGGATGCGCTCCGTGACCAGGTCGGGCGCTTCGACGGGCGTCATGTGCCCGAGACCGGTGAGTTCGGTGAGCCCCACGCACTCCGGCAGCGTCGCCGCCAGACGACGTGCGTGCACGACGGGGGTGAGCCGGTCGGCCGTACCCGCGATGACCGCCGTCGGCACCCGCAGCTCGGCCACTCCCTCGTCGAGTTCGAGCTCGGCGAGGACGTGCGACCAGTGGTGGCGCACCTTGGTGGGGCAGGCGTGCACGATGCGGGCGCAGGCCTCGACCTTGTCCCGCGACGACCCCGGGCCCATGGTCGCGTAGCGCAGGACCTTCTTGCCGAGCGGCGTGACGGGCCCGAGCGGCGCCCTCGCGCCGAGCACGGCCGTCGTGATCCGGGTCCGCAGCCGCCCGGGCCGCAGCGGCAGCACGGTCGACTCGGCCACCAGCTGCGAACTGCCCGTGCTGCACAGCAGGACCGCGGCCGCGTGCTCACGGAACTTCGGCCGCCGCGAGGCGGCCATCATCGTCATGCCGCCCATGGAGTGCCCGGCGAGCACGGCCTTCTCACCCGGCGCGAGCGTCGCGCCGAGCACGGCCTCCAGGTCGTCGGCGAGCATCTGTGTCGAGTAGGGGGCCTGCGCCGCCGGACTGCGACCGTGGCCGCGCTGGTCGTAGGCGACGACCCGGTGGTCGGCGGCAAGGGAACGTATCTGCGCGGCCCAGAACGCGGTCGAGCACGTCCACCCGTGGGCGAGCACCACCGTGGGCGCCGCGGCATTGTCGACGGTTCCGTGCACCTCGACGTGCAGCCGGGCGCCGTCGGCGGAGACCGCCGTCAGCTCACGCGCGGCCGCCGGCGGCGCGTAGGGACCGCTCACCACATGCATCAGCCTGCTCATGCCGCTCCCGCCTCCACCTTGCCGCCCCGGCCCTTCTTCGTACGTGCCGCGGGTGCCGCGGCCGGTTTGGCCGCCGGCGCCCTGACCACCTCGTACTCGCCGAGGTCGACCCGGCGCGTGGCGGACCGGAACTCGGTCGTCGTGCCCGGCCACAGCGTGGTGTTCACACCGTTCTGGTCGAGGTACCAGCTGCTGCAGCCGCCGGAGCTCCACACCGTGCGCTCCATCCGGTCCTGCACCCGGCGGTTCCACGCGTTCACGGCAGACACACGCGGGTCGAGCGCGACGCGGCCGCCGAGCACGTCCAACTGGCGTACGTAGTCGGCGAGATAGTTCAGCTGGGACTCGATCATCAGGATCATCGAGGAGTTCCCGAGGCCGGTGTTGGGCCCGATGACGGTCATGAAGTTCGGGAACCCGGCCGCCGTCGCGCCGCGCAGCACCTTGATGCCCTCCTTCCAGGACTCCATGAGCGTGTTCCCCCCGGCGCCCACGACCCGGTCGGCGATCGGCATGTCCGTGACGTGGAAGCCGGTGCTGAAGACGATCGCGTCGACCTCGACCTCGCTGCCGTCGGTGGCGACCAGCGTGGAGCCGCGGATCTCGCTGAG
This sequence comes from Streptomyces sp. NPDC107517, assembly GCF_055582645.1. Lineage (NCBI taxonomy): Bacteria > Bacillati > Actinomycetota > Actinomycetes > Kitasatosporales > Streptomycetaceae > Streptomyces > Streptomyces sp. NPDC107517. The sequence goes on along the minus strand of NZ_JBVJPM010000004.1, from coordinate 403,762 downwards.
CCCGGAGGCCACGACGTCGACATTCGGCTGCGCGAGGGCCGGGTAGTAGGCGTTGGACAGCAGGATGCGCTTGCAGCCGATGCGGTAGTTCGGGGTGAGCTTGGCGCGCAGGGCCGGGTCCTTGACGGACCGGTGGAGGTTGCGCTTGGCCAGCTGCTCGACCAGGCCCAGCTCGTTGGGCCGCTTCGTGAACGCCTGCACCTGGAGCTCGCGGATGCCCCACAGCAGTCCGCGGCGAGCCTGCGTGGTCAACGGCAGCCGGCGGTGCAGCCAGCGCTCGGCGCCGGTGATGGCACGGTCGGCGCGCGGCATGACCCACGGCGGGGTGCGCTGGAACAGCGTCAGCTTCGCCACGTCCCGCTGGATGGCCGGCACGATCTGGATGGCGGAGGCGCCGGTGCCGATCACGGCGACGCGCTTGCCGCGCAGGTCGTAGTCGTGGTCCCAGCGCGCGGAGTGGAAGACCTTGCCGGGGAAGGCGTCGAGGCCCTTGATGTCCGGCATCTTCGGGTCGGACAGCGGGCCGGCCGCCGAGATGACGATGTCCGCGGTGAGCGTCCCCTGCGAGGTCTCGACCACCCACCACAGCTTCTCGGTGTCCCAGCGCGCCTGCTTCACCTCGTGGTCGAAGCGGATGTGCGGGCGCAGCCGGAAGGTGTCGGCGACGCGCTCCAGATACTGACGGATGTGCTCCTGGCCGGAGAAGGTGCGCGGCCAGTCGGGGTTGGGCGCGAAGGAGAAGGAGTACAGGTGGGAGGGCACGTCGCACGCGCACCCCGGGTAGCTGTTGTCGCGCCACGTGCCGCCGACGGCGTCCGCCCGCTCCAGGATCACGAAGTCGGTGACGCCTTCGCGCCGCAGCCGGACCGCGGCCCCGAGCCCGCCGAACCCGGACCCGATCACCGCCACCCGTACGTGCTCATGCTCGTGCTCAGTCATCCCGGCGCCTCCCTGGCCGCACGACTCTGCCAGTGAACACTGGCGCAATGGGGAGCGTAGAGCAGGTGCGTACTGATGGGTAGGGGTCGGGGCCACGAAAGTTACCGGCGGTACAACATAGGGTTCTCACGTGGCGAAGGAAGTGGCGAAGGAAGTGGCGAACGCGGCGGCGAAAGGCCCCGGCACCCGGGAGTTCCGCATGGAGGAGCTCGCGCGGGAGGCCGGCATCACCGTGCGCACCCTGCGCTTCTACCGCGAACGCAAGCTGATCCCGCCCCCGCGCCGCGAGGGCCGCATCGCCTGGTACGACGAGAGCCACCTGGCCCGCCTGCGCACCATCGCCGCCCTCCTGGAACGCGGCCACACCCTCAGCGGCATCGCCGAACTCTCAGAAGCCTTCGACCGCGGCCGCGACGTCGGCGAACTCCTCGGCCTCGGCGAACCGTCCGAGGAGACCCCGGTCCGCCTCACCCCCGAGGAACTGGCCGACTACTTCGAGGGCCAGGTCACCCCGGACAACCTCGAAGCCGCGATGGACCTCGGCTACGTCGGCGTCGACGGCGAGGAGATCGTGCACGTCAGCCGGCGCCTGCTCGACGTCTCCGCCGCCCTGGTCCGCGAGGGCGTCCCGCTCGCCGACGTCCTCTCCGCCGCCAAACGCGTCCGCGCCCACGCGGAGGACCTGGCCGAACTCTTCACCGACCTGGTCCTCTCCCACGCATCCGAACAGGACCTCCAGCGCCTGCGCCCGCTCGCCAAGAGCGTGGTCGAGGCGGAACTGTCCCTGGCCCTGGACCGCGCCCTGGCCAAGAAACCGGAAGAGTAGGCAGCCCTCCGGCTACCTCGGCAACCACCAACGCGCCTTGTAGATGCCGCCGTTGACGAGGGTGTACGAGGCCGGCGGCCGGTGCGCGCTCACCTTCGTCGTCCACCACGTCTCACCCAGGCCACCCTCCGGCACGGTGCTGAGCGCCCGCCCGGTGCGCGGATCGTCCCCGATCGCCTTCACCCCGGGCCGCACGATCTCTGCCGCGCCGGCGAAGTCCTGCACGAAGACCCCGCCCGCGATGTCGTACTGGAACACGGAAGCGCTCGTCGTCACCCACAGCCGCCCCGGCCGCCCCGCCACCGGGAACAGGTCGTGCCCGCCGGGCGACTTCCCCGGCTTGGCGACCGGCAGCCCCACCGACGAAATGCGCGTCAGCGCGGGCCGCACCCGACTGCCACCCACCCGGTACGCGACCAGCTCGTCATCCCCGAGCGCCCACAGCACCTCACGCCGGGCGTCCCAGTGCAGCCCGTGCGCGCCCTTCAGCGCCACCTCGGCACACCGCTCCGAGCGCGGGCCGAGCGACGCGGCGTAGAGCCTCACGAGCGCCCCCGTGCTGCACGCGACGGCCACGTTCCCGTCCGGCAGGATCTCGATGCTGTGCGGGTTGAAGAGATCGTCGCCGGGCCCGAGCGTCGCACCCCAGTACCGTCGCCCCGACGGATACGAGACGACGGCCGCGAACCCGAACGACGCCGTGGTCAGCAGATACGCCCGCCCGCGATGCACCCGCACCTTGGCCTCGGCGGGGTAGACCCAGCTCTCGTCCGGCACGAGATCCCGGTACCGAGGATCCCCGACCGGCGAGAACTCCCACCGCACGCAGGAAGGATCGGCCGCAGGATCCCAGGTGGACCGCCCGGGATCGAGCACAAGAACCCGCTTGCTCGCCTGCTCGGTGACCATGACCGCGGGAGTCCCCGAGGGCGCCCCGTAAGCCACCCCCGGCGACACCACCGCCGCAAGCCCGGCCCCGGCAGCCCCGAGCAGCACCCCACGCCTGGAAGGAATCGCCACCATGAAGTGCCCCCGTACGGCTGCCAGTTGACCTCTCGGGTCACTCACCCTGCACGCGCGCGCCAGAATCTGCCACGCCGCCCGGACGCGGGGACAGCCCTCTACCGGACTTTGTGACGCAGGCCCACTCGTGACCCTGGGGCCACTCGCGCCTCAAGGGCCTACTCGTAGACGACGGTCACCGGCGCATGGTCCGACCAGCGCTCGTCATGCGTGGCGGCCCGCTCGACGAACCCCTTGACCGCCCGTCCGGCGAGCCCGGGCGTCGAGAGGTGGTAGTCGATCCGCCATCCCGAATCGTTGTCGAAGGCCCGCCCCCGGTACGACCACCACGAGTACGGGCCCTCCTCGTCGGGGTGCAGGGAGCGCACCACGTCGACGTAGCCTCCGTCGGCCTCGTCGAGGACCTGTCCGAGCCAGTCGCGCTCCTCCGGGAGGAAACCGGAGTTCTTCTTGTTGGCCTTCCAGTTCTTGAGGTCGGCCTCGCGGTGGGCGATGTTCCAGTCGCCGCACACGAGCACCTCACGGCCCTCGGCGGCGGCCCGCTCCCGCAGCCCCTTCAGATAGGCCAGGAACTCGCCCATGAAGCGGATCTTCTCGTCCTGCCGCTCGGTCCCGACCTCACCGGAGGGCAGATAGAGGCTGGCGACGACGACACCGGGGAGGTCCACCTCCACGTACCGTCCGCTTCCGTCGAACTCCTCGGACCCGAAGCCGATCTGCACGCGCTCCGGCCGACGGCGCGTGTAGAGGGACACACCGGCCCGGCCCTTCGCGCCGGCGGGGGCGTGCACGACGTGCCACCCCTCGGGCTCGCGCACCTCTTCGGGCAGCTGCTCCGGCTCGGCCCGCACCTCCTGGAGGCACAGGACGTCCGCGGAGGTCCCGGCCAGCCACTCCACGAAGCCCTTCTTGGCGGCGGCCCGAAGCCCGTTCACGTTGACACTCGTCACAGTCAGCACCAGGGCACGATACCGGCACACTTAAAACGAACAGCCGCATTCGTCAGCATAGGGATACGATACTTGGCATGACTATTCATCCCGTGACGTCCACCCTCCAGCCCGTCTCCTTCGGGCACCCCGATGCGATCAAGCTGAACGACCGCGTCCAGCTCGAATACGCCGAGCGCTACGGCGACGAAGGCGATGTCACCCCGCTGGACCCGACGATGTTCGACGCCCCGCGTGGCCTCTACCTGATCGCGTACGACGACGGGGGCACCCCGCTCGCCACCGGCGGCTGGCGCACACAGGACCAGAACGACGAGGGATATGCGGACGGCGACGCCGAGCTGAAGAGGATGTACGTCACACCGGAGGCGCGAGGGCTGGGTCTGGCCCGGCGCATACTCGCGGCCCTGGAGGACGACGCCCGCGCGGCCGGCCGTTCCCGCATGGTCCTGGAGACGGGCCTCAAGCAGCCGGAGGCCATCGCCCTCTACGGGTCGAGCGGCTACACACCCTGCAGCAAGTTCGGCCACTACCGCTTCGAGGAACTGAGCCGCTGCTTCGCCAAGGCACTGTGACGCGCGCGACATCGCGGAAAAGGGTGCCCCAGGGAGGGAGCAGGCAGACAAGGCAAGAGCCCCACCGGACGAATCCGGTGGGGCTCTTAATTGCGGTGGACCTGTGGGGATTTGAACCCCAGACCCCCTCGATGCGAACGAGGTGCGCTACCAGACTGCGCCACAGGCCCTTGCAACGAGTGAAACTCTAGCATCCCGATCCGGGTGCTCGGAAATCCGGTCCTGGCTGGTCAGCCAGGGTGGTCCCGAACGGGTCTCACTCGTTGGCCGCGCGGGGGCGGCCGCCGTCGTCGTACTGGTCGAAGAGCGGGGTGCGTCCGCGCTCGCGCGACCGGCGCGCGGAGGCGGCCCGGCGGGCGTCACAGCGCTCGTCCCCCGCCTCGTCCGCGCCGTCGCCGTCCCCGGACGCCGCTCCCGGCTCCTCGCCCGTGTGCCCGTCCGGCTCCTGCTGTGCCGCACCCGCCGCGCTGGAGCGGGCCGAGCTCCACGCGTCGGGGGCGCCGAGGTCGACGCCGCCCGTGGCGCGCGGGGCGACCGGGGCGGTCACATACGTCGGCAGGGGCACCGGGACCGGGTCCCAGCTGTCGCCGTGGCCGGGGCCGCGCTGGCGCTCGCGCTGCTGGTCGACCCACTCGGCGTGGTCGGTCTGCTCGACGAGCGCGCGCCGGTCGGCCGCGAGCGCCTCGAGACCGGGGTCGGTCGCCACCTCTGGCGCAGGCCCCTCTTCGGCCTCCTCCGCGGCGGCCCGGCCCGCGGCGGGCTGCCGCCTGCGGGGCTGCCGCTCGCGCAGCCGCTGCGCCGCGACCTCGGCCTGGCGCCGGTCCATCGTGTACGCGAAGCGACGCCGTTCCTGGGCCCGCAGATAGAAGATGTACGAGCTGAGCAGCACGGCGGGCACCGCGGGCGCCCACAGGAACGTGAGCCCGCCGACGGCGGCGACGACCGCCCCCGCCGTGAAGGCGAGGAAGAGCATGACGGTCGTACGGCGCCTGCGTGCGAGCACCTTGGAGCGGCGAGCACGGGCTGCGGCGTCGGCCGAGGCGGCCTGCCGCTCGGACGCGGAGCGCTGCTCGGACTGCGGACGGTCGGACGGCTGACGGTCCGACGGCTGGCGCTCGGACTGCTGGCGGTCGGGGCCGCGTCCGGTTGCCGACCTGCCGTTCGTGTGCGGGTCGCCGACGGGCCGGTCACGGCTCGGCCGGTCGTGCGCCGACTCGCCGTGGGCGGTCCGGGCGGAGACCTGGCGGTCGGGGGTCTGCCGGGCGGGCGAGGTCCTGGGCCGGGGCTCGGGGCGGGGTTCCGATCCGGGGTGCCGCTCGTGGCGGGCCTCCCGGTTCTCGCTCCTGCGCTCGCCGCGGACCGGAGGCGCGGCGAAGGCCCGGACGTCCACCGAGTCGGTGGCCGCGTCCGGGACGGACGGGTCGCTGCGCTGCTCCTCCCCTTCGGGCGAGCGCGCCTGCAGGTCCTTGGCGTATCGGCGCTCCATGCCCGCCCGTCCGGACAGCAGCCGGATGGCGGTGCTGAAGCGTTCCGTCGGACGGGCCTCGTTCAGCTCGTCCTGCCTACGGAGCCACATCGGCACCAAGTAGGCGGCCCAGGCCCCGACGATGACTGCGTAGATGAGGCCGCTGCTGCTCACGCCTCACACGGTAGAGGGGTTTGCGTGAGGCCATCCGCCAATTGAGCCGGTGTGTCGCACGATCTGGCTGATATTTCGAACTTTTTTTCCGACTGAGGCATCAACGCACCGCCCGTCGAGCGAATTTAATGCCTGCGGCGGACGATCTCCGATCAATTTCGAACACTTATTTTATTTTGGCGAAGTGCCCGGCCACTCCGCGGTGCTCGGACCACCCGGACCAGCGGTGTTGCCACCACGCTTGTGACGCCAGCGGCTCAGGAGGCCTTCTGGGACCTCCTCAGCGGTGAGCGCGAAGACGAGATGGTCGCGCCAGCCGCCGTCGATGTGGAGATAGCGGGGCCGCAGACCTTCCTCGCGGAATCCGAGCTTTTCGACGACCCGGCGGCTCGGCCCGTTCTCCGGGCGAATACAGACCTCGATGCGGTGCAGACCCACGGTGCGGAAGCAGTGGTCGACCGCGAGCGCCACCGCGGTCGGCATCACTCCGCGCCCGGCCACCGACTCGTCGACCCAGTAGCCGACATGGGCCGAGCACATCGAGCCCCAGGTGATCCCGGCCACCGTCAACTGCCCGACCAGGCGCCCCTGGTACTCGATGACGAAGGGCAGCATGCGCCCCGCGCTCGCCTCGGCGCGCAGATGGCGGACCATTTGACGGTACGTCGGACGGTGGGCGATCGGGCCGCTGGGCGTGGGCGGCGGGATGGTCGCCTCCCAGGGGCGCAGCCAGTCGCGGTTGCGGCGGTTGACCTCGCGCCAGGCCCGCTGGTCGCGCAGCTTTATCGGGCGCAGGCAGACGTCACCGTCCGTCAGCTCCACCGGCCAGGATGGGGCGTTCAGCTCGCACCCCCGTCGGGTCTGGGGTGGTCGCCGCCGCGCAGCTGGTCGACGGCGTGGGTCAGCAGGGGACCCAGTACGGCGAGGCCGTCCTTGACGCCGCCGGACGACCCGGGCAGGTTCACGATCAGCGTGCGGCCCGCGACGCCGGCGAGGCCACGGGAGAGCGCAGCCGTGGGCACCTTCTCCCGCCCGAACGCGCGAATGGCCTCGGGGATGCCCGGCACCTCGTGGTCGAGCACGCCGCGGGTGGCCTCGGGGGTCCGGTCGGTGGGCGAGATGCCGGTGCCGCCGGTGGTGAGGATGACGTCGTACCCGGCGTCGACACCGGCCCGCAGCGCCGCGGCCACCGGGTCCCCGTCGGGCACGACCTGCGGCCCGTCGACCTGGAAGCCCAGGGCTTCGAGGCCCTTCGCGATCCGGGGGCCGCCGGTGTCGGCGTAGACCCCGGCGGCGGCGCGGTTGGAGGCGGTGACGACGAGGGCGCGGTAGGGGCTCATTCCCCGGCCTCCGGACGGGTCCAGTGGCCCGACTTGCCGCCCGTCTTCTCCTCGACGCGTACGTCCGTGATGACGGCGCCCTTGTCGACGGCCTTCACCATGTCGATCACCGTGAGCGCGGCCACCGAGACGGCCGTCAGGGCCTCCATCTCGACGCCCGTGCGGTCCGTGGTCTTCACCGTGGCGAGGATCTCGACCGCGTCGTCGGCGACGGACAGGTCCAGTTTCACCCCGGACACCGACAGCGGGTGGCAGAGCGGGATGAGGTCGGGGGTGCGCTTGGCACCCATGATCCCGGCGATGCGCGCCGTGGCGAGGGCGTCGCCCTTGGGCACTCCCTCGCCACGCAGCAGCTCCACCACGCGGGGCGATACGAGGACGCGGCCGCTGGCACGGGCGGTACGCGCGGTCACGTCCTTGGCGGACACGTCGACCATGCGGGCCGCGCCCGCTTCGTCGATGTGCGTCAGTCGGTCCTGCGAACTGCTCATGGTGCTCTGGCGCTCCCGGTCCGTGGGCCGCGGTGCGGCGCGCGGCCTGTTGTGCGCGACACGCTATCGCGCGGACGGCGCGCTCAGCCGAGGAGGACCACGTCCACTTCCGCACCGGGCTCGGCCGACGTGGTCTTCTCGGGCAGGACGATCAGCGCGTCCGCGTGGGCGAGCGCCGCGACGAGGTGGGATCCGGCGCCCCCCACAGGGGTGACGGTCCCGGCCTCGGCGTCGTACGTCCCGCGCAGGAACTGGCGCCGTCCGGCGGGCGAGCTGAGGGCCTTGGGCGACTTCAGGACCGCGCGGGCCGACGGCCGGTGGACGTCGGCGGCGGGCAGGCCCATGAGGGTGCGCACCGCGGGGCGCACGAACAGCTCGAAGGAGACGTACGAGGAGACGGGGTTGCCCGGCAGGGCGAGGAGCGGGGTGTGCTCGGGGCCGATGGTGCCGAAGCCCTGGGGCTTGCCCGGCTGCATGGCGAGCTTGCGGAACTCGACGCCGCTGCCGGCGCCGATACCGGTCTCGTCCTCGGAGCCGCCGACGGAGGTCAGCGCCTCCTTCACGACGTCGTACGCGCCGACACTGACGCCGCCCGTGGTGACGATGAGGTCGGCGCGGATCAGCTGGTCCTCGATGGTGGAGCGCAGTGTCTCCGCGTCGTCGGCGACCGCGCCGACGCGGTAGGCGATCGCTCCGGCGTCGCGTGCGGCGGCGGTGAGGGCGAAGCTGTTGGAGTCGTAGATCTGGCCCTCGGCCAACTCCTCGCCCGGCTGGATCAGTTCGCTGCCGGTGGACATGACGACCACGCGCGGGCGCGGGCGCACGCGTACGGTGCCGCGGCCGATCGCGGCGAGGAGGGCGATCTGGGGCGGGCCGAGGACGGTGCCTGCCTCCAGGGCGCGGTCGCCCATCTTCACGTCGCTGCCCTTGGCGCGCACGTGCGCGCGTGCCTCGGCGGGGCGGTGCACGCGGACTTCGCCGGAGGCGCCCTCGGGGGCGGCGCTGTGGGCGCGCATCCCGGAGACCGGGCCCTCGCCCAGGCCGCCGTCGGTCCACTCGACGGGGACGACGGCCTCGGCTCCGGGCGGGAGCGGGGCGCCGGTCATGATGCGGGCGGCCTGGCCGGGCCCCACGCGGAGCAGACCGGCCCGGCCCGCGGCGACGTCCCCCACGACCGTGAGCACCGCGGGGAAGTCCTCGCTCGCGCCCGCCACGTCGGCCGTCCTGACCGCGTACCCGTCCATCGAGCTGTTGTCGAAGGGGGGCAGCGAGACGGGCACCGAGATGTCCTCGACGAGGACGCAGCCCTGTGCGTCGAGGAGCTGGAGCTCGATGGGCTCCAGCGGGCGGACCGTGGCGAGGATGTCCTCCAGGTGCTCCGCCACCGACCAGACGTGCTCCTGGCCGGTGACGTGCGTGGTCGTGCTGCTCAAGGTGCTACATCTCCTCGGTGACGTAACTGCGAAGCCAGGTCCGGAAGTCGGGGCCCAGGTCCTCACGTTCGCACGCGAGTCTGACAATGGCACGCAGATAGTCGCCACGGTCCCCGGTGTCATACCGGCGGCCCTTGAAGACGACGCCGTGGACGGGGCCGCCGGCCTTCTCGTCGTCGGCGAGCTGCTGGAGGGCGTCGGTGAGCTGGATCTCGCCGCCGCGGCCCGGCTCGGTCCGGCGGAGTATGTCGAAGATCGCGGGGTCGAGGACGTAGCGGCCGATGATCGCGTAGTTCGACGGGGCGTCCGCGGGGTCGGGCTTCTCGACCAGGCCGGTGACCTTGACGAGGTCGCCGTCCTCGGTCGCCTCGACGGCGGCGCAGCCGTAGAGGTGGATCTGCGAGGGCTCGACCTCCATGAGGGCGATGACGCTGCCGCCGCGCTGCTCCTGGACCTCGACCATGCGGGCGAGCAGGGGGTCGCGCGGGTCGATCAGGTCGTCGCCGAGGAGGACCGCGAAGGGCTCCTGACCGACGTGCGGGGCCGCGCACAGGACGGCGTGGCCGAGGCCCTTGGGGTCGCCCTGGCGGACGTAGTGCATGGTCGCGAGGTCGCTGGACTCCTGGACCTTGGCGAGGCGGCCGGCGTCGCCCTTCTTCTGGAGAGCCGACTCGAGCTCGTAGTTGCGGTCGAAATGATCCTCCAGGGGCCGCTTGTTGCGGCCCGTGATCATGAGCACGTCGTCGAGACCGGCAGCCGCGGCCTCCTCGACGACGTACTGGATCGCCGGCTTGTCGACGACCGGCAGCATCTCCTTCGGCGTCGCCTTGGTGGCCGGCAGGAACCGGGTGCCGAGGCCCGCGGCGGGGATGACAGCCTTACTGATCCTGGGGTGCGACTCAGTCATGCGGTGAACCATATCCGTAGCGTCTGGGCGGAAGATTTGCTTCCAGTTAACTTGGTACCTATATGAGGGGTTTGTGAGCTGGCTATGTGTTTGTCAAAGGCTGACAAGAACGCGTTGCGGGCAGAACTCCTCCAGGTGAGATCCGGGTTGCCCGCCGATGACGTCGAGACGGCGGCCGTCGCGCTCGCCCGTCGGGCTCTTGAGCTTCCGGAGCTGGCCGGGGCACGGACCGTCGCCGCGTACGTCTCCGTGGGCCGTGAACCGGGCACCCGCGCGCTGCTCGACGCGCTCCACGCGCGCGGGGTGCGCGTCCTGCTTCCCGTCCTCCTCGACGACAACGACCTCGACTGGGGTGCCTACGACGGACAGGGGTCCCTCGCCCGCGTGCAACACGCGGGAAAGATGGCCCTGTTGGAGCCCTCCGGGGAGCCGCTCGGCACGGAGGCCGTCGTGGAGGCCGACGCGGTGCTGCTGCCGGGCCTCGCCGTCGACGGGCGCGGCATGCGGCTCGGCCGCGGCGGCGGCTCGTACGACCGGGTCCTCGCGCGGCTCGAGCGCGCGGACGCGGATCCGGCGCTCGTGGTGCTCCTGTACGACGGTGAGGTCGTCGAGCGCGTCCCCGAGGAGCCGCACGACCGTCCCGTGCACGCCGTGGTGACGCCTTCGGGAGTGCGCCGCTTCCGGTGAAGGGATCGGCGAGCTGCCTGACGAGCCGCCTGTCCCCGGGAACGTGGAAGGCCCTCCACGCGTGCGTGGAGGGCCCTTCCAGAAGGTGTCGCCCGTCGTCAGGGCCGCAGCACCAGGGTGTCCTTCGTGTTCTCGCCGACCGCCTTCTCCGAAGAGACCCACGGGACGAGCTCGCCCTTGGACCACTTCTCCGTCTGGTCGGTGTAGTGCGCGCTGAACGCGTGCCCCGAGGCGCCGGTGAGGTTGATCCACTTGGACTTGTCGAGGTCCGCGAGGTTGACCACCATGCGCATCGACGGGACCCAGATGACGCCGTAGCCGCCGGCCGCGTTCCAGCCGGTCGCGTCCACGGCCGCCTCGCCGCCGCCGAGCTTCCACGGGCCGCGGTTGAGCACGTACTGGAGCCAGCCGGGCCCGTTCGTGCCGAGGGTCTGGTTCTTCAGGCTCAGCTGGTGCAGCCGGCCCCAGCTCCAGGTGTCGACGTCCTTGCCGAGCTTGGCCGTGACGTCCCAGCGCGCGTCCTCCATGGCCCGCGCGAACAGCTGGTCACGGGTCTTGGTCTCGGCGTCGGTGCGGGTGGCCGGGGCCTTCCACCAGTCGTTGTTCTCATCGTTGATGATCTTGCGGACGACCTCGAACCAGCGGTCGCCGCCGTCCGGCTGCGCCGAGTCCGCGTCGCGCTCTCCGCACTCGCGCACCCGCTGGTCCTCGTCCGCCGGGCCGGTGTCACCGGCCGGCTCCACGCTCAGGCACTGGCCCTTGACCCGCAGCTCCTTGGGGAGCTTGTTGCCGAAGGACAGCTTGAGGATGTTGCGCCAGACCGAGTTGAAGTACGCGGCCGCCGCCGAGTCCGGGTTCTGGGTGTAGTCCCAGTTCTCCAGGAGCTTCTGCGCCTCGCGGACGTACTTGTCCGAGACGTCGATCTTGAGCAGCTTGGGCACGAGCAGCTTGGCGATCTCGCTGCTGTTGTCCATCTGCATGGTGCGCATGTCGTCGGTGGAGATCTTGCCGCCGCCGGCGATCTTCGACTCGATCAGGTCGGTGATGCGCTGGCTGCGCGTGCCGTAACCCCAGTCGGAGGTGAGGTGGTACGGGTACTTGTCCTTGTCGATGACGGCCTGGTTGGCGGTCACGATGTAGCCGCGCTTGGGGTTGTACTCGTACGGCAGCGCGGACTGCGGGATGTAGCTCTTCCAGCGGTAGGCGGCGTCCCAGCCGGGCGCGGGCAGCGAGCCGTCGCCCTTGCCCCTGACCGGGATCTTGCCGGGCGCCTGGTAGCCGATGTTGCCCTTGGTGTCGGCGTAGATCAGGTTCTGCGAGGGCACCTCGAAGTCGGCGGCGGCCTTGCGGAACTGGGTCCAGTCCTTCGCCTTGTTCAGCTCGAAGACGGCGTCCATGGACTTGCCGGGGGTCAGCGCGGTCCAGCGCAGCGAGACCCCGTAGCCGTCGCCCCGGTCGGGGGCGGCGGCGTCTACCTTCGCCTTCTTGCCGACCTTGACCAGCTCGTCGTCCCGGTCCGAGATCAGCGGTCCGTTGTTGGTCTCGCGGACGGTGATGGTCTTGTCGTCGCCGCCGGCGACCTTGATGGTCTCCTTGCGGGTCTCGAAGGGCACCGTCTTGCCGTCGTACTGGTAGCCGCCGCCGCTGTTGAGCTTCTCCAGGTACAGGTCGGTGACGTCGGCGCCCAGGTTCGTCATGCCCCAGGAGATGTCCTGGTTGTGGCCGATGATCACGCCGGGCATCCCGGAGAACGTGTAGCCCGTGACGTCGTACTGGCACGAGGCCGACAGGCTCCGGCAGTGCAGGCCCATCTGGTACCAGACCGACGGGAGCTGCGGCGACAGGTGCGGGTCGTTGGCGAGCAGCGGCTTCCCGGTGATCGTGTGCGCTCCGGAGACCACCCACGAGTTGGAGCCGATGCCGTTGCCGTTCGGGCCGACGGCCGCGGGGACCTGGTCCAGGGCGTCGGAGAGCCCGGTCAGCTGGCTCTGGAGGTCGTTGGGGGCCTCGGTGTCGCCCGCGAGACCGGTGCCGGTGGCGCCTTGCGTGCCGGTTCCGGTACCAGTTCCGGTTCCGGTGCCTGTGGAGGTACCCGTTCCGGTGCCCGTTCCCGTGCCGGTTTGACTTCCGGACCCGCTGGAGCCCGCCCCGTAGGAGCCGGTCGCGCTGTCGTAGGAGCCGGACTGGACGATCGCCTTGTGCCGGTCGTACGGGTAGTCCGGGTACAGGTCCGCGATCTGCTGCGGGCCGAGGCGGCTCGTCATCAGGGAGCGGTCGATCTCTTCCTGCATGTTGCCGCGCAGGTCCCACGCCATCGCCTTGAGCCAGGCCACGGAGTCGGCCGGCGTCCACTTCTGGGGCGCGTAGTCGTTGGTGAACCCGAGCGCCGCGTACTCGACGGAGATGTCCCCGCCGTCCTTGCCGGCGAGGTAGGCGTTGACTCCCTTGGAGTACGCCTGGAGGTACTTCTTCGTCTCGGGCGAGAGCTTGGAGTCGTACTCCTTCTGCGCCACCCGGTGCCAGCCGAGCGTCCGCAGGAACTCATCGGTCTTGACCTGGCTCTTGCCGAACATCTCGGAGAGCCGGCCGGAGGTCATATGGCGGCGGACGTCCATCTCCCAGAAGCGGTCCTGCGCCTGCACATAGCCCTGGGCCATGAACAGGTCCTCGTCGGACGAGGCATAGACCTGAGGGATCCCGTAGGAGTCCCGCTTCACGTCCACGGGACCGGAGAGCCCGTCGAGCTTGATCGAGCCCTTTGTCTGCGGGAAGGAGGCACGCACGGTACTGACGCTCCAGTACGTGCCGTAACCGATGCCCGCGACAATGGCCAGGACCAGCACGATCACGATCAGTCGGGCTCTGCGCCCCTTCTTCTTCTTGCCGGACGAATGGCCGGAAGAGGCGTTGGTGTTCGAGGGCATCGCTGTCCTTGCTGTCCTTCGCGAGCGGCAGAGCGGGCTGCAGGCGGGCTGTGGGGTCACGGAGCGCTGGAGCAACCATAGGCGCAGGGCACGGCGGCCTCGGACGCGGTGTCAAGAACCCGGGGCCCCAACCCGCCCGAGGTCACCCTGGAGGGCGTCAAGAAAGCGTTAACGATTAGGTAAGGTAACGAAGTACCTGGTCGTTCCGCAGCGTCCCGTGCACCCGTACGGGCCACCCCGTACGGCCTTCGGAGGAAGGAAACAGCCCCTGACTGTCCACCACCTCAACCAGCTCCTGCTCGTCTGTTCGCTGGTCCTGCTGATCGCCGTCGCGGCCGTGCGCATCTCCTCGCGCAGCGGTCTGCCCAGCCTGCTCCTCTACCTCGGCATCGGGGTGGCGATGGGTCAGGACGGCGTCGGCAACGTGTCGTTCAGCAACGCCGAGCTGACGCAGGTCATCGGCTACGCGGCCCTCGTCGTGATCCTGGCCGAGGGCGGCCTCGGCACGAAGTGGAAAGAGATCGAACCGGCGCTGCCGGCCGCCGTCATGCTGTCCACGGTCGGCGTCGCCATCAGCGTGGGCGTGACGGCCGCCGGAGCGCACTACGTCGTGGGGCTCGAGTGGCGGCATGCGCTCATCATCGGCGCGGTGGTGTCCTCGACGGACGCCGCGGCAGTCTTCTCCGTGCTGCGCAAGGTGCCGCTGCCGTCCCGCGTGACGGGCGTCCTGGAGGCCGAGTCCGGCTTCAACGACGCCCCTGTGGTGATCCTGGTGGTGGCCTTCTCCACGGCGGGGCCCATCGAGCACTGGTACACCCTCCTCGGCGAGATCACCCTCGAACTCGCGATCGGCGCCGCGATCGGGATCGCGGTGGGCTGGCTCGGCTCCTTCGGCCTGCGGCACGTCGCGCTGCCCGCCTCCGGCCTCTACCCGATCGCCGTCATGGCCATCGCCGTCACCGCGTACGCCGCCGGAGCCATGGCCCACGGCAGCGGATTCCTCGCCGTCTACCTCGCCTCGATGGTCCTCGGAAACGCGAAACTGCCGCACTGGCCCGCCACCCGCGGTTTCGCCGAAGGGCTCGGCTGGATCGCACAGATCGGCATGTTCGTCCTGCTCGGCCTGCTCGTCACCCCGCACGACCTCGTGGACGACGCATGGCCCGCGATCGTCATCGGCCTCGTGCTGACAATGGTGGCCCGCCCCGTGGAGGTCGTCGTCAGCCTTCTGCCGTTCCGCATGCCCTGGCAGGAGAAGGCCCTCATGTCCTGGGCCGGCCTGCGCGGCGCGGTGCCCATCATCCTGGCGACCATCCCGATGGTGAACGGCGTCGAGGACAGCACCCGGATCTTCAACATCGTCTTCGTGCTCGTCGTCGTCTACACGCTCGTCCAGGGACCCACGCTGCCCTGGCTCGCCCGGAAACTGCGGCTCGGCAGCGACTCCGCTCCCGCCGCCGACCTCGGCATCGAGTCGGCGCCCCTGGAGAGGCTGCGCGGACATCTGCTGTCCGTGGCGATCCCCAAGGAATCCCGGATGCACGGCGTCGAGGTCAGCGAGCTGCGGATGCCCCCGGGCGCCGCCGTCACGCTCGTGGTGCGCGACAAGCAGTCCTTCGTACCGCTGCCGACGACCGTCCTGCGGCACGGTGACGAACTGCTCGTGGTCGCGACGGACCAGGTACGGGACGAGGCCGAGGCCCGGCTGCGGGCCGTGGCACAGGGCGGCAAGCTCGCCGGATGGCTGGCGGGAAAGGGCGGCCCGGGACGCCCACGGCGGGCGCACTAGCGCCGTAGCGCGTACACGGAGAGCGGGGGTGCCGGGCTCAGGGAGGGCGCCGGCGGGCGGATGGCGGGTCGATGGCCGGTGGATGAAGTTCCGCTACGCGGAAGAAAGCGGCCCGTCCGGCCGTTAGCATGGTCGGTACACACTTGAAGTTCCACCGACTCTGCCTGATGTAGAGCCGGCGCGACCGCAAAGCGGCCGCGGTTCCCTTGCATACCCTGCATGGCCCAGGCCCTCCTGGCGCGGACCCCGGTATCACTCGGTTCCCGGCGCATGAGGACGGCTCTCGGCGCACACCCCTACCGGGGCAGCGCTACCAGGCGGCAGAAAGGCAAGGGCCGTGCCAGAGAATCACTCGGCCACGGTCACCGACAAGCGTCCCGGATACGGCCGGCTGCTGCGCACCCGCGGCGCCTGGACGTTCCTGCTCCCCGGCTTCGCCGCCCGGCAGCCGTTCGCGATGCTCACCATCTCGACGGTCCTGCTCGTGCAGCACACCACCGGCTCGTACGGGACAGCAGGCGCCGTCTCCGCCACCACCGGCGTCTCCATGGCGCTGTTCGCCCCCTTCGCGGGCAAGCTCGCCGACCGCTTCGGGCAGCGCGCCGTCCTCGTGCCCGGCGTCCTGCTGCACACGGCGTCCGTGCTCCTGCTGACGGTGCTCGCGCTCACCGACGCCCCCCTGTGGACCCTGTTCGTCGCGGCGGTCCCGACCGGCGCCTCCACCCCGCAGATCGGTCCCATGGTGCGGGCCCGCTGGGGCGTCAAGCTCCAGGGCTCACCCCTCATGACCACGGCCGCCGCCTTCGAGTCGGTCACGGACGAGTTCACGTTCGTCCTCGGCCCGCTGTTCGCGACCGCCCTGTGCACCGGCGTGCACCCCGCCGCCGGTCTTGTCACCGAGGCGTCCCTGACGCTCGTGGGCGGCCTCCTGTTTGCCGCGCAGCGGGGCACGCAGCCCCAGCCCTCCCGCACCACCGGCGAGGTCCACGCACGCGTGGAGCACGTTTCCGCGCTGCGGATCCCCGGAGTGCGCGTCCTGATCGTGGCGTTCCTCGGCATCGGCTCCGTCTTCGGCGGCATGCAGGTCGCCCTGGCCGCCTTCACCGAGTCGATCGGCGAGCCCGGCCTGAACGGTGTCCTCTACGGGACGTTCGCCGCGGGCAACATGCTCTCCGGCATCGTCTGCGGAGCCGTCGCCTGGAAGATCGCGCCGCAGCGCCGCCTCCTGCTCGCCTACACCGCGCTCGCCGTGACCGCCTCCGGCCTCTGGGCCGCGCAGTCGGTGCTGCTGCTCGCCGGGGTCGGCCTGCTGGTGGGCACGTGCATCGCCCCGGCCCTGATCACGGGCTACACGCTCGTCGAGAAGCTGGTCCCGCCGACCGCCCGCACGGAGGCCTTCACGTGGCTCACGGGGGCGGTCGCGCTCGGCCAGGCAGCGGCCGTCACGGTCGCCGGCCAGCTGGAGGACCGCCTCTGGGACGGCGCCGGATTCCTCGTCCCGATGGGCGGCACGGTGCTCGCCGTGCTGCTCCTCGCGGCCCTGCGTTCGCGGCTGGTGCCGCCGCGCGTGACCAAAGTAGTCACGCGCGGCGTGGCCCATCGCGATCCTGTCGCGATCGGTGAGATGTGACAGCATTCTTTTTTCTTCGCGGAATACGTCACTGTGACTCCGCCGCCAAGCAGCTCCTCACTCAGGCGTAAAGGCCCTCATGACGGTCAAGCCCTGACCGCCGTCCGGAGACAGGTGACGTACGTTACTCCGTTCAGCGTCTGTCACGGGTTAATATGGACGATCGTTAGCACTCATCGAGTGAGAGTGCCAGGAGGAAGCAAGTGCCGACGTACCAGTACCAGTGCACCGAGTGTGGCGAGGGCCTCGAGGCGGTGCAGAAGTTCACCGATGACGCCCTGACCGTGTGCCCCAGCTGCGACGGACGCCTCAAGAAGGTGTTCTCGGCGGTCGGCATCGTCTTCAAGGGATCGGGCTTCTACCGCAACGACAGCCGCGGCTCCTCGTCGAGCAGCTCGCCGGCGTCGTCGTCCGCGAAGTCGACCCCGGACACGAAGTCTTCGTCCTCGGACTCCAAGTCGTCCTCCGCGTCGACGTCCTCGGCCTCCGCTTCGTCTTCTTCTTCGAGCTCGTCCTCGAGCTCTTCCGCCGCCTAAGGCCGCTCGGCCGCTCCGGCCAAGTTCTTACGGAACCCTGTCGTCCTGCGACGACAGGGTTCTCGGCGTTCCCGGGCGGATACTGTGCCGGACATGGCGAATACAGTCCCGGGCACGGCGAACAAGGCGAACACACAGGTCACGGCCGAGATCGGGGTCATCGGCGGCTCCGGCTTCTACTCGTTCCTGGACGACGTGACCGAGGTCCAGGTCGACACCCCTTACGGAGCGCCGAGCGACTCGCTCCTCCTCGGCGAGATCGCGGGCCGGAAGGTCGCCTTTCTGCCCCGCCACGGCCGCGGCCACCATCTGCCGCCGCACCGCATCAACTACCGCGCCAACCTCTGGGCCCTGCGCTCAGTGGGCGTCCGGCAGGTTCTCGGCCCGTGCGCCGTGGGCGGGCTCCGGCCCGAGTTCGGACCGGGGACACTCCTGGTGCCCGACCAGTTCGTGGACAGGACGAAGGCCCGCGCGCAGACGTACTTCGACGGGGAGCCGCTGGCGGACGGGAGTGTGCCGAACGTGGTGCACGTGTCGCCCGCCGACCCGTACTGCCCGGCCGGGCGTCGGGCCGCCGTGAAGGCGGCGCGCGGACGCGACTGGGAGCCGGTGGACGGGGGGACGCTCGTCGTGGTCGAGGGGCCGCGGTTCTCGACCCGCGCCGAGTCCCTCTGGCACGCCTCCCAGGGCTGGTCGGTGGTCGGCATGACCGGCCACCCCGAGGCGATGCTCGCGCGTGAACTCGAGCTCTGTTACACGTCGTTGACCCTGGTCACCGACCTCGACGCGGGCGCCGAGTCGGGCGAGGGCGTCTCGCACGAAGAGGTCCTCCAGGTCTTCGCCGCCAATGTGGACCGGCTGCGGGCGGTGCTCTTCGACGCGGTGGCGGAGCTGCCGGCGGAGGGCGAGCGGGACTGCTCGTGCAGGGAGGCGCTCGGGGGGATGGATCCGGGGATCGTGCTGCCGTGACCCGGCAGGGAGAGTGGCTGAACTTCACCTTCGGGTGAGGGAGTTGTCCGCAACCGGCGAGTAGTACACGGGCCTCAGCAGGAATCGAAGCGGGCCTGGATCGTGGAGCGCGAGGCGAGCTTTCGAGCTTGCGTCGCGCTCCGAGACTTTCGATGCCTCTCGATCCAGGTGGTGGTCGCCCATGTCCCCGTTCAGCACTCCCCCGACGTGCGAAGTCCCGCATTTCGCGCCGCTGCGGGTGCACGGCGGGCGCTGGCGGGCGCGCGGCGCGAGCCGGCACCGGCGGCGGGCGCTCGCCGCGGGGCTCGCCGTCACGGCGGCGGTGGTGGTGGCGGGGCCTTCAGGGGCTGGGCCGGCTGGGGCGGGGTCGTCGGGTGCCGGATCGTCCGGTGCCGGGTCGGGCTCCTCGGAGTCCCCGTCCGGGCGGGAGCGGGTGCGGCGGTCGGTCGTGATGGTGTCCGCGCCGGTGCGGATCGCGGACGCGGCGGCGGTGCGGCTGCTGCGGCCGGGCGACCGGGTCGACGTCGTGGCGGCGGGCACAGGGGCCGGAGTCGGCGCCGGTGAAGGGCAGGGCTCCGGTGGCCAAGGGGGCAGGGTCGTGGCGGCGGGGGCGCGGGTCAGCTCCGTACCGGAGTCGCCGGAGTCGCCGGAGTCGCCCGAGTCGGTCGGCGATGCGGTCGCGGAGGGTGGTGCGCTGGTCGTGCTGTCCGTGCCTCGGGCGACGGCGGCTCGGCTCGCCGGCGCCGGTGCCACCTCGCGGCTGGCGGTGACGCTGTGGTGATCATTTCCGGGCCCCCGGACGGGCCGGTCCGCACGGTTTCGAAGTCAACTCCCTCGTTCGGGTGGGCGAATTGGACAGGCCCGCCAGGCGCTGCCGTAGGTTGCGGAGCTGTTTGCTCCACGTCCTGCACAAGTGAAGAGAGGCCTTCTGGTGAGCGCGAAGAAGAAGCCGAGTGTGTGGGAGGGCTTCAAGGCCTTCTTGATGCGCGGGAATGTGATCGACCTCGCGGTCGCGGTGGTCATCGGAGCCGCGTTCACCAACATCGTGAACGCCGTCGTGAAGGGCGTCATCAACCCGCTGGTCGGCGCGTTCGGCACGAAGGACCTGGACGGCTACAAGTCGTGCCTGAAGGGCACGTGCCCGGGCGACGACGGCATCGAGATCCTGTGGGGCACGGTGCTCAGCGCCACGCTCACGTTCCTGATCACGGCCGCGGTCGTGTACTTCCTGATGGTGCTGCCGATGGCCAAGTACCTGGCCAAGAAGGCGGCCCGGGATGCCGCGAAGGAAGGCGCCGCGGAGGTCGTCGAGCTGTCCGAGCTGGAGGTCCTGAAGGAGATCCGCGACGCCCTGGTGGCGCAGCGCGGCTCTGGGCACAGCGAGCCGTAGCCGCGGCTCAGAGGTGGTGGGGCGGCTTCTCGTCGAGGAAGCGTGCCAGGTCGGCGGCGCTGTCACCGCCGGTGGTGGGCCGCTCACCCCACCCTCGGTCCGTGTCGTCCGAGGACTGCGTGCTCAGCGGATCGTCGAAGACCAGCGCGTTCTTCGGATCGCGCGGTTCGGGGGCGGGGGCGGTGCTCATACCTCCAGCGTACGTCCGTCGGGAGGCCGGCTGCCGGGGTGCGGGCCGTTCCGACCCTGGTGAGGCCGCGCGCCGTGAAGATGTTCCTGGCCGAGGCCGGCTGCTCGAGGGTGGGCGTCGGGGTGTCGTGCGGCGGGAAGGGCTTGCCGAGGCCCTGCCGCTTCGTCCTCGCGCCCAGCCGGTGGAAGGGCAGGACGTCGACGCGGGAGACGTTGCCGAGGGGGTCCGTGAAGGCAGCGACGCGCTCGATGTTCTCCCGTCCGCCGGTCAGGCCGGGCGCGAGGACGAAGCGCACCCAGACGTCCTCGCCGAGGCGCCGGGGCCCGCGCGCAGGCGGCCCCGGGGCCCAACTCACGTGATACGCATGCCGTATGACGACACCCCCGCGCAATGCCCTGACCGACGTCGCCGGCCTGCGGGTCGGTCACGCCACCCGCACCGGCGACGGCGGCTGGCTGACCGGGACGACGGTGGTGCTCGCGCCCGAGGGCGGGATGACCGCCGCCGTGGACGTGCGTGGCGGCGGCCCGGGCACGAAGGAGACGGACGCGCTCGACCCGCGGAACGTGGTCCGGCGGATCGACGCCGTGACCCTGACGGGCGGCAGTGCCTACGGCCTGGACGCCGCGTCCGGTGTCATGGCGTGGCTGGAGGAGCAGGGCCGGGGCGTGCGGGTGGGGGCCGGGCCGCGCGAGGTGGTGCCGGTCGTCCCCGCCGCGTGCGTCTTCGACCTGGGGCGCGGCGGGGAGTTCGGGGCCAGGCCCGACGCGGCGACGGGCCGTGCGGCGGTGGAGGCGGCGGCCACTTGCGCGCCGGGTTCGCCCGTCGCGGAGGGTTCGGTGGGCGCGGGCACGGGCGCGGTGATCGGCGGGCTCAAGGGCGGCGTGGGCACGGCGAGCACGGTGCTCGACTCGGGCATCACGGTCGCGGCGCTGGTCGTGGCCAACGCGGTGGGCTCCGCGGTCGATCCGGCGACGGGGGCGCTCTACGGGCAGCTCTTCGCCCCGGACTCGGCCTCCGCCCCTGCCCCCACCTCCTCGGGGAACGGCGAACGGCACCCACACCCATACCCGTACCCCTCGCCCGAGGTGCACGCGGCGGCGCGGGAGCGGATCGCACGGGCCAAGGAGGAGTCCGCCGGGCAGGCGCCACCGATGAACACCACGCTCGCCGTCGTCGCCACGGACGCGGTGCTCACCCGTTCCGAGGCGCACAAGCTCGCGGGCACCTCGCACGACGGCATCGCGCGCGCCGTCCGTCCGGTGCATCTCCTCAACGACGGGGACACCGTCTTCGCCGTCGCGACCGGCGCCCGCCCGCTGGATGAGGCCAACCCCCTCGCGCTGAACGACATCCTCGCGGCGGGCGCGGACATGGTGACGCGGGCGATCGTGCGGGCGGTGCTCACGGCGGATTCGGTGCGGGGGCCGGGCGGGACGTTCCTCTCGTACCGGGATCTGTACGGGAGTTGAGGGACGGGGCGCACCAGGACACCCAGGGGCCCCACGACTTGCGGAGCCGAGGGCTCACGCAGCGGGCGACCCACCCGGTTCCTGACGTGACTTGTGTCTCCGTTCACATCGGCCCGAAGGAACCTTTACGGTCAGTTCGCCCTCTCTATCCACACTGGAGCAACTGACGAATCCTGGAGCATCTCGTGACAACCCCGGACACATCCGCGCACCTGCAGCATCCCCGGCAGCGCGAGCGGGGCCGCAGGCGCACCGCGCGGCGGGTCCTGGTGGCCACGGCCGTCGGCGCGCTCGCGCTCACCGCCTGCAGCGGCAACGCCGACGCGGAGAACACGGACGGCAAGTACGGCGACAGCAAGGACAAGGGTTCGTCCTCCGCTCAAATCACGATCTCGGCCAAGGACGGTTCGACGGGCGCGTCCATCAACGCGACGGGCGTGAAGGTCAAGTCCGGCAAGCTCACCGACGTGACGATGACGGAGCCCGACAGCGGGAAGACCGTGCCCGGCTCGCTCAGCGCCGACGGCTCGGCGTGGAAGCCCGAGGAACAGCTGGAGCGGGGGACGAAGTACCGCATCTCGGCCACCGCGAAGGACTCCGAGGGCCGCCCCGCCGCCGCTAATTCGATCTTCACGACGGTCACCACGTCGGGCAGTTTCATCGGCACGTACACGCCGGACGGCGGCACCACGGTCGGCGTCGGCATGCCGGTCTCGTTCACGTTCGACAAGGCGATCACGGACAAGAAGGCCGTGCAGTCGCACATCACGGTCTCCTCCAGCAGCGGCCAGCAGATCGTGGGCCACTGGTTCGGCGCGCAGCGGCTCGACTTCCGCCCTCAGGAGTACTGGAAGGCCGGCTCCAAGGTCACGATGAGGATCGACCTGGACGGCGTGGAGGGCGCGAACGGCGTGACGGGCGTCCAGAACAAGACGGTCACCTTCACCGTGGGCCGTTCCCAGGTCTCCACGGTCGACGTGAACACCCAGACGATGACGGTCGTGCGGGACGGCAAGACCGTCAAGTCGATCCCGATCTCGGCCGGCAGCGCCCAGCACACCACGTACAACGGGCAGATGGTGATCTCGGAGAAGTTCACGCAGACCCGGATGAACGGTTCGACGGTCGGCTTCGGCGGCGAGTACGACATCCCCGACGTCCCGCACGCGATGCGCCTGTCCTCGTCCGGGACGTTCATCCACGGCAACTACTGGTACCCGAAGGGCAATCCGCCCTTCGGCCGCTCCGGCACCAGCCACGGCTGCATCGGCCTCGCGGACGTCCAGGGCGCGGGCGGCGCGACGATCGCCAAGTGGTTCTACGACAACTCGCTCATCGGTGACGTGGTGACCGTCAAGCACTCCCCCGACACCACCATCGCGCCCGACAACGGCCTCAACGGCTGGAACATGTCGTGGAGCCAGTGGACGGCGGGCAGCGCGGCCTGAGCCCGCCCTGAGCCCCACGGGCGCCCGCCGAAGGCCGGCGCCCGAGCAGCGGGCCGCCGAAAAAGGCAGGCACGAGAGCGGGCCGCGCGGGAACTTCCCCGCGCGGCCCGCTCGTTTCCGATTTCGAGGACATGATGTCCGACCTAGGGGCTACGGTATGCACCCACAAGGTGACATGTAGCAACGCCGGGAGATGCCTTGAGCGTTCCGTACGACACCGCAGCGTACGAGCCACCCGAGTCGCACGAGTCGCAGCAGCCGGAGGGCACGCACCAGCCGGATGAGCACCTCGGACGCCTGCTGGGCCGGGCGCTGAACTCCTTCGAGCTGCCCGACGAGGCGCTCGACCGCCTCGACTGCGCGCTCGCGTACGACAGTTCGCTGCACTCCGCCCACCACAGCGCGGGCCTGCACCGCGAGACGTACCGGCACACGTGGCTGCTCGTGGACGGCAGCGCGCTCACCCTCTGGGAGCTCGTCCACAACACGATGCCCGGCCGGGGAACGCAGCACGAGGTGTACACCTCGGAGGACGACCTGCGCCTGGCGACGGACCGCCTCCCGCTGCCCCGCGAGTCCGCCCCCGACTTCGAGCTGCCGCTCCCGCCCCAGCTCCCGTCGGTCCCCGAGCCGCGCCGCAGTTACGCGGCCGACGGCTCGGCGGACCACGCCCGCCGCCTGCTGCGCCGTGCGGAGAACCAGGATCGCCCGGGACCCGGCACGGCCGGTCTCCTGCTCACCGCGTGCGCGCACCAGATCACGCAGGCGTTCGGCCGCCCGCGCCTCGGATTCACGCTGTACGAGCACGCGTTCCTGCTGCACGACGGCAGCGAGATCAGCCTCTGGGAGATCGAGCACACGGCGACGCCGGACGGCCGTCACATGTGCGAGGTGTACGCCACGCAGGACGAGGCCCGCGCGGCGATGAAGCGCCGCGCCACCGACCGCTCCCGCCCCAGCTGCGGCTAGCCGCCGTCAGCCCCCGGCCGGCGTGCTGACGACAGCTAACGGCGGCTGAACTGCCGTACCAGTCCCGCGAAAGCGTCGCGCTCGTCCGGCGTCAGCGGCACGGACTCCAGAGCGGGCGGCCCGCCCTGCCTCGGCAGCGAGGCGAGGGGCTGCTCGGTGCCCCAGCCCACATGGCGGACCAGCCGGACGAGACCGACCACCCACACCACGGTGGCGGCCGCGAGGAACGCCACGCCAATCTGCTGGAAGAACGACACGTGCTCAGGCATGGGCCCAGTCAACACCACAGTCCGGGACTTTGATCCCGGACCGTGACGTATCTCGCATGAGCGGACAGTTCCGAACTGTCAGGCGGCTACCGGCATCTGCGGCTCGTTCTCCCTCACCGCGGACGCGTCACCCGTCCCGCCCGCCGCACCCTCGGGGGCGGACCTCCGCACCCCCTTCAGGACCACGAAGATGCCGCCGTGCATGGCGCGGCCGGCCGCGCCATGCAGCGGGCCGAAATCAAGTCGGAGTCCTCGACTGCCTTTCACGTGCGACGGGACCGAAGCACCTCGCGCGTCCCTTGTCGGCATGCGACGATGGAACAACTCAGTTCACTCGCAGCTTTCGGGGTGATGAGGATGAAGAAGGCAGCATTGCGGAGTGTCGGCGTGATAGCCGCGGCCACCTGCTGTTTGGCGCTCGGTGAATGGAGCGCATCAGCGGGTGAATCAGGTTCCCTGTCACAGAAGTCGCAGGCCGCGCCGGAGAAGTCGACGCTTCAGTGCTATGCGACGCGCAGCAGTCCGAACGCGATCGTGTGCTACCGGTTTTCGGCGAAGGCCGAATTCAGAAACGGCGATATTGCCTACATTCCCATTCTCATTCAGGTGCCTGCGCCCGCGCAGCCGTCGTCCGTGATTATCGTCGACAGTCTGAACGACATTCGGCCCGAGTGACACGGTTCCGGCGAAATGACCCGGCCCGTGTGCGGCGGAGTCGGCGAGCGCGGGGGATCTCCTGCTGACGCTCCGGTGCGTACACGCCCGTTTACCGCAGACGTCCCACCCGCCAGGCAAAAGGACCGGCCCCCTCACCGAGGACCGGACCCTTCGGGGTGCCTGGGCGCCTACTGGCCCATCACGTACTTGACCGTCGGGCCCGTGGTCCAGCCGCCGTCCACGGCGAGCTCGGCGCCGGTCACGTACGAGGAGTCGTCCGAGAGCAGGAACACGGCCGCCTTGGCGATCTCGTCCGCCTCGCCGACGCGGCCCATCGGGGTGTTCGGGTAGCCCCCGTCGCCCTGCTGGATGCCGAGCTGGGCCGTCATCGGGGTGTAGATCATGCCGGGGTGGACGGAGTTCACGCGGATCTTCGCCGTGCCCTGCTCCACCGCGGCGAGCTTGGTCAGGCCGCGCACGCCCCACTTGGAGGCGCCGTAGGAGCCGGTGAGGGCGAGGCCCATGAGGCCGGCGGCGGAGGAGATGTTGACGATGGAGCCGCCGCCGTTGTCCTTCATCGCGTTGATGGCCGTCTTCATGCCGATGAAGACGCCGGTGAGGTTGATGTCGAGGACCTTGCGGAAGTGCTCGACAGTCTCCGTCTCCAGGGGCTGACCGGTGGAGATGCCCGCGTTGTTGACCAGGCCGTCGATCCCGCCGAACTCGGCGGTGGCGAACGCGGCGGCGGCCGTCCAGTCCTCCTCCGACGTCACGTCGTGCCGCATGAAGCGGGCGCGGTCGCCGAGCTCGGCGGCGAGGGCCTTGCCCTCGTCCTCCAGGACATCGGTGACGACGACGTTGGCACCGGCCTCGACGGCCCGGCGCGCGATCTCGGCGCCGATGCCGCGGGCTCCGCCGGTGACGAGGACGGTCTTGCCGGTGAGGTCGTTCATGGTTGCTCCAGAAGAAGTCGAGGGTGGAACAGGGGAGTTCGAGGGGTGCGGGCGTGGACGGGGGGTCAGGCGGGGGCCCACGGGAAGTCGCCCAGCGACGCGAGGCAGCGCGCGGCGAGCGCCGCGGGCCCGAGCTCGCCGTCCGCCGGGGCGTCGCTCGCGGCCCAGGTCTCCACGCCTACGCGAACGGCCGTGCAGGCGACCCCGGCGGTCATCCGCAGGGCGAGCGAGGCGAGGGCCTGAGGAGGGCCGGAGTCATCGGAACCACCGGCACCATCAGCGCCAACAGCGCCATCCGAGGCACCCGAGGCACCCGAGGCACCCGAGGCGATCGCCCCCGCCCGCTCCACAAGCACCGCGAGCAGCGTCGCCTCCGACGCGTGGCAGGCGGTGCCCCACACCGCTCGCAGCGCCGGGCTCTCCGCCGCCATGCGCAGCAGGGACCTGACCCACTCCAGGGATTCCACGTTCGCCGCGTCGTCCGCGGTGAGCGATCGAGCGACCGCGTGCCGCAGCGCCTCGGGCACGGACAGTGCGGCCGGGGCGTCGCGAACGGCCTCCGCCCACTGCTGGGCTCCCGCGGCGAAGAGCGGGGCGACCGCTTCCTCCTTGGTCGCGAAGTAGCGGTAGAAGGTGCGCGGGGCGACCCCCGCCGCGCGGGCGATGTCCTCGGCGCGGGTGGCGCGCAGGCCGTCCTCCACGAAGAGCGCCGCCGCCGTGCGGGCGATGTCGAGGCGCGTGGCGGCCTTACGTCGTTCCGTCAGCGTCTCAGTCGTCGAGCTACCGGGCATGAAGTCATGGTATGCCTATGTGGCAGAATCTGCCACCGACCTGGCGTGCAACCAAGGGGTGGGCGAGAGCAGTGCGGCGGCGACGTTTCCTTCTTCAGGCGGCCGGGCTCACCGGTGCCGCGGCCTACGGGCTCAGCGGCTGCGGTTCCGGCTCGTCGAAGGCCTCCCTGAAGCTGATGGTGGCGAGCTACGACGAGAGCGTCGGATCCTCGATCGGCGACCAGTGGGACCAGGTCGTCAAGGCGTACAAGAAGGTGAAGCCGGACGTCACGGTCCAGGTGGAGCGGATCCCGTTCGCGAAGCTGGACCGGACCCTCGCCCAGCGGGTGAAGGACGGCAAGGCGCCGGACATCGCGCAGTCCAACGTCTTCGCGACGTTCGCCGAACAGCGCAAGCTCTACCCGGTGTCCGAGCTCTTCGACATCCCCACGCAGGCCGACTTCACGCAGGCGTTCACGCAGGCGGGCACGGCCCACTACGTCCAGTACGGCATCCCGTTCATGGCGAGCACGCCGCGCCTCTTCTACAACACGAAGCTGTTCGAGCGGGCGGGCGTCTCGGCGCCCACCTCGTGGGACGAACTGCACGCCGTGGCCAAGGCGTTGAAGGCGATCGGCGTGCAGACGCCGTACGGGCTCCAGCTCGGCCCCGAGGCCGCCGAGGACGAGGCGCTCGCCTGGCTGCTGGCCGGCGGCGGTACCTACGCGAGCGTCACCGGCTACGACTTCGCGACCACCAGCAACATCGAGACGCTGACCTGGCTGCGCGACCGCCTCGTCGGCGAGGGCCTGGCGGGCGCCGCGCCGCAGCTCCTCGACCGGACGGCCGCGTACGGGCAGTTCCTGCGCGGGCAGATCGGCATGATGATCGCCCACCCGGTCCTGATCGGCGCCGCCGACCAGGCGAAGGTCCCTTACGCGCACGCAGCGTTCCCGCAGCGGGACGGGGGCGCGGCGGCACCGGTCGGGCTGAGCGACTGGCTGCTCGCGTTCGACCAGAACGGCCACAAGGCCGAGTGCGGCGAGTTCCTGACGTACCTCTACAGCCGTAAGTCGGCACGGACGTACGGGGGCGGTCAGGCGGCGCTGCCCGTGACGGCCTCCGCGTCGGACTCCCTGCGCTCCGACCCCGCGCAGCGCCCGCTGTGGAAGTTCATCGACCAGATGCCGCGGGCCGAGTTCCAGCCGGTGAACCAGGCGTCCTGGCCCGACGTGCGGGCCGCGATCCGCGAGGACATCGGCTCGGCGGTCGTCCGGGGCGGCGATCCGCGCCAGGTCCTCCAGACCCTGGACACGACGGCGAGCCGCGCGGAGATCCGCTCGGCGGACTGAACGACGGACGGGCGGGCCCCCGCGCCGCAGCGCGAGGGCCCGCCCGCTCGAAGTCCCGCGGGAACTACACCAGTTCCGGCGCCTTCTCCACCGGCCCGGCCTCCGGGTCCGCGTCCTGCGCGCCCCCTTCGACGTGCTGCGCGGGCCGCCCCGGCAGCGCGAACATCAGCAGGAAGATCACGGCAAGCACGCCGCCGACGTACCAGAGCGAGTTGCGGAACGCGTCGATGAACGCGTGCCCGGCCTCGGCCGGCACGAGGTGGTCGTCGATCGTCCCGAAGAACACCACGGCGACCAGACCCAGCCCGAGCGCCGTACCCATCTGCTGCGTGGTGTTGATCAGGCCGGACGCGGAACCGGAGTGCTCGCGCGGCACGTCGGAGAGCACCGCGTCGGTCAGCGGGGCGACGATGAGGCCCATGCCGACGCCCATCACGACGAGCGGCAGCGCCATCTGCCAGGACGTGATCCCGGAGCCGTAACGCCCGGCCTCCCAGATGTAGAGCAGCACTCCGGTCATCATCGCCAGCGCGCCGGTCTGGAGCACCTTGCGCCCGAACTTCGGCACGAGCTTCTGTACGGAGATTCCGGCCGCCGCCGACACGGAGATGGAGAACGGCACGCCGGTCAGGCCCGCGTGCAGCGCCGTCCACCCGAGGCCGACCTGCATGTACAGCGTCCACACCAGGAAGAACACGCCGAGCGCGACACCGAAGACGACCTGCACGGCGATACCGGCCGCGAAGCTCTTCACCTTGAACAGCGACAGCTCGACCAGGGGCGAACCGTCACGCCGCGTCTTGTACTTCTCGTACGCGACGAGGGCGCCGAAGACGAGGACGCTGGCCGCCATCACCACGAAACCCCACACGGGCCAGCCGAGCTCGCGGCCGCGCGTCAGCGGGTAGAGCAGCATCAGCAGGCCGAGCGTGACCAGGACGACGCCGACGAGGTCGAGCTTGAGGGCGCGCGGTGCCTTGGACTCGCTGATGAACTTGCGGCCGAGGAGCAGTCCGGCGATGCCGACCGGCAGGTTGATCAGGAAGATCGGGCGCCATTCGAGACCGAACAGGTTCCACTCGGTGAGCAGGGCGCCGAGCAGCGGGCCCGAGACCGCGCCCAGGCCGACGATCATGCCGAAGAGGCCGAAGACCTTGCCGCGCTCCTCCGCCGGGAACGTGGCGTGCACGATCGACAGGACCTGCGGCACCATCATCGCGGCCATGCCGCCCTGGAGGATGCGCGAGGCGACCAGCATCTCGGGGTTCGCGGCGAAGCCGCAGAGCGCCGAGGCGAGCGTGAAGCCGGCGATCCCTATCAGGAAGAGCCGCTTGCGGCCGTAGATGTCGCCGAGCCGTCCGCCGGTGATCAGGCCCGCGGCGAACGCGAGCGCGTACCCGGCGGTGATCCACTGGATCTGGCTGAAGGTGGCGCCCGCGTCCCGCTGGATCGACGGGATCGCGACATTGACGATCGTCACGTCGACCAGGTCCATGAAGGCGGCGGTCATGACGATGGCCAGGGCGAACCAGCGTCGCCTGTCGGGGGTGGTCACGGGTGAAGTCATACGGGAAGACTAGGAGCCATGTAGGACACAGCGTGTCCTACATGGCGCGCACCCTGGAATCTCCCGATAACGAATGCGCGGCGAAAGCCGGAAGCGAGGGCGCCGCGAGCGCGGCGGGCACGGCAACGAGACGCGAACGAGAGGGGACGCACCATGACCACCGACACCCCGGCCCGGCTGCTCCAACTGCTCTCTCTGCTCCAGACCCCGCGCGAGTGGCCCGGCGGCGAGCTGGCCGCGCGCCTGAGCGTCTCGCGGCGCACGGTCCGCCGGGACGTGGACCGGCTTCGGGACCTCGGCTATCCCGTGCAGGCGTCGATGGGCGCGGAGGGCGGTTACCGCCTGGTCGCGGGCAAGGCGCTGCCGCCGCTGGTCCTGGACGACGAGGAGGCGGTGGCCATCGCGGTCGGCCTGCGGGCCGGCGCCGGGCACGCCGTCGAGGGCGTGGAGGAGGCGTCCGTACGGGCGCTCGCCAAGCTGGAACAGGTGCTGCCCTCGCGCCTGCGGCACCGGGTCGCCACGCTCCAGGCCGCCACGATGCCGCTGACCGGCGGGGACGGGGCGTCCATCGCGACGGAGACGCTCACGGTCCTCGCGTCGGCGACGGCGGGGCAGGAGCGGCTGCGGTTCCGCTACCGCTCGGGCGACGGCACCGAGTCACGCCGTCTGACGGAGCCGTACCGGATGGTGTCGACGGGGCGGCGCTGGTATCTGGTGGCGTACGACATAGACCGGGACGACTGGCGCACCTTCCGCGTGGACCGGGTCGCGGAGCCGTTCGCCACGGGTGCCCGGTTCGCTCCGCGGGAGCTGCCGACGGGGGACGCGGCCGAGTATCTGCGGCGCTCCATGTCAGGGCGCGGCCGGCCCTCGTACGACATCGATGTGACGTTCGAAGCGCCGGCGGACTTCGTGGTGGCGCGGCTGCCCTCGGCGCTCGGCGCGCCCGAGGCGCAGCCCGACGGAACGTGCCGGCTGCGCGCGACGGCGACCGACTCGGTGGAGTGGCTGGCGCTGCGGCTCGCGCTGGTGGACTGCGAGTTCACGGTGCACGGGCCGGACCAACTGGCGGACTATCTGAGGGAGTTGAGCAGTCGTCTCGCCCGCGCCACGGACGGGCCGGTGAAATCCGGCCCGTCCGGCGCTTGAGGACGAGGGACGCCGGGGCCCGGGGGCAGCGCCCCCGGAACCTCACGCTGCGGCATCGAACCCGGTGTCCCGAGCCAGCTTCTTCAGTTCGAGAAGCGCGTGCTTCTCGATCTGCCGGATCCGCTCGCGGGTCAGCCCGTGCTCCTTGCCGACCTCCGTGAGCGTGCGCTCGCGGCCGTCGTCGATCCCGTACCGCATCTTGATGATGGACGCCGTGCGCTGGTCGAGGTGTCCGATGAGGTCGTCCAGCTCCTCGCTGCGCAGCAGCGTGAGGACGGACTGCTCGGGCGACACGGCGGACGTGTCCTCCAGGAGGTCACCGAACTGGGTCTCGCCTTCGTCGTCCACCGGCATGTTCAGCGAGACCGGGTCGCGGGCCCAGTCCAGGACGTCGACGACGCGCTCGGGCTTGGATTCGAGCTCGGCGGCGATCTCCTCGGGCTCGGGGTCCCGCCCGTTCTTCCGGTTGAACTCGCGCTGCACGCGCCGGATGCGGCCCAGCTCCTCCACCAGGTGGACGGGGAGCCGGATCGTGCGCGACTGGTCGGCTATCGAGCGCGTGATGGCCTGACGGATCCACCACGTCGCGTACGTGGAGAACTTGAAGCCCTTGCGGTAGTCGAACTTCTCGACCGCGCGCACCAGGCCCGCGTTCCCCTCCTGGATGAGGTCGAGGAGCGGGAGACCGCTCCTCGGGTAACGGCGCGCGACGGCCACGACCAGACGCAGATTGGACTTGATGAAGACGTCCTTGGCCCGCTCACTCGCGGCGACGAGCGCTTCGAGCTCCTCGCGGGACGCCTTGCCCGCGGCTTCGCTCTCCGCCTCGCCGTCGAGGATCTGCCGGGCGTACACGCCCGCCTCGATGGTCTGGGAAAGTTCGACTTCCTTGGCGGCGTCCAGCAGCGGTGTACGCGCGATCTCGTCGAGGTACATGCCGACCAGGTCGCGGTCGGCGATCTCGCCGCCTACGGCGCGAACACTGCGTGCGCCGTCGGTCTCGCCGGAGGCGGCGGACTTACGACGGGCGACGGCACGGGTTGCCATGCGTGCTCCCTTGCGATGGTGGGCGGGGGCCTGCGGTGGACAGGTCCTGTGGTCCTGTTGGGTGCCAGGCACACCCTCCCGGGTGCCCCGCATCCGATGGAAACAACGACTGGAATCCGGACAGAATTCCCAAGCTGACCATCGATTTTCGTGATCATGCAGTACCCTGTGCCGCCATTGGCCGGATACCGGGAGGTCCACGAGGTGACGGAGTCCACAGAAGTGCTGGTCAGGCCCGGCGTCGAAGCAGACCTCGACGCGCTCACCGACCTCTACAACCACTATGTGCGTGAGACGCCGATCACCTTCGACACGGCCGCCTTCACCCCGCAGGAGCGCCGTCCGTGGCTGCTCTCCCACCTTGAAGACGGCCGGCACCGGCTGCTGGTTGCCCACGAGCGCGATTCCGGCCGCATCCTCGGCTACGCGACCTCGGGCCCCTTCCGCCCGAAGGCGGCGTACGACACCTCGGTGGAGGTCAGCGTCTACTGCGCGCCCGACGCGGGCGGCCGCGGCATCGGCACCCTGCTCTACAAGGCGCTCTTCGAGGCGCTCGCGGGCGAGGACGTCCACCGCGCGTACGCGGGCATCACCCAGCCCAACGAGGCCTCGGCCCGTCTGCACACCCGATTCGGCTTCACCTACGTGGGCACGTACCGCGAGGTCGGCCGCAAGTTCGGCCGCTACTGGGACGTGGCCTGGTACGAGCGCCCGGTCGACGGCGGCACCTGACCGAGCGGCACCTAGCCGAACTGCACCGACCGTTTGGCGAGCCCCATCCAGAACCCGTCGATCACGCTCCGCTGCCGGTCCAGCCCGCCGAAGGCGTCGGCCGCCCCCATCGTCACGAACAGCGGGGCGAAGTGCTCCGTGCGCGGGTGGGCGAGCTGCCCGGCCGGGGACTTGTGGGTGAAGTCGAGCAGGGCATCCACGTCGCCGCTCTCCAGGGCGCGGTGCCCCCAGTCGTCGAACTCGGCGGACCAGGCCGGGATCCCGCCCTGCCGCAGCGCGGCGAGGTTGTGCGTGAAGAAGCCCGAGCCGACGATCAGGACCCCCTCGTCCCGCAGCGGCGCGAGCCTGCGCCCGATGTCCATCAGCTTCTGCGGGTCGAGCGTCGGCATGGAGATCTGCAGGACCGGGATGTCGGCTCCCGGGTACATCTCGACGAGCGGGACGTATGCCCCGTGGTCGAGGCCCCGGTCCGGGATGTCCTGGACCGGGGTGCCGGGGCCGTGCAGCAATTTCCGTACGGAATCTGCCAGTTCGGGGGCCCCGGGGGCCTCGTACCGCACCTGGTAGTAGTGCTCGGGGAAGCCCCAGAAGTCGTAGACGAGCGGCACCGTCTCGGTGGCGCCGAGGGCGAGCGGGGCCTCCTCCCAGTGCGCGGAGACCATCAGGACGGCCCTGGGGCGCGGCAGTTCGGCCGACCACGCGGCGAGCTGACCGGTCCACAGGTCGTCGTCGGCGAGCGGCGGCGCGCCGTGGCTGAGATAGAGAGCGGGCATACGCATGGCGACACTCCTGGATGACGGGACCCCGGAACGATTTACTTGAAACCTCAAGCTGTACTGACAGAGTAGTACCAGATTGTTTAATCTTCAAGAAGGAGGTACGTACAGTGGACCCCATGACGACGGCACCCACCCAAGCCCCTCGCTGGCTCACGGACGAGGAACAGCGCACCTGGCAGGCGTATCTCCATGCGACCACGCTGCTGGAGGACCACCTCGACCGCCAGCTCCAGCGGGACGCGGGCATGCCGCACATCTACTACGGGCTGCTCGTCCAGCTCTCCGAGGCGCCGCGCCGCCGCCTGCGCATGACCGAGCTGGCGATGAACGCGAAGATCACCCGCTCCCGTCTCTCGCACGCCGTCGCGCGCCTGGAGAAGAACGGCTGGGTGCGCCGCGAGGACTGCCCGTCCGACAAGCGCGGCCAGCTGGCGTGCCTCACGGACGAGGGGTACGAGGTCCTGGCGCGGACGGCGCCCGGTCATGTCACCGCCGTGCGGCAGGCGCTTTTCGACCGGCTCTCCCCGGAACAGCAGAAGTCCCTCGGCGAGATCATGAGGATCGTCGCCGAGGGACTTCAGCCGAAGGAGGCAGGGGCGGATCTCCCCTGGCTCCGGTAGCGCCCCGAATCCGCTTCGGGGTCCGTACGCGTCAGTGCGCGTCAGTGCGCGATCACCGGGATCTGCACCTCGTCCTGCGCGTCCTCCGTGGAACCGGAGGCCTTCGGGGCGGCGCTGCCCGGGACACCCGTGGTGATGAGGGTGAGGGCGATCGTGGCCGCCACGGCCAGGATGCCGACGGCCCACCAGATGGCGTGGGTGTAGCCGTTCACCATGGCCTGCGCCTGGAGGAGCTTGGCGTCGGTGGCTCCGGCCGCGTGCGAGGCGACGTAGGCGGTGGTCGCCGACGCGGCGATCGTGTTCAGCAGGGCCGTGCCGATCGCGCCGCCGACCTGCTGCGAGGTGTTGACCATCGCGGAGGCGACACCGGCGTCACGCGGCTCGACACCGTGCGTGGCCATGGACATGGCGGGCATGAACGCCGTACCCATGCCGAGGCCCAGCAGCAGCTGCGCCGGCAGGATCAGGAACGGGTACGAGGAGTCGATCTCCAGCTGCGTCAGGAGCAGCATGCCGAGCGCCGCGACCAGGAAGCCGGGGCCCATGAGCAGCCGCGGGGGGACCCGCGTCATCAGCCGGGCGCCGATCTGCGTGGAGCCCGTGATCATGCCGACGATCATCGGCAGGAACGCGAAGCCGGTGGTCACCGGCGAGTAGCCGCGGACGACCTGGAGGTAGTACGTCAGGAAGAGGAACAGGCCGAACATCGCGATGACGGCGAGACCGAGCGACATGTAGACGCCGCCGCGGTTGCGGTCGAGCAGGACGCGCAGCGGCAGCAGCGGCGAGCGGACCTTGGACTCGGTGAAGACGAACCCGAGCAGCAGCACGGCGGAGGCCACGAACAGGCCGACCGTCGTGGCGTCGGACCAGCCGTTGGACTCGGCGCGCGTGAAGCCGTAGACCAGGGAGACCAGGCCGAGGGTCGACAGGACGACGCCCGGGATGTCGAGCGACGAGCGGTTACGGGAACCGGCCGGCTCACGGATGACGAAGTAGGCACCCGCGGCCGCGATGATCGCGAACGGGATGTTGACGAAGAACGTCCAGCGCCAGTCCAGGTACTCGGTGAGGAAGCCGCCGAGGATCAGGCCGACGGCGCCGCCGCCACCGGCGATCGCACCGTAGATGCCGAACGCCTTGGCGCGCTCCTTGGCATCGGTGAACATCACCGCGAGCAGGGAGAGCGCGGCGGGCGCGAGCAGCGCGCCGAACACACCCTGGAGGGCGCGGGCGCCGAGCATCATGGCCTCGCCCTGGGCCGCGCCGCCGAGCGCGGACGCGAAGGCGAAGCCGAGCAGGCCGGTGACGAAGGTCCGCTTACGGCCCCACATGTCGGCGATGCGGCCGCCGAACAGGAGCAGTCCGCCGAAGGCGAGCGCGTAGGCCGTGATGACCCACTGCTTGTTTCCGTCGGAGATGCCGAGGTCCTTCTGGGCCCACGGCAGGGCGATGTTCACGATGGTCGCGTCGAGCACGACCATCAGCTGGGCGAGCGCGATGAAGACGAGTGCCTTCCAGCGCATGGGGTCTGCCTTGGGCAGATCTATTTTTGGCAAGGGGGTAGCCACGACGGCACTCCAAGTCTCGAATAAGCGTGAAATATCGGGTGTTACGGAAGCTGCTGAAGACGTATGAGGGCTCCGCCGACGAGCCGGCGAGCCGACTGCCCGACTGCGGCGGGGCGTGGGTGGATCAGGCCTGCCGGAGGTCCTCCAGAGTCGCGGGCGCACCCGGAAGCTCCGAGCGGGCCGGTGCCATCAGGCCGTCGAGGAACAGCTGCAGATGACGGTGGACGAAGCGGTCGATGTCCAGGCAGGCGATGCCGGGCAGGGGCCTGGTGAGCTGGGAGAGGGCGACCATCAGATCTCCGACGGCGATGTCGGTGCGCAGCTGCCCGGCCGCGCGGGCCCGCTCCATGAGGCCCTCGGTGCCGGCCTCGAGCCGGTCGCGGGCGGCCAGCAGATCGGGATGGTCCTTGTCGAAGCCGGCCGTGAGCATCGGGCACAGGGCGCCGATCCGCTCGTCGGCGGCCGCGTGCACGAACGTGCGCAGCGCTCCGAAGGAGGCGTCCGGGTCGGCGTCCGCGACGGCGAGCGCCCGTTCGGCGTGTTCGGTGACGCTGTCCATGACGGAGAGGACGACGTGCCGGAGCAGGTCGGCGCGGTCCGCGTAGTGCCGGTAGACCGTGGCGTTTCCGACGCCCGCGCGGCGGGCGATCTCGTCGATCGGCACCTCGGCCCCGAACTCGACGACCATCTCGCGAGCGGCAGCGACGATCCTCTCCCGGTTGCGCAGGGCGTCGGCGCGCGGCTTGGGCACGCGCTTCCCCGTCGCGGGTGCGGTGGTGGCTGCGGCACTCACGGTTCTGGCTCCTTCCGGCGGACGTTGCGGTCATTCTCCGTGGTCCGCTCATTCCGGGGAGTGAGTCCCCGTTTCCTGCGGACACAGGGCTAAACGGGGAGGGCCTCCCCGGTTATTTCCCGCCATTCGTGTGACCTGAGCCACATCGCCGAAAACCCCACGATCGGCGCACTCAACGAGCGGCCCGGCACACCCCGTCACAGGGTGATCGAAGGACGCAGCCCGCTTCCGGGACTGCCGGGGACCGAGGGTGAGGCGATCTCATTGCGGCAGCGCATACGCAGGGCCCGGCGCAGCGCGGGGCTCGCGGGGCTCACCGCTGTGGCCCTCGCCATCACCACGTCTGCGAGTACGGGCCGCCTCATAGAACAGTCCCCGTCCCCGTCCGGCTCGGGCTCCGCGTCCCTGTCCCGCCCGGCCGCGCTGAACCCCTGCATGATCCAGGGCGCACTGGGCGTACAGATGTCGGAAGGCGTGCCCACACAGCCGGGTTACGCCCGCTCCACGGGCACCGTCCACGCCCTGAACCTCATGGTCGACTTCTCCGACGCCCCCGGCCAGGGCACCGCGCTCGACCGCCTCGGCGAGTTCTTCCCGCAGACCAAGGACTGGTTCCGCACCGCCTCGTACGGGAAGCTCGACTACCGCGCGGAGGCGCCGATCAAACACTGGCTGCGCATGCCGAAGACGTTCGCCGAGTACGGGATAGCACGGGGCGCCCCGTTCGACCCCGGCTACCGCGACCTGGTCGACGACATCGTGGCCAAGGCCGACCCGGACGTGGACTTCCGCGACTACGACCTGATCAACGTCCTGGTCACCCCGAACGCGGGCCCCTCCGCCCTGGACACCGTGCTGTCCGTGACCTTCGCCGGCAACCACGAGGCGCCCGTCGCCGACGGCGTCCACGTCTCCAACGCGTCGTTCGTGTACAGCCGCCAGGACGACGGCTCTGGCTCCTACGCCGAGACCGGCTACCGCGTACTGCCCCACGAGAACGGCCACACCTTCGGCCTGCCCGACCTCTACACCCAGGACGGCGGCGGCGCCGTCGGCCACTGGGACATCATGAGCGAGGACTGGGGCGCCGGCAACGACCTCCTCGGCTGGCACAAGTGGAAGCTGGGCTGGCTCGACGACGACCAGGTCAGCTGCGCGTCGGCGCACGGCACGAGCGAACACACCCTGTCCCCGCTCGGCCTCAAGGGAGGCCTGAAGCTCGTCTTCGTACCGCTCAGCGCGAAGACGGGGTTCGCGATCGAGGTCCGCACGCACGAGGGCAACGACGAGGCGGTGTGCCGGCCCGGCGTCCTCGTCTACCGGATCGACGCCGACGTCGACACCGGCCGCGGCCCGATCACCGTCGAGGACGCCACCAAGGACAGCGGCGGCTGCACCCGCAGCCCGAACGTCCAGGCGGAACTCTCCGACGCCGCGTTCACCCCGGGCGAGACCTTCAAGGACTCCAGGACAGGGGTGAAGATCAAGGTCGCGGGGGCGGATCAGAAGGGGGATTACCGGGTGCTGGTCACGCGGAAGTGACGTCGCCTAGGCGGAGCCGGCCGGGGTGGAGCCCGGCGCCGGGCGGACGGCCTCCCCCACCGGTCCGCGCAACTCCCTCTTCAGGAGCTTGCCGGTCGCGTTGCGCGGGAGCGGGGCGTCCCGCAGGAGCACGTACGCCGGCACCTTGAACGCGGCGAGCGACTTGGCGACGTGCGCCCTGACCGCGTCGGCGTCCAGCTCCGACCCGGGCCGCACCTGCACGACCGCGGCCACCTCCTCGCCGAGCACCGGGTGCGGCACGCCGAGCACCGCCGCGTCGAGGACGTCCGGATGGTCGTGCAGGACGGCCTCCACCTCCACGCAGTACACGTTCTCACCGCCCCGGATCACCATGTCCTTGATCCGGTCGACCACGCTGACCCGCCCGTCCCGCAGTGTCGCCAGATCCCCGGTCCTGAACCAGCCGCCCGGCGCGAACGCCGCGGCCGTCGCCGCCTCGTCGCGCCAGTAACCGCGGATCACCGACTGCCCGCGCAGCCACAGCTCCCCCACCTCACCGTCCGCGACAGCCTCGCCGCCGGGCCCGGCGATCCGCACCTCCACGGCGGGCGCGGGCCTGCCCACGCTCTCCGGGTGAGCCCGGTACTCCGCGCCGAAGTTGGCGGTGACGCCGCCGAGCGTCTCGGTGAGCCCGTATCCGTTACGGGGCTCCACCCGCTCCCCGAACCGGGCGGTGAGCCGGGCCACGAGGTCGGGCGGCGCGGCGGCGCCCCCGGTGTTGAACATGGCGAGCGTCGGCATGTCGTCACCCGCGGCCTCGGCGGCGTCGAGCAGTTGCAGCGCGGTCGCCGGCACACCGCCGTAGTTGGTGATCCCATGCTCCCCGATCGCCTGGAGCGCCTTGGCCGCGTCCCACTTGCGCAGCAGGACGAGGGTGCCGCCGGCCGCCATCGCCGCGTAGAAACCGGTGAACGCGGCGACGTGGAAGAAGGGGAAGGTGAGCAGCGCGACGGGCGTGGGCCCCTGCCCGGGAATCTGCCCGCGCCGCAATGCCGAAACGGCCGCGAAATAACGGGGGTTGGCGATCGCCCCGACATGCGCGCGGTGCGTGGCGACAGCGCCCTTGGGCCGCCCGGTGGTCCCTGAGGTGTAGATGATGGTGGCGTCGTCGTCGGGCAGGACGTCGACATCGGGCGGCCCGAGCGAGGGATCGGCGGCGGGCAGGTCCTCGTACCGCTCGAAGCGGTCGCCGGGGAGGTCGCCGTCGTGGTGAAAGACAAGGGTCCAGGGCCGCTGCCCGCCCTTGTGGGCCAGCCACGGTTCGACGCGCTCCAGCCGCTCGCCGTCGACGAGGAGCACGCCCGGCTCACAGTCGTCGAGGGCGTACGTGAACTCGCCGGCGGTCCACCAGGCATTGAGCGGAACGGCGACAAGACCCGCCAACTGGGCCGCCCAGAAGGCGATTTGCCACTCGGGGTGGTTGCGCATGGCGACCACGGCACGGTCACCGGGCCGCAGCCCGTACACGTCGACGAACCGACGGGCGAGCGCGCAGGCCTCGGCGAAGAACTCCCCGTAGCTGAGCCGCCCGCTCCCGGCGATCAGAAACGGCGCGTCCCCGAAGGCCCAGGTCGTCTCGACGAACTCACGCAGGGTCCGCGGCCCGTCGGCGTACTCGAGCCCACCGCTCTCGCTCCGCACGACGGCGAAAGGGGCACCGGGCGAGGTGAGCAGGTCGACGACGGGGTCGGCTGATTGCGGCTCCATGGACAAGGCCCCTTCCGACTGGCCGAACACGATCTGCAGGCCTTCGTTCACGATCTACAGGCGTTACGGACGCTACGTCGCCGGCGACGCGTGTCCCAGGGGCTTCCGCAAGATTTTCCCGAGACCTCCTGCACAGACACTCCGCCGGCCCGTCGTCGCCGCCCGGCGCCGGTTCGCAAGGTGGCCGCGCGGGATGCGCGCCGGGCTGCCGCGCAGAAGCGCCCGGTCGGGTGAGGCGGGCGCGGTGGAGCGCCTTCCGACGCGCGGCGCACCGGTTTCTGCGAGATCTTGAGGAGGCGTGCGCCCCACAGTGGCGACGTATATCCAGGGTGACACCCGCACCCAGTGAGGAAGGCGGGCTGTGGTGAGTGATTCGGACACGGGCGCCGCAGGGCGGAGTCAGGGCGAGACGGCCCAGCTCTCGGCGGTCGAGTTGAACGTCAACGATCAGGTGCGACGGCTCGAGGTGGATACACGGACCTCGCTGCTCGACGCGCTGCGCGAGCACCTGCGCCTGAGCGGGACCAAGAAAGGGTGTGATCACGGGCAGTGCGGCGCCTGCACGGTGCTGATCAACGGCCGGCGCGTCAACTCCTGTCTGACGCTCGCCGTGATGCATGAGGGCGACGAGATCGTGACGATCGAAGGTCTGGGCGATCCCGATGACCTGCACCCCATGCAACGCGCCTTCGTCGAGCGTGACGGCTTCCAATGCGGCTACTGCACTCCCGGCCAGATCTGTTCGGCCGTCGGCATGCTCGCCGAGGTGGAGGCGGGCTGGCCCAGCCACGCCACCGCTGACGTGACCTCGACGCGGATCGCGTTGACCGATGAGGAGATCCGCGAGCGGATGAGCGGCAACATCTGCCGGTGCGCCGCCTATCCGAACATCGTCGCGGCCATCCGTGGCATCGCGGTGGGAGACCCGGAATGAAATCCTTCACGTACGAGCGGGCGAGCGACGCACAGACCGCCGTCGCGGCGGTGTCCAGAACCGGCGCGAAGTTCATCAGCGGCGGCACCAATCTGCTCGACCTGATGAAGCTCGGCATCGAGAAGCCCAGCCATCTGGTCGACATCAGTCGGCTTCCGTTGCGGGACATCGAGGAGCTCCCGGACGGCGGACTGCGTATCGGGGCCCAGGCGGCGAATTCCGATGTGGCCGCCGACTCCCGAGTGCGTACCCGCTACCCGGTGCTGTCGGAGGCACTGGTCGCCGGAGCCTCGGGCCAGCTGCGCAACAAGGCGTCCACCGGCGGAAATCTCCTGCAGCGCACTCGCTGCCCCTACTTCTACGACACAGCTGCGGGCTGCAACAAACGGACTCCCGGTTCCGGATGCTCGGCGATCGGCGGGTTCAACCGGATTCACGCCGTCCTCGGCGCCAGCGACTCCTGCATCGCCACCCACCCCTCGGACATGGCCGTCGCGATGACCGCGCTGGACGCGGAGATCGAGCTGCTCGACGCCGACGGGTCGGTACGCCGCGTCGCCGTCGCGGACTTCTACCGGCTGCCGGGCCGTACGCCGCACATCGAGACCGAGCTGCGGCCTGGCGAGATGATCACGGGCGTGCTCCTCCCCCCGCCCCCGTCGGGCCGGCAGATCTACCGCAAGGTACGGGACCGGGCGTCGTACGAGTTCGCGCTGGTCGCCGTGGCGGCCGTCGTCTCGGCCGATCAGGGAGCGATCAGTGAGGCGCGGGTGGCCTTCGGCGGTGTGGCGCACAAACCCTGGCGGTCCCTCGAGGCGGAGGCCGCGCTGACCGGCCGTCCCGCCACGATGGCCACCTATCGCGCCGCCGCCGAGGCCGCGCTGCGCGACGCCGTGGGGCAGGGGCTCAACGACTTCAAGATCGAGCTGGCCAAGCGCACGCTGTGCCGCACGCTGGCGCAAGCGGCTCGGGCGAGCTGAGGAGACGAGATGATCGGGCAAGCGCTGAACCGTGTCGACGGCCCGTTGAAGGTCGCCGGCCGGGCCACATACGCCTACGAGCAGTGGGGGGCCGGCCAGCCCCTCTACGGGTTCATCGTCGGCGCGACGATCGGCAAAGGCCGCA
Source organism: Streptomyces sp. NPDC107517 (assembly GCF_055582645.1). NCBI lineage: Bacteria > Bacillati > Actinomycetota > Actinomycetes > Kitasatosporales > Streptomycetaceae > Streptomyces > Streptomyces sp. NPDC107517. The sequence continues at coordinate 362,047 of NZ_JBVJPM010000004.1, read as the reverse complement.
TCACCCGGATCGACACCGAGGAGGCCGAACGCGCACCCGGCGTAAAGATGGTGATGACCCATCACAACGCCCCCGCGCAGGGTGCCCGCGACGAGTCCATTCCGTTCGAATACTGGCGCGCCCAGCCGGTGCTGACCGGCCCCGACATCCACTATTTCGGCGAGCCGGTGGCACTCGTCGTCGCCACGGCCTTCGAGCAGGCCCGGGCGGCGGCCGATCTGGTCGAGGTCGAATACACCGGTGGACAGGGACGTTTCGACTTCGCCGAGCAGGAAGACGAGGTGTACATCCCGAAAGTGGTCAACGCCGGTCTTCCCACCGACACCTCGGTCGGCGACTTCGATGCCGGGTTCGACAGCTCTGCGGTCAAGGTCGACCAGCTGTACACAACGCCGTACGAGCTCTCGATGCCGATGGAACCGCACGCGTGTCTGGTGGAACCGCGCGACGAGGACCTGGTCGTCTACGTCAGCTGCCAGATCGTCGACGCGGCACGGGCCTCGGTCGCCGCCACGCTTCGGCTCGACCCGGAGCGCGTCCACATCGTCACCCCCTTCGTCGGCGGGGGATTCGGCTCCAAGCTGGGCATCCACTCCGAGACGATCCTGGCGGCGCTCGCCGCTCGCGAGTTGCGCCGGCCGGTCAAGGTCGCGATGACCAGGCAGCAGATCTTCCAGCTCGTCGGCAACCGTGCCACGACCAGGCAACGAGTCCGGCTGGGCGCGGAACCGGACGGACAGCTGACCGCGATCGCCCACGACGTCACCATGCACACCAACCCCGACGTGGAGTACGCCGAGCAGACCGCCGCCACGACCCGCAGTCTCTACGCCGCGCCCCACCGGTCGACCACCCACCGGCTTGCGCCGCTCGATCTGCCGCCCGGGACGGACGTACGCGCGCCGGGCGAAGCGCCGGGCATGCTGGCGGTCGAGTCGGCGATGGACGAGCTGGCCCACGCTCTCGGGACGGACCCCGTCGAACTGCGGATCCTCAACGAGCCCACCGTCGATCCCGAGCGAGACGTGCCGTACAGCGACCGGCACCTGGTCGACTGCCTGCGCGAGGGCGCGCGCCGGTTCGGCTGGGAGCACCGCCCCGCCACCCCGGCGAGTGTGCGCGACGGGCGGTGGCTGGTCGGCTACGGCATGTCGGCCGCCATCCGCGGGCACTTCCAAGGGCCGACAGCGGTGCGCGTGCGGTTGGAGGCCGACGGCACCGCCGTCGTCCAGTCGGACATGACCGACCTCGGCACGGGCACGTACACCGTCCTGACGCAGGTCGCGGCCGACGGGCTCGGACTGCCGCCCGAGCGGGTGCGGATCGAGCTCGGACGTTCCGATTTCCCGACCAGCTGGGGGTCCGGCGGCTCGTGGGGCGCCGCCAGCTCGTGCAACGCGGTGCATGGCGCGTGCATGGCCCTGCGCGAGCAGCTCCTGGCCGCGGCGCGCGGCGACACGCGCTCGCCGCTGCACGGCCTGGACCCGGCGGACGCCGTGTTCGCCGATGGCAACGTGGCCGTCGGCGGCGCGTCCGAGACGCTGAGCGAGATCGTCGCACGCAACCGTCCGCAAGGGTTCGAGGCGGAGGGCGGTACCCGCTTCATGGGCGATGATCCGAACTACACGGACTACTCGATCAACACCTACGGGGCCCATTTCGCTGAAGTGGGGGTCGACGCGGACACCGCCGAGATCCGTCTGCGGCGGATGCTCGGCGTGTTCTCGGTGGGCCGCGTGCTCAACGCGAAGACAGCTCGCTCGCAGCTGATCGGCGGCATGATCTGGGGAGCCGGCGCGGCCCTCGAAGAGGAGGCCGTGGTCGACCTGCGGTCCGGCGCCTTCGTCAACCGGGACTTCGCGCAATACCTGGTGCCGGTGCACGCCGACGTCCCCGACGTCGACGCGGTCATCCTCGACGGGTACGACGACAAGGCCAATGTCCTGGGCGCGAAGGGCGTCGGCGAGCTGGGCATCTGCGGGGCCGGCGCGTCGATCGCGAACGCGGTGTTCAACGCCACCGGCGTGCGTGTGCGCGACTTCCCCATCACCATCGAGAAGGTGCTGCCCGGTCTGCCACTGATGGATGCCTGAATCCGTGACGGCGGTGCCGGTCTCGCCGGCCGGCAGGCGTGAGGCGGCGAAACCGGCACCGCACGGGGCACCTGCGACAGATCCCGCCGGACCTCCACGTCGGCCGCCGCCCCACAAGAGAGTCCCCAGCTGATCCACATCGGCTGCGCCCAGCTGATCCACATCGGCTGCGCCTGGCTGAGCAACTCCGTCGCCCGAGCCAAGATCACCCACACGCTCGCAGCCCGAGCCGGTACGCACATCTCTCCGCCCTCGGATCAGGCACCACCCGCTACACTGACCGCGGTGGCTGCGCCCTCACGGGCTGCCACCGCGACCTGTCGCCAAGCACGCCTGAGCAGTCCGCCGGCCTCGGCAGACTCTCGGACACGCTTTCCGACAGATCCCCCGCCTTCGTGGGATGTGTCGAAAACCCTTGAGGCCCAGGTCAGCGCCTTAGCGCGTAGAGCCACCAAACGGCCCACCCTGGTTTTCAAAACGCCCCATCCCCGCCTCGACGACGTCGCCGGGATCAGCTGAGGGTGTCGAGGCGAGGCCGGGAAGGTGTTCCTGGGAACGGGGCGGCTTGCCGGAGGACGCTCTCTGACCGACGACAGAGACTATGGACGGCTTGGGTGCGGCCCCGGTGGTGGAGTAGGACTCGAGACGGACTCCAGTGCGCTGTTCACACGCCTGTCGGCGATTGTGGATGTGCTGCACGCGGTAGGCGAGTCTGCTGGTCCATTGTGTGACCTCAACGGGCGCCACTGGGATGCCGCATTGCCGCAGCCACCTAACGGGGTCGAAGCGCTGATTGGTGCCGGTGAGTGCGTCGGCCAGGTCAAGGGCAAGGATGCGCCGGGCCCGGTCGTCGACGTCGCTGTCGGCGATGGCAGCGGCGAGGGTCTCGTAGTCTCCGCGGTTCACGAGAGTGGCTCCTTCGGGGTGCAAGGTCGTCGTCTTGGCATGTGCGACTGATCGTTGGGGCTACGCGGCAGACGACTGGTGGAATGGTGGTGTGAGGAGGGCGGCGTGCCAGCCGGCGATGATCGTGTCGTGGGCCTCATCGGCGCAGGCCAGCAGTCGCCATGAAGCCGGTGACCAGGCGAACACGGCGTCTTGGCCGAACCGTCGGCCCAGTGCCCGGGCCTCGGTGTCGTCCATTCCGACGACGGCTGCACTGATTTCTGCGTGGGTGCCGACCGGGTCGCCTCCGACAGCCGGCCACCACCGCAGCCCATCAAGACCGATGCCGTGCAGCAACTCGTGTTGCGCTCGGAGATTGGCCCGTGCCGTGGCATGGCGTCCGTGGGGATTGAAGGCGGTGACGATGTGGACCGTGTGCGCGCTATCGAGCGGATACGGCAGACCCGCCACACCATCCAGAAGCCCCGGCATAACGCGAATGCTGTACGCGGGGAAGGCGATGTCCACGACCGCGCGCAGATAGTTCGGCCACTGCGTGGGCTCGGCGAAATGAGAAACGGCAGGCACAGGAGTCTCCTTCAAAAGGGGACCCCCTTACCTGCCGGCAGGGAGATCTGCGGACCCGCTGACGCGGGACAACCACAACTACCAGGTGTTGATCACCTGACGGCCGTGATGCTGCCACATGGCCCTGCTCGACGTCCAGAGGTTGCCCCGAAGAAATGGCAGTTTCTGCACACCCCGCGCTATGGCGTTGCCAGGGGCCGCTACCAGGCAGTCGGCGAGGTAGACCAGCGGCAGACATGGAGATCGGCCTGTGGGTCCCTCGGCGAGACGGCCAACAGCGCGGCCCGCACGGGCACGTTGAAGATCGGCTTTCCGATCAGCTTCGTCATCCCGCCAACAAGGCCTGGCACTCCTCGCACCAAGCAGTCCCGGGGCGTGCGGCTATCGCCGAGGGTCGGCACCGTCGAGGGCGTGCCCATCGGAAGGGACTCAATTGCCCAGTCCAGCCTAAGAGCCCACACACCTGATCGGCCGACGTTCGTTCACTCCTCTTCGTCCTGGTCTTCACGGGCAAGGGCGGCACGGCTCGCCCAAACCCCCGCAACCCCCATGCCCACCAAACCCGCTCCTACAGCCGCTATGCGCCCCGCCTCTGCGGCCGCGTTCTTCAATTGCACCGGGTCCCGGGCCGCCTCCCACCATCGTGTCGTCTCCAGCGAACGTCGACCAGTCTTGATTCCGAGGGGCCTATGGAATTCATCGACGGCGATGCCGACATGGTTGATCGAGCCCACCACAGCCCGGTGCGCGGGCAAGTGCAGCAGCACTTTCGAGTTGGCCGTGCCGACAGCCTCATCCATGCGTGCCAGCAGGTGCTCAATCTTCTGTGAAATGAGTTCACGCCGCCTCTTCCGGTCGTCCTTCAGCACGAGCCGAAGGCCGTCCAGTTTGTCCGGGGACTCATCCAACACTCGCGCCAGTCGTAGCACGTCGAGCGCGTCCTGCAGTTCGAAGGAACGAGCCACGACAGCGAGCAGCTCCGCGACCTCGGACTCCGCCTTCTTGGCCGTTTTGGCGAGTTCACCGATCTTGGTCCGGCTCTCCATCCTCTCCGCGAGTGCGTCGAGTCCACCCAGCGCCCACCCCAGGGCATCCGTGATGGTATGGGTCCTGCCCTGCACGGTCGACCACGTATCATCGTCGACGCAACCCGTCCGTTCCAGAACGCTCATGGCGGACTCGATGTCGCTTCCCGCTCCGAACACCTTCGCCAACTCGGCGATCTTCTGGCCGCGGGCCAGGTCATCGACCTTCTTGTCGATCGTCGCGAGATAGCTCTTGATCTCGCTCATCTCATGCTGCATCGCGAGCTGCGCCATAATCCCTGCGGCACCAGCAAGTATCGCTGGGTTGGTCAGCAGCGAGCTGGGCCCCTCCGCGATCTTGAGCCATGACTTGATTGAGCCTGGTTTCCCCACCATCGCATAGCTGACACCCGGCGTCTTGCTTTCCATCAGCCCGAACTTCTTGTAAAGATGCGCGGACTCTTCGGTCAGCTTCACCCAGCAAGCCGAGTTGGCTGCAATTTCAGAACCTGCCTGCGCAACTACAGCCGCGGCACGGAGGAGTGGTCCGAGCTTTTGCAATGCGAGGGATTTCGACAAAGACAACAGTCCCTCCGAGGCGAGGAAGTCATTGACATTCGTCGGGTTTCCGATGACCGCAAATCCATCGCCGTCACCGATCAGCTGAATCTCGTTATTCATCGCCCGCTCCTGTTGTGACGCCCCGCAGTTGAGGGCAGTTGGGGTGAATAGCGCAAGAGAGCCACCATCATCGGAAGACGGCGCCCCCACCCGGCCACCGACGCGCGCACCACACGCCCCGTGACTACATCCTCAACTGCGAGGAGTCCAAACCGGTCATTTTAACGGAATTAGGGGGTTGTAATCCATGCATCTCTCGTCAACGCGTGGCCCACCCCATGCACAGGTACGTGAAGCGTGACCACGAAGCCTCCGAGTTGACGTCAGTTCTCCGGGACGCCGGTTGTGGACCACTCGTCGGCGAAGTGCTCCATCTGCTTCAGGACTAGGTCGACAGCCTCCGCGCGCCTGTCCGGCGGGTAGCCGTGGCGGGCCAGCAGGCGCTTGATGGCGCTGCGGAGACCGGCGCGGACCGGTTCACGGGCGATCCAGTCGGGCTTGAGCTTCTTCTGGACCTCCGCGACGAGGTCGCGGGCGATGCTCGCCAGGATTTCATCGCCCATGAGTTCCTGAGCCGTGCCGTGCTCGGCCACAGCGTCGTAGAAGGCGAGCTCGCGCCAGTTCAGTGGCGGATCGAACTTCTCGCCGCGCCGAGCGTCCTCGACCACCTCCTTGGCCATCTCGACCAGCTTGGCGATGAGTTCGGCACTCGTGTACTGCTGCCGCGTGTACCGGATCATGAGGTCCTGCAGACGGTCGGAGAAGGCCGTGCGGCGGACGATGTTGTGACGCGTGACCTCTCGCATCTTCTGCTCGATGAGCCGCCGCAGTGCCTCCGCCGCGAGGTGCGGGGTGTCGCTGCCCTGGAGCTTGGCGACGAGCGCATCGTTGAGGTGCGTCAGGTCGGCCATCTCCAGGCCGGCCTCGGCGAACAGGTCCGATATCCCGCCGGTCTCGACCACGGACGAGGTCAGCTGGGCGAGGTACAGCTCGACGTCGCGGGCGACGGGCAGGCCACGCGCCTCGCGGTCCGCCGCGTCGAGTTTGGCCATGTAGGCGCGGACCTCGACGAAGAACTGGACATCTCGACGCCAGGTCGGGTGGTCCGGGAAACGCTCGCCGATGTTCGTGGCGCTGGCGGACAGCGCGTAGAAGCGCTCCAGGCGGTGGGAGTGCTCGCGAAAGCGCCGGCCGACGGTCTGGCGGGGGTCGTCGAGCTTCTCCGGGTCGTTCCCGGGGGTACGCGGGTTCCTGAGGTACTCGGCGGCCCCGCCGGCGGCGTTGACGAACGCCTTCACTGTCGGCTGTTCAAGACGCGCACGCCAGTTGAAGCCGCGCAGGATGTCGCTGAGGATGTCGTACTCGTTGCGCAGCTCGTCCAGTGCGCGGTCGAGGTCCTGGCCGAGGGTGCGGTCCTCCTGGTCGGCGTCTGTGTACTCGGCGATCGCCTTCTGCAGGTTCTCCGTCAGCGGCGCGTAGCCGACGAGCAGACCGTCCTCCTTGCCGCGGAAGCGGCGGTTGACCCGAGCGAGGGCCTGCATGAGGTTGGCGCCCTTGAGCGGACGGTCCAGGTACATGGTGTGGACCGGCGGGGCGTCGAAGCCGGTCAGCAGCATGTTGTTGACGATGAGCAGCTCCAACTCGTCGTCGGGGTCCTTGGCGCGGTTGATGACCGCCTTGCGCTGGCCGTCGGGCAGCGCGTGGACGAGCAGATGGTCCTCGTCCTTGCGGGAGTTCGAGGAGAAAACGATCTTCATTGCGCCCTTGGCAGGCTCGTCGCTGTGCCACTCCGGCCGCCGCTCGCGCAGGGCGTCGTAGACGCGGACACAGATCTCGCGGGTCGCGCAGACGACCATCGCCTTGCCGGCTGCCCCGCCCTTCTCGGAGACGCCGACGAACGGCTCCATCCGCTCTCGCCGCTCCTCCCAGTGCGCCACTAGGTCCTCGGCGAGATCCCTGACACGGGCCGGCAAGCCGTACATGGCATTCATCGTGGCGACGGCCGTCTCGACCCGGCGACGTTCGGTGTCGTCGAGACCGTCGGTGATGCGGTCGGCCTCCTCGTCGATCTTCGTCGGGTCGACGTCCTTGCCGAGGACGAGCTTGATGACCCGGCCCTCGTGGAAGACCTTGACCGTCGCGCCGTCGTCGGCGGCCCTCTTTAGGTCGTAGATGTCGATGTAGCCGCCGAAGACCTGGCGGGTGTTGCGGTCGGCCTCGGAGATCGGCGTCCCCGTGAAGGCGAGGAGCGTGGCGTGTGGGAGGGCGTCGCGGAGGTGACGGGCGTAGCCGTCGAGGTTGTCGTAGTGGCTGCGGTGGGCTTCGTCGACGACGACCACGATGTTGCGCCGGTCGGAGAGCAGCGGGTGGTCGGCCCCCGACTCCTTCTCTTCCTTGGTCTTACCGAACTTCTGCAGGGTGGTGAAGAGGATGCCGCCGGTCCGCTTGGCCGCGAGCTCCTCCCGCAACTTGGCCCGGGTCGCAACCTGGAGAGGCGTACCCGGGAGGATCTCACTCTCCAGGAAGGTGGAGTACAGCTGGTCGTCGAGGTCGTTACGGTCGGTGATGACGACCACGGTCGGGTTAAGCAGGGCCGGGTCGCTCATCACCATCGCCGTGGTGAGCACCATCTCCTCGGACTTGCCCGAGCCCTGCGTGTGCCAGACGACACCGGCTTTCCCGTCTCCGGCTGCCGCTTCACGTACCTTCTCCGCGGCCCGGGTCACCGCGAAGTACTGGTGCGGCTTCGCGATGCGCTTCATCCGCTTGGATGGCACGAAGTTGATGAAGGACCGGCAGAGGGAGAGGAAGCGGGGCTGGGTGAACAGCCCGTGCAGCGCCAGGTTCTGGCCCGAATCGGCCACCCCCTCGCCGTCCACGGCGAACGGGGTGACGCGGGCCCCGGTCTCGTCCGTGTTCCAGGGCGCGAAGTGCTCGTACGGGGTGAAGGGCGTGCCGTACTTCGCCGTGATGCCGTCGGAGAGCAGCACCACCGTGTTGTAGCGGAAGGCGGTCGGGAACTCCTTCACGTACCGGGCGACCTGGGAGTGCGCATCCTGGAGCGTGGCGTACTCGTCGCCGGCGCGCTTCAACTCCACTACGGCGAGCGGGAGTCCGTTGACGTACAGAACGATGTCGAAGCGGCGCCGCTTCTCGCCGTCGACGACGGTGACCTGGTTCAGCGCGCGATAAGTGTTCCCGTCCGGGTCCGCCAGGTCGACGAGGCGGATGGTCGGGTTGCGCTCGGCGCCGAAGGCGTCCGTGTAGACGACGGAGCGGATGCCTGTCGTCAGGTAGCTGTGGGCGGTGCGGTTCTCCTCGTACGTGTCCTGCGACTCGGGGGTCGCCGCGGCGGCGATGGCGTCACGGACGGCGTCCGGGGGCAGCTCGGGGTTGAGCCGCTCGATCGCCTCACGGAGGTCGGGGTAGAGGATCAGGTCGTCCCACGACTTACGGTGCCCGGAGCCGGGGGCGAACTCGTTACCGGATGCCGGCAGCCAGGCCAACTCGGCGAGCTCGTCGAGGGCGAGCAGCTCCCAGTCGGCTTCCAGGGGGCGGTGGTTCGGGCCTCTTCTGCTTCCGCGCTCGTCATCGTGCGTCATGTGTGGTCCTCGACAATCTTCTCGGCGTCTTTGACGCGAAGGCGGCCGGACATGAGTTGGGGGAGGAGGGTGTCGCGGATGGTGCCTAGCTTCAGGTTCTCCTGCTCCGCGAGCAGAGCGCGGTTCCAGAGAGGGCCAATCTCAGCGTGCAGCATCTGCAGAACCTCGCGGTCCGGGACAGGCACCGCTTCATCCAAGTGCTTGCGCTGGATGTGGCCCATGGTCGTCGCCTTGTCGGCAGCAATAGCCCGGAACTCGTCAATCTTCCTATGGACCAGGTGACTGATCAGCCACTGCGGATACCCGTGCTTGGGGACGCATTTGAAGATGTGCTGGTTAATGACTGCCTCGGGACGGAACCAGCGTGCCACAGTCAGCGAACCCGACCAAGCAAACAGCACATCGCCCGGCTTGGCCACGTGCTGCTCAGGCACGTCGATGTCGTTATACACGGTAGAAGCGCTTGGACCCCCATTAATCTCTGCAATCCGCACCACCATGCGGCCAGTACCGGTGGCGCCCTTGGTGAACGCACGACCGTTGACGAATTCCGCAGTGCCCGATAGGGGGCGCTCTGTGAATCCGGCAGGGTATTCCAACGTGGCGCGACGGAAGAGGGCGTTGGCTAGCGTGTCCGCCGTGGCCGTGATGCTCTCATTGATGGCGATCTTGTCATCCAGTGACCCAATTACGGAGACAATCCCTTCACGTTCTTGATCCGATGGAAGGGGTACCGGGAGTACACGTACATCTTTGAGATTGAGCGTGGCCTGCACTGTTGTGTTCAGGTGTTCCCGGATGTACTGCTGGGCATCCTCGGATTCGATAAAATACTGCAGCCACCGAGGAGAAATATCCGAGATGGGCCGCAGTACTCCGATTGCCCTAGCTACGTTCCACCCGGCAAGACGATCTGAAGCGATTGCCACCTGCCCCGTGGACCCAACCAGGGTCAAAAGGACCTCACCGCCTTGTAGGCGGGTTCTCGAATATTTGACCTCGACGTCAGGAGATACGCGCAGGGGATCACTTGTATCGATTCTTCCATTGCGCACATCCTTGACACGTACGATCGGCACCCCGGTCGCCTCAGCCGATCCCGGCTGCACAATTCCGTACGAGACCCCACTCTTCAACAAGGATTCGAGTGGGACCCTGTTCCACTCAGACATCGACCCTCCCCAACTGCACGCGGACCGTCTTCTCCAGCTCCGCCGACCTGTCGAACAGCCCGTACAACTCCTCCGTCAGCGCAGCGATGCGCTCCGCCACCGCCTCTGCCCCTTCTTCCTCCGCCTCAACAGCTCCCACGTACCGCCCCGGCGTCAGCACGTACCCGTGCTCTCGGACCATCGCGAGATCGGCCGAGAAGCAGAACCCAGCCTCATTCGCGTATGTAAGCCCCGCCTCACGGGCCGACGCCGTTCCCCGCCACGCGTGATAGACGCCGGCGATCTTCGCGAGGTCGACCTCCGTCAGCACACGCTCCGTCCGGTCCACCATCTCGCCCATGCTCCGGGCATCAATGAACAGGATCTCGCCGCGGCGGTCGTCCAGGCGCTTCGCGCCTTGGGGGGTCTTGTCCTTGGCCAAGAACCACAGGCACGCCGGGATCTGCGTCGTGCGGAAGAGTTGGGACGGCAGCGCGACCATGCACGCCACCAGATCGGCCTCCACCAACGCCTGGCGAATCTCGCCCTCGCCACTCTGCTGAGAGCCCATGGACCCATTGGCCAGGACGATGCCAGCGGTGCCCCTCTCCCCCAGCTTGGAGATCATGTGCTGGAGCCAGGCGTAGTTGGCGTTGCTCTTCGGCGGTACGCCGTACCGCCACCGCGGGTCGCCCTCGTCCCTCGCCCAGTCCTTGATGTTGAACGGGGGGTTGGCCATGACGAAGTCGGCCTTGAGGTCGGGGTGCTTGTCGTCGGCGAAGGTGTCGCCCCAGCGGGGGGCGAGGTTGCCGTCGATGCCGTGGATGGCGAGGTTCATCTTGCCCAGGCGCCAGGTGCGCTCGTTGAGTTCCTGGCCGAAGACGGAGATGTCGGCCTTGTGGGCGCGCCCGGCGTGGGCCTCGATGAACTTGGCCGCCTGGACGAACATGCCGCCCGAGCCGCACGCCGGGTCGTAGACCCGCCCCTCGTACGGCTCCAGGATCTCCACGATCAGCCGGACGACGGACTGCGGGGTGTAGAACTCGCCGCCCCGCTTGCCCTCGGCCCGCGCGAAGTTGCCGAGGAAGTACTCGTACACCTCGCCCAGCACGTCCTGTGCGGGCTTGTCCCCGCTCCCGCCGAAGCGGGCGTCGCTGATGAGGTCGACGAGTTCACCGAGACGCTTCTGGTCGACGTTGTCGCGGTTGAAGATCTTCGGCAGGACGCCCGTGAGCGAGGCGTTCTCGCGCATGACGGCGTCCATCGCGTCGTCGAGGAGCTTGCCGACGCCCTGGCTCTTGGCGTGGGTGGCGATCCACGTCCAACGGGCGGTCTCCGGAACCCAGAAGACGTGGGCGCCGGTGTACTCGTCCCGGTCCTCCAGGAAGTCGTCCATCCGGTCCTCGGTGATGCCGTCATCGGCGAGTTCCGCGGCAAGCTCGGAGCGGCGCTCGTCGAACGCGTCGGAGACGTACTTCAGGAAGATCAGGCCAAGGACGAACTCCTTGTACTGCGCGGCGTCGATGGAGCCGCGCAGCTTGTCGGCGGCCTTCCACAGGATCGCCTGGATCTCCTTGGCGGTGGAGGCGCTGAACAACTCCGCCTGTTCGGTGGGCTTCTTCGCAGCGGTAGCCATGGGGCAGACCGTCTCCTTCAGTCGTCGGTTCCGGGAAGGTTCTGGAGGGTGAGCGTGCCGTCGGCGATGCCAGCGGCGGTGAGGCGGACAAGGTCGTCGAGGGCGGCGGACTGTTCCCGCAGGAGGTACGCGCGGGTCTCGATCTCCGCGAGCACGGCGTCGAAGCGCTCGGCCTCGCGTCGGCTCAGGTCGGGGATGAGGAGGTCCTCGATGCCGCGCGAGGCCCGCACCGCACCGCTGGTGCGCGCGTAGTCGGCGGCGGCCGCCCGCAGCAGTGCTGCGAGTACCCGAGGTAGCACCGGCGGGTCGGCGTCGGGGTGGACGCGGAGGATGCGGGCCGGGGCTGCCACCAGGGACAGGCCCGCTTCGTCGACGTAGGCACCGAAGCGGGGGCTCGTGGTGACGACGATGTCGCCCGGATCGGTGAACAGAGCGTGTTCGTAGCCGGTGAGGAGGACTCCGCGGTCGATGCGGCGCCCACCCGGGCGTGCGATGCCGAGAACCTCGTCGGGGGTGAGCACCGTGTAGTGGCCGTCTGTCGTGAGGTGCTCGTCGGCGAAACGGTGCCCGGGACGTCTGCGCAGGCGCCGGTCGTCGAGGAGCCGGCGGACGGTGGTGCGCCGCACCGGCTGGTCGTCGGGACGCAGTACGGCCTGGGTACTCAGTGCCGTGCGCAGGTCGGCGCGCTGCCGGGCCTGCTCGTGCAGCTCCGTCAGGCGCTGCTCCAGGGCGCTGATGCGGACCGGCCGCTCGATGACGCCCCGGATGTAGCGGCCCATGGGAGGGCGGTGCTGGGTGGTGAAGGCGGCGCCCGGCCGGTCGTCGAGGTCCTTCGCGGGGACGATCACCGCGTGGCGTGGTTCGTGGCGGCGGTCGCCGCGCCAGGGGGCGGCGCGCCAGATGGCGATGTCCTCGGCGAGCGTGTCAAGGACCGTGTCGGTGAGCGGCTGCGCGGAGTAGTCGGCGAGGAGGACCAGGCCCGTGCGGTGTTCTTTCGAGGTTCGGGCCAGTACCCAGAGGGCGGTGCGGTAGCCGGGACGGTAGGGGAACGCGCCGTCGGGGAGGCTCACCGCAGCCTTGAGTAAACCGTCCCGGAGGAAAGACCGGCGCAAGCGGTCGGCCTCGCTATGCCGGGGGAACGGGCGGACGAGCACGTCGGCGGGGCCGAGGACGACGGCTGTTGAGCCTTCGTCGAGGTAGTCGGTGAGTGCCTGTACCTGTTCCAGGACGACCTGCGGGCTGCGGTTCTCCCCCGACTCGTAGGGGAGGACAGAGACCAGCAGATGAGGGTATCCCCAGTCGTCGACGGGCAGGTCCTCCCCCTCGGCGACGCCGAGGTCGAACTCGTTCACGCCTCGGACGAGCATCCGGCGGCGGACCAGGCGGGCCCGCACCGGGTCGGGGTCGGCAGCGAGGTAGGTGTGGCCGGAGTCCTCGGCGGCCCGGGCGTGCAGGGCGGCGAGCAGGTCGCCGGAGCAGGCGTTCGGGGTGGCGACGACGGAGCCTTCGTCGAGGATGTCGACGCCGGACAGGGCAGCGAGGGCGCGTACCACCGCCGGGGTGAGCTCGTCGACGGCCAGGTCGTGGGAGCCGAGGCGGCGCCGGGCCTCCAGGACCCAGTCGAAGGCCTCTGCGGGAGAGTAGGCGGCCTCTGTCAGCTCGTCCGCGAGAGCGGCAAGAGTGGGGCCCGTGCGGTCGGGGTCGGGCACGGCACGCAGCTCAGCGAGCAGAAAAATGTCTTCGGAGTCGAGTTCGTCGGCTCGGGCCAGTAGCGCTTCCCAGCTCTGGCCCGACACGGCGGTGTCGAGCTGCTGACGCAGGCAGATCAGCGCGGTCAGCGCCCCCACCAGAACGGATGCGGGAAGGGCAGGGGTCCGCCAAGCGGAGAGGGTATGCAGAGCCAGCTCGGCGCGCAGCCGACGAGGGTCAGCATTTCCGCGGCCGGTCGTCGTCAGCCAGTCGACGACCGCACGGGCGTCGAACAGGGGGCGGCCGTCCTCATGGGCGACGGGCGCGGGGAAGTCCGGGTGCCTGCGGCTCCAGGTAGTGGGGACGGGCCGCTGCACGTGCGCGAGGGCGGCGATTTCGGCGTATGTGATCCGCCACGCCGGCATCTCGGGCAGGATGTGGGATCCCGCTTCGAGCGCACCACTCATCGTCTCCACCCCCCTCCCCGTACGGGCCTTGCCCTATCCGCTCCGGGAGGAAGTCCCGGCTATGGAGCAAGTGGCAGAACCCTACTGCGAACGGCCTCCGCTGCGCCCGAATCGCTTGATAACGGGGGTTATCAGATTCATTCACTCATCCCGCCATCCACGAACGTCACCTTGGCCTCCGTTGACACATGCCCCGCGTGGGACTGCCCACGCGACAACCCGGAGGTCCCTGAGATGACTGGCACTCCCTCGATTCCGCCCGCCGCCCAGCCCGACGGGGCCGCCCCGACCACCAGTTGGGCCGCCATGTCGCCCCCGGTGCCGCAGCAGCCGCCGGCCCAGAGGCCGTCTCGCCGGAAGGCCTGGCTCACTCACGGTGCGACGGCCTTCGTCGCGCTGATCGTCGGTGCCGCAATCGGCGGGAACGGAGAGTCGAGCAGTGCGGCAGACTCCGCGCGGCCCGCACCGGCCGTCACCGTCACCAAGGCCGCCGGTGCCGCTGCGCCAAAGCCGGCCGTGACTGTCACCAAGACGGCCAAGGAGACAGTCACCGCCAAGCCGAAGCCGACCAAGAAGCCCGGGCCGCCCGACACCATCGAGGGCGACGGCCAGTACCTGGTCGGCGAAGACATCCAGGCCGGCACCTACAGGACCGCCGGACCCGAAAACGACAACTTCGGCCTCGGCTGCTACTGGGCCCGAACCAAGAACGCCTCCGGCGAAATGGAGGCGATCATCGCCAACGACAACATCACCGGCCAGTCGCGCGTGACGGTAAACAAGGGCGAGTACTTCGAGACCAAGGGCTGCCTGAAGTGGGAGAGGGTCGGCTGACGCCACCCCTTGTGGTTCTCCCCTCACCTGGGCGGGCGGGGCTGCCGCGCTCGCGGCCGCCTGCCTCCGCCCTGTTCCGAGTCCTGAGAGGAACCACAGCGATGTCCGAATCCGAACCGCCTGCTCACGTCCCCACCCCGACTCCGGGTCCGGAGCCCGTCGTACCGAACCCCGCCCCGGCGCCGGCACCAGTCCCGTCCATGCCAACGTTCTCGCCGGAGGAAGGTCATGCCTCTGCCTGACCATTGGGCCCTTCCCGCTGGGCGCGACTGCACCGGGGCACTGTCCTGGCCCTCGGTGGCGGCGCAGGAGCCGCAGCGATGGCGGCATGTTGGCTGACTGTGTCTCTCATTGGCGGAGACACGGTCGGGGCGAAGGGTGGCAGTCCTTCGAAAGCCGTCACAGCCGAGGAGACGAAGCCACCGGAACCGTTGGGAGCGATGGCACGATCACGCTCACCGACGTCGGCGCGGACCTCGAAGACGGGGAGCCGTGCTCCGGCACGGGCGGCTACTCCGACATCGACTTCGACACCCAGGTCAACGTCACCGATGCAGCGGGAACCCTGGTCGCCACCAGCTCTCTCGGTCTCGGGGAGAAGACTGAAGCGGGCTGCGCCTTTGCGTTCACGGTCGACGAGATCACCCCGGGCTCGAAGTTCTGCACCGTCGAGGTGTCCCACCGCGGGGGGTCTCACCCAGACCGAGACCGAACTGCGCGCCGGTGGAGTCGAGTTCACTCTCAGCGACTGACATGGGTTCGGCAGGAGCAGCGCGATAATCACGCGTCCAAGCGCTGCCTGTCCCAACCTCGGCACCCAGACCGTCTCTGGCCATGAAGCCGCCGCCGGAGCAGCCAGGGCTGCGGGATCGAGCGTGCACTGCGGATCGGCAACTGCACTTTTCGCACCGGAAGTTGATAACCCGGGTTATCAACTTCTACACGATGTAAAGCACTTGGTTCTCCCTACCGTTCCCGGTGTCGGATGCGGCGTAGGAGTCACACCCTCCACGGTCGTAGCCGGTGTCCCACCCTTCCTCAGCATCAGCACCGGATCCCGGGAGACACCCCATGACCGTGACGGAACAGCCCGAACAGAACGCGCTCCATCTCACCCTCCCCGCCCAGCCGACTCAGGGCGAGCAGCCCGTCCCCGTGGTGGAGCTGGTGCAGACCCGCCTGGCGGGGGCAGACCTCACCGAGGCCGTGAAGGTGATCCTCAAGGAGGCTCTGGGCGACGGCGAGACCCCGCAGGCCGCCCAGGCCGGCCGGTTCTACCTCGAGTCCGTCGCCGTCACTCGGTTCCGCGGCATCGGCCCCCGTGCCTGGCTGAAACTCAGCCCCCGACCCGGCGTGAACCTCGTCGTCGGCCGTAACGGCTCCGGCAAGTCCAGCATCGCCGAGAGCATCGAGACGGCCTTCACCGGCACCAACCTGCGGTGGCACGGAAAGGACACGACGCGCAGCCGCAACTGGCGCAACCTCCACGACACCGGCAAGCCGGAGATTGAGGTGAAGCTCGCAATCGAGGGGGACACCGGTCGAAGCACACTGACCCGGACGTGGAAGGGCGAGGACTTCAACGACTCCGAGGGTGAACTCAAGCGGCCCGGGCACGGTCGTGTGGCCCTCGACCAGGTGGACTGGAGGCAGGCTCTGACGGACTATCGGCCCTTCCTGTCGTACGTCGACCTGGACCGCATGATCAGTGGCAAGCCCTCCGAGATGTACGACGCCATCGCCACCATCCTCGGCCTGGGGCAGCTCAACACTGCCGACAGTCGGCTCCGCGAGGAAGCCAAGGCGCTCGAGGACGCGGCGAAGGTGGCGAAGGCGGAGCTGTCGAGCCTCAAGGAGGGCTTGTACGAGCTCGAGGACGACGAGCGCGCGGTAGAGGCACTCGTGGCCATCGACTCGAACGGAGCTCCCGACTTCGCGACCCTTGAAGCACTGGTCAGTGGTCTGCCCAACGCCGACGAGGGCCTGCTCGCCGAGCTGCGCGCCGAGGCCGACGTAGAAGGACCCGACATGGCACGGGTCGGCGCGGCTGTGGACCGGCTGCGCAAGGCCCTCGCCGACGTCGAGGACCTGCGCGGTACTGGCGCCGAAGACGCTCTGCAGCGTGCGGAACTCCTCGAGCGGGCGGTGGCACACAACGACCGCCACCCTGACGAGGATTCGTGCCCCGTGTGCCGGACCGACGGGATGCTGGATGCTGCCTGGGCCACGGATGCCACCGCCCAGATCGCCGCACTGCGGCAGGAGGCGACGGCCGCCGCGGACGCGCGCAGCGAACTCCGGTCGGCCGCGCGGGCTGTGCAGGATCTCGTCCACACGCCTGGGCGGATCCCCGTCGCCCTGACCGATCCCTGGGGCGCCTGGACTGCCTGCCGTACGCTCAGCGATCCCGCCGAACTCGCCCGGCGTGCCCACGAGACCGCCGCACCTTTGGCCGATGCCTGCGCTGCGGTCAAGGAAAGGGCCTGCAGGGAACTGGAGAAGCGGGACGAACGCTGGCGCAGGCTTGTCACCCGCCTGACGGGCTGGGCGGAGAAGGCCCTCGCCGTAGAGGCGAACAGAGGTCGGCTGCGTGACCTCAAGAAGGCGAGCACCTGGATCAAGGCCGTGGCCGCCGAGCTGCGGGAGCAGCGCATGGAGGGCTTCGCGGACCACTCGCAGCGGATCTGGGAAAAGCTCCGCCAGGAGAGCAACATCGACCTCACGGCCGTGAGCCTGAAGGGCAGCGAGAAGGCCACCGTCCGCAAGCTCGTCATGGACGTCTCCGTCGACGGTCAGGAAGCCTCAGCGCTCAGCGTCATGAGCCAGGGCGAGCAGCACTCCCTCGCGTTGTCCCTGTTCCTGCCCCGGGCCGCCACCGCCGACAGCCCGTTCGGCTTCGTCATCATCGACGACCCTGTGCAGTCCATGGACCCCGCCAAGGTTCACGGACTCGCCCAGGTCCTGTCCGAACTCGGCAAGCACCGACAGGTCGTCGTATTCACCCACGACACCCGGCTCCAGCGGGCCTTCGCCAGCCAGGAACTGCCCGTGACCGTGTTCGAGGTCGACCGGGGTACCTCGTCGAGGGTGACAGTCAAGCCCGTGACCGACCCCGTCGCCCAGGCGCTCGCCGACGCGATGGCCATCGTCAGCACCCCGCACCTTCCGTCGCCGGCACGAACCCATGTGCTGCCCAGCCTGTGCCGTATCGCCCTGGAAAACGCCTTCCTCGAAGCCGCCTGGGTCCGGCACCACCGCTCCGGCGGTTCCGAGCACGCGCTGCAGGCCGCCATCGGCGACGCCGACAAGTTCAGAAAGATCGCGGCACTCGCCCTGTTCTGCGACATCGGGCGGACCGCCGACGTCGACCAGGAACTGCGCACCCGCTACGGGGCGCAGGCGGCGTACCTCATCAAGCAGTGCCAGATGGGTGCCCATTCCGGAGGCGCGCAGATCACCGACGCGCGCCGTTTCGTGAAGGACGTCGAGGCCCTGGCACAGAAGGTGCGCAAGCCGGAGGTGACCGCGTGATAACCAGTCCTGCCACCTCCGTCGAAGACCTCCTGCTGACGGCCGACCGGCTCCTCATCGGCAACCTCGGCGCCACAGCAGTCAGCCGTCACCGCGGAGCAGCCTTGGCCCTGCGGACCGCCCTGGAGGTCGCTGTTGGCCAAGTGCTGGACGCCGCGGTGCCCGGGTTGTCCAGGACGACAGGGCGGGCCCGGATGCTCTGTCTCCGCTGCTACACCGCGGCGGAGACCGCCCGCCGGGCCAAGGCCGTCTGGTCTCACCTGTGTCTGGGGTGCCACTACCACCAGTACGAGATCGGCCCCACGCACGGCCAGGTCCTCACCTGGCGGACGGAGGTCGGCGAGCTGGTCCGAGAATTGGGCCCCTGACTGGGTGTCATCAAGCGATCTCTGATAGTTCTTTCGCCGGGGTACGGGCGCAGGCCCGTAGCGGCGTCCTTCGTTCGGGGCGTCGCAAGGGAGGGATGCACATGGGCACCACGACACGTGACGAGATCATCGCCGTCGAGCAGAACGCGGTGGACCACGCGTATGACTGCTATGCCGCGCGACTTGCTGAACTTACCGGGGGTTCGGTCGCCTCGGCCTCCGCCAGCGGCAAGGACAGCGTCGCCAACCGGATCGAAGCCGAGGAGCGGGCGGCGTCGTACGGCGGTCTCGGCAACGAATCCCTGGTCATCAGTCGTGTCGACGTACAGGACGAGCCTGACCCCTGGTATGTGGGACGACGTGGCGTCAGCAATCCCGCAACTGGCGACCGTGTGGTCCTGCTGTGGACCAGCCCGCTGGCCAAGAAGTGGTTCGAGGTCCGGCCTGACGCCCCGGGCGAGGTTCTGCTGCGGAGGCAGTTGCGCTGCGTCCAGCGTGTCGTCGAAGACTACTTCGACGAGATCGCCCCCGCAGCCACCGTTCCGCAGCCACGGCCGGCGGCGGACGACGCCGAACCGGAGGCGCTGCCTGCGATCCCCGCCACCGGCATCCCGAAGGAGGGAGCACCACGCCCGCCCGTTCCCAGCCCCGTCCTCACCCCCGCCGACATCGCCCGCATCCAGCGCCAGAAGCCACTGCAGCCAGACGAGTTCCTGCTGCGCGAGCTCCAGCGCTCGCGCAGCGGCAACATGCGGGACATCGTCGAGACAATCCGCCGCGACCAGATGGATTTGGTCACCGGCTCGCCCTCCGACATCCTCGTCGTGCAGGGCGGCCCGGGCACCGGCAAGTCTGCGGTCGGCCTGCACCGCGTGACCTGGCTGGTCAACAACGAGCACTTCAAGGCCCAGGACATCCTCGTCGTCGGCCCTCACCAGCGGTTCCTCGACTACGTCGGACAGGTCCTGCCCACTCTCGGCACCCGCGACGTCAACTCGGTACAGCTGACCCGCCTGTGGGACGGCGAGATCCTCGGAATCGACACCGCGCAGGCACGACTGGTGAAGTCCGACGACCGCATGGCGGCTGTCCTGCGACAGCGCGTCGAGAACGAATGCCGTCCCGAGGCCCTCGACGACCTGCTCACCGCCGCCTCCTACGAGGGCGACGAACCCGGTTTCACTGTCACCGCCGGCAGTACGACCCTGCGCATACCGCGCTCCGAAGTGCTCGCCCTCCTGGACGAGACCCGCAGCGGTGACGGCTCGTACCGTGAGCGGCGCGACCGCTTCCGCAGCCTGCTCGTCGACCGCCTCCTGCAGGAGCTCACTGCCATCACTCAGCGCCGCCGCGTCGACGACAGCATCCGTCGTGACCTGGAACGCAACCGCCGGGTCGAACGCCTCATCGAACGCGTCTGGCCGTCATCGGGCGCCAGGGAAGCACTCCGGAGCCTCTACGACTCGCCCGACCTTCTGCGCACCTGCGCCGACGGCATCCTCAACGACGAGGAGCAGGCTTCCCTGCACCGGCCCCGGGCCGCCACGGCCGCCGACGACCCCTGGACCCTCGACGACCGCGTCTGTCTCGAAGAACTCCGGTACCTCATCACTGGGGAGAGCCCTCGACGCTACGGACACATCGTCGTCGACGAGGCACAGGACCTGACTCCCATGCAGGCCCGCTCCCTGCGTCGCCGCTGCGCGGTGAACGGCTCCATGACGGTCCTCGGCGACCTCGCCCAGGCCACCGGGCCCCACCCCTATGCCGACTGGGACCGCCTCGGCACCCTCCTCTCCGACCACGGAGACTGGCGCGTCGCCCAGCTGAACACCAGCTACCGCGTGCCCGCCGAAATCATGGAGTTCGTAGCACCCCTGGCCCGCACGGTCGCTCCGGCACTGCCTTATCCGCAGGCCGTGCGCCAGGCAGGCGAGGATGCCGTCCGGACGACGGCGACCGAGCCCTGGCGACTCCTCGACGACACCATCACCCAGGTCACCCGCCTCGTCGGCACCAGCGACGGGCACACCCCGCGCTCCGTCGCCGTCATCGTCCCCGACGACTCCGGCTGGCTCGACGAGATCAGCCGCCAGCTGGACCGGTCCGAGAGCATCGATGACCAAGGACGCCAGGCGGTATCCGTCCTGGCCGCCGCCCAGGCCAAGGGCATGGAGTACGACCACGTTCTCGTCGTCGAGCCCGCCACCATCGCCGACCGCGGCCCGGCCGGCCTGCGCCAGCTCTACGTGGCGCTCACCCGCAGCACTCAGAGCCTGACCATCCTGCATACCTCCCCGCTCCCGGAGTCCCTCACGAAGACCGACAGCACTACCGAACAAGCACCTATCGAAGCCGAACCACGTATGGCAGGCGGTGACGTGCCCGAGATCGGCACCGATATCCGGGTCCGGGTGAGCGGCCTCGGGCCCGGCGGCCGCTATCAGGTCAAGGCCTTGTCTCCCATCGTCAGCTCGCCTTTGGTCCTGACCGTCCGCCACGGCTCTGCTCCCCCGCATCCGGGCGACGAACTGGACTGCTGGGTGTTCGCCCACGAGACGAGCCACTGTGTGCTCACGACGGACCAGCGTGGCAGGCAGCCCATCTCGTTCAGGATGGCGAAACGCTACGTGGCAGCACTCGGCGTTCTGGGCGAGCTGATCAGCGGCGACGGCATGGTTCCGGAGGACGCTCGCGAACGTCTCTCAGAACTCAAGGGCATGGCCAATCGCGTCCTCCGTCGGGACCAGGCGGACTGGGTGGATGTGCGGCGTGTGCTCGGATTCCCGGACAGGAACCGTCTGGGCGTGCTGCGCGACCTCGCGGCAGGCGCCAACCGCGCGCTCAAAGACAGCACGCTGAATGTCAGCCAACTGCGGGCCGAGCTTAGGGAATCCACCTGGGCTCAGGCCCTGACCGAAGCGCAGGAAACGCTCCGGATCCGACTTGCCGCCCAGGCCGAACCTGACTCCGCAAGCCCCCCAGCCACGCCAGCGCCCCAGCCCGAGCAGAAGGAAACCGAACCCGTGACCACCGCCGACAAAGCACCCGCCGCACCGGCTTCGACCACAGAGAAGGGCTTCCTGAACGCGCTGGAGACTTCGGCAGCCG
The DNA here is from genome assembly GCF_055582645.1 of Streptomyces sp. NPDC107517. NCBI lineage: Bacteria > Bacillati > Actinomycetota > Actinomycetes > Kitasatosporales > Streptomycetaceae > Streptomyces > Streptomyces sp. NPDC107517. Next base: position 340,446 of record NZ_JBVJPM010000004.1, on the reverse strand, counting down.
CCGATCGCACCTGCAAGAAGCACGAGGCGGTGCGCCATGCCTTGAAGTCGGCCCTGCTGTGGTCAGACATCCAGCCGACCGACTCAGAGATCGTCGACGTCAGCTGTGTCACGGACCGCGGCGTATTCGTCTATGAGGTCCTGGGCGCCGGCCGCAGCACCTACCAGGACCTCCGCTCGGGAGCGACCCGCCTCCTCGAGATCAACCACACCCTGACTACCCCAGCGGCCGGCCTCTATCTAGTCCTCTGCGAACCGCCTGCCGAGGACTGGTCGGCCGACACTGTCCGCGACGTCTTCAACATCCACGTCCTCTGGCGGAGCCCTGACGGATGGGGCGGCCAAGACGCAGAAACTGCGTTGGGCTCCCCTGGGGCGTGACGACGGCAGACACCGTGGCGGGTCGTGCACCAGTCTGTCGGGCCTCGAACTTCACTCGGCTTTCAGGTATCGGCAACCGGGCAGCATTGCGGTGGGCATCTCTCCACGACCAAGAGTGATGACCACATCGGCAATGGCAAGGTAGTCGATCTTGGACTCCATCGGCCCACCCAGACGGCACGCCTCAGCCCGACCTTCCCGGCATGCCCACTCACTCGTTCGACACCAAGAAGTTGCTACTCAAGTAGCAGATCCTTACGTTTGAGGTGTGTCACCCTCCACTACCCCTTGGACCCCCTGGCCCCGGATAGACCGCCGCGTCTACCTCCTCTTGCTGGACGACCAGCGTCGCCTCCTGCTGTGCGGCGGATGCTGTGGCGGCTGGACGGTCCCTCAGGTACGCATGACTGCCAGCACCGACTTCCTGGAGTCAGCTACCCGATTCCTAACGGAGCGATTCAAAGTGGCGAATCCACGCTACGGGTCGGTCTATGGAATCCGAGAGTCACGCATCGGTGAAGACTGGGAGTTCGACCGAGCCACGGCTGCACGGGTCTTTATCGTCCGCATCAGCGATGCCGAAGGATCGGCGATTGAGGAGCAGTCGACGGCACACACTCGATGGAGCATCGAGGAATTGCGCAGACGGAGAAGAGATATCTACCCGGAAGGCATCGTCCTACTGACCACTGGCTACGTCGAAGGCTGGGTTCCCGATGGCCCCATCACTCTCTACTGAGAATGACGCCCAGAGCCAGCTGACGCTCCCTGATCAGCGACCCACCCATCAAGGGAAACCTTCCTTCCGGATGCAACGAGGCGACCGTCTCACTCCTCCGCCTTGCTGAACGGATGGACCGGCTGTCGAGGCGGTAAGGGACTACCGTCACGAGCCAAGCGTCGGGAGACGGCCCGGCCATCGCCGTAGATCACGGCGGGATCGAACTCGATCTGGATCCGTGCCTGCGCTACCGCTGCCACCGCTACAAGATCGGGCCCGCCCCTGGCCAGGCCGCCAGGCAACGAGCCGAGGCCGACGCTCTCGTCCCGAATCGCACGGTCTGGCGGGGCATGGCCGTCAGGACGATTCGATCACGGACACCCTGACGGTCAGTGCGGACCTGCCACGCCTCTCATCTCGGCCAGTTGAGCGGACGCACTATGCTTCCGCCACTCATCCTTCACTATTTCCACACCATCTGATCGGTTTCGAACGGAGTCACCAGCATGGTCCACCGCCGCTCCAGACAGCTCGGAAGCGCCGACCCCTTGAGGCCGCTACTGGAGTCCTGGCAGAAGTCTCTGATCGACCTGGGCTTCCGCAACCGGCTGGTGCACTATCGGCGGAGCAGCAGGCAGGCGGGTGCGGACATCACCGCGCCGAGGCCGACCCAGGTGCTGGAGGCTCTGCCCAAGGGCTGCCTGTTCGCTCCGGTGTCGGAGAATGTCTCTGCTGCCGTCCGGCCGGAGCCTGGCCTGCCTTCGTACCCTGGCGATGCGGTCGCATCCTTGAGCGGCAGCCGCCCCATCGACACTCCCGCCTCTCGGACGGGTGTCGGCACCACGCGCCTCGCCTTGCGCACGACCAAGGCGACCCAGGCCGAACAGGACAGGCATCTCAAACGTCTGGCGACCGTCGCGCAGGAGAAGTACAACGACTACGGCCTGTGGGTGCTGTACCTCGGTGTGGGCTTCCTCCAGTGGCGTCCGGCTGCCGACGCCGATCCCGTCGACTCGCCCCTGTTGCTGGTGCCGGTGCGGCTGCGCAGATGGAAGGGAGACTCCTACCTCCTGGAGCTCAACGGGGACGAGGAATTGAGCTTCAATCCGGCGCTGGCCGTCAAGATGGAGGAGATGGGTGTCGAGTGGCCCGCTCCAGAGCAGATTGAGCTCACCGATGCCTCGGCCCTGCTGGAGCAGGTCCGGGACGCTGTCTCGGCGCGTGCCGGTTGGCAGGTCAGCGAGCGCATGGTGCTGGACGCCTTCAACTCCAGCAAGGAGGTGATGTACCGGGACCTGCGGGACAACATGCAACGGGTTCTGGGCAGCCCGCTGGTGCGCACCTTGGGCCTGGGCGCCGACGCGGCCGGCACCGCGGACTCGCTCGGCTTCGACCCGGTACCGCTGGAGCAGATCGACCAGAAGCAGCCGCCGGAGAAGGCCCCGCTCGTGCTGGACGCCGACTCCTCCCAGCGTCAGTGCGTGGCCGCAGCGCTCGACGGCCGTAGTTTCGTGATGGACGGCCCGCCTGGAACCGGTAAGAGCCAGACCATCACCAACATGATCGCAGGCTTGTTGGAGAAGGGCCGCAGCGTCCTGTTCGTCAGTGAGAAGGCGGCCGCATTGGACGTGGTGCGCAACCGCCTCGAACAGGTGGGCCTGAATGACTACGTCCTCGCCCTGCACAGCAACACGGCCAACCGCAAGCAGGTCGCGCAGGAGCTTGGTCGGTCGCTCATCGCGCCCCGCCGTTCCTTCCCGGCCGCGCGCCGCGACGAACTCCTGACCGCCAAGGAGTTGCGCCGGGAGCTCTCCGGCTACGCCGCAGCGATGAACGAGCACCACGAGGGGATGAACCGCTCCCTGCACGACGTCCTGGGCCGGGTCTCACTGCTGCACACCCTGCAGCAGCTCGCCCCGGAGCCGGAGTTCGACGCGGCCGGCCTCACCGAGGAGCGTCTGCGTCGCATCCTCGACGGCGCAAGCTGGGTGTCCCGTTCCTGGCGCCCCGCCCTGGAGGGCGAGGCGTTCGCCTGGCGTGGACTGGGGAAGGCCGGTGGTGAACTGAACGCACTGGCGAGAGCTCTGGAGGACCTTGCCGTCCTGCGCGGTGCCCTGGCGGCACATGCGCCGCTGCTGGAGGCGATGGGCTGGGACGGCCTGTACGACGCCGAGTGCCTCGTCGAGGCACTTCGGCTGGGGGCCGAACGGCCTGTTGTCCCCCTGTCCTGGTTGGGAACCAATCCGACCAGTGTCACCGAAGGCATCCGGACGTTCGAGAAGCGGCTGGACGTGGTCGAGGCTGCCGAACGGGCAGCCCACGAGCTTCTCGGACCGCACTGGGCCGAGCTGGCCGACCCCTCCGTCCCGGTCTCTCCTGAACCTGGACCACAGGAGCAGGCGCTGGCCGAGCTCGTCCCGTCCGGGCTGGAACTCTCCAGTGTCACTGCAGAGCAGGCCACTGCTCTTGCCGACCGGCTGGCGGCCGATGCGCAGAACCTGGAGCGCACCCTGCATCTGCTGGCCAACAGCGCGCGCGCATACGGCGTCCCCGCGCCGGAGACCTGTGCGCAGGGCCTGCGGTTGGTCCGCCTGACCGAGCTGTCCTTGACGAAACAGGACGAGAAGCCCCCCGCAGGGTGGCTCACCTCTGCGGGCACGGCCCAGGCCCGTGTTGCGCTGCACCGGCTGTCCGATGCGGTCGCCGATCTGGCGGCGGCCCGGGAGAAGGCCCGCCTGCATTTCACCGAACGGGTCCTGGATGAGGCCGCACTGGTGGACGTGGCCCAGCGCTTCGCCACCGTCCACCGCTCGCTTACAGCGCGCTTGTCCTCTTCCCACCGGGCCGACCGCCGTGCCGTGCGCGCCCTGCTGCCCGAGGGCGCCAAGTGCACCAAGCAGGTCTTGGCGGCACTGCCGAACGCCGTCGCCTGGCAGCAGGCCCAACAGCGGCTGGAACAGGAGGGCCGCCGCGATGGCGAGCTCCTCGGCCATTTCTGGCAGAGCGAGGAGACCGACTTCGCCGCTGCGGAGAAGGCACTCCGCAGCGCCGAGCGGGTCGCCGAACTGGCCCCGCAGCTCGTGGATCCCGAGGCGCTGCGCGCCCAGCTCGCGTACGGCGGGGCGCCCCGCCCGGCGGCCCGCGAGGCAGCCCGGAGTGCCGAAGAACTGCTCACCGCGTGGCGCGACGCACTGGTGCTCCCGCCGCTCCTGGGTGCCCCGTGCGACCTGGAGGACGGCACCCTGGCGGACGCCGCCCGCTGGAGCAGTGCCCACGTGGCACCGCTGCGGGAGGCCGCACGGCTGCTCGAGCACGTCAGCACTGTCTCCGGGCGAGATGGCCGGACCCTGGCCGAGGCGCGCGCCGCAATCGTGACGGCCCGGGCCGCCCGGGCTGCCGACGAGAAGTTCGCCGCCCGCGCCAAGCGCGACGGCGACTTCCTCGGCGTGCTGTACGCCGGCCGCAGCACCGACCGCACCGCGCTGACCGAGGCCACTGCCTGGCTGCAGCGGTTGCGGGAAGGCTGCATGCTCGAGAAGGGCCCGTTCCCTGCCAAGGCGGCCCGGATCCTCCATCAGGCGCTTCCGGACAGCGCGCTGGAGAAGGCCAAGGAGTCCTGGGACCGCTCCTGCACCCGGTTGGCCGGGACGTTCGACGAGGAGCGGCGGCGTGAACTGCGCGTGGCCCTGTCCGTGACAGCGTCGGCCGAGCGGCTGCTGACTCTGCTGGACGGTGACCGCGGAGGCCCCGACGAGTGGGCGGCCTATCAGCGGGGCCAGCGGACGCTGGAGAAGGCCGCCCTGGGCGACCTGACCGCACGTGCCGTCCAGGCCGGCGTCACGCCGGAGGACTTCCCGCAGGTGGTGGAGAAGTCTGTATTGCACTCCTGGGCCGACCGCGTCATCCAGAACGACCCTCGCCTAGTGTGGAACCGGGCGAAGGACCGGGACGACAAGGTCGCCGCCTTCCGCGACGTCGACCGGGCCCTAGCCGAACATGCTCGGATCCGGGTGGCGAGCGCCTGTGACATGAACCGGCCCGGTGTGCTCAGCAGTGCCGGCACCAAACTTATCCAGCACGAGGGCAAGAAGAAGATGCGGCACAAGCCGGTGCACGTGCTGCTTCGGGAGGCCGGTGAGGCCGCACTGCGCGTCAAGCCCTGCTTCATGATGAGCCCCCTGACAGTCAGCCGGTTCCTGCCGCCGGACTTCACCTTCGACGTCGTGATCTTCGACGAGGCGTCCCAGGTCCTGCCGCAGGATGCGATCAACTGCATCTACCGGGCCAAGGCTCTGATCGTCGCTGGCGACGAGAACCAGCTGCCGCCCACCGCGTTCTTCACCGCCGGCGAGGACGAGGAGGACGACCCGTACGCCGAGGAGGAGATGCCCCGCTACGAGTCCCTGCTCTCCCTGGCCAAGGGCAACGGGATGCTCAAGGAGCTGTCGCTGCGCTGGCACTACCGCAGCCGCCACGAGCACCTGATCGCCTTCAGCAACAAGCAGTTCTACCGGGGCGCCATGACCACCTTCCCCGGTGCGTTCTCCGAGGGGCCCGACGTAGGTGTGGCCTTCTTCAAGGCCGAACACGGCGTCTACCACTCTGGTTCGGCGGCCCGCAACAACCCCGGTGAGGCCGTCGAGGTCGCCCGGCTCGTCATCCACCACTTCCGCACCCGCCCCAACCGCTCACTGGGCGTCGTCGCGCTCTCCCAGTCCCAGGCCGAGGTGATCCGGGAGGCTGTCGAGCGTGAGCGCGGGCGGAACCCAGACCTCGACGAGTGCTTCTCCGACGACCGCCTGGACGGCTTCTTCATCAAGAACCTCGAAGCGGTGCAGGGCGACGAGCGTGATGTGATCATCATGTCGGTCGGCTACGGCCCGGACGAGAACGGCAAACTCAACCAGAACTTCGGACCGATCAACCGCAAGGACGGCTGGCGGCGGCTCAACGTCGCCGTCACCCGCGCCCGCTACCGGGTCGAGGTGGTGGCGTCCTTCGAGCCCGAGACCCTGCGGCCGTCTGCGAGCGAGAGCTTCGAACACTTCGCCCGCTACCTCAAGTACGCCAAGTACGGGCCGGTCGTCCTCGCCCAGGATGCCGAGGACGGCGAGGCCGTACCTGAGAGTCCCTTCGAGGAGTCGGTGCTGGAGGTGCTGCGCGGCTGGGGCTACACCGTCCAGCCGCAGGTGGGCGTCGCCGGCTACCGCATCGACCTGGGGGTACGCGACCCGCAGCGCCCTGGCCGTTACGCCCTGGGCATCGAATGCGACGGTGCCATGTACCACTCCTCCAAGGCCGCCCGTGATCGCGACCGGCTGCGCGAGTCCATGCTCACAGGCCTCGGCTGGACGTTGCACCGGATCTGGGGGACCGACTGGTACCGCAACCGGGTGGAGGCCGAGGCCCGGCTGAGAACTGCAGTCGAGCGGGCCGCCGCCCGGAGCGTGAGCGTCGCCCTGCAGCCGAGGGCCACGCCGGACATCACTCCCGCGTCGGTACCACCGCTCGCCCTGGCGGAAGTACCCGCGCCCCGGCGGCCTGCGCAAAGCGGCAAGGTATCGTCCGCGGCTGCCTTGCCGGAGTCCGCGGAACAGCGGATCCGCCACGAGTTGGACCAGTTGCGGGCCGAGTTGGAGCGGCAGTCCGGCCAGGCAGGGAACGGTTCGCGTCCGCGAGCCCGCACCGACCAGCAGCGAAAGCAGCGCGGACGCATCGAGCAGTTGGAGGAGCGCGCCGCACTGCTCAAGGCCTACCTGACCGGCGACCGCAGGGCCGCGGTGGACGCGGTGTGCCCTGGTCGCCTGGTTCGGGTGGAGATCGGCGGGGAACAGCAGGAGTACGAGATCACCTCCCAGGAGCCACACTCGACGGACGTGGAGAAGCTCAGCCCCTTCGCGCCGCTCGGGCAAGCCCTGTTCGGTCGGACGGCCGGCAGCCGCGTGGAGTACGAGCACGACGGGCGCCGAGTGGCCGTGCGCCTGCTGACCGTGAGGGGCTGACGGCGCCTTTGCACGCGTGGGCGGGCAGCACTCCCGGCACGGCAGTGCTGCCCAGCTCCTGCTCGGCAGCCCCTTCATGGAGGTGCTCGCAGGCGCGGCTACCAGGGCATGGGTGCACCGAGCCTCTTCCATCCTCGGCCTGATCTGGCCAGATGGAGGGTAAGGATGGAAAAGGCTCTGGTGAAGACGGTTCTCTTGGTCGAGAACCCATCTACCAGGGGCTTCATCTGTTTGTCAGGCCAACTGCCCAGCCAGCGCAGGAGGTTGGAAAAGGCTCAGTACCGGCATTCTTTGCTGAGCGCACCTGAGAGCAAGTTTCACGAGTCATGACCCAGCGCTCCCACAGAGCGCTCGAAGGGCAGAAATGCCTTCTGAATCAGTCTAGTTGGAGCAGATTTTCGCGCAGGCCAGCGAACAGATTCAATCGCACATGACCCGCGCCAATCAAGATTAGTCAGCTGTGCGCTTAGGGCTCAGAAGGGCAGACGGATGCCTTACGCCTTCCCTAGTGTTGCGCCATGAGCCTGATCGACGGCCGCTCGCCGTCCGCGGACTGGGTCGCCAAGGACATGGAGGCGATGTTCAGGGAGTGCGACGCACTCATCCTGTCCAAAGATGAGCTCACGCGTCGCCTGCAGGAGTCCATTGAGGCCCTCCAGCGCGAGATGGCCAAAGCCGCCGAGGAACGCGAACAGGCAGCACTGCAACGACAGAAGGCCCGGGAGTGGCTTGACGACTTCCAGGCCACGGTCCGAGAAGGAGCCACCCTGCGGGCTTCGCTGCGGCCTCAGGAATCCGTCCAGCTGAGACTCGTACAGCCCTCGCCGGAGCCCCCTGGCAAGCCTTCGGCGCAGGCGGCACCCGTCCGGGTCGAGGGCTCCCGTTCGATCGCAGTCATGCGGGTCATCAGCAGCGACGCGCGGCGCGCGTGGAGCGCATCGGATGTGGCCCAACTACTCGAAGGCAACACCCCCAGCGCGGTGCGGCGAACCCGGTGCCTTCTGGAGCATCTGCAGCGTCTGTTCGTACTGCAGAAAGTCCATAGTTCTGACGGAAAGCGGGCGTATTACCGGCTCGCGGCCTCATGGGAGGCCGCTTAGACGAGGGCCGGCAAAAGGCGACCGCCGCCTCAGGCACGGCCAGGTTCCTAGGCCAACACCGTGCAAGGGGCGGCGGTCTTGAGACGGCTTGGCCGCCACATTCGACGCTAGCTGCCCATTCGGGCATGCGCGGGATGTTCGGCCATTTCCACGACACTGGATGGTCGGTCAGACATGCCCTTTTCGCTGTTACGTTCGGAGTGCGGCGCAGCCACCGTGGAACTGCTCGATCCCGCGTCACCCTTGAGGCGGCAGCGGCTCTCGTGCGACGCCGTTCTCGTCGACGGGCCATTCGAAATGGCGGGGCCAGAGCATCTCCCCAAGGGCTATTTCCAAGCTCGCCACCGTCAGGATGTCTGGCCACGTCTCGCCCCGCAGCACGTATGTGATCACCTGCCGGTTGACGTCGGCGGCGGACGCGAGGGCATTGGCACTCAGTCCCTGCCGCTCCATCGCCTCCGACAGTGCCCGGGCGATCGCCTGGCCGATCTGCGCAGGCCGGTGCCCGTCCATCACTGCGTACGGCCAGTTGGCATCGAGCGCGTACTCGCACGGCCTCTTGCTACGTCTCGTTCCTCCAGCCACGCGCCCAGTGTGACGGAGGTGCTGCCAGGATGCGCAATCACATCCCACATGCTACTCAAGTAGCAGGACTGTGTGTAGCCGATACCCACGCCCGCTTCTCGGCGGTTCGCCGTCCGGGCCTGATCACGACACGTACTGGAGGTGAGTGGTGACGGTGCAGGGGCGCTCACTGCTGGCGCCGAACGAACGGCTGCTGCCGACTTACAGGCTGCGCGCAGACGACCAGCTCAAGGTGATCCGCGTCGCGTGCTCAAGCGCCGGCCCGTTCATCAACGCGTTCCGGCTGGCGACCGATACCGGACTGACCGAGAAGAACTGCGGTCTTGTCCCGACGTTTCTGTTCGCCACCGGCCTCCTGGAAAAGGCGGGTGGGCACTTCTCGAGGTACCGGCCGACGAGCAAGGGCCGGAAGGTAGGGGCTGCTTGGCAGAAGGGTGAACGGGAAGGCCTGCTCGCCCTTCGAGACGCTTGGAAGCAGCAGTGGTTTGCCCGCAGCATGAAGGAACGCCTCGAATCCGGACCGGCAGCCCGCGACGGGCTCCTCGCGCGGCTCCTCACCGCCGCAGGCGCGGATGGTCATCGCATGCGCCAAGCCGAGGCGCTGCTCGACCTGCTGGTCGCCATCGGCATGATCGTCCCTGATGGCGACGGTTTCATGTGCTGGCATGAAAGCGCCCCCGTCGACCAGCTGAAGGAGACCGCCCGGGATGCGGCGGCACAGCAGCCCCCGCCGCCTTCGTACCCCCCCGAGGACGTCGGCCCGACCGAAATCCACGCTGAAGCATCACCGGGAGATCGCCGCTTCCCAGCAGAGCCGACAGCAGGCGACTCCCGCCACAGCGCCCACGCGGAAGGCTGCTCTCCGAGTCCGGGGGCCGCTTCCATTCCGCCGCCCCGACAAGAGGCGAAGGGGCCTGCCATGGACTCCGGCCCGACGGTATACGCCGAGGTGGATCTCCTCGCCCTGCTGTGCCCCCCTGTCCTACTCGCCGACCTGGTCCGCCTGAGCCCGGAGGAGCTGATGCAGCTGCACGGACACCTTCGCGGTCTGGCCGCCCTGACAGCCAAGCTCAGGGGGCAGCCCGCCCTCTGACACTCACGTACGGTCCGGCAGCGCCTTCATCCCTTGGCCGGGTTGGCGCTGCCGGACCCCTCCTCCACCCATCGACCCCGCGGCAAGACCGCACGGAAGGGGCTTCGGCGTGCCCTCACACAAGGAGAGGAGCGCTGCCCACGGTAGCGCGACCTCGCGATGCAGCGGGTGGGATTCACCCGCACGGAACACGGTCCCGACGGGGGGCCAGCATGGCTAGGCCGGCGATCAAGGAAGCGCTGTTGCAGGTGTCCCGCGTCTGGAAGCAACTCGCGTGGGACGGGGTGATGAGCATCGAGACCGTCGACGAGTACATCGAAGTCACCGAACGGCTCATCGACTTCGCGCGAGCTCACCAGATCACTCGGCTGGATGACATCACCCCAGCGCTGGCCGAAGCGTTCGTCAACGCCCCGGGGCACGACCGGCACCGGGGCATCATTCCCACTCCTGCAGGGAGCACCCGCCGTCAGCGACGCTCCGCCGTGACGTCCCTGTTCGTGCATGCGCGTGCGCTCGGTCTGACGAAGACCGCACCGATGGTCGACTTCGCGCCCATTGCCCGTAGTCCCCGTCGGCCGGGGGCGGACCTCCAGCCTCATGAAATCGCCCGACTGCAGTTCCACTCCGAGCGGGGCATGCCGGCCACCCGCCACGCGGCCCTGCTTGCCCTCCTTCTCGCAGGATTCTGGAGCGCCGAGGTCGGCGCCGCGTCCAGCGCCGATCTGGATCTCACTGCGGGCGCCGTACACACCAAGGGCTCGACTCGGACACTCGCCCGGACCTGCCCGCTGGACGAGTGGGGTGTCTATGTCCTGGGGTTGCGCGCCACGCATCTCGGCAGGCGAGGAGCGGCCCCGTACCGGCTCGTGGCCAGTGCCACCTCCGCCCCGAACGTGGTGCAGTCCAGCGTCGGGGCGGGCTTCGGGGACATCGCGCGACGCAGCGGATTGTCCACGCGTGCCCGCAAGGTCGAGCCCCGCGACATCACCCGCTACGTCGCCCGCAAGATCCTCAACGAGACCGGCCAGCTCTCCGAGGTAGCCCGCCACCTGGGCCTGTCCTCTCTCGACGTCGCCGCCAGCCTGGCCGATCTGCAGTGGCACACAGGCGGTGATGCCGCATGACCGCTCCCAGGAAGCGAGCCCGGCGCAAGCCGGTGAAGAAGCAGCCGGCCTACGTCATGGCCGAAGTCCCCGACGACACGTTCGGCGCGGCCACCGATCCCCTCCCGCCCAAGAGCCCGGAGGCCCCACCCCTGACCACAGATGAGCGGTTCGAGTACCTCCTGAACAACCCCGACCTCTACGCAGCCGCATGCTCCCTCCCTGGTCCCAGCCGCATCGGACGCCCTGCCCACCACCCACCCGTCGTCTATCTGATCTTCCTCTGCGCGATCTCCTTGTTCGGCTCAGCGCGAGCTACCGCCTGCCACCTCCAGCGTCCCCTGTGGTGGGACCTCGTCCGTATGAGCATCCGTACTCACATGGGCGATGCGGTCGCCGACGCCCTTTTGCCGGTCGGCCCGACCCGAGGCCAGTGGAACTACTACTTCCACGCAAAACTGAAGCCTGCCTTCGCCGAGGTACGCAACATCAGCCGGGACCTTTGGATCCAGCAGGCTCTCGACCACGGGATGCTGAGCGAGACGGGCACTCGGGTCAGCCGGAGCTACCCCGAACGCCACCAGGTCATTCACGCCGATGCCACCGTCGCCTGCCCGCCCTCCTCACAGAGGCACCGCGAGACCGTCAACGAGGTGACCGGAGAGATCCGCTCGCACCGCGTCGACCCTGACGCCAGCAACACAGTCGAAGGCGGTGGGACCCGCGTGTACGGCAACAAATTCCTCTCCGCGGCCGTCCGCCTCGGCAACATTCCCCACAGCCGAGTCATCCTGGGCATCGAGTCCATCCGTCACAAGTCGGCCACGCGCGACCCCCACCGCGACGACGAAGGCACCGCCTTCGTCAAGCTCGCCCGATACGTGCTCGGTCGAGCCCCTGGCCTGCGCGCCATCACCTACGACACCGCCCTCCGCGGGTCCCACCGTGCACCCCTCATCGCGGACGGCCTCGTCGTCTTCACCACCCAGCACGGAGGGCTCGCACCCGAGTCGCTCCAACGCTTCGAGGACGGTCCCTGCCGCCACGACCTCTACGTCGCCGAGGGCCGCGTCTGCAAGCGTCTGATCACCGACGACGGCACCACTCACTACACGCCGCTTCCCGTGGAAGAACTTGAGCGCCGCGAGTCGAAGCGAACCCGCTTCTACCACCGGCTGACCATCCCCTGTCAGGTGAAGAACCACACCCTGCGCATCCGAGTCGACGAAACCCCGGAGGACCGGGAGATCGACCCCTCGACCAAACGGCAGCGCTTCAACCGCACCGAGCACCTGAGGCAGGTACCGCCGGACACCCATGCCGGCCGCCGCCTCAAGGGCTTCCGCCAGGACAGCGAGTCCCAGCACTCCCGCTTCGACCAGAGCTACCCCCACAAGAGAGTTCCTGCCTACGGGGCCGACGCGGCCCTGCTGATCTACGTCGGCTACGCCTGGCTGAGCAACTCCGTCGCCCGAGCCAAGATCACCCACGCGCTCGCCGCCTGAGCCAGTGCGCACATCTCTCCGCCCTTGGATCAGGTACCACCCGCTACACTGACCGCGGTGGCTATGCCCTCACGGGCTGCCACCACGACCTGTCGCCAAGCAAGCCTGAGCGGTCCGCCAATCTCGGCAGACTTTCAGACACGTTTTCCGACAGATCCCCGCCTTCGTAGCTCAGGGGATAGAGCACCGCTCTCCTAAAGCGGGTGTCGCAGGTTCGAATCCTGCCGGGGGCACAAGCGGAAAGGCCACCTACCGATCTTGGTAGGTGGCCTTTGACATCTACAGCTGACATCAACGGGGGCGGTCACTGGCGACCGGGGCGTCTCCTCAGCAGCCGGTCCATGTGGCTCATGGCCTCGCGCTGGGTGTCCTGGACGACGTGCGTATAGACGTCCATGGTGATGCTGATCTGAGAGTGCCCGAGGATCTCCATCACGACGCGGGGCGCGACTCCGGCCGCCGTGAGAAGGGTGGCGGTGCCGTGGCGGGCGTCGTGGAGACGGATGACGCGGATGCCGGCCGACTCGGCGACGCGCGTGAACGAGCGGTACACGTTGCGCGGCTCGACCGGGCGGCCGGTGCGAGTCGTGAAGACGTAGTCCGACCCGGTCGCCCAGGTCTCCCCCGCCTTGGCGCGAGCAGCTGCTTGCCGCATCCGATGCCAGCGCAGCGGCGCGATGCAGAGGCCCGGCAGCGGGACAACGCGACGGCGGCGGCTCTTGGGATCGTCGTCGTACAGGACGCCACGACGGCGCTGCGTCTGCTGGCGCACGTAGAGGACGCGGTTTTCCAGGTCGAGGTCAGACCAGCGGAGGCCGACGATCTCTCCCCGGCGGAGGCCCATCCCGATCGCAAGGACGAAGGCTGTGTCTAGCGGATCTTTCCGAGACGCGGCGAGGAAGTCGAGCGTCTCGTCCAGCGTCCAGGGGTGCAGCTCGCGTGAGTCGGCGCGGGGCAGTTCGACAAGCTTGGCCACGTTGCGCGTGATCAGCTCCTCACTGCACGCCGTGAGTCCGAAGTTGCCGCAGCCCTGGAGACCCTGAACGCGGGACTGAGCTGTCCCCACATCAGCGACTACATCTACTGGGACTTCGACCCCGAGTCGAGCGCCGAGAAGGTCGTAGACCGAGCTATTCCATATGAGCCGTTTGTGCTCTGAGCCGGGCAGCGCGGTGGAACTTTCTCTACTTCATCAAGGCCCGCGCATGGCGCGGGCGCGCGCCGCAGAGGCGGCGCGCTGCGTGCATGCGGGCGGAAGCGAGAACGTCAGCGGGTCATAGACGTGCCTCCGGCGGGGGCGCTCAGACTCTGGGATGGAGGGGGCGCCGTAGGCGAGTGCCGGCCGGTTCGTGGCGAGTGTGGTGGGCTCCCATCCCGTCCGCCATCGACCCAGGCAGAGCCGAGCAGACGCGGCCGATGGCGTCCATGTCGTTCGTACAGTGGCGCGCTCCACCTGGACGCCATGAACCACGCCCGCTCCACAGACGTGTGGGTCGACGGCGGACGGGATGGGAGCTGGGGAAGTAGTGGGTTGGGGAAAGAGGTCGGGTGCGGGGCCGTCGGCACGTAGCCTCACCCCGTGAAGATCCCACGCCCGGCCGTGCCGGACCCCTTGCGCTGGGCCATAGCCTGGATCGTTGTCACCGTGATGTTCTGGTCGCTTGCCCAGGTGCTCGGCAGCCCGAACAGCTGGTACACGAGTGCACTCCTCGCAGGGATCGTCATCGTCGCCGGAGAACTCATCGACCGCTACAAGCAGAAGCGCTGACCAGGTCCGAGGTGCGCCGAACCCCTTGGCGATGAGTTGGCCGCTTGTTATCTTCATGCATGATTCAGGCATTCTGCGGTGCCCTCATCGGCGGCGTGATCGGGAGGCTTCTCCTGGCGCGGCGAGCGCGGCGAACAGCCACTCAAACCGAAGCAGGGCAAATAGTCTTCTTCCAAGTCGGGGCCAACCTGCCGGACGAGGGGCCCCGATACAGCCTTGGCCAGGTACGCGCCGGAGGCAGGTTCCAATGGAAGCCTCGCTGGTCGAGGACGCGGCTGCGTGAACTCCCGAAAGATCTGCGCTACATCCGCGCACGCCATCCGTCCTTCCGCGAAGTGTTGTGGGTCCCGACCAGAGCGCTGGTGATCGAGTGTGAATCGTCTGCGGTGCCTGTACGGCTATGGGCCTACCCGGAGCAAGCGGTGCACGTTGTGGAGATGATCCGGCGTGCAAGTAGCCCGAACTCGTCGAACACCCCGGTTCCTGACGTCAGCAGCTGACACCCGCAGGCGCTAGCGGCGGCGGTCGACGCTGGACCTCAGTAGACAGCCGGCCAAGGGGGCAAATCATCGTGCACCAATGTGCCGAACAAGGAGTGGGTTCAATGGCCGAGCGGGACCGACGGGGCATCGTGTGGTGGTTCCAAGTGGCTTTGGGATGCTACTCGTTGATCATGCTGGCGTGGAAAGCGATCAACGACGACCGATGGGCACGGCTCGGGCTGGCTGGAGTATTGATCTTCGCGGCGTACGCCTTTGGGCACGTGATGGGCTTCCGGTCGGCCAACCAACGACAGCCCCGCCCTGACAACCAGCCCACCATGAACAACAGTGGCAGCTAATAGACGTCCAGCCCAAGCCACTCCACCCACCTCATCTCGGACCGTGCCGCTCTCGGGCCAGAACGGGCGGGGACTCACGGGGAATCGCGGCACGCAGCGGGCAGTACGGCCGCACTGCGCCGAACCAGGGAACCCGCAGCTCGGTCCCGTGACCGCCCCACCTCGCCCCTAAAGCGGGTGTCGAGCGTTGGGGTCATGGTCGATGATGCGCTCATGAGCGACGACTTGACCGAGTTCCTGCGGAGAGGACTCGATGAGGACGCCGAGCTGGCCGGCCGATGCGATGGTGACGGCTGCGGACAATGGACCGCCCACGGCCATACCGTGGACTTCCGCCAAGTGGACCTCTCCGGTTTCCATCCGACGATCGCGGAGCACGTGGCGTTGCACGATCCTGCCCGCGTCCTCCGAGAGCTCGCAGCCAAGCGCCACGCCCTGGCCCGGCATGTGCTCAGCTCTGCCGTTGGCGATCCCGAGCTTCCCTGGGACAACCAGGACGACTGCCAATGCTGGCCCTGCCCAGACCTCCTCGACTTGGCGACGCCCTACTCGGACCACCCGGATTTCCGCGGGCAGTGGCTGTCGCACCAGATCCGCACCAGACGCACCGGTCGGTCACGGCCAAAGGCAGTGTCTTGAACCCGGGGGCCAGTGCCATCAAGGAGCATTTTGGCAGGTCAGCCGCAAGATCTCTGGGTATGTGCCGATGATTCCCAAGCTGAGAGCGCGATCTTCACTGTCGACACCGGACACCCGGTCGCCGAGGATCTGCGTGTGACTGATGACGAGCTCATAGCGGCTGCCCGCGAGTACGCAGCTGACGAAGATCTTCCCGGCCCGGCTCTGCCGGCGGATATTGCTGCGTTCGAGCACATCGCTGGGCACACGATGCCCCACCTGCTGAAAAGGATCTACCTCGAAGCCTCCAATGGCGGCTTCGGACCCTGGGAGGCCGTCTCCCTGACCGATACGGGCGACTGGTTCAGTGACTGCGAGGACATCGCGATGGCCTACCGCGAGTTCGCCGATCCTGAGCGCGGCCTGCCGCCCGGGCTCGTGCCCCTCATGGATCGGGGTTGCGCCATGTGGGCACTCATCGACTTCACGACGGCCGACGGGCAGATGTGGGACTGCGATCCCAATCTCTGCTGCAAGGAGCACGCCCTGGCCCCACTCGGGCAGTCGCTGGCCCAGTGGCTTGCCGACTGGTTGCACGGCGTCATACCTGATGGGTCTTATCCACACCGCGAACTGGCTGCCAAGGACTGCCCGGCCAGATAAGCGAACGCGCTCCGAGCTTCTGGCCAGAAGGTCTCAATCACCCCGAACAACGCTAAGGCCCCCTCGGTGATCACATGAGGGGCCGTACGTTCGCTGCACCTAGGGTGCGAAGCATCACACGTCAGAGCGCTTCTTTGTTCTCCTTGGGCGCCTCGCCAGACTTATGTACTGGAGGCAAGACACTCCAGGGGGAGTTGCTCCATGCAGCACGCTGCCGTTCCCCAGCCGTGCCCGATCGGGCGGGGAACACCGGGGAACAGCGGAAACTCACGGGCACTGGCCAAGACGAAGGCCCCTGACCGATGTTCCTGGGTAGGGGACTTCAACCTGCCCGGTGGGTGTGGGATTTGAACCCACGGTGACTCGCGCCACGACGGTTTTCAAGACCGTTCAGGGCTTGTGCGCGGTCGGCGCTGACAGGTCCCCCTCTTAGCCATCAACTAGGCCTGGACGTCGGTTGGGCCACGGATTGGATACCGGACCATCCCCGGACAGAACCAAGGGATGCAGCTGCACTTCAGAGCTGGATACCTCGCCGCCGACCGCGCGACGTCGACGCTAAAGGTCGTCCTGTAGCTGTGCCGAGTAGATCGCGCGGCAGTCCAGGGAACTCACTTCACTACGACGTTGTCGCCGGCCGAAGTCGACGGCCCGGTGGTGGTGTTGCCGTAGTACGCCCAGCGCCAGGTACCGGTCTGGGATGCCTTCACGGTCGTCCTGAGATCACCCGAGCCGTTCGCGTATACCTTCTTCACCGTGGTGTAGGAGGTGGTTCCGGTGGGCTTGAACTGCAGGGTCACCAGGCGGCCTTCATAGGAGACGTACTTCCTGGTCTCCCAGTTGGCCCGCGTGACCTTGCCGGTCACGGTGATGGTCTTGCCCTTGGCCACCGGTTCGGGCGAGGCGTTCACGGTCAGGCGGGAGTTGCGCTTGACGTAGGCCGTGAGGCCCTCGTCATCGGTGTCACCGCCGCCGCCCTGGAAGTAGACCTCGGCCGCGACCTTCCACGCTCCGGCCTCGCTGTTGCGCATCTCCCACTCGCTCGGGTCGAAGTACATCGTCTCGTTGAAGTCACAGACGCCCGAGCTCACCTTGATGCAGTCGCTCGTCTCGATCGCGTGCCACAGCCGCTCACTCGTCTTGCCGCGGTACAGGAACACCGCCGGCCACTTCCACTGGTGTGTGGTCGCCATCCGGAAGGATGCGGGCACCGCGACCTCGTTCGACACCCCAATCACGATCGCCTTGCCGCCGTTCACCTGGACACGGGTGAACGAGACCCCGCCCTCGGCCGCCCCGGCCGGTCCCGCGGCCATGGCCGTGAACACCACCGCCGCGCCACCGGCCACGACAGCTCTCCAGACCTTCTTCCCCACCTGATCCCCGATCTCCGTACGGAAGAGCGCCGGAGGCTCATCCTCCGGCGCCCTTCAGACAGTTGGGATCCGCACGGAGTTGTACACCCTTGGATCACGATCGGGCATCAGGCGATCTCCGCCTCGCGCGAGGCGGTCGACACCGCTTTGCACAGTAGGCACGCTGACTTGCGAAGGGATCTCGGCAGGTCCGAGGTTCAGCCTCAGATACCCCGCCCACCGCTCCGCCGGAGTGCCCATCGGAGGGCAGGCTGACATCCAAACCTGACATCACCTGACATCACCTGACATCAACGACAGCGGACACCAGCGGACCACAAAGGTTCTAGACGGAGTGATCCGGTCCTGCAGCTGTAGCAATCCAGTGCCGCAACCATCGTCGGATCGAACTCCTGAAGCGGGTGTCGCAGGTTCGAATCCTGCCGGGGGCACAAGCGGAAAGGCCACCTACCGATCTTGGTAGGTGGCCTTCTGCATCCCTCCGGTAGCCCGGTGCGAGTCCGGCGCGTCTGCTGGATCATCGGCTCTCGGATGCAGCGGAGGGTCCGCTCCTGAGTGCCGACGAGGTAGCAGGCCCTGCGATTCGCCGTACCCGAATTAGAGTGCGTGCTTGATTTTCACGCCGAGCCGACTTGCGGCATCCGGCTTGATGCGGCACCAGATGCCCGCCGATGACATGGTGCGATGCGCACCCGATGCCGCCGGCTCCCGGATTGTGGCGGCCTCCGACGGGAGGCAGGGTTGTCTGGAGACCGTTTGGGCGAGGCGGAAGGCACACGGCCTGTCACGGATACGGGCTGTGGCTTGTCCTCATCTCGAAGCGAGTTGTGTGAGCCGGAAACCGGCGAACTTGGTCACGCGGAACGAGTGGGTCGGTACACCGGTCCGGAATGCCGTGGCCGACGCAAGATCGTCCATTTCGGGCAGGCCTACGGAGGTGCGGTACATGTCAGACAAGAACCCGGAGCAGGGGAGCGCCCACGAGGTCTCCCTGCCGCCCGAAGTCAAGTTGCTGCAGGAAGTCACTCCGCCCTTCTTTCCCGAAGGCGGTTCGGGAATGACCATCCTCGTCGATTGGCCTCCCGGTCACCCCGGGCTCCCTCCGCATCGCCATTCGGGCCCCTCGTTCGGCTACGTGATGGAGGGCGCGCTCCGGTTCGAGCTCGAGGGTGAGCCGGAGCGTGTGGTCGAGGCCGGTGGGACGTTCTGGGAGCCGGGCGGTGACGTGATCCACTACCAGGACGGCAACGCCCTGTCGGACGCACCGACCAAGTTCCTGGTGACCATGCTGTGCGCGCCGGGCCAGCCGATGCTCAGGCTGGTCGACGAGGAGGAACTGAAGGAACGTGCGCACCTGCGTGCCCCGCGCCCCTCCGAAGGCTGACCCGCGAGATCGACAAGGGTGCGCACGTCCGGAACACCGATCCCGGTGCCGGGCTTCGCAGCAACCTCCGAGCAGCCGGTAACGCCGGGCGATCGCGGCCTCTACGGCATGACCGACGTGCCGAATCATGAGGGGCCGTGATCACTCGCTCCAGAACAGCTCCCGGACAAAGTCGTTCCACCGACCTTGTGGCCAGAGCGAAGCAGCGCCGGGACTCTCACAACGGCGTGTTGCCATAACCCAGGCAGTCACACCCATATAGTGTCATTCAAGCTGAATACATCCCCAAAAAAGCGGCAAACAGAAGTAAACAGAAGGCGTCGCCCCAATGACTTTACATTGAATTGGTGGAATGCAATGACACGCGGAGCGCGTCGCGACCCGAGCCCGGGAAATAAGGGCCGTCTACCAGAAATCCATTCGACTCTGCGGGCCACGGCAACCGCCGCAGCGGGTGGAACTCTGGTCATCTGGTGGCCCGCATTCACCTTCGGTGCGTACAACGCCATCTTCTTCGACGATGTGCTGGCCGTGTGGGCGGTAGCCACGGCCGTGCTGCTCTCAGGCCTGATTTTGCGCAGGAAAGTTGCCGTGCCGTGGCACAGCTGGATCGCGCTGCTCCTTCCGTCCGCCTGGATCGTTCTGGGCATGACCGCGCCGCGAAGCAGAGGTTTCCACTACCTCCATTATTTCGAGGTCGCGATTACCATTTTGAGCGCCCCTTACCTCACCTGGCTGCTGTCGAAAATTCTGATGTCCGACTACGATGAACTTCCTACGGCGGAGCGTTTCGGGGCTGTCGCAATCACGGTGACCATCGGGATCATCGCTTTCCTTCTCGGTCAGTTCAACCATCTTTTTCTTACCTGCGGAGACTTCAACGTGAGCGGCAATAACAATCCGCCCGGATGCGCCCCAGGGCCGCCTTTCCATCTGCGCTGAATGCCCTCGCGGCAGGTGACTCGGCAGGTGGTGTCGAGAAGGACCCCGCGGGCCCGGAGCGGCACGTCCGCGACACGGCCTTCGCCCCCGACCGTGGGTCAGATGGTCACCCGAGTGCGGCGCCGCCTCAGGTGGGGACGCAGGCTCACCAGGGCCGCGGCGATCACCGCCCACAGCGCGAGGGTGGCCAGTGGCTGCACCGCCTGCGCGCCGTGGAAGTAGCTCAGGTCGGTCACGGCGCGGACGGCCGCGCCCGGCGGAAGCAGGGCGGAGACGGCGCGCGCGGCGGAGGGCAGGAGGTCCGGGCCGATGGTGGCTCCGCTGGTGGAGTTGCCCACCGTGAGCAGCAGAAGGGTGGCGACCGGCACACCGACGGGGCCGAGGTAGGTGCCCAGCAGCTTGGTGGTGAACGCGGCTGCCGCGGCAAGCAGGGTCAGGCCGAAGGCCAGCGGTATCACCGGCGCGGGCACCGCCCCGAGGACGGGTCCGGCGATGACGGTGGCGACGATGCCGATGGCCACGGAGGCGCCGGACAGCAGCCAGAACCGGTGGCGCAGGCGCAGATGGTTCGCGAGCCCGAGGGCGTTCTGGGCGAGGACGAAGCCGGCCAGCGTGACGCCGAAGGCCATGTAGAACCCGGCCAGTCCACGGGAGTCGAAACGGGCGAACGGGACGACGTCCACCGTGGTCAGGCGCCGGCTCGCCCCGTGGGCATAGGCACCGATCAGGCTCTCGACGGCCGTCGTCGTCGACTGCCCGTTGGCCCCGCCGACCTCCAGGCGCAACCGGTCGGAGTCCGCGCCGCCGCTGAGCGCGGCCACGACATCGCGGCGCTCCAGCTCAGCGCGCCCCGTGGCGGCGTCGGCGACAGGACGGACATCGACGCTGTCACCAAGGGCCTGGCGTATCTCGCCCGAAAGCTCCTGCCCGGCGACAGCCACCGGCACCCGGTGCGGCTGGGGGTCGCGCTGCAGACCGACGTAGCAGCCGACGAAGGCCGCCACGACGACCAGGGCGATCACGACCGGCTGGAGCCAGAGCCGGACCGGCGGCGCGGCCGAGGAGGAGCCGGTCGTCCGGTCGGCTTCGGCGGCAGTGGTCCCGTCCGCTTCGGCGGCAGTGGTCCGGTCGGCTTCGGCGGCCGGGCCGGGGCGAGTCGCCATGAGATGTCTCCCGTGAAGGGGGCGCGTCCTTGGGTGGGGGTGGGGAGCGCCCCAAATAGATGATGTGGGTGATCTAAATACCAGCGTACGATAGATGACGCTCGACATCCAAAAGGAGGTGCCCTATGGGGCGCGTCTCACATGCGCAGGCACAGGCGAACCGTCGGCGGGTCGTGGAGCGGGCCTCGCAGCTGTTCCGCGAGCAGGGCACGGGCGTGAGCGTCGCGGATCTGATGAAGGCGGCCGGCCTGACGCACGGCGGCTTCTACAAGCAGTTCGCCTCCAAGGAGGCTTTGATCGACGAGGCGGTCATCCATGCGCTCGGCGAACTGGCCGAGCACCACGCCACCACGCTCGAGGAGCACGAGGGGCACCGCGTCGAGGCCCAGCAGGCCCTGATCGACGGATACTTGTCCGTCCGGCACCGGGACAACCCCGCCTCGGGCTGCCCCGTCGCCGCGCTCGCCACCGACATGGCCCGGCACAGTGGCGGCCACAAGGCGCACGGCACCTACGCCGTAGGGGTGCAGGACTTCACCCAGTGGCTCGCCACCGACGACGAGGACGGCATCGCCCGGCTGTGCACCATGCTCGGCGCCCTTCTCCTGGCCCGCGCCACCAAGGACTCCCCGCTGTCCGAGCAGGTCCTCTCCGCGGCCCGCACCGCGCTGTCACCCGCCCCGCAACCACGCGCCTGACATCCGCCGGCCACTACGTCCACGAGTCCGCCCCGAGCGCGGCTGCACCTGTGCCGACGTCTCACCTACGGAGAGTTGCCGGCGCGCCCGAAGCGCAGTCCCGCGAAGGCCGCCAGGACCTACCCGGCGATTCCAGGCATCGGTACGACGTTGGTGACCTTCACGGCCCGGCGAATGGCCTTGGCGAGCCTGACGGCGTCGCCGACAGCCCAGTAGTGGACGAAGAACAGGTGAGGGGCGTCGTTGAGGTGGTGGTGGTGCACCTCGACGAGTTCGACCCCGCCGCGCCGCAGGGCCACGAGGACGGGCTGGACCTCTTTGGCGATCATGACCAGATCGCCGCTGATCGCGGCCTTTCCGCCGCCGAGCGGCTGAAAGTTGACGGAGGTGGTGGAGCCCAGTCCCGGAGGCAAGGCCACATTGCCGTCGGCAATGGTCTCCCGGCGGATAAAGGTGCACGTGTAGATCTCGCCGCTGACAGCCCCCTTGGAGCCCATGGCGGCATCGATCGAGGCAGTGTCGAGGTCGATGGACGGCGAGACGGTGACGGGTTCGGCAGGCGGGGTACCGGTGCGGTCCAGCGCCGCGCGGACACCGCGGGCAACGGCGACCGGATCGTGGCCGTGAGCATGGAGATGAACCCACCAGAGATCCGGATCATGCGCCAGCAGATGCTTGTGGATGGCGGTCAGCATGATTCCCCGCTCCTGCAGGGCGTCACAGAAACGCTGCAGTTCACGCTCGGTGACGACGGTGTCCCCCATCATGAGCGTGCCGTGGTCCGTGTACCGGACGAAGGACACGTGCGTGCCCAGAGCGAGGGCAGGCTTGATCAGGATGCCTCGGGACGTGACCTTGAGGTCCCGGCGCGGAAAGGCCGTGTGGTACATGAACCGCCTCATGTCACCGGTACGGCCGAGAGCCTTGCCCACGTCCGCCCAGTCCGCCAGCTTGGTCATCACCGGCTCGGCCAGATCGCGTCGCAGGGGGTGGGCCCGGGCCGGCACAGCGGCACATGCCGGCGCAAGGGCTACCGCGGCCAGCACACCGCGCCGCGACGCGGTGAGTCGGGAGCGGGTGTCCTGCTGTCGCTCGTCATTCATTTGGCAGGCCTCCTGGCGCAATGGAAGCGAGGAAGCGCGTCGACCGCTGATCGACGCAGCTTCCGGCGGTACGGGGCGGGCACTTCTTGGTCGGGGGCCCAGGCCGACCGTGCAGGGGGTTCAGCTGGGTGGGGCGGCGGCACGCGCGCAGCACAGCCGGAGCCCCACGAGCCCGGCCGCGCAGCCATGAAGGCCGCCTCCTCCGCTTGCCGTGCACGTGTCGAGCCGTGACGGGCCACCCGCTTGGTCAGGTGTTCAAACGGGAGGCCCGTCAGGTCCGATGCCTCACGGATGCCACAGGCACACGCGATCAAGGCGTGAGCCGCGGCCGGCCCTCAGGTTGAGGGTGTCGACGGCGGGGGTGCTGTTGGCCATGCCGATGGCGGTCTTCAGGGCCGTCTCGTGCACGCCACGGGCAGCGTCGCGGCCGAGGCAGGAGAAGCCAGGGCCATGGGGGCGAGCGTGGCGGCCGTGCCCAGGCAGAGCACCTGGGAGGTCCGGACGAGAGACTTACGCGTGAGCATGACACTCCTTTGGGATGCGCGCCGCGAGCGCTCGGCCACGAGGAGGGCGGGCGGCGCCGCAGGCTGCGATATCGGGCCAGAAATACCCGCGCCGCCCGCGGTATCTCGAATTACATCCAGATTTGCGTCTTATGGCCCTCTATGGCGCACCCTATGGCTGAACAGGCCCCCGGACTCTGGCCCCTGGCCCCCGAACCCCTTCAGGCTCCTCGATGCCGGTGGCTCCGCCAGATTCCTGGGCACGGACATGGGCAGGGGCATGGACATGGAAATGGACAGCGGCATGGACATGGACGAGACGGTGGTGGCCGACGACGGGGTCCGGCTCTGGGCGACCCGGGTCGGTACGGGTGCCCCGGTGGTGTTCTGCCATGGCGGCCCCGGATTGTGGGACACCTTCGGGGACGTGGCCGACCTGCTGTCGGACACAGCCACGGTCCATCGCTGGGATCAACGGGGATGCGGCCGGTCACAGCGCTGCGGACCGTATTCGGTGGCTCGCTCCGTGGCCGACCTGGACGCCGTCCGCCGGCATTTCGGGCTGGCCCGGATGGCGCTGCTCGGCCACTCGTGGGGCGCCCAGTTGGCATTGCATTTCGCGCTGGAACATCCCGGCCGCGTCAGCAGGTTGGTCTACGTATCCGGCACCGGAATCGATCAGAACGCCACCTGGCACGCGGCGTACAAGCAGCACCTGCGGGCCGGGCTCGGGACTCACCTCAGCCGCTGGGAAGCGCTGCGGAGCCGGGAGCGTGACGATGCGGAAGACCGTGAGTACTCGGTGCTGCAGTGGTCGGCGGACTTCAGCGAACGGGAACGCGCGCTTGAGCACGCCGAGCGCATGGCCACACCCTGGCTCGGCGTCAACTTCGAATCCAACGCGGCCATCAACGCCGAGACCAAGCGCACATGCGGAACGTCGGCCCTGCGCGCGGCCTGCGAGCGGCTGGATGTCCCGACGCTGATCGTGGACGGGGCGGTGGACATCCGGCCGCGCTGGGCGGTCGATTCGCTGGAACAGGCCCTGCCTCAGGTGTCGCGGAAGGTGTTGCGCGGCGCCGGACATCTTCCGTGGGTCGAGGCCCCGTCAGACTTCCGCGCCGCCGTGGGCGGCTTCCTCGCCGGTCACCCGTAACGGCCCGGGGAAACTGCCAGGAAACGGGGGCATGCCTGGCCGACCTCCGCCGGCCTGGATGTGGCGGGATTCTGCCAATCTGCACGCAGCCACTGAGGCACCGCGCGCTGTCGGCCCGTGAATCGGCCTCTGGACGAGCGAGCGGTCGCCCATCTGCGGGGCGATCGGCAGAAGTCGGCCACTGACAGTGCGGGCATCCCCCGGGCATCCCCCGGGCATCCACGACGGACGCTGCGCGATCAAGTACTGGCGCGGGAGTTCGGCCGGACTCACCCGTGACCGGGCGAGTCCCAGTGCTTCACCAGTGCCTCACGCCGTGAGGACGTCCTCGTAGCGGGCGTGGGCCACCACCGCGCGGATCGCTTCCTCGACGCTCGAAAGGCCCGAGGAGATCTCGTCCGTGGTGAAGATCCGGCCGGGGCGGACCCGCGCGTACGCGGTCCAGGTTCCCGTGCGGGACGAGATGACGTAGCCGACCGGATAGCCGCCGGGGATCCCGTCGTCCACGCAGACGTACACCACCTCGACGGCGTCGCTCCGCTCCACGCTCAGGAAGAGCCCGTGTCCCTTCAGCGTCCGCTCCAAAGGGCCCAGAGGGCTGCTCGCTGCTTGCATGTTCCACTCCTTCCGCATGGGCGGCGGCCGCTCCCCCGGCCACGGCCGCCGCCGGTCCAGCGCGCCCCGGCCGCCGGTGAACTCCCGGTGCTCCAAGGGCACTTGCAAACCATCGCGGCACACGCTGCAATGCCAATGAAATTCTGATGATGCGGACGATGACGCGCACGACGGTGCGGACGATGACGCGCACCGTGATGCGGACAGTGGGCGCCCGGTGAGCGTGGAGCGGAGGCTGCGGGTGGGGCAGGGGTCTCGTCGGGCGGTCCGGCTCGCCGTGCTCGGGCCGGTGCGTGCCTGGCGCGGCAGCACGCCGCTGCCGCTCGGCCCCGTCCGCCGGCAGGCAGTCCTCGCGGCGCTGGCCCTGCGGCCCGGATTCCTCGTCACCCGGGAGCAGTTGCTCGACGACATCTGGGGCGCCGGCCCCCCGAACTCCGGTCGCAAGGTACTGCCCACCTACGTCTACGCGCTACGGCAGGCCCTCGACGCCGAGGGCACCGGCCCCGCGCGGTCCCTGATCCGCGGGGAGCCGGGCGGTTACCGCCTCGTCATGGGCGAGGTGCAGCTCGACGCGGCGGACCTCGCCGAACACGTGGACGCCGCCCGGCGCGCGAAGGCGTCCGGCGATCAGGCCGCCGCCGTGGAACGGCTCTCGGCCGCGCTCGCCCTCTTCGACGGCGAACCGCTGGCCGGGCTGCCCGGACCGTTCGCCGACGTGGAGCGGCAGCGGCTCCTGGAGCGGCTGCGCACCGTGCGGGTGGAACGGCTCGAATGCCTCGTCCTGCTGGGCAGGTTCGCCGAGGCCCTCGACGATCTCGCCTCCCTGTCCGTGTCCGGCCCGTACGACGAGGCCCTCGCGGCCCTGCGCATGCGCGCCCTGTACGGCAGCGAACGGCAGGTGGACGCGCTCGGCGTCTACCGGGACATGTGCACGCGCCTGCGCGAAGAACTCGGGGTCGAGCCCGGTGAGGAACTCCGCCGCGTGCAGGAGGCGGTGCTGCGCCGGGACGGCGCGCGCCTCCTCGGAGCGGCCACCGGGCGCCCCGCACGCTCAGCGTCCGCTGCACCGCCGAGGACGCGCCGCGCCGTCAACGAGCTGCCCGGCGACGCAGGCCGTCTCGTCGGGCGGGAGGCGGAGCTGGCGCAGCTGACCGCGCCCTCCGCGCCCGGATCCGTGTCGATCGTGACGGTGGACGGCACGGCCGGCGTCGGCAAGACCGCGCTCGTCGTCCGCGCCGCCCGCGAGCTCAGCGACCGCTACCCCGACGGCTGCCTGTACGTGGACCTGCGCGCGCACAGCACGCGCAGGCGCCAGTCTCCGGAGCAGGCGCTCCAGCGGCTGCTGCGTTCCCTCGGCGCGGCCACCGGTGAACTGCCGGACGACCTCGACGAACTCACCTCCGTCTGGCGCGCGGCGACCAGCGCGCTGCGGCTGCTCCTCGTCCTCGACGACGCCCTGGACGCCGGACAGACACGGCCGCTGCTGCCCGCGGGGGCCGGGAGCCGGGTCCTGGTGGCGGGCCGGCGGCGCCTCGCCGGACTCGACGCCGACCGGCGCGTCACCCTGAAGCCCCTGCCGAGCGACGCTTCGGTGTCGCTGCTCACGCACATCATCGGGGAGGAGCGCGCGGCCCGGGAGCCGGATGCGGCACAGCGTCTCGCCGGGCTGTGCGACGGGCTGCCGCTCGCCCTGCGCATCGCCGGGTCGCGGCTGCAGAACCGGGACACGTGGACGGTGGAGTACCTGGTGGGCCGCATGGCGGGCGACGACAACCGGCTCGGCGAGCTGAGCGTCGGAGACCGCAGCGTCGAGGCGGCCTTCCGCCTGTCGTACGACCAGCTCGATGCCGAGCAGCAGCGCGGGTTCCGCGCCCTCGGCCTCGCTCCGACGGTCGAGTTCGACGTGCTCACGTCGGCGGCGCTGCTCGACCGGCCGGCGGCCGACACCGAGCGGATCCTGGAGAGCCTGGTCGACACCAGCCTGGTGCAGCAGCCGCGTCCGGGCCGCTACCGGCTGCACGACCTGGTCCGTGTGCACGCCCGGCGCCTCGCCGACGCCCGGCCCGATGAGGCGGGCGCCGCGCGCAGGGCCGCACTCGGTCTCTTTCTGGACGCGGCCCGGACCGCGAGCGACTGGGGCCCGGCCGGATTCCCCACCGGCCCCCCGCTCACCGTGTCGCGCTTCGCCCACTGGCAGGACGCCGAGGCCTGGCTGGACGCGGCCGGCGGAGAGCTCGTCGACGTCGTCGGACACGCCGCGGCCGCCGGTGAGGCCGACCACGCCTGCTGGATCGCCGAGGCGCTGTGCGACTACTTCATGCGCCGGGCCCGCTACCACGAGTCCCGGACGGCTCTGGAGATCGCGCTCGCGCACGAGGGCGAGGCCACCGACCGGCGGATGGCCGCCGCGCTGCGGAACTGCGTGATGTACACCGCCGGACACCAGCGCAGGTACGAAGTGGTCCTCACCCGCGGGACCGAGGCACTGGATCTCAGCCGGCGGCTCTCCCTGCCGGGCGAGGAGGCCCGGGCCCTCGCCGGTCTCGGGACGGTCCACCTGAAGCGCGGCGACGGCGACGGCGCGATGCCCCATCTCATGGCGGCGGTGGACCTGTCCCGGCGGCTGCGCGACGACTGGCTCACCTGGATCACGCTCCTTTTCCTGGGCCTCGCGCACCAGTTGGAGGGACGGGACGCGCAGGCACTGACCTGCTTCGACGGCGCCTGCGCCCACGCCGAGAAGGCCGCCAGGCCGCACATGCTCAGCAGGGCCCTGAGCTGCGCCGCCGACGCCCACATCCACTTCGGCCACTACGGTGAGGCCAAGCGGCTGCTGCGCCGGGCGATCGACCAGGTGCAGCACACCGAGGACGCCTTCCTCTGCACCCGCAGCCTGACCCGGCTCGGCACGGCCGAGGAGGCCGAGGGCAACCCGCAGAAGGCCATCGGCCTCCATCACCAGGCCCTTCTCCTCCAGCGCCGGCTGATGTCCCCGCTCACCGAACCCAACTACGACTGGCTGGAGATGGACATCCGCAACCGGCTCGGGAGCGCCTACGCGGCGGCGGGCCGCCCGCGCGAGGCGAGCCGGGAGTTCCAGGCCGTACTCGACCTGCCCGGCGGCCGTGCGCGGCGCGACGGCGGCCCCGGCCGGCGGTGACGCGGTCCGCCACCGAGGGAGTGGTCCTGAGTTCCTACGCCGCCTCCCCCGCCGCCGGTTCGATGTTCTGGTTGGCGTGGAACAGGTTCCCCGGGTCGTACTTGCGCTTGACCTCCGCCAGACGGTCGTAGTTGTGGCGGTACGTCGCCCGGACCCGGTCCTGGTGCTCGTCCTCGCCGATGAAGTTCACGTACGAACCGCCCATGGAGTACGGGTGCAGGTCGTGCCAGTACGCCCTCGCCCACTGCTTGACCGTCTCCGCGTTCGCCGGGTCCGGGTCGATGCCCGCGATGACGCCCGACCAGACCGCTTCCCGGTAGCCCCAGGCCGTCGCGTCCTCGGAGACCCGGGACGCGGCCGCGTTCACCGGGTAGAGGTGCATCGTCGACAGCGGTGTGGGGAGGTTCTCGGCGAACTTGGCGTGCACATCGATCGCCTCGTCCGTGATGCGGTCGAAGAAGTCGCCGCGCCAGTACCACTGCAGGCCCTTGGGGAGCAGCTCGTCGAACATCGTCTGGAGCGCCGGGTACGGCATCGGTGCCGTGAACCGGAAGGCGGGCGGGCCCGCTTCCGCCGCCGCCGCGATCGCCTCGTCCGTACGGGCCAGGTCGCCCGTCCAGCACCACACCACCCCGCACATCTTCCGGCCGTGGATCTCCTCGGGGAACGGCGGTCCCGGCGGCACGGTCAGCGCGGCGAAGAAGCCGCTCAGGTCCTCGGGCGCCTCCGGCAGGAACTCCCGGTACCACTCAAGGACTTCGCGGGTCTTCTCGACCGGCCACAGCGTCAGCGCGACGCCCACCGTGTGCACCGGATGCAGCTCGAACTCGAACGCGGTGGCGATGCCGAAGTTTCCGCCACCGCCCCGCAACGCCCAGAACAGATCGGAGTGTTCGCTCTCGCTCGCCGTGACGAAGCTGCCGTCCGCGAGGACCATGTCCACGCGGAGGAGGCTGTCGATCGTCAGGCCGTACCTGCGCGTCAGGTAACCGTGACCGCCGCCGAGGGTCAGGCCCGCGATGCCGGTCGTCGACATGATTCCGGCGGGTATCGCCAGGCCGAACGTGTGCGCCGCGTGGTCCAGGTCGCCGAGTTGGCTGCCGCCGCCCACCCACGCCGTCTTCCGCGCGGGGTCGACGCGCACCCAGCGCATCGGTGACAGGTCGATCGTGACCGCGTCGTCGACGAGGCACTGGCCGCCGCCGCTGTGGCCACCGCCGCGGACGGCGAGTTCCAGCCCGTGGTCGCGGATGAAATCGACCGCCGCCATGACGTCCGCCGCGTCCGAGCAGCGCACCATCGCGGCCGGCCGCCGGTCGATCATCCCGTTGTAGATCTTGCGCGCCTCGTCGTAGTCGGGGTCGCCCCGCGCAATCACCGGGCCACGCAGCTCGGTTCGCATCAGACCGACGACGTCCGTGGCGAGGGGATTCGGGGCGGTGGCGGCAGTGCCGGTGTCGGTATCCGTGTCGGTGTCGTTCATGGCACTCCTCGACGGGACGCATCGCTACGCGGACCGCTGTCCCCCCGTCCCGTCCTTCCGCCTCTCGGCGGCGTCGGTGAGCGGTTCGTGCGCCGGCGTGCGGGCCCCCGTCAGCCACCGACACACCTCATCGAGCGCCGGCTGACACTTCCAGGATCCGCCCGCCCGGCAGGCCCCGCAATCGCGGAGCACCATGAAGACATGGATGGATCGGACTGAGTCATGGACGCACCGGACCACGTCACGGACGGACCGGGCGATCTCGGCGGCGTCAGCCGTCCCGGCCGGCTCGCCGCCCTGGACGAAGGCATCACCTCCGATGAACTCGCGCTCGCCGCGCGTAATCACGGCCTCCCCCTGGAAGCCCTCCGCTACGACGTCACCCCGCCCGGTCTGCACTACGTCCTCGTCCACTACGACATCCCGGCCGCGAGCGCCGACGACTGGCGGCTCACGGTCGACGGCCTGGTCAGGACGCCGCTGACCCTCGGCCTGGCGGCCCTGCGGTCCCTGCCCGCCGTCACGCGCCGCGTCACGCTGGAGTGCGCGGGCAACGGCCGCGCCCTGCTCACGCCCCGGCCGATCAGCCAGCCCTGGCTGGTCGAGGCGGTCGGCACGGCGGACTGGACCGGCGTGCCGCTGCGCGTCCTCCTCGACGAGGCCGGGGTGGACCGAGGCGCCGTCGAGGCCGTCTTCACCGGCGCCGACCACGGAGTCGAGCGCGGTGTCGAGCAGGACTACCGGCGGAGCCTGCCCCTCGCGGTGGCCTCCGGTGACGTACTCGTCGCGTACGACATGAACGGCGCGCCCCTGCCGCCGCAGCACGGCTACCCGCTGCGGCTCGTCGTCCCCGGCTGGTACGGCATGGCGCAGGTGAAGTGGCTGCGCGGGATCACGCTGGTCGACGCCCCGTTCGACGGGTTCCAGCAGGCGGTCGCGTACCGCCTGCGGTGGAACGCCGACGATCCCGGCGAGCCCGTCACCAGGATCCTGCCGCGCGCCCTGATGATCCCGCCCGGGTTCCCCGACTTCATGTCGCGGGCCCGCGTCGTCCGCCCCGGGCCCGTACTCCTCGAAGGCCGCGCCTGGTCCGGGCACGGCCCCGTGACCAGGGTCGACGTGACCACGGACGACGGCGCCACGTGGAGCGAGGCCACGCTGGACGGGGACCCGTCGGACAGGCAGGCGGCGGCCTGGCTGCGCTGGCAGGTCCCGTGGACCGCCGTGCCCGGCACCCACGTCCTCGGCGCCCGCGCCACCGACGCCACCGGCCGCACCCAGCCGCTCACCCAGCCGTGGAACCGCGGCGGCTTCGCCAACAACCTCGTCCAGCGCATCCCCGTCCACTGCCTCTGACCGCGCCGCCCCTATGCGCCGCCCAGCGAGAACGTGCACCACACCGTCTTGCCCGGGTCCCTCCGCTCGACACCCCACTTGTCGGCCAGCACCTCCACGAGGAACAGCCCACGCCCCGACTCGCCCCGCACGTCTGCCACTTGGGGCGTCCCGTCGCCGCTGTCGTGCACCTCTACGCGCACCTCGTCCTCGTACGGCAGAAGGCGGAGCAGGAAGCCGCGGCCGGGCGGGACTCCGTGCAGGAGCGCGTTCGTGGCGAGTTCGCTGACGCACAGCAGGATGTCCTCGCACGCCCCCTGCCGCACCCGCCAGTCCGTCAGGGCGTCACGCGCGAACGCGCGGGCGGCGGGCACGGACCGGCGCTCGCGCCGGTAGAAGCGTTCACGCGCAGTGGTGGTGGTTTCGGTGTTCACGGGACGAGGGTCACGCTGCGTGGCCATCATGAGGCAGTGCGTGGGCCCGTACAGATTCTTTGTACGGGTTCACCGCCGTGAATGTACGTCCCTCGGCGGGGAGTTGGCCTTCATGAACCCCAGGAAGCGGCCGCGCAGGAAGAACGCGTCGGCGATGAAGATGGTGGGAGCGCTGCTGGCCGTGTTCCGGTCGGCCGCCGGGTTTACCCAACGGGCCCTCGCGGAACGGGTCGTGGTCGACGAGGAGACGATCGCGTCCATCGAGCAGGGGCGGCGGCCACTGAAGGGGGACCTGGCGGTGGTGCTGGACGAACTGCTGGATACGAAAGGGGCGTTGGCGGCCGCGGTGCAGAACATGCCGGAGGTGGATCTCGTTCCGCGGTGGGCGGAGGAGTTCCTGGATCGCGAGCGAGAGGCGGTCGCCATCTCCTCGTACGAGAACCAGGTGCTGCCCGGGCAGTTACAGACCGAGGCGTACGCCCGGGCCGTCTTCCGGAGCCGCGTCCCGGCTCTCGACCCGGACGAGATCGAGCGCTACGTCGCCGCGCGCATCGAGCGGCAGGAGATCGTGCAGCGCAGGGTGCCGCCGACCATGAGCTTCGTACTCTGGGAGGCGGTACTGCACGACCGGCTCGGCGGCAGAAGGGTCTACGCCGAGCAGCTGCGCCGACTTCGCGACTGGGCCGATCTCCCGGGGGTCACCTTGCAGGTCCTCCCGTTCGGACGCACCAGTCACCCTGCGCTCGACGGGCCCTTCGTCCTGCTGGAGACCCCCGAACATCAGCACCTCGCCTACACGGAGACGCAGCGCGGCAGTCAGTTGATCTCGAACCCCGACGAGGTGTCCATCCTCGCCCAGCGGTATGCGATGCTGCGGACGCAGGCCCTCAACCCAGAGGACACAAAGGGCCTGTTGGACCGACTGCTAGGAGAGCCATGAGCACCGCACTTCAGTGGTTCAAATCGAGCTACAGCGGAAGCGACGGCGGCAACTGCCTCGAAATCTCCCCCTCCCCCGCCGCCATCCACATCCGCGACTCCAAGAACACCTCCGCCGACGCCGCGGACACCGTCACCGTCACGCCGGAGGCCTGGTCCGCGTTTCTCGGACTGGCGCGCCGCTGACGTCACGGGCGCGGCCGGATCCAGGGGACCTCGCGCTTCATCAGGAACCACTCCGCCGTCGTCTCGGGGCGCTCGCCCGTGCCGTGGTGGACGAGCGGGTCGTGGTGGACGCGGTCGGCCGGGACGCGGTGCAGCATGGCCAGTTGGGTCTCGACGGTCTCGACCATGGCCGAAGGGCCGCTCACGTACACGTGCGGCCAGTCTCCCGGCGCGTGCCGCAGGCTCTGAGCGGTGGCGTAGCGGGTCAGTGCCCGTAGGAGCGTCGCGTCCGCGTCGTGAGCGGGGCGGTCGCGCCGGGGCAGCGCGCCGATGAGGCGGAGCCACGGGTGGGCGTCGGCGAGGAGTTCCAGGACGCCGAGGTCGTACACGTCGTCCTGCGTGCGGGCGCCGATCAGCAGGGTGGCGGTCGCGTCGCCGCGGCTCACGGCGAACTCCTCGATCAGGGCCTTGATCTGCGCCCAGCCGGTCCCGCCGGCGACGAAGAGCAGTTCGCCGCGCAGGGACTGCGGGAGGGTCGTCGTGCCGAGCGGCGGGCCCAGGCGGACGGTGCCTCCCGGGGTGACCTCGTCGACCAGGGCGCCGCTCAGGAGGCCGCCGTCGACGCGGCGTATGTGGAAGTCGAGGGTGCCGTCCGGGCGCGGCGCGTTGGCGACGGAGTACGGGCGCCAGACCTGCGGCGCCTCGGGGGCCGTCAGCGTCGCGTACTGGCCCGGCAGGTACGGGTAGGGCCGGTCCGGGCGGACGGTGAGGACGGCGATGTCGTCCGTGCGGCGCTCGTGGCGGAGCACCTCCGCGTCCCACCAGGAGGGTTCCGACTCGGGCACGGACTCGGAACCGGCGATCATGATTCTGGAGATGAGTTCGTAGGCCGCGCGCCAGGCGGCCTCCGTCTTCGGCGTCCAGGAGCTGCCCGAGAAGAACTTCAGGGCCGCTATCAGGCTGTCGCCGACGGCCGGGTAGTGCTCGGGGCGGGCCCCGAACTTGCGGTGGTCGAAGCCGAGCGTGCGCAGGTGGCCGACGAGCGCGCCGGTGTCCTCAAGGCTGAGGATCGCCGTGGTCAGGGCGGCCAGGAGGCGGTCGCGCTGCTCCTCCATCCGCTCCGGGAACATGGCCCGCAGTCCGGGGTTGTGCTTGAACAGATGGGCGTAGAAGTACTTGGTCAGCGCGTCGGCCCGGCGTTCCACCACCGCGAGACTGGAGCGGATCAGGGCCGGGTTCAGGGCGGCGTACGGTCTGGTGCCGGTACTCGTCGTCACTGGCCGGGGCCTCCATTCCACGATCAGGCCGACGGCCTACGCGCGGGCGCCATACGGACGCCGCGCCCCTATCCTGAGGCAGCATGCAGGGGGACGCGGGAGCAACCGGAGAATTCAGGGGCCGCCGATGACGGCGTCCTCCGGTCCGATGTTCGTGCTGCCGCCGCCCGACGGGCCGCGGGACGCCCGGGTCACGCTGCCCGACGAGGGGCCCGATCCGACGGCGCTCCCCGAGGTCAGACCGCGCGACGACCGGGGCCGGGCCGAGGGTCCCGGCGAATCCGCCCTGAAACCGGGCGAGTTACCGGCCGGCCAGTACGAGGTCGTACGGCGTCTCGGGCGCGGCGGCATGGGTGACGTGTATCTCGCGCTCGACAAGAAGATCGACGACCGCGAGGTCGCCGTGAAGACCCTGCGGCCGGGACAACTCGCGCCACGGCTGGGCTCGTTGGAGGACGAACGGCAGGCGTTCGCCGACCTCCACCACGACGGGATCATCCCCGTCTTCAACTACGACCGCCACGCCCGCGTCGGCCCGTTCCTCGTCCTGCCGTACGTCGACGGGCTCAACCTCGACGAGATCCGGGCGCTCGCCCGGCACGACCCGGACCGGTTCGGCGGCGCCCGCTTCCACGAGTTCGTGCTCGCGTACGGGCTGCGTTTCCTGTCCGCGCTCGACCATCTGCACGCGCGGCCCGCACCCCGCAAGGTGTACGGCGACCTGAAGCCGCAGAACGTGATGCACGACGGCGCCACCACCAAGGTCATCGACGTGGGGTCCATCCGCGAGGAGGGCGCGCCCGGGCTGACCACCGACGGCTTCCGCGCACCGAACGTGCTGCTCGCCCCGCCCGCCCTGAACGGCTCGTCCGCGCCGCGCGACGACCTGTTCAGCCTGGGCGAGACTCTGCGCGCCCTGAGCGGTCTCGGCACGGGGACCCACTCGCTGGCCGAACTCGGCGCCCTGGACCGGCTGAACGACGGCGACCCGGTGACGGCGCAGGCCGTCGCGCTGACCACCACCCCCGCGCCGGAAGGGCTCGGTCTCGTCTCGCTGGCCCGCGCCCTGCGCCGGTCCGAGATCCTCGGCCCACGGAAGCCGGAGTCCGTCGAGACCTCCCTCACCATGTCGTTCGAGGGCACACCCGACCCGAAGGACCCGAAGGCCGGCAAGCGCGGACTCCTCGGCGGCTCGCTCCCGGGCTGCACCCACGAACACCAGGGCTCCTTCATCCGCTCCCTCTACCCCGGCGCCATGGAGGACCACACCCTGCGCGTGGAGCGGGCCGCCCGGTTCCTGCACGGGCGGCCCGCCTACGACGACGCGTACGAGGTGTCGGGCGACATGGCCGCCGTACTCACCGACAACCGGGCGGCGCAGGACCTCGTCACGCTCCTGACCAGTGAGGGCGGCCGCAAGACCTGGTCGCAGGCCACGCGGCCGCACCTGCGGCCCTTCTTCCCGGACGCGAGCGACCCCCAGCCGGACGACCCGACCGGCACGACCGTCGCCTCGCATCTGACCGATGACGCGGACACCCTGTGCTTCGACGCGTCGGACGTGATGCCGCCCGTGCTGCGCGACGCGTTCTACCGCGCCGTCCTGACGTACTTCCAGGACCCGCGTACGAAGTCGCTCGACACGCTCCTCAAGCAGCTGGAGACCGTCCGCAGCCGGATCGCCGGACCGCTGTCGGGCCCGTCGGGACAGGCGTACGCGCCGGACGACATCTGCG
This sequence comes from Streptomyces sp. NPDC107517, assembly GCF_055582645.1. Lineage (NCBI taxonomy): Bacteria > Bacillati > Actinomycetota > Actinomycetes > Kitasatosporales > Streptomycetaceae > Streptomyces > Streptomyces sp. NPDC107517. The sequence goes on along the minus strand of NZ_JBVJPM010000004.1, from coordinate 304,595 downwards.
CGTAGCCGCCCCGCGGGCCGACGGCCCTGCGTAGATTTGCCGTGAATATCAGGGGCGCGTCAACCAACTCTCGGGCCACGGCTAGCGTCTATCCGAACACAATTGCCCGTCCGACCGGAACGGAACGCCGCAGTGGCCTCTGCCGAACTGTCTCCACCCTCTGCCACCCGCGCGCGCCGGTCCCCGGAGATCCCCGAGCCCTGGCACGGCCGCTACCGGACGGCCCTGCTCGTCACCGCCTGCATACTGCCGCTGCACGTCCTGTGGCTGGCGTTCCTGGCCACCGGCGGCGGCGACCTGGCGGCGCAGGTGGCCTGGGCCGAGTTCGCCAAGATGTACCCCGGCTCCGCGTACAACCTGTTCTGGTACGGCGGCCTCCACATCGCCAACTACAGCCTCATCTCGCCCTACCTGATGGCGTTGTTCGGCGTCATCCCCGTCACGCTCCTGTCCGGCGTCTCGTCGACCTGGCTGGCCGCGTCGATCGTCGAGCGCACCGGCATCCGAAGACCACTGTGGCCGGCCCTCGTCGTGGGGTTCTCGCTGTGGTGCCAGGTCGTGTCGGGGCGCTCGACGTTCATGCTGGGCGTGGCCTTCGGGCTCGGCGCCGTCCTCGCGCACATGAACGGCCGGCGCGTCGTCGTCGCGACGGTGTGCGCCGCTCTGTCCACGATGGCGAGCCCCGTCGCCGGGCTCTTCCTCGTCGTGGCCGGCGCCGCGTGGCTCCTGGACCGGCAGTGGGGCAAGGCCCTGTCGCTGATCCTGCCGCCGGTCCTCATCGTCGGCGTGACGACCTGGCTGTTCCCCTTCAAGGGGGAACAGCCCATGCCGTTCGGGCGGATCTTCCCGCCCGTCATCCTGTGCGCGGTCGTCCTGGTGTGCGCGCCGCGCGCCTGGCGCGTGGTGCGCCTCGGCACCGCCGTGTACGCGCTCGGCGTGGTGCTCACCTATGTGATCGCCACCCCGATCGGCACGAACGTGGAGCGGCTCACGGAGATCGTGGCGCCCGCGCTGATCCTCGCCACCGTGATGAACCGCGACCGCGGGCCCCGCTACGACGGGCGGCGCGGGCGGTACTTCCCGCCCCACCGCCAGCGCGTCATGTGCGTCGTCGCGATCGTCCTGTCCCTGGGCTGGCTGTCCGGCAAGACCATCGCCGACGTCGTCGCCAACACCGAGATCCCCGAGTGGGCCGTCAAGACGGACGGCGTCGTCTCCACGCTGAAGAAACTCGGCGCCGAACGCACCCGCGTCGAGGTCGTCCCCGCCCGCGACCACCGCGAGGCGGCCGTCCTCGCGCCGTACATCAACATGGCGCGCGGCTGGAACCGGCAGGCCGACGTCGAGCGCGGACGGCTCTTCTACGAGGGGCACGGCGGCACCGACGTGCCCGAGGGCGCCTTCTCCTCCGCGTCGTACCACGCCTGGCTCTCCGAGTGGGCGGTCGGCTTCGTCGTCGTCTACAACGGCGAGCCGGACGGCCCCGCGGAGCTGGAGCACAAGCTGGTGTCCAGCGAGCCCGACTACCTCGAGTCGGTGTGGAAGGACGCCAACTGGCACATCTACCGCGTGAAGAACGCGGTTCCGCTGGTGGACGACCCCGCCTCGGTGGTCCGCTCCGACGGCGCCAACCTCGTCGTACGGATGCCGAAGGCCGGCTCGGTCATCGTGCGGATCGCGTACTCGCCGTGGCTGTGGGCGGACGACGGGTGCCTGCGCGAGGAGGGCGAGTTCACGCGCCTGACGGTGAAGGAGCCGGGCGACGTCCGGATCAGCTCCCAGTACGGGGGGCCGTCCGGCAAGACGGCACCCAAGTGCGTGCCGCCGAAGGAGAAGTGAGCGGGTCCCTTTTGAGCGGGCGCCTGGTGAGCGGGCCCGCAATGAGAAGCGCCCCCACGGCTGTGTGCCGTGGGGGCGCTTCTGCGTGAGAGGCCTGCCGAGTCGTCAGCCGACGCGGGTGAGCTTCGCGCCGAAGCCGGGTTCGGTCAGGTCCTTCTGGAGGGCGACCGGGACGGTGACCGCGCCACCCGAACCGTCGCCGACCTTCAGCTCGCCGACCTGCGTACCGGCCTTCGCGGTGTGCGGGATGACGGCGCCCTTGGCGCCGTCCGCCAGCTCCAGCTTCACCGTCAGGCCCGCCCAGCCGACCGCCGAGACGTCCTTCGTCACCACGACCGGGGTCTGCCCGCCGAGCCCGTCGTCCACGTACCCGACGACGTCGCCCTTCTTCAGGATCGTCGACGCCTTCACCGCGTCCTGCGCCGCGAGCATCGCCGTCTTGCTGACCGCGTTGACGGTGTCGATGATCGGCGCCCGGTGCTGGCCGAGGATCGCGCCGACGACCGTCACGGTCTCGCCGCCGGCGTCCTTCGTCGCGGCGAAGAGCAGGTTGCCGCCGGCCTTCGTGGTCGAACCGGTCTTCACGCCGACCGCGTTGTTGTACGGGACGAGGCGGTTGTAGTTCTGCCACGTCTTGCCCGACGGGTCCTTCCACGTCGGCAGCTTGGTGATGTCCATCAGGGCCTGGATCTTCACCAGCTCGTTGCCGAGCCTGACCTGGTCCCGAGCGGTGGAGACGGTCGTCTCCTTGAGCCCGGACGGGTCCGTGTAGGTCGTGCCGGTCATGCCGAGGTCCTTCGCGGCGGCGTTCATCTTCTTGACGAACGCCTCCTCGGAACCGGCGTCCCAACGGGCCAGGAGCCGCGCGATGTTGTTCGCGGACGGAATCATGATGGCCGACAGGGCGTCCTTCTGGCTGAGCTTGTCGCCCTCCTTGACGGTGTTCAGCGTCGACTCGCCCTCGGAGTCGTAGCCGCCCTCCTTCTCCGCCCTCGCGTCCACGTCGATGGACGGTCCGTCCTTGCCCGGCTGCAGCGGGTGGTCCTTGAGCACGACGTACGCCGTCATGGCCTTGGCCACGGACCCGATCGGTACGGGCTTCTGCTCGCCGAACTGATCCATCGAGCCGATGCCGCTGACATCCATCGAGCCCTGGCCCTCGGCGGGCCACGGCAGCGACACCTTGTCCCCGTCGAACGCGAACGTCGACTTGGCGGTCAGCGCCAGCGTGGGCGCGGGCAGCGGCCGTACGGTCTGTACGACCGCAAACAGGACGGCGAGCAGCAGGACGATCGGCGTCCAGATCTTGACCCTGCGCACGGTTGTGCGGACTCGGGTCTCCGCGGGCGGCGGCGTGTTCGTGAGCTCGGCCAGGAGGTCGAGCGGGGGCAGCGGCGGGAGCGGCTGCTGGGTGGTGCGCTCGGGGCCCACGTAGGGCTTCGCCGGCGGCGCGGTGGGCTCCGCCTCGGGCTGTGCCTTGGGCTTGGCCGGGGCCCCGGAGTCGTACCCCTTGAGCGGTACGAATTTGCTGGTGCGCTCGGAATCGGACTCGGCCTTGCCCGCACCGGCGGGCTTGGACCCGAGCGACTTGAGCATCTGGGTCGGCTGATCGACGGGCGGCTTGACGGCCTTGAAGACGGCGGTGGCCTGGTCGACGGCCGAGGGCTCGGCTTCGGCGTCGACGGCGGGCTTCACCTTGTCGGCGGGCTTCACCTTGTCGGCGGGCTCGGCGTCAGCGGGCTCGGCGTCGGACGGCTTCGCCTTGTCGGCGGGCTCGGCGTCAGCGGGCGCCACCTTGTCGGCCGACTCGGCGTCAGCCTTCGCCTCGCGGGACGGCTTCGCTCCATCGGACGGCTCGGCGTCACCTGACGGCTCGGCGCCGTCGGGCGCATCGGCAGGCTCGGCGTCAGCCTGCGCCTCATCGGACAGCTCGGCGTCGTCGGACGGCTCCGCATCAGCCTTCGCCGCGCCGGACGGCTCCGCGTCGGCGTCGGACGGCTCGGCTTCCGGTGCCTCAGGAGCATCGATCGGCCCGGCGTCGTCGACGGTTGCCTCGGGAGCGTCTGCCGGCTCGGCGTCCGCGTCCTCACCGGACTCCTCGGGCGCGTCCGTGGCCCCGGCGTCGGCCGAGTCCTCAGCGGCGTCCGCCCCGTCGTCACCGGAGTTGGCACCGGAATGGGCACCATCGGCCTCAGCGGCCTCAGCGGCGACGTCCGCCGCCTCGGCGGCGTCCGTGTCCCCGCCGTCCTCCGCCGCGTCAGCGGCACCCGCACCGGCCGCCTCGGGCTCATCGGCGGAGCCGTCCCGCGGACCCGCCACCCAGGCCGCCACGGCGGCACGCAGGCGTGCGTCGCCCGGCTCGTCGCCGGAACCCGGCCCCGTACCGTCTTCGGAAGCCGCCTCGGGCTCCCGCTCCGTACCGTCCCCGGAATCCGATACGTCCGAGCCCTCCCCGCCGGAGGCGTCCGAGCCCGAGCCCGAGCCCGAGCCCGAGTCGGAGTCCGAGTCCGAGTCCGCATCCGGCGCGGAGTCCTCCGCCGAACCGGATCCCGGCCCCGCCGCCGGAACATCCCGTACGGAGAACACCGCCGTCGCCTGATCGACCCGCTCCGGCGACTGCCGCGCCATCGCGAGCCTCGGGTCCCGTTCCTCCGGGGTCGGTCCTCCCGACGACTCCTGCTGCTTCGACCTGTCGGGGGTCCCCGCCACCGATGCCTCCTCGCTACGCGCCACGCGCTACGCCGCTGCTGTCCGAACCATGTACCAGTGTCCTGTGTGGGGGCTTCACCCACGTGATAGACGAGAACGACATACCTACTGGTTCCCGCACAAAGCCCCCACGCACCCTCGACAGACCAATGTGAGAGGGGTCACCCTGTCATTCATCCACGCGGGGAGGCATGGATGGGCAGGAGCCGCAGAACAATTCCGGAGGAGCTTCTGCTGCTCGCTCTGGACCCGGCCACGGGTACCACAGCGCAGCCGCAGTCGCTCGACCTAGGTCTGGCCGGAGCACAGCTAGTAGAGCTGGCGCTGGCCGGACGGATAGCCCCAGACGGGGATCGTATCGCCGTGGTGGCACCACGGCCGACCGGAGATCCGACATTGGACTGCGCACTGGAGTTGCTGCGAAGGCGCGGCACCCCGGTACGCGCGGTGCACTGGATCGGCGGGCCCCGACTGGGGCTGCGCCAGACGTATCTCTCGCATCTGGAAAGGTGCGGCATGGTCCATGCCGTGGCCGGCCAGATGTGCGGAGTGCTGCCGACGACTCGCTACCAGGCGACGGACACGGCCATCAGCCGGGAGATCAGGTCCCGGCTGGACAGCGCGATCCGTACCGGCGTACCGCCGGACCCACGGACCGCGGCGCTCGCCGCACTGGCCCACGCGGTCGGACTCGGCAAGCACCTGTACCCGGGGAACGAGGGACGATCGTCCCGCTCCCGGCTGCGGGACCTGATCAGGCACGACCCCATGGGCGGCCTCGTGGCGCACGCCGTGATGGACGTCCAGAACGGTGTGGCCGCTCAGCCGCGCCGCAGCCCGGCCCCGCCGGGAAGGGGAGCGCCGGAGCCCGGCAGGGTTCCGATGCAGCCGCATCACGGGTCGATGGCCCGCGCCGTGGCGCACTGAGCAGGAACACGGGCAGGACCGCGAGTATCAGCACCGCACCAACTGAACAGCCCGCACCGCAACAGCGCCGCACCGCAGTCCCCAAAGACCGGTCCGGGAGCCGCTGAGCCGCGCGGGGTACCGGATCCGGACGTCGGGACGACGACACGGGCCGGCACCCCGCGCGGCCGCGTGTCCGGTCACTGCCACACATCCCGCCACGGCCGCATGTCCGGCCACGTGCCCAACTGTCGTGTCCGCTGCGCATATCCGCCGTTTCCCAGCGGTATGAAGCCCAGGGTGGCAATCTGCTGAGCAGCAGATTCGCAAGATACGCAGAGAATCACAGAGGCACGCAGCCGGAGGTGCACGTCCCGTGGCGTCCAACGTCAATCCCACCGTCAGGCGGCGCCGGTTGGGCCAGGAGCTGCGCCGGCTCCGCGAGCTCAAAGGCATGACCGCCGAAGAGGTGGCCGAGCGGCTCCTGGTCTCACAGTCGAAGATCAGCAGGCTCGAGAACGGGCGGCGCAGCATCAGCCAGCGCGACGTCCGCGACCTGTGCGGGGTCTACGAGGTCGAGGACCACCGCATCGTCGACTCGCTCATGCAAATGGCCAAGGACTCCCGCCAGCAGGGCTGGTGGCACTCCTTCGGCGACATCCCGTACAGCGTCTACATCGGTCTGGAGACGGACGCGGCGAGCCTGCGCGTCTACGATCCGCAGGTCGTGCCCGGCCTGCTGCAGACCCGGGCGTACGCGGAGACGCTGATCACCGGCGCGCTCCCGGAGACCACGCCGAGCGACATCGACAAGCGCGTCCAGGTCCGCGTCCGCCGCCAGGAGCGCATCGTGGCCCCGGACAACCCGCTGCGGTTGTGGACCGTCCTCGACGAGTCGGCGCTGCGCCGCGTCGTCGGCAGCCGGGCCGTCATGCGCGAGCAGCTGGAGCACCTGGTCGAGCAGTCGCAGCTGCCCCACGTGACCGTGCAGGTCATCCCGTTCGACATGGGTGCGCATCCGGGCCTGAACGGCCAGTACGCGATTCTGGAGTTCCCGGACGCCGCGGATTCGAGCGTCGTCTACATCGAGGGCGTCACCAGTGATCTCTATCTGGAAAAGGCCAACGACGTGCAGAAGTACAGCGTGATGTACGAGCATCTGCGGGCACAAGCACTGAATGTGGAACAATCCCGACAGTTCATCGCGAAGATCGCCCAGGATTACGCACTCCAGGAAGCGGTCTAGAGAAGATCCAAAGGTGGTCCAGAGGGACAGAATCCGCCCCGCGCGAGAGAAGTGCCGCACGGTACACCTTCGCCGCGGCGGGGCGGAAGACCCCCATGGAATATGCCATCCGGTCGAGTGAATGGCCTCTTCGCGCACCGATGTTGGCGAGTAGCGTCGATCACGCCATCAAGCACCACGTTGGCGCAATCCGCTTCACAGAAGCGGTGACAGCAAATTCGACACTGGCTAAACCGGAGCAAAAAATGGCAATTCAGCAGGGTGGCACGAATTCCTGGACCAAGTCGTCCTATTCGACGGGGAACGGCGCATGCGTCGAGGTCAAGTCCCCCCTCCTGCACGCGATCGCGGTGCGGGACTCGAAGGCCCCCGAGGGGCCCTCGATCGGCTTCGCCCCCGATTCATGGAACTCCTTCGTGACCGAGGTCGGCCGGGGCGCCTTCGACGCCGCCTGAGGCATCGGAGAGCACCCCATCGCAGCACAGCGCCAAATCGGCACCACCACATCAACTCAGCACCACAGCACCATTTCGGCACCAACAGAACACCACTGCGGTACTGAAAGAGCCCTCTCGACTGGCCCGCCGTCCTGGCCGAGGGGGCTCGGCTTTTTTCAGCCGGTCACCCGCGCAGCCGGTCCACGTACGTGTCGGTGCCGGGGATCGTCGGGATGAACGGAGCCACCAGTTCGACGCGACCGAGGCCCGACTCGTGAACCGCCGCGTCCAGCCCCGTGAAGTGGTCCTCCCAGCAGTCCGCCGGATCCGCTTCCAGGAACCACAGGAGCGTCAGCCGGGTGTCGACGCCCTCGACCTGCTTCACGTACGACATCCGGTCCCCCGGCAGCGGCGTCGGGCGGAAGACCGTGACCATCGCCGCCGGTGAGCCCGCGATCCGCTTCGGCAGGTGGCGCGAGCGCAGCCACTCCAGCAACTCGTCGCGCTGCTCGGGCCCTTCGGCGTCGATGACCTCCACGACCAGACCCCGGTAAGGGTGGTCGAGTGCGTGATGGTCGCGCGGTCCGGCCGCCCCGTCGCGGTACACGGTCGCCGCGTGATCCTGGAACGCCGTGAAGACGTGCGTGCGGTCCTGGTAGACGCGCCCGTCCCGGTTGAGCCGCTTGTTGATGCCCACGGTCCACTTCATGTGGTCGTCGTAGCGGCCGTCGGTGATCCAGTACGTGGAGATGTAGCAGCCAGCGGTGACCGGCTGCGCGACCGCCGACTTCTCCGGGTAGCGCAGCAGCTGGAGTTCGCGCGGGGCCACCCAGCGGCGCCCCGAGTACATCCAGGGCATGGCCATCGCGCCGGCGTAGTAGTGGTCGTCCTCGTACCAGCGGTTGTACGCGTACTCATGGCCCGGGTGCGGCTCGACCATGGTGATCAGGGCGTGCCCGGGGCGAACCCCGTACGGGCCGACCGATGCCAGCTCCGCGTACACCTCACTCCTCGTGTCCTCGCTCACGACGCTCCCCTTCCTTCCTCCACCGGACGGGCCTACTCTGACGCCCCGTCAGAAGAACTGCCATAGCCGGGAGGCGACCGGATGCTCCTGAACGGAAAGACAGTGGTCGTGTCGGGGGTCGGGGCCGGGCTCGGCCACCAGGTCGCCGCGGCCGTGGTGCGCGACGGCGGCAACGCCGTGCTCGGCGCGCGCACGGAGGCGAACCTCGCCAAGTCGGCCGCGGAGATCGACCCGGGCGGTACGCACACCGTGTACGCGGCGACGGACATCACCGACGAGGGCCAGTGCGAGGCGCTGGCGGGGCTCGCGCGCGAGCGGTTCGGCTCGGTCGACGCCGTGGTCCATGTCGCCGCCTGGGACAGCTACTTCGGAGGTCTCGAGGACGCGGACTTCTCGACGTGGCAGCAGGTCATCGACGTGAACCTGCTCGGCACGCTGCGCATGACGCGGGCCTGCCTGCCCGCACTGAAAGAGCGGGGCGGCTCCGTCGTCGTCATCGGCACCCAGTCGGCCGTGGCCGCGCCCTCCCAGGTGTGGCAGGCGGCGTACGCGGCCTCGAAGGGCGCGCTGACCTCGGCCATGTACTCCATGGCCCGCGAGCTCGGCCCGCACCGCATCCGGGTCAACACCGTGCTGCCCGGCTGGATGTGGGGGCCGCCGGTCGAGGCGTACGTCCAGTTCACCGCGCACACCGAGGGCGTGCCGCAGGACGAGGTCCTCGCGCGGCTCACCGAGCGGATGGCGCTGCCCGAACTGGCCACGGACGGGGACGTGGCGGACGCCGCCGTGTTCCTCGCGTCCGACCGGGCGCGGGCCATCACCGGGCAGTCGCTTCTGGTCAACGCGGGCGAGCTGATGCGGTAGTTCCGCTCGGCGACCCCGACAGGCCGCCCCGCACGAGCAGCCAGGACCCGACCGCACGGCACCCACTGCCGTGCGGTCCTTTTTGCCCCCATCTCTATTCACGGACATGAACGCAGGTCAATAAGTAGAACGATTTTACCGTCCCTTGACCCTCCGGTGCGTTGTCCTGGCCCTTCGGCTCCCCACACCATGAACGGCGTTCATAAGTAGGACCAGACCCCTGGAGGGGGCTCAATGAACAGTCTCGACTGGGCCGTGCTCATCGGCTATTTCGGCGTGATGATCGCGATCGGCGTCTGGTCCCACAAACGCGTGGACAACGTCTCCGACTTCTTCACCGCCGGCGGCAAGATGCCCTGGTGGCTGTCCGGCATCTCGCACCACATGTCCGGCTACAGCGCCGTCATGTTCACCGGGTACGCCGGCATCGCGTACACCTACGGCGTGACGTCCTTCGTCACCTGGTCGTTCCCCATCGCGCTCGGCATCGCGATCGGTTCGAAGCTGTTCGCGCCGCGCATCAACCGGCTGCGCTCACGCCTGCATGTGGCGTCGCCGCTCGAATACCTCAAGAACCGCTACAACCTGGGCACCCAGCAGGCGCTGGCCTGGTCCGGCATGCTCCTGAAGATCGTGGACGTGGCCGCCAAGTGGGCCGCCATCGCCACCCTGTTGTCCGTCTTCACCGGCATCTCCATCAACCAGGGCATCCTGATCACCGGCGCCATCACGGCGATCTACTGCACCATCGGTGGACTGTGGGCCGACGCGCTCACCGAGCTGGGGCAGTTCATCATCCAGCTCATCGCCGGTGTCGCCATGTTCGTCGCCGTCGTCTCCAAGCTCGGCCCGTTCGGCGGCATCTTCGGCGTCTGGGACGAGCCGGAGCTCGCGGGCCACGGCAAGCCGCTCGTCGGCCCGTACGGCACGGTGTTCCTGCTGGCGTTCCTCTTCATCAAGCTCTTCGAGTACAACGGCGGCATGCTCAACCAGGCCCAGCGCTACATGGCCACCGGCTCCGCCCGCGAGGCCACGCGCTCGGCCCGCCTCTCGGCGGTCCTGTGGCTGGTCTGGCCCGTCGTCCTCTTCTTCCCCATGTGGGTGTCGCCGCTCCTGGTGCACGCGCAGAAGCCGGACGGTTCGGACTCCTACGGCCTGATGACCGAACAGCTCCTGCCGCACGGCCTGCTGGGCCTGGTCATCGTCGGCTTCTTCTCGCACACGATGGCCATGTGCTCCTCCGACGCGAACGCCATCGCCGCCGTCTTCACCCGTGACGTGGCGCCCGCGGTCTCGAAGAAGGCGAAGGAGCAGTGGGTCGGGAACAAGGGACTGCTCGCCGCCCGCCTCACCACGGTGGTCTTCCTCGGCCTGTCCATGGCGGTGGCCACACAGGTCAACTCGCCCACGTTCAAGGACATCATCACCGTCGTCATCAAGTGGGTCGCGGGCCTGATGGGCCCGATCGCGATCCCGATGATGCTGGGTCTGCTGCGCACCTTCCGCAAGTCCGGTCCCACGGCGGCGATCACCAGCTGGGCCATGGGCCTGCTCGCCTTCTGGCTGGTCAACTACCCGATCAGCTGGAACGTCGAGGGCGGTGTGCCGCTCGAGTACCAGGTGTCGATCCCACTGGCCGTCTCGCTCGTGCTGTACATCCTCATCGGCTACGTGAAGCCGGAGGACACCCCGGAGCGGGACGCGCTCATCGAGCGCGTCAACACGGACGACGACGGGTCCGCCTCAGCGGCGGCCGTACCGGCGCCGGCGGAGCCGCAGGACGGGGCGGTGGGCTCGCAGCCGCCCGGCCGGCTCTCGTAACGGCTGTTCCTCACCGGGCGCCGGGCGGGCTGATCACAGCCGGTCCGGCGCTTCGGCGTTCACGCCCTCGGGTAGCGGGCCAGCCACCCCGGCGAGGAAGCCGCGGGGCTGTGCAGGGCGGGCCCCTGCGTCATCTCCATCGCGAAGTCGTCGGCGATCTCCAGGACGGTGGGGCGGCCCTCCAGCTCGGTCACCCAGCCCGGCGGCAGCGCGGTCTCGCCGTGCAGGGCGCCGAGCAGGCCCCCGCACAGCGCGCCCGTCGCCTCGGACGGGCCGCCGTGGTTCACCGCGAGACACAGGCCGTGCCGTATGTCCTCGCCGACCAGGGTGCAGTACACCGCCACGGCGAGCACGCCCTCCGCGAGCCCGTCCCCCACGAGTTCGTCGACGCGGGCGGCCGACGGCATGCCCTGGCGGACCGCGCCGAGCGCGTGCTTGAGCGCGTCCGTGACCGGCTGGTGCCCCGGCCGCGCGGCCAGCAGGACGAGGGCGCGCTGCACGGCGCCGTCCAGGCTCTCGCCGCGCGCGAGTCCGTGCACCAGGACCGCGTACACGCCCGCGGAGAGGTAGGCGGCGGGCGCGCCGTGCGTCTGGACCGCGCACTCGGCGGCGAGCTGGAGGACGAGCTGCGGCTCCCAGCCGACGAGCAGGCCGAACGGGGCCGAGCGGGCGGCCGGCGCGGATCCGGCGGCGGAGACGTTCTTCGGCTTCTCCAGGGTCCCCATGACGTCGTTGCCGAGTCCGAGGAGACAGTCGCGGGAGGGGCCGCGGCGCGAGTACAGCCACTCCTCGCGGGCCAGCCAGCCGTCCTCCTTGCGGCGCTCGTCCGGGCCCCAGTCGCGCTGGGTCGCGGCCCAGCGGAGGTAGGCGCGGTGCACGTCGGTCGGCGGATGCCAGGCGCCCGTGTCGCGCCGCACCTGCGCCCTTATCAAGCCGTCCACGGTGAAGAGCGTCTGCTGGGTGGCGGCGGTGACGGCGCCGCGGCGCCCGTGAGCGGGAGCCAGGTCGGTCAGTCCCTGCGGACCGTGCGCGGCCCTGATCTCCTCGAGGGAGAGCCCGGCCAGCGGCGCCCCGAGCGCATCGCCGAGCGCGGCCCCGATGAGCGTGCCGCGGACCCGGCTGCGGAAATCCTGCTGCTCGGCGCGGCCCCATACGGCCGATGAGGGTCCCCCCTGCTTGGGGGTCAGTGGGGCTGCCACGGGGAGCTCCCCTCCGGGTCTCGTTACGCGTGCGACGACTGCGCAGCACTGTAATCGACGGGGCGTACCCGGTTGAGAGCCGAAGCGGCACAGGCGAAGTCGCCCTTGAGCCCAATTCACCTGCTTTTCTTCCGCAAAGCGGACGAAGCCCCTGGGAGCGGCCGGGCCACCCGCGGCACGGCGCCGCTCGACCGCCATCCGACGTGCGGTGTTCACCGTGCGTTGGCGTGTCGATCGCCGGGCACCCGGAACATCCGCAGCATGACGCAGATGACTCGTGTCAGGGCCTCCTCGTACGCCCTGGCTGCCGCCCTCCTCGTGGGCCTCTCCGCACCCGTCGCCGCCGCGCACCCCGCCTCCCACGACGGGCACACCTCGAACCACCGCATCCCGTTCACTTCGGCGACGGTGACGGCGTCCGAGGACGGCTCCTCCTTCACCGTCGAGTGGAAGGCGCCCGGTGTCCGGCACGTCGCGGTCCGCGCGGGCGGCCGCACCGTCGCCTCCGGCGGCTCGGCCGGCAAGGTCACCGTGCGCGGTCTGCCCGCCGCCGACCGCCAGTGGTTCGACCTGGTGCCCGACCGTGGCCAGGGCCTGCACCTCGCCGACCGCGAGATACGCCTCGACGGCGGTGTCAACTTCCGTGACGCGGGCGGCTACCGCACCACCGACGGGCACTGGGTGCGAATGGGTGAGATCTACCGCACCGCTTCCCTGGACAAGCTCAGCGACCGGGACCTGGCGAAGCTGAAGCGCCTCGGCATCTCCGTGGACTACGACCTGCGTACGCAGCAGGAGCGCACCACGGCGCCCGACCGCGTCCCCGCCGGCACCCGCTACGTCGTCGCGGACGTGCTCGGCGACCTCGGTGGCCTGTCCGGCCTGCCCGCGACGCCGGAGGCAGCCGCCCAGCTGATGGTGGACGCGGAGAAGAGCATGGTCTCCACCCCGGCCGCGCAGAAGGCCTACTCCACCGTCTTCGACGGCATCGCCGACGCCGACGGCGCGAACGCGCTGTTCCACTGCACCGCCGGCAAGGACCGCACGGGCTGGGCGAACGCCACGCTCCTGACCGCGCTCGGCGTGCCGCGCGACACGGTGATGGACGACTACCTGGCCAGCAACACGTACCGCGCGAAGGAGAACGCGGCGACGCTCGCCGCGATGCCGCCCGCACAGGCCGCCGTGTACAAGCCGCTCCTGGACGTCCGCCCCGAGTACCTGAACTCGGGCTTCCAGGAGGTGACGAGCCGCTACGGCACGTTCGACAGCTACCTGGACAAGGCCCTCGGCCTCAGCCGCAACGACGTACGCGACCTGCGTAAGGACCTGCTGGTCGGCTGACCGACTCCCGCTGTTCAGGCCCTCGTTCGGGACACACGTGCCGAACGAGGGCCTCCGCATGCCCTGTTGAGCCCTGTTACAGGCTTGGGACGTACGCGCTCCGGGGCGCGTACAACGTTTCCCGTGGGTGGCCCGTCTTCCTTCACGTAACCAGGAACACCCCCACAGGACACCAAGAAGGATGGGAACAGTGCGCCGCACTCTCGTCACAGCCCTTGCCGTCACCGCGCTCGCCGTGCCGTTCGGACTCGCGTCCGCCGCCGGTACCGCCGCCGCTGCCACACCCGTTCCGCCTCGCGTCCCCGCCACGGACTTCAACCACGACGGGTACGGGGACCTCGTGCTCGGGGCGCCGGGCGCGACCGTGTCCGGGAAGGAGACCGCCGGGGCCGTCTCCGTGGTCTACGGCGGGAAGAACGGGCCCGACACCGCGCACGCCAAGGTCTTCACCCGCTCCACCACCGGGATACCCGGGACCGCCGAGGAGGGCGGCTACTTCGGGGAGCGCGTCACCAGCGGCGACCTCGACGGGGACTCGTACACCGACCTCGTCGTCGCCGGGCTCGGCGGCGCGCCGAGCGTCGTGCTCTGGGGTTCGGCCGCCGGGCTCAGCGGGCAGGGCAGTGTCGCGCTGCCCACGTCGACCGGGATGTTCGCCGTCGGCGACTTCAACGGCGACGGGCACCGCGACCTCGTCACCGACGACTACCCGCGCAGCGACGACCCGGACGACGACGCCGCCGGGATGACCGTCTCCTACGGACCCTTCGACCGCGCGAGCGGCAAGCCGGCCGGCCGGGACACCTTCGCCACCAGCCAGACCTTCGGCCCCGCCGACATCGTCGTCGGCGACATGACCGGGGACGGGGCCGACGACATCGTGACGAGCCACGGCTTCGAGGAGTCCGCGTACGCCAGCAAGTTCTGGAAGGGCGGCAAGTCCGGCGTCAGCCACACCGCGAAGTCGCTGACGTCGTCGTTCCGCGGCGCCGTCGGTGACGTCGACGGCGACGGGTACGGCGACCTCGTCGTCCACGACATCGGCGACAACTACGAGGACATCCCGTACGAGAAGGGCACCGTCCTCGTCATGTACGGGACCGCGGACGGACCCTCGACGACCCGCACCAAGACCATCACGCAGGACACGGCCGGTGTGCCCGGCGTCGGCGAGAGCGGCGACATGTTCGGCTCCGACATCTCCGCCGGTGACGTGAACGGCGACGGCTTCGCGGACATCGCCGTCGGCGTGCCCGGCGAGGCCATCGGCACCATCAAGGACGCCGGCAGCGTCGTCCTGCTCAAGGGCGGCCGCGCCGGCCTGTCCGGCACGGGCGCGCAGGCCTTCAACCAGTCCACGACCGCCGTACCCGGCGCCTCGGAGACCGGCGACGGCTTCGGCCAGCAGGTCGTCCTGTCCGACCTGAACGGCGACGGCAAGGCGGACCTGACCGCCGCCGCTCCCCTGGAGGACGGCACGTACACGGACTCCGGCGCCGCGTGGGTGCTGCGCGGGGCCACCGGCGGGCTCACCACGAGCGGCATCACCTCGTTCGGCGCCGCCGCCGTCCATGTCCCGGAGAAGAACGCCCAGTTGGGGCAGGACCTCGGCGGGCGGTGAGCGACGACGAGGCGGGGGTGGGGAACCCGGTGGTCCGCGGGTTCCCCACCCCCACCCGCACAAGAAGCGCCGCTCAGTCCCCCAGCACCGGCAGCAGTTCCGGCAGGTGGCCGTCCGAGGCCGTCGCCGCGCGCTGCCGCTCCTGCGGGACCTCCCCGTACAGCGTCGTGCGCGGCTTCGCCGGGCGGCCCGCTGCCTCCGCGATCGTGACGAGGTCCTTGATGGAGCGGTACGAGCCGTAACTGGAGCCCGCCATCCGGGAGATGGTCTCCTCCATCAGCGTGCCGCCCAGGTCGTTCGCCCCCGAGCGCAGCATCTCCGCGGCGCCCTCCGTGCCCAGCTTCACCCAGCTCGTCTGGATGTTCGGGATGTGGGGGTGCAGGAGGACACGGGCCATGGCGGTGACGGCCCTGTTGTCCCGGGTCGTCGGGCCCGGGCGCGCGATGCCCGCCAGATAGACCGGCGCGTTGGTGTGGATGAACGGCAGGGTCACGAACTCCGTGAAGCCGCCCGTCTCCTGCTGGATACCGGCGAGCGTGCGGAAGTGTCCGAGCCAGTGGCGGGGCTGGTCCACATGCCCGTACATCATCGTCGACGACGAGCGGATGCCCAGCTCGTGGGCCGTCCTGATGACCTCGACCCAGGTCGCCGTGGGGAGCTTGCCCTTGGTGAGGACCCAGCGGACCTCGTCGTCGAGGATCTCGGCGGCCGTGCCGGGGATCGAGTCGAGGCCGGCCTCCTTCGCCGCGGTCAGCCAGTCCCGGATCGACATGCCCGTGCGCGTCGCGCCGTTCACCACCTCCATCGGGGAGAACGCGTGCACATGCATGCCGGGGACCCGCTCCTTCACCGCCTTGGCGATGTCGAAGTAGGCCGTGCCCGGCAGGTCGGGGTGGATGCCGCCCTGCATGCACACCTCGACCGCGCCCACGTCCCACGCCTGCTCGGCCCGGTCGGCGACCTGGGAGAGGGAGAGCGTGTACGCGTCCGCGTCGGTGCGGCGCTGCGCGAAGGCGCAGAAACGGCAGCCGGTGTAGCAGACGTTCGTGAAGTTGATGTTCCTCGTGACGATGTACGTGACGTCGTCGCCGTTCACCGTCTTGCGGATGTCGTCCGCGATGCCGCAGAGGGCGTCGAGCGCGGGGCCGTCCGCGTGCAGCAGGGCGAGCGCCTCGTCGTCGGTGAGCTTCGTCGGGTCGTCGGCCGCCGTCGCGAGCGCGGCGCGCACATCGCTGTCGATGCGCTGCGGGACCATGCCGGGCGCGGCCTGCTCGCGCAGCGCCTCCCAGTCGCCGTACACGTCGTCGAAGTCGTCGCGCCGGTCGGACGTGCGGCCCGTCGTGTCGATGGTGCGGTGCAGGTCCGTGCGGCCGGTGGCGGTGAAGCCCTCGTCGGGCTCCTGCCAGGGCAGGCCCTCGGGGCGCGCACTCTCGTCGGCGAGGCCCGTGTCGGCCAGGGCGAGGGCCCGCACGTGCGGAAGAAGGCGCGGGTCGAGCCACGGTTCGCCGCGCTCGATGAACTCCGGGTAGATCGTGAGACGCTCGCGCAGCTCGAAGCCCGCCTCGCCGGTCTTCGCGGCGAGTTCGTCGATGTGCGGCCAGGGGCGCTCGGGGTTCACATGGTCCGGGGTCAGCGGGGACACCCCGCCCCAGTCGTCGATTCCGGCGCCGATCAGGAGCGCGTACTCCTCGTCGACCAGGTTCGGCGGGGCCTGGATGCGGGCGGAGGGGCCGAGGATGTGGCGGGCGACCGCGATGCACGCGGCCAGCTCCTCCAGCTCCGCGTCCGGCATGCCGCGCATCGCCGTGTCCGGCTTGGCGCGGAAGTTCTGGACGATGACTTCCTGGATGCCGTGGTAACTGCGCTGGATACGGCGCAGCTGGAAGAGAGAGTCGGCCCGCTCCTCGTACGACTCGCCGATGCCGATGAGGACGCCGGTGGTGAACGGGACGTTCGACCGGCCCGCGTCCTCCAGGACCCGCAGCCGGACGGCGGGTTCCTTGTCGGGCGAGCCGTGGTGCGGGCCGCCGGGCTCGGACCACAGGCGCGTCGCCGTCGTCTCCAGCATCATTCCCATGGACGGCGCGACCGGCTTGAGGCGCTGGAGGTCGGTCCACGTCATCACGCCGGGGTTGAGGTGCGGGAGCAGGCCCGTCTCCTCAAGGACGCGGATCGCCATGGCGCGCACATAGGCGAGCGTGTCGTCGTACCCGTGCGCGTCCAGCCACTCGCGGGCCTCGGGCCAGCGGTCCTCGGGCCGGTCGCCGAGCGTGAACAGGGCTTCCTTGCAGCCCGTCTCGGCGCCGCGGCGGGCGATGTCGAGGACCTCGTCCGGCGACAGGTACATCCCGTGGCCGTCCCGGCGCAGCTTCCCGGGGACGGTCACGAACGTGCAGTAGTGGCACTTGTCCCGGCACAGCCGGGTCAGCGGGATGAAGACCTTCTTCGAATACGTGATGACGCCCGGACGGCCCGCGGCCTTCAGGCCCGCGTCGCGCACGCGCGCGGCGGACGCCGTCAGGTCCCGCAGGTCGTCGCCGCGGGCCTGGAGCAGGACCGCCGCCTCGGCCATGTCGAGGGCAACGCCGTCGCGGGACCGCTTCAACGCGCGGCGCATCGCGTTGGCAGTGGGTCGTACAGCCTCCGGATCACTCATGCTCCCGAGGATACGAGCGCCCGCCGACAACGTCTGCGCCGCGCTGACGTGCGCGGGATCACGCGACGTACACGTTTCACCCGCGCACCGCGCCGCCCCTACAGGTACTGCTCGTACTCGTCGAGGATCTTGAGGACCGAAGTCTCGTCCGCCGGGGGGAGTTGGAGGACGACCTCGTCGATGCCGAGCTCCTCGTAGTGCGCGAGCTTGCCCGGGCTCGGCAGCACCGCGTACGGCACGACGTGCAGGTCCGCGGGGTCGCGGCCCGCCTCCTCCCAGCCGGCCCGCAGCACGGGCATCGACTCGGTCAGTCCGCGCCCGCCGATCGGCAGCCAGCCGTCCGCGTACTCGGTGATGTGCGCGAACAGCTTCGGGCCCGCCGCTCCCCCGATCAGGGTGCGGGGCGCGCCGCCCGCCGGCTTCGGGTAGGCGTGGCTGGCCCGCACCGACACCCCGAACTCGCCCTCGTACGCGGTCGGTTCCTGTGCCCACAGGGCCCGCATGAGGCCCATGCGCTCCCGGCCGAGCTCGCGCCGTGTGCGCCAGGCGACGCCGTGGTCGGCGGCCTCCTCGACGTTCCAGCCGAAGCCGAGGCCCAGCGTGAAACGTCCGCCGGAGAGGTGGTCGAGGGTGGCGATCTGCTTCGCCAGGTCGATGGGGTCGTGCTGGGCGATCAGCGTGATGCCGGTGCCGAGCCCGAGCCGCTCGGTGACGGCCGCGGCCTGCCCGAGCGCCACGAACGGGTCGAGGGTGCGGCCGTACTCGGCGGGCAGGTCGCCCCCGGCCGGATACGGCGTCGCCCGCTCCACCGGGATATGGGTGTGCTCGGGCAGATACAGCCCGGCGAAGCCGCGTTGCTCCAGCTCACGCGCGAGCCGCACAGGCGTGATGGTCTCGTCGGTCAGGAAAATCGTGGTCGAGATCCGCATGGGGGCATTACTACCCGGCCCTCCCCCAGGAGTCCATGGACTCCCCGGCTGGGACAGTCGTAAGACTCCGATCCCCTTCCCTTACAGGGGAGTTCACGGCTCAATACCAGAGTTGCCTGCACCACCCACGTCACAGACGGAACGTCACGAGACCCTGGGAGCCGCAGCATGTGCGAGGACGACCACACCACGACCGGCATGGGCAGACGCGCGCTGTTCGTGACGGGAGCGGCCACCGCGCTTACGTTGAGCAGTGTGAGCTTCGCGAGCGCGGCCGACGGCCGCCCACCGGCGGACGGTACGAAAACGACACAGACCCTGAAGGGGACGCTGCCGCCCGGCGCGCCCGACTTCGTGTACGTGCCGGTCGAGGTGCCGCGCGGGGTCCGCGAGATCCACGTCGCGTACACCTACACGAAGGCGACCGTCCCGGCCGGCACGCAGAACAACGCCCTGGACATCGGGGTGTTCGACGAGCGGGGCACCGCGCTCGGTGGGAAGGGCTTCCGCGGCTGGTCGGGCGGCGCGCGCACCGAGTTCTTCGTACGGGCCGACGACGCGACGCCGGGCTACATCCCGGGGCCGGTCCGCGCGGGCACCTGGCACATCGCGCTCGGCCCGTACACGGTGGCGCCCGAGGGCCTCCCCTACGAGCTGACCGTCACCCTCACGTACGGCGAGCAGGGCGAGACCCCGCGACCGGTGTACCCGCCCACGCGCGCCAAGGGCCGGGGCCGCGCCTGGTACCGCGGGGACTGCCACATCCACTCGTGGTTCTCGGACGGACGGCGCACCCCCGCCGAGATCGCGGCGCTGGCGCGCGAGGCGGGCCTGGACTTCATCAACTCGTCCGACCACAACACGCACTCGTCGCACGCCCACTGGGCCGACCAGGCGGGCGACGACCTGCTCATCATGGTCGGCGAGGAGATCACGACCCGTAACGGGCACGTGGTGGCGCTCGGCACCGAGCCGGGCACCTTCGTCGACTGGCGCTACCGTGCCCGCGACAACCGCTTCGGCGCGTACGCGCGCGAGGTCCGCCGGGCCGGCGGCCTGGTCGTGCCGGCGCATCCGCACGCCACCTGCATCGGCTGCAACTGGAAGTTCGGCTTCGGTGAGGCGGACGCCGTCGAGGTGTGGAACGGCCCGTACACCGCGGACGACGAGATCTCCCTGGCCGACTGGGACAACACGCTGGTGGCGTCCGTCCGGGGTGCGCGTCAGTGGATCCCGGCGATGGGAAACAGCGACGCCCACCGCGACCCGGACCGCATCGGCGGCCCGCAGACGGTGGTCCTCGCCGACGACCTGACCCGCGAGGCCATCCAGGCGGGCATCAAGGCGGGCCGCTCGTACGTCGCCGAGTCGAAGTCCGTGGAGTTGTCGTTCACGGCGTCCGGCTCGCGCGGCGAGCACGCGGGCATCGGCGAGCGCCTCGACGTGGACCCGGACTCCCCGGTCACCGTCCGCCTGGCGGTCAAGGGCGCCCCGGGCTGCACGCTCCACCTGGTCACGGACCAGGGAACCCTGTTCACCGCACCGGCGCTCCCCGAGTCCGGGTCGGGCACGGCCGAGTGGCGCACGACGGCGTCGTACGCGGCCTACGTAAGGGCCGAGGTCCGGCACCCGGCGACGGTCCCGGGCCTGCCCGGGGCGCTCAGCGCGTTCACGAACCCGGTGTTCCTCGGCACGTAGGCGAGCAGGGGCGGCCGTCAGTCCTCGACGACCAGCACCGGCGTCTCCCGCGTCAGCACCTCGCCGCGGAAGAACGCCGGGCTGCGCCGTCCCATCACCAGCATGATCACGAAGCCGACGAGCAGCAGGCCCACGCCGATCACGAAGACGGAGCCGACGCCGAGGACGGAGGAGCCGCTGCCGTAGGCCGGGTTCCACATGTCGACGAGGGTCTTCACGAACACGGCGGACAGCAGGACGCCGCCGAGGACCGGGAAGAGGGCCTTGAAGAAGAAGTCCCGGGGCGAGCGCAGCAGCTCGGAGCGGAAGTACCAGGCGCAGGCGAAGGCCGTGAGCGCGTAGTAGAAGCAGATCATGAGGCCGAGCGCGTAGATCGTGTCGACGAGTACGTGCTCGGAGACCAGCGTCATGACGGTGTAGAACACGCCGGTGGCGACGCCCGCGGTGACCGTGGCGCGGCCCGGGGTCTTGAAGCGCGGGTGGACGCGGGCGTAGGAGGCGGGCAGCGCCTCGTACGTCGCCATGGCGAGGACGGTGCGGGCGACCGGGATGAACGTGGTCTGCAGGCTGGCCGCGGCCGAGGCGAGGACGGCGACGAAGAGCAGGATGCCGAGGGTGGGGCCCATGACGGGGCCCGCGAGGGCGGCGAAGACGTTGTCGGACGTCGCGGGGTTGGCGAGGCCGAGGCCCTTGCCGCCGGAACCGACGACCATCTGGGCGGCGACGCCGGTGGCGAGGTAGGAGCCGACGAGGACGACCATCGCGATGAGGGCGGCGCGGCCGGGCGTCTTCTCGCTGCCGATGGTCTCCTCGTTCGCGGTGAGGCAGGTGTCCCAGCCCCAGTACATGAAGATCGACAGGGACAGGCCCGCGGTGAACGCGCCGAACGACTTCACCGAGAACGGGTCGAGCCACGTCCAGGAGAACGGCACGGACGTGGGGAAGTCCGCCGATCCCGCCTTCACGACGGCCATCACGACGAACACGGCGAGCACGACGAGCTGGAGGCCGACCAGCGTGAACTGGACGCCCTTCGTCGCGGTCATGCCGCGGTAGCTGATCGCTGTCGCGGCGGCGATGAGGGCGAGGCAGGTGACGATGTGGACGGCCTTGTTGTCGTCCAGGGAGCTGATGGACGCATTGCCGCTGATCTCGCCCGCGAGGAGCCAGAAGTACGACGTGGCGACGCCCGCCAGGTTGGACAGGACGATGATCGTCGCGATGACCAGGCCCCAGCCGCACATCCACCCCACGCGCGGGCCGAAGGCCTTCACGGTCCAGGTGAAGGACGTGCCGCAGTCCGGCACGGCCTTGTTCAGCTCCCGGTACGCGAAGGCTACGAGCAGCATCGGCAGGAACCCGGCCAGGAAGACGGCGGGCATCTGGAGGCCGACCTCACCGGCCGTGGAACCGAGCGTCGAGGTCAGGCAGTAGACGGGCGCCACGGTCGAGATGCCGATGACCGCGCTGCCGACCAGCCCGACGGAGTTCCCGCCGAGGCCCTTGCTGCGGACGCCCCCGTCGGGGGCGCCGCCTGCCGTGTCGTGGGCAGCCCGTGTCGGCCGCGCGTCCAGCTCAGTCATGAACAGGACGTTAAATGCTGCGGTTTCCGCATAAGGGGGACAAGAACCGAAACCGGCCACCTTTGAATCGATGGCCGATTCACGCAACCATCCCACGCCCTCAAGGCATCTTCAGGTTAACCCCATTCATCGGAAGGAATTACCGTCGGTGTCCGATATTCGGTAATCGCAGCGCTGCCCGTTTTGCCGGGTTCAAAATTTTCCGTGTGATGTTTCCACCGGTTACCCCTGCCAGACGATCGACTGGAGCTCGCTGTAGGCGTGCAGCGCGTACGAGCCCACGTCCCGGCCCACCCCGCTCTGCTTGAACCCGCCGAACGGGGCCTCCATGTTCCGGCCGACCGTGTTCACACCGACCCCGCCGGCCCGCAGCCGCCGCGCCACCCGGAACGCCCGCGCCACGCCCCCCGACCACACGTAGTCGATGAGCCCGTACTCGCTGTCGTTGGCGAGGGCCACCCCCTCCTCCTCGTCGTCGAAGGGCACCACCACCACGACCGGGCCGAAGATCTCCTCCCGCACGACCCGCATGTCGTTCGTGCAGTCCGCGAGGAGCGTCGGCGCGACGTAGAAGCCGGTGTCGAGAGCCGGCCGCTCGCCGCCCGCGACGACCCGTGCCCCCTCCTTGCGGCCCAGCTCGACGTACGACTCGACGCGGTCGCGGTGCGCCGCGGAGATCACCGGCCCGACGACCGTCCCCCGCGCCCTCGGATCCCCGACCTTCATGAAGCCGATGTACTCGGTGAGCTTCGAGACGAGCGCCTCGTACACCCCGCGCTGCGCGATCACCCGCGTCGGCGCCGTGCAGATCTGCCCGCTGTAGAAGGCGTACGTCGTGCCGATGCCCGCGACCGCCGAGGCGAGGCCCGCCTCGTCCAGGTCGTCGAAGACGAGCGCCGCGCCCTTTCCGCCCAGCTCCATCAGCTGCCGCTTCATGCCGCGCCCGCACACCTCGCCGATGCGCCGGCCGACCGCGGTGGAGCCGGTGAAGCTGACCATGTCGACGTCCGGCGAGTCGACGGCCGCCTCACCCACGTCCACAGCCGCCCCGCTGACCACGTTCACCACACCGGGCGGCACCCCCGCCTCCTCCAGAGCGGCCGCCATCCGGTACACCGACAGCGGGTCCTGGGGGGCCGGCTTCACGACGACCGTGTTTCCCATGGCGAGTGCCGGGGCGACCTTGCCCGCCGGATTCGCCCACGGGTTGTTGTACGAGGTGATGCAGGTGACGACACCGACGGGCTGCCGTACGGCGAGCGCCCCGAGGACGCCCGCCTTCCCCATCGGTCCGGCCTCGCTGATCTGCGGCGGCAGCCCCTGCTCGACCGGTTCGAGCGCGCCCTTCGCATAGCGGCGGAACCGCGCCACGCCCACCGCGACCTGCATGCCGCGCGCGGTCCCGCTCGTCGCCCCGCTCTCCGCCTGCGCGAGCTCCGCGTTCGCCGCGAAGTCGCGCTGCATCACGTCGGCGGCCCGGTCCAGGATCGCGGCGCGCTCCTCCGGCTTCGTGCGCGACCACGAGTCGAAGGCCTCGCGGGCCGCCGACGCCGCGTCGTGGACCTGCGCGCGGGACGCCTCGGGGGCGAGCCCCACGACCTCCTCCGACGCCGGGTCGACGACCTCGTAGTGCCCGCCGTCCGGCTCGGTCCACTCGCCGCCGATGAACAGCCGCTGCGCATCCGTCATGTGGTGCTCACCGTCCTGGTGTCGCGTCCGGACCGCAGAACCGTCCCGGGCACGGCCCCGGTCACGACGTCCTCGCGCATGACCTCGACGCCGTTGACCCACACGGCGTTGACACCGATCGCCTTGGAGTCGAGGCGCGGGCTGTCGCCGGGCAGGTCGTGGACGAGGGTGGCCTTGCCCGCGTCGATCCGCTCCGGGTCGAACAGGACGAGGTCCGCGTGCCAGCCCTCCTCGATCCGGCCGCGCTCGCGCAGCCCGAAGAGCCGCGCCGGATCGTCCGTGAGCATCTTCACCGCCTCCTCGATCCCGGCCAGCTTCCGCCCGCGCAGACAGTCCCCGAGGAAGCGCGTCGTGTACGGCGCCCCGCACATCCGGTCCAGGTGCGCCCCCGCGTCGGACCCGCCGAGGAGCACGTCCTCGTGGCTCCAGGTCTCGGCGCGCAGCGCCCACGAATCCGGGTCGTTGTCGCTGGGCATGGGCCAAAGGACCGTCCGCAGCCGGTCGTTGGCGCAGATCTCGACGAGGCACTCGAAGGGTTCCTGGCCGCGCTCGGCCGCGATGTCGTTCACCACGCGCCCGGTCAGGCCCTCGTTCGCCTCCGAGTACGTGTCCCCGATGACGTACCGCCCGAAGTGGGCGAGCCGCCGGAAGACACCGGCCTCCTTGCTGTCCGCGCGCCGCAGCATCTCGGACCGCACGTCCGGGTCGCGCAGCTTCGCGATCCGCTCGTCGACGGGCAGGGAGAGGACCTCGCCCCAGCCGGGGATGAGGTTCAGGGCGCAGAACGTGCCGAGCGACATGTTCATGGGCGTCAGGATCGGCATGGTCAGCGCGACGATCCGGCCACCGGCCTTGCGGGCCCGCTCGCTGGGGATCAGCTGGCGCGGCACCCGCTCGGGGACGGCCGCGTCGATGGTGAGGACGTTCCAGTTCAGGGGCCGCCCGGCGGCGGCGCTCATCTCCACGAACAGGTCGATCTCGTCGTCGCTGAACTGGTCGAGGCACCCGGCCACGATCGCCTCGATCTGCGTGCCCTCGTGCTCGGCGACGGCCCGGCTCAGCGCGAGCAGCTCCTCGGGCCGCGCGTGCCGCGAAGCGACCGGCTGCCCGTCACCGTCCGAGTGCGTCGAGGACTGGGTGGTCGAGAAGCCCCACGCGCCCGCGTCCATCGCCTCGTGGAACAGGGCGAGCATCTGCTCCAGCTGCTCGGGCGTCGGCTGTCCGCCGACCGCGTCCGCGCCCATCACGTACCGGCGCAACGCGCAGTGCCCCACCATGAAACCGGCGTTGACGGCGATCCGCCCTTCGAGGGCGTCGAGATACTCACCGAACGAGTTCCAGCTCCAGGGCGCGCCCTCCTCGAGCGCGACCAGCGACATGCCCTCGACCTTGGACATCATCCGCCGTGTGTAGTCGGCGTCCTCGGGCCGCTCCGGGTGCAGCGGCGCGAGCGTGAAGCCGCAGTTGCCTCCGGCGACGGTCGTCACGCCGTGGTTCAGGGAGGGCGTCGCGTACGGGTCCCAGAACAGCTGGGCGTCGTAGTGGGTGTGCGGGTCGACGAAGCCGGGCGCGAGCATCCGTCCCCGCGCGTCCTCACTGCTGCCCGCGGGCTCGGTCACGGCCCCCGGCTCGGCGATGACGGCGATACGCCCGTCGCGTATCCCCACGTCGGCGACGTAGGCGGGGGCTCCCGTCCCGTCGACTACGGTCGCTCCCTTGATCAGATGATCGAGCACGAGGTCGTCCCCCTCCTGAAGGGTGAGTGGTGGCGGATTCGCGGGCACCGGTCCGGCCGGTCCACACGTCTGAGCCCGGTCCGCACGTCCGAGGATTCGGGCGCCCCTCCAGCCCGTCCGGCGTGTGAGGACGAGCCCGAAGGGCGACAGGGGGTCCGGGGCACAGCCCCGCGTAGGCCCCCCCATGCACCCGTGACCCCAGGGGCCCCGGCCCCCGTCCGGGAAGGGAGGGGCCGGGGCGGTCCATGGGTGACCGGCCGGATCAGACGGCCTCACGGAAGCGCGTGGTCCGGTGCACCGGATCCGTGTCGATCTTCGGAATGACATGCTCGCCGATGAGCCTGATCGACTGGAGCGTGTCCTCCTTGGAGATGCCGATCGGCATGCCGAACGACAGCTGGTCGGCGCCCGCCTGCTCCCACCGCTTGCACTGCGTGAGCACCTCGTCCGGGTCACCGCAGATCAGCAGCTCCTCGGCGATGAGGAGTTCGATGATCTCCTCGTTGAACTCGGGCAGCGTCTCGGGCCACACGGGGAAGCCCTCGGGCCGCGGGAACGTGTCGTGGTAGCGGAAGACGAGCGACTGGAGGTAGTGCAGGCCGCCGGTCGCGGCGATCCGTACGGCCTCCGCGTGGGTCGGCGCGCAGATCGCGGTCGACGTGACCATGACGTTGTCGTTGACGAACGCCCCGACGGGCTCCGCCTTGCCGATGTTCGACTTGTACTGCTCCAGCACCCACTCCATGTCGGAGACCTTCTGGACGCTGAAGCCCAGGACACCGAGGCCCTTCCTGGCGGCCATCGCGTACGAGGGCGGGGAGCCGGCCGCGTACCACATGGCGGGGTGCGCCTTCCCGTACGGCTTGGGGAAGATCTTGCGCGGCGGCAGCTGCCAGTGCTTGCCCTTGAACCCGACGTACTCCTCCTGGAGCCACATCTTCGGGAACTCGGCGATGGTCTCTTCCCAGATCTCCTTCGTGTAGTTCATGTCGGTGACGCCGGGGATGAAGCCGAGGATCTCGTGGCTGCCGGCGCCGCGCCCGCTGCCGAACTCGTGCCGCCCCTCGCTGAGGTGGTCGAGCATGGCCACCTTCTCGGCGACCTTCACCGGGTGGTTGACCTGGGCGAGCGGGTTGAAGATGCCGGAGCCGAGGTGGATGCGCTCGGTGGCGTGGGCGAGGTAGCCGAGGAAGACGTCGTTGGCGGAGAGGTGCGAGTACTCCTCCAGGAAGTGGTGCTCGGACGCCCAGGCGTACTTGAAGCCCGACTTGTCCGCCTGGATGACGTACTCGGTCTCCTCCATCAGCGCCTTGTGCTCGGCGAGCGGGTCGGTCTCGGCCCGCTTGCCCACATATCCCTGTACAAAGAGCCCGAATTCCAAGGAGGTTCACCGTCCCCTGTCTGTGACCGGCGGCTGCGTCAGAAGCTCCTGCGCTCTTTCTGACGTACCGTCAGATTCGATGTGCCGACTGTTCCACCGTGCCCGTACAGCGTCAATACCTGATGCAGCGTCACATCCGGAAGATCACAGCACGCTGACGCCCGCCAGCCACCCGCCGTCGATCACGAACGGCTGGCCCGTGATGTACGCGGAGTCCTCCTGCGAGGTGAGGAACAGCGCGAGCCGCGCCACCTCCTCGGGCTGCCCTACCCGCCCCAGCGGCACGAGCTTGCGGTACAGCTCGTCGAGCGCCTGCGAGGCCTCCTCGGTGTCCGCACCCGGGTCCAGCTGGGACGGATTGCTCATGGCGGTGTCGATCGCGCCAGGACAGACGGCGTTCACGCGGATCTTCTTCGCGGCCAGCTCCAGCGCGGCCACCTTCGTCAGCCCCACGATGGCGTGCTTGGTGGCGGTGTACGCGCCGACGTACGCCATGCCCGTCACCCCCGTGTAGGAGGCCGTGTTCACGATCGAACCGCCGCCGGCGGCCTCGATCTCGGGCGCGACGGTCTTGATCCCGAGGAACGCGCCCACCTGATTGACCTGGATGATCTGCTGGAACTCGTCCAGGGGCGTGCTGACCAGCTCGTTGAACCGCAGGATCCCCGCGTTGTTCACGAGCCCGTCGATCTTCCCGTACGCCTTCTTCGCGGCGACGACGGCGGCCGCCCAGTCGTCCTCGCGGCTCACGTCCAGATGGACGTAGAGCCCGCCGATCTCCTTGGCGAGCGCCTCACCCTGGTCGTCCAGGACATCCCCGAGCACCACCTTGGCGCCCTCCGCGGCGAACAGCCGCGCCTCCTGCTCGCCCTGCCCGCGCGCCGCGCCCGTGATGACGACGACGCGTCCGTCCAGCTTGCCCATGCCGGTACTCCCCATCGATGAAGGTGCCTGGTCGTTGCCTGCCTGGTCGTTCAGGTGCTCAGTCGTTCAGGTGCGGAGCGACGTCGGCGCCGAACGCCGCCATCTGGTCGGTGAGTTCGGCAAGGCTCCGGGAGCGGAACCGGACCTGGATCTGGTTCACGCCCATCGCGCCGTACGCGCGCAGCGACTCGGCGAGGGCCTGCGGGGCGCCGGACAGGGTGCGCCGGCCGACATGCCACGCGGGCTCGCCCACGTACAGGGGCTCGGCGATCGCTCCCACGGTGACGGGGGCCTCGATCCCCGCCTCCTCCCGCAGCCGCTTCACCTTCGCGATCTGTCCCGGCAGTTGCTCGCGCGTGTCCCCCTGCGGCAGCCACCCGTCCCCCTTCACGGCGGCGCGGCGCACAGCGGGAGCCGAGGAGCCGCCCACCCACACGGGGACACGGCTCTGCGCGGGACGCGGCCGCTGCCCGAGCCCCTCGAACGCGTACCGCTCCCCTTTGAACGACGGATACTCCTCGGGCCCGAGCGCCGCCTTCAGTGCGTCCAGGGCCTCGTCGAGCACGGCTCCGCGCCGCGCGAAGTCGACCCCGAGTGCCTCGAACTCCTCCTGCACGTGCCCCGCCCCGACCCCGAGGATCAGACGGCCCCCGCTGAGGTGGTCGAGGGTGGCGTACTGCTTGGCGGCCGCCAGCGGATGGCGCAGGCCGACGATCGCGACGTGGCTCATGAGGCGCACGTTCTCGGTGATGCCCGCGAGGTAGGCGAGTGTGGCCACCGGGTCGTACCAGACGGTGCTCATCGCGTCGGCGAGGCGGCGCGGGATGGCGACGTGGTCGCAGCAGGCGATGTAGTCGAAGCCCGTGCGGTCCGCGGTACGGGCGATCTCGGCGAGGTCGGCGGCGCCGGCCCCGGCCTCCCAGCCCTCGGCGTACATCGTGGACTGGGACTGGACGGGGAGCTGGATGCCGTAGGCGAGGTGCGACGTCCCGGACTTCATGGAGTCACTCACCGCCCTGCCCCGCCCAGAGCCCGTCGTCGGTCAGCCCCAGCAGGTCGATGGCGTTGCCGCGCACGATGCGCTCGACGACGTCCGCGTCCAGGTGCCCCATCTGCGCCTCACCGACCTCCTTGGACTTCGGCCAGGTGGAGTCGGAGTGCGGATAGTCGGTCTCGTAGAGCACGTTGGCGACGCCGATCGCGTCGAGGTTCTTGAGCCCGAACGCGTCGTCGAAGAAGCAGCCGTAGACGTGGTCGGCGAAGTACTCGGAGGGCGGCTTGCGGACCTTGTCGGCGACGCCGCCCCAGCCGCGGTTCTCCTCCCAGACGACGTCCGCGCGCTCCAGGATGTACGGGATCCAGCCGATCTGGCCCTCGGCATACATGATCTTCAGGTTCGGGAAGCGCTCGAACTTGCCGCTCATGAGCCAGTCGACCATCGAGAAGCAGCAGTTGGCGAAGGTGATCGTCGAGCCGACGGCGGGCGGCGCGTCGGGCGAGGTCGACGGCATCTTGCTGGACGACCCGATGTGCATGGCGATGACGGTGCCGGTCTCGTCACATGCCCTCAGGAAGGGGTCCCACTCGTCCGTGTGGACGGACGGCAGGCCCAGGTGGGGCGGTATCTCGGAGAAGGCGACGGCACGGACGCCCCGGGCGGCGTTGCGCCGCACCTCCGCCGCGGCCAGCTCGGCGTCCCACAGGGGGACGAGGGTGAGCGGTATGAGCCGGCCCTGCGCCTGCGGCCCGCACCACTCCTCCACCATCCAGTCGTTGTAGGCGCGCACGCCGAGCAGCCCGAGTTCGCGGTTCTTGGCCTCGGTGAACGTCTGCCCGCAAAAACGCGGGAAGGTGGGGAAACAGAGCGCGGACTGGACGTGGTTGACGTCCATGTCGGCGAGCCGGGCGGGCACGTCGTACGAACCCTTGCGCATCTGCTCGTACGTGATGACCTCGAGCCTGATCTCGTCGCGGTCGTATCCGACGGCGGTGTCGAGCCGGGTCAGGGGCCGGTGCAGGTCTTCGTAGACCCACCAGTCACCTATCGGCCCCTCCTCCCCGGGTGCGCCCATGACGGGCGCGAACTTGCCGCCCAGGAAGGTCATTTCCTTCAGGGGCGCGCGCACGATGCGCGGGCCTTCGTCCCGGTATTTGGCCGGGAGGCGGTCCTGCCAGACGCCGGGCGGTTCCACAGTGTGGTCGTCCACCGAAATGATCCGGGGGAAGCCCTGCGGGCTCCCCTTGGTCTCCTTGGTCTCCATGCCGACCACGGTAGCGCCGATCTGACGACCCGTCAGCTACCCGGACGGCGGGGACATGAGGTGAGGTGTCTGTGATGGCTGTCTCGCGCGGCTGACGCATCCGCCATGAACAAGGCAAACTGGCCTCGTCGTCTTTGGATCTGACGCGTGCGGCAGGGGGCAGCGATGGACGGTGTACCGCGGGTACCGGAGCAGCGGTGCGCCGGGACCTCCGAGGCCACCGGGAGCACCGAGCCGCCCGAGGCCACGAAGGTCCCGGCAGGCCTGCGCTTCAGCGTGCTCGGCCCGGTGCGCGCCTGGCGCGGCGACGAGCCCCTGACCACGGGCTCACCACAGCAGCGCGCCCTGCTCGCGGCGCTCCTGCTGCGCGAGGGCCGCACCGCCACCGCCGCCGAACTGATCGACGCCCTGTGGGGCGACGAGCCCCCGTCGCAGGCCCTGGCCGCCGTCCGTACGTACGCCTCCCGCCTGCGCAAGATCCTCGGCCCCGGCGTCCTCGTCAGCGAGTCCGGCGGCTACGCGATCCGCTCCGTCAGCGGCGACGCGCTCGACCTGGCCGCGGCGGAGGCGCTCCGCGCGGACGCCGAGAAGGCCCGGGGCACCGGGGACCTGTGCAAGGCGCGCGAACTCTGCAACAGGGCACTGGCCCTGTGGGACGGCGAACCTCTCGCGAACGTCCCCGGCCCGTACGCCGAGACCCAGCGCGCCCGCCTGGAGGAATGGCGCCTCGGCCTGCTCGAATCCCGCCTCGACATGGATCTGGAGCAGGGCTGCCACGCGGAGGCGGTCTCCGAACTCACCGCCCTCACCGCGGCGCACCCCCTGCGCGAGCGGCTGCGCGAACTGCTCATGCTGGCCCTCTACCGCTCCGGCCGCCAGGCCGAGGCCCTCGCCGTATACGCCGACACGCGGCGCCTCCTCGCCGACGAACTCGGCGTCGACCCGCGCCCCGGCCTCGCCGAACTCCAGCAGCGCATCCTCCAGGCCGACCCGGGCCTCGCGGAACCGTCCGCCCCGACGACGGAACCTTCGGCGGCCCCTCTCCGGCCCGCCCAACTCCCGGCAACAGTGCCCGACTTCACGGGCCGCGCCTCCTTCGTGACCGAGCTGCGCGACATCCTGTCCTCGGCCTCCTCCCCCGACGGGGAGGGCCAGGTCATGGCCGTCTCCGCGGTAGCGGGGATCGGCGGCGTGGGCAAGACGACCCTCGCCGTCCACGTGGCCCACGCCGCCCGCCCCTCGTTCCCCGACGGCCAGTTGTACGTCGACCTCCAGGGCGCGGGCCCGCGCGCAGCGGAACCGGAGACGGTCCTCGGCTCGTTCCTGCGCGCGCTCGGCACGGCCGACTCGGCGATCCCCGACTCCCTGGAAGAACGCTCGGCCCTCTACCGTTCCACGCTCGACGGCCGCCGCGTCCTCGTCCTCCTGGACAACGCCCGCGACGCCGCCCAGGTCCGCCCCCTGCTCCCCGGCACGGAAGGCTGCGCCGCGCTCATCACGGGCCGCGTCCGCATGGTCGACCTGGTGGGCGCGCACCTCGTGGACCTGGACGTGATGTCGCCGGAGGAGGCGCTCCAGCTCTTCACGAAGATCGTGGGCGCGGAGAGGGTGGCCTCGGAACGGGAAGCGGCCCTGGACGTGGTCGCCGCCTGCGGCTTCCTCCCCCTCGCCATCCGCATCGCGGCGTCGCGCCTCGCGGCCCGCCGCACCTGGACGGTCTCGGTCCTCGCGGCGAAGCTCGCGGACGAGCGCCGCCGCCTGGACGAACTCCAGGCGGGTGACCTGGCGGTCAAGGCGACATTCGAACTGGGCTACGGCCAACTGGAGCCGGCCCAGGCCCGCGCGTTCCGCCTCCTGGGCCTGGCCGACGGCCCGGACATCTCCCTGGCGGCGGCAGCAGCGGTCCTGGACCTCCCGCCGGAGTCGACGGAAGACCTCCTGGAGTCACTGGTCGACACATCCCTCCTGGAGTCGGCGGCGCCCGGCCGCTACCGCTACCACGACCTGGTCCGCCTCTACGCGCGTGCGTGCGCGGAACGGGACGAGTTGCCTCCGGAGGAGCGGGAGGCGGCGATGTCGCGGTTGCTGGACTTCTATCTGGCTACGGCGGCCCGGGTTTATGCGATTGAGCGGCCGGGGGATCGCGTCGTGGATCACTTGGCGCCCACTCGCTATACAGGCATCGAGTTCCAGGACCGTCATGACGCCCTCGACTGGTTGTACACCGAGGCCAACTCCCTGTTGGCCTGCGCTCGACAAGCCTCAGGAGGCGCCACACTCCGTCAGGCCGTCGACCTTCTGTGGGCGGCCAAAGACTTGGCGGAGTCCGGCGCGAATGCCAAGCAGTATGAGTCAGCCGCTCATGCAGCCAGGAAAGCCGCAACTGCTGCCGACGATGCACGAGCAGAGGGGCGAGCCCGGACGACACTCACCAACGCCCACCTCGTGGCGGGCCGGTATGACGAGGCGGATGACGAGGCACGTCAAGCAGCACTGTCTGCCGCGTCAGCCGACGACGTCGCACCTCTCTACTGGTCCAGCAACGATCGCGGGATCATCGCTTTCATCCAAGGGAAGCACGCCGAGGCAGAAGATCATCTTCGTAAGGCAATAGACGGCTCGCGCTCCGACGGCAACCTCCCTGCAGAAGCCAGCGCCGTATGCAATCTCTCGCGCCTTCGCGCCTCCATGGGGGACTCGACCAATGCGATCTCCCTCGCCCGGGAGGGGGTGGACATCTACAACCGCATTGGGCGCACACTACGGTTGGCGAATGCCCGATACGCGCTGGGCATTGCCCTGATTCAGGCCGGCCGGTCGTCCGATGCCCTGGACGAGCTCGCTGAGGCACTTCAGATTTTCACAAAGAACCGTCAGCGACTCTGGGAGGGCACCACCCACTTCCGGATTGCGCAGGCCCATCTCGCAGAGAAGCGTCCAACGTCGGCCGCTCAGCACGCCGAACAGGCTCTCGCCACAGGCTTTGTGGGAGGCGACCGCTCACGCGCCGGCATCCTCACCACGCTTGGGCGATCCCTCGTCAGCGTCGGCCAGGTGGACCGCGCACGTGTCTGTTGGCGCGAGGCTCTTTCCCTGTACGAGGCGACAGGTGCCGACGTCCAGGCCGGCGAAGTCCGAGGGCTGCTCTCTCCGACCCCCGCAGTCTGAGACCGCCTGGGGCGTTCATTGAACGTTTATACCTGCCTGACATCCTTAGGTCATCGATCCGCCGCGTCGGGGGGCAGACGGATCGTCGGGGCTTGCCTCGCAGGTGAGCGCCCACTACGACCCTTGTCCGGCGATCCTCGGGGGAGTTGCCGGACAAGGGTTCTGTCATCAGGTCGCGTCAGAAGGGGTTCATGGCAATGAGCAAGGCAGAGAAGAAGTTGGAAGACATCACCACGATGGACAACCACGCGCCCGCGCCGCCGGCCGATGACACCATCACCACGATGGACAACCACGCGCCCGCGCCGCCGGCGGACGGCACCATCACCACGATGGACAACCACGCGCCGGCTCCGCCCAAGGACGCCTGAGACTTTCTTCCCGACGGGGATCGGCCGCGGCGGCGCGGAGGGGGAGCCGCCGCGGCCGAGTCGTGTCCGGCCCCAGCGGCTCGCTCAGGGCAACAGCACGCCCGTCGCGCCGCTCGACAGCCACATGCCCTGATCCAGTACCTCCTCGATGGGGCCGAGCCCACCGAGCTCGGCCCCATTGCCGTACCCGCCCCGGCCCTAAGGGCTCCGCACCCCGAAGCGCGCCAGGTAGTGCCACACCTTCTTGACCGACTGCGGGTCATAGCGGCCGGCGCGCGCCGTGTCTCCGATGATGCGGGGATCGAGTACGCCACCGACGGCGATCCGCGTGGCCAGGTCGACGTACTCCTGGCCTCGGTAGTCCGGGTGAAGGCGGAGTTCCTCGACCCCGACACGGAAGCCGCCGTGCCACTCCACCGGGCAGCCCAGACGCAGCGCCGCGGCCTCGACCGGGGAGTCCCGGTAGCACGGGTCCAGGACCACCGCCTCCACATGACGGTTCAGCCGGACCGGCCCGTGCACCTGGGCCTCGATGTAGTCATCCAGGGCGTCCCGGCCGTCGGCCAGGGCGAGTTCGACGAGCCCCATGCGGTCGGCGACACCGAAGTCCGACGGCTCAAGGAAGCTGTCCGGGTAGCAGAACGTCGTCCGCCTCACTGTCTCGGCCCTCAACCGGAAATGGGCCGACCCGAACCGCGGCGCCCCTCCGACCGCCTTACGCCGGAAGTTCAACGCCCCGTAGACCGGCCGCTCCTGAGCAGGCGACTCGTCGTACGAACCGTCGAAGATCCGGCTCTCCCAGCGCCACCGGTCCCCGCCGGGGTGCGCGGTCAGGCCGCCATTGCTCGTCCCCGTGACGAACTGCGAGCGGTACAGGCCGTCGTCGGCCAGAGCGTCCAGGATCGGCTTGCCGTGCAGCAGCCGATCCGGGTGGAAGTTGAGCGTCACCCGCAGCAACGGATCCAGCGGAGGCCCCGACGCCAGTGACGCGACGTGGCGAAGGGCCCGCTCCTGCGGTGTCCGGTAGGCCTCTGAGCTCATCAGGGCAGTGTTCCCCACCCCACTCAACCGGCGCACATGGATTCCGTCGCGCGGTAGTGGCGGTAGTACGGGCGCGTCAGCGGCTCGTCGGACACGTCGACCCGGCATTCCGTCGCCGCCTCCCGCGCGTACGGGCTGCGGGGCCGCGCATACGGGGGCGGCGCGACTGGCCCTGCCGCCTGCGTCGGGACAGTCCGGCGCCGGGTGCCCCCGCCCGGCAGTAACCGCGTGAGCATCCGCCCGAGCAAGGTGAGCAGCACTACGCCTCCCCCGCTCCGACCTCGCACCACACCGTCTTCGACGCCGCGCCCTGTTCCACGCCCCACCTCAGCGCCAGCGCGTCGAGCAGCACCATGCCCCGCCCCGACTCGTCCTCCCCCGTCGCGTGCAGCAGCACGGGGAGTACGCGCGGATCAGGATCCGTGACCTCCACCCGGATCCCGACGCCCTCCACCCGCGCCACCCGCACGCGTACCGGTGTCCCCTCCCCCACATGCCGGATCACGTTCCCCAGCAACTCGCTCACGCAGAGCTGCACTTCCGTGCATGCGACGCCCAAGTGCTCCCGCACCGCCCGGCGCAGTTCGGGCACGACTTTCGGCACGGCGAGCAACTCGACCTCCAGCCCAGGCGGGGTCACTACCTTCGCGCCGACGGCGGCGGGGGGTTGGCGATGCATGCGTACGCCCTTCCTGTCGAGTGCACTCCGTGATGAATCAGTCACACAGTGGCGCGGGGCGGCGTACCGTAAAAGGGTTTTGGGTTACGCACAGCAACTGGCAAACGGTGGTGGTGGGTTGTGTCCTCCCGCAAGGATCCCGACGCTTCGGCGAACGTCCCTTCCTTCTACGGCGCCGAGCTGCGCTTCAAGAGAGAGCTCGCGGACCTCACGCTCGAACAGCTGGCGGAAGGTAGCTTCCGCGGCGTTCCCTTCCTCAGTCAGATCGAATGCGGCGAGCGCCGCATGCCCCTGGACCTGGCCCGCCACGTGGACGAGAAGCTAGGCACCGATGGCTTTTTCCAACGACGTTGTGAAGATGCACGCAAGGCACGTCAGTCGGGGCACGCCGAGTACTTCGCGGACGTCGCCGAGATGGAACAGCACGCCGAGACGATCGAAGACTGGGCGCCGATGATCGTGCCGGGGTTGCTCCAGACGGCGGCGTACGCCCGTGCAATCGTGCGGGCTGCGATGCCCCGGGCCAGGGACGAAGAGGTCGAGGAGAAGGTGGCGGCCCGCATGGGGCGGGCAGAGCTCTTCGACGCCGAGGACCCTCCTTCAGTCTGGGCAATCCTCGACGAATCGCTGATCCATCGCCGGACCCTCCCGGACGAGGCGATGGCCGAGCTACTCGATCACATCGCGCAGGTAGTACGTAGCAGCCGCTCAATTTTGCAGATCGTTCCGGAAACCGCCGCGGCCCACCCCTTCATGATGGGCATGATCAGGATCATGACCTTCTCGGATGCCCCGCCGGTGGTGTACGCAGAGAGTTTGCACAGCGGCCAACTCATCGACTATCCGGCACTCGTGAAGCAATACCGGGAGTCGTACGATCTGCTCAGGGCCGCCGCACTGCCGCCTGAGGCGTCCCTGGCCCTGATCCAGGCAGCGGCAGAGGACTATGGAAATGGCAAACCCCGACATCGACTTGAGCGCCGCCCACTGGCGTAGGAGCAGCTACAGCAACGGCACGGGCGGTGAATGCGTCGAGATCGCCGAAGCCTTTCCCGGCGCCGCCCACCCCACCCTCGTACCCGTCCGGGACTCGAAGACCGCCCCCTCCGGCGGCCCCGTCCTCCTCTTCCGCACCCCCGCCTGGACCGCCTTCGTAGCCGACCTGAAGCGCTGACGCTCAGCGAGATTGCAGTGATGGGCAGATCCCGGCCACCCCACCCTTGCCGCAGCGCCCCTTCCCCGCCCCATATCCGCCAATCCCCGCGCGGGCGCCTGTGTCGGGCTTGTAGGTTCGCGGCGTGAGTGATGACGGCAGGACTCGTGTCCGATGTGCGGCGGAGGCGGATGCAGGCGTGATCGCGCGCATCCACATGGCCTCTCGGTCCGCGACCATGCCCTATCTGCCCCCGCAGAAGCGGAATCAGGAAGAGGTGACCCGATGGATCCGGGACACCCTGCTCAAGCAATCTCGTACCTGGGTCGCGGTGCGTAACGCGGAGGTCGCCGGTTATGCGGCTCTCGACGGTGACGTGCTCGAACACCTCTATCTGCGTCCGGACGTCCGCCGGCAGGGAATCGGCACGCTGCTGCTCGACGAGGTGAGGCGGCACAGTCCTGAGGGGCTGTTCCTGCACGTCTTTCAGCAGAACACCGATGCCCGCGCCTTCTACGAGCGCCACGGTTTCGTCGTCTTCGACACCAGCGATGGTGAGCGCAATATGGAGAACCTGCCCGACATGACGCTTCGCTGGACACCGGACAGCGCCCGGTAGCCGTGGCGACCAGGGAGCCGACGGCTCAGGCGGCGTCCACCCCCACCCCAGCGGATGCCCTCGCCCCGTGGATGAGGGCACGTTCCTGGCGCGGGCCGGCGGGTACGTCGGGCCGGCGAGTACGTCGGACCGGCGGGCCTCGCCGTCGCGCAGGCGCAGGCGCAGGCAGCGGTGCAGCGCCCGGGTCTGCCCCCGCCGAAGCCAGCAGCTGCCAGCCCACCAGCCCCGCCACCCCAGCCAGCCCCGCCAGCCCCACCCTCGTTATCCACAGGCCGGAGCGCCAAATTCCCCGTTCCGGCAGAGTCGTCGCATGGCGGGGACGGAATTGCGGGCGTTGGTGCAGGGCGGGGTGCTACTCACCTCCGTCGCGCTCGAGGCCGGGTGGGTGCCGCGTACGCTCACGCGGCGGTTGCGTGGCGAGGGCTGGGTCCGGCTGTGTGCCGGGGCGTGGGGCGAGCCCGGGCGCAGGCCCGACCTGCCGATACGGCTCCGCGCCGTGCAGCTGCTCAAGCCGGGGCTCGTCGTCAGTCACCGCAGCGCCGCCTCGCTCTGGCGGATCGAGACGCTCACGCCCGCGCGCGGCGCCCACACCCTGGACTTCACGGACCCCGGGCTCTCGATCCGCCGGGAAGGTACGGGGGTGCGCGTGCACCGGATGCCTCTCGCGGCGCGCGAGATCGCGGTTCGCTGGGGGCTGCGCGTCACGCACGTGAACCGCACCGTCGCCGACCTGCTCCGGGCGGCCGGTCCTGCGGACGACGCGCTGGTCGCCGTGGAGTCGGCCCTCACCCGGCGCACGGTGGACCGCGTGCGCCGTGCCCCGCTCACGACGGCCGCGGCGCTCGCCGCCGAGCTGGACGCGCCGCTGCTCGGGGCGTCCCGTGCGCGGGGCCGGCTGAAGCTCGTGGATCTCGGCGCCGGATCCCCCGCCGAGACCGTCGCGCGCCTGCGCCTGCACGACGCGGGTCTGCGCCCCGAGAGCCAGGTGGAACTGCGTACGCCGGACGGACGGCGTCGTTTCCTGGACTTCCTGTTCCGGGCGGAAGGGCTCGCCGTCGAGATCGAGGGCTACGCGTACCACGGCTCCCGAGAGGCCCACCGGAAGGACATCGACCGCTTCAACCAGGTCCTCCGGTGCCCCGAGGTCCGCCTGCTCCTCCGCTACACCGCCGCCGACGTCTTCCACCGCCCGGAACGGATGGTCGGTGAAATCCGCGCCGCCCTCACGTGACTACGGCGCCCGCCTGCCCCGCAACTCCCCCTTGACCACCTTCCCGCTCGCGTTGCGCGGGAGTTCGGGCACGAAGTCCACCTCGCGCGGCACCTTGTAGTTCGCCATCTCGCGGCGGGACCAGGCGATCAGGTCGTCGGCCGTGAGGACGGAACCCGGACGCCGTACGACGTACGCCTTGCCGACCTCGCCGAGCCGCCCGTCCGGGACGCCGATCACGGCGACGTCGGCCACATGCGGGTGGAGGCCGAGGAGCTGCTCTATCTCGGCCGGGTACGCGTTGAAGCCGCCGACGATGAACATGTCCTTGATGCGGTCGGTGATACGAAGATTGCCGGAGTCGGACAGGACGCCCACGTCGCCCGTGCGCAGCCAGCCGTCCTTCGTGAACGCCTCGCGGGTCGAGGCCTCGTCCTCGAAGTAGCCGCTCATGACGTTGAAGCCGCGGACCAGGACCTCGCCGGGTTCGCCGGGGCCGGGCGAGTCCACGCGCACCTCCGTGTCGGGTATCGCCCGGCCGGACGTCGACGCGATCACCGACGCCTCGTCGCCGCGGCGGCACATCGTCACGATGCCGCTCGCCTCGGAGAGGCCGTATGCGGTGAGGACGGTGTCGATGTGGAGTTCGGAGCGCAGGCGCTCGACGAGTTGGAGGGGGACCACCGCCGCGCCCGTCACCACGAGTCGTAGCGCCGACAGGTCGTGGGAGGTGCGGTTCGGGTGGTCCAGGAGTGACTGGTGGAGCGTGGGCGGGCCGGGGAGTACGGAGATGCGTTCGGCGGCGATGTTGGCGAGGACCGTGTCCACGTTGAAGACGGGTTGCGGGACCATCGTCGCGCCGCGCATCAGGCAGGCGATGATGCCCGCCTTGTAGCCGAAGGTGTGGAAGAACGGGTTCACGATGAGGTAGCGGTCGCCCTCGCGGAGGCCGGCCAGGTCGGACCAGATCGCGTAGCCGCGCAGGGTCTGGGCGTGGGTGATCACCGCGCCCTTGGGGCGGCCCGTGGTGCCCGAGGTGAAAATGATGTCGGAGGGGGAGGCCGGGGCGATTCCCGCCGCGCGGGCCCGGACCGTCTCGCCCGAGACGCCCTCGCCGCCCGCGAGGAAGTCCTTCCAGGTCCGCCACACGCGTGGGTCGTCTTCGGCGGGCGAGGTGTCGGGGGCCGTGTCGGCGAGGACGACCACCTGTTCCAGATACGGGAGTTCGGCGTTCGCCCGGCGCAGGGACGCCACGTACGAGGTGCCGAGGAACGTGCCCGTCACGAACAGGAGCTTCGCGCGGGAGCGGGCCAGGATGTAGGCCGCCTCCGTACCTTTGAAGCGGGTGTTGAGGGGGACGAGGACGGCGCCCGCGGTCACCGCGCCCAGCGCGGAGACGATCCAGTCGAGGGTGTTGGGCGCCCAGACCGCGACCCGGTCGCCGGGTTCTACGCCGCTCGCGATGCACGCGGCGGCGGCCCGTTCGACGCGGTCGCCGAGTTCCGCGTACGAGATGCGCGTACGGCCCTCGACGACGGCCTCACGCTCCCCGTACCGTTCGGCTGCCGCACGCACCAGTTGGGGAACGGTGCCCCACTCCAGGTCCCCGCGCATCGCACGACCTCCACACCCGTAGCCGACCCGTAGCTGACTATCCGTCAGATTAACGGTAGCCTGACGCGCTGTCAGCAGACGGGACGATCGTGGTGGCATCACGACGCGCGGAGGTGGCTTGCGATGGCGGGGCTCAAGGACGCGACGGCCATAGTGGGGATCGGGCAGACGGCCTTCGGCAAACAACTCCCCGAGAGTGAGAAGACGTTGGCGTGTCGGGCGATCCTCGCCGCGCTCGACGACGCCGGGATCGCGCCGTCCGAGGTCGACGCCTTCGCCTCGTACACGATGGAGGAGACCGACGAGGTCGAGGTCGCCAAGGCCGTCGGCGCGGGGGACGTGACCTTCTTCAGCAAGGTCGGATTCGGGGGCGGCGGATCGTGCGCGACGGTCGGACACCTGGCCGCCGCCGTCGCCACGGGACAGGCGAGCGTCGGGGTCGCCTGGCGGTCGCGCAAGCGGGGGTCGGGGCCGCGCCCGTGGAAGAACACGACCGTCCAGCTGCCGACGCCGGCGCAGTGGACCCGCCCGTACGGGCTGCTGCGCCCCGCGGACGAGATCGCGATGCTCGCGCGGCGCTACATGCACGAGTACGGGGCGACCAGGGACCACCTCTTCAACGTTGCGCTCGCCTGCCGCAACCGCGCCAACCAGAACCCGGCCGCGATGATGTACGAGCGGCCGCTGACGCGCGACATGTATATGACGGCCCGCATGATCAGCGAGCCGCTGTGCCTCTTCGACAACTGCCTCGAGACGGACGGCGCGCTGGCGTGCGTCATCGTCTCCGCCGAGCGGGCCCGCGACTGCCGCCAGAAGCCGGTGTACGTGCACTCGGTCGCGCAGGGGCTGCCGTCCCAGCACCACGGGATGGTCAACTACTGGAACGACGATCCGCTGACGGGTCCGGCCTGGACCGCCGCCCGACACCTGTGGAAAC
The DNA here is from genome assembly GCF_055582645.1 of Streptomyces sp. NPDC107517. Taxonomy (NCBI): domain Bacteria; kingdom Bacillati; phylum Actinomycetota; class Actinomycetes; order Kitasatosporales; family Streptomycetaceae; genus Streptomyces; species Streptomyces sp. NPDC107517. Next base: position 263,930 of record NZ_JBVJPM010000004.1, on the reverse strand, counting down.
AGGCCGACTTCGGGCCGCAGGACGTGGACGTCGCACAGATCTACGACGCGTTCACGCCACTGATCCCGCTGTCCCTGGAGGGGTACGGGTTCTGCGGGCGGGGCGAGGGCGGGGCGTTCACGGAGGGCGGGGCGCTGGAGATCGGCGGACGCCTGCCGCTGAACACGGGCGGCGGCGGCCTCAGCGAGGCGTACGTCCACGGCTTCAACCTGATCAACGAGGGCGTGAAACAGCTACGCGGCATCAGCACGGCGCAGGTACCGGGTGCGGGGACCTGCCTGGTGACGGCGGGCGAGGGGGTACCTACGTCGGCGTTGCTGCTGCGGGGGGCGTGAGGGGCAAGGCGGGACGGCGACGAGCTCAAGGAGTCCGGCTCACGGCGTTGCACTGACCAATGACAAAAAGGGAAGTTGGATTGACCAATGACAGAATCTGAAATCTGTTATCTGTCACCTGTCATCGATGACGACGGTGCACCCTTCTGGCACTACGCCGCCCAATCCCAGCTCCGCATCCAGTCCTGCGCCTCCCCCACCTGCGGTGAGCTGCGGTTTCCGCCTCGTCCGTGCTGCCCGCACTGCGGGTCGTTCGAGAGTGAGTGGCGGCTCATGAGCGGGCGCGGGCGGATCTGGTCCTACGTCGTTCCGCATCCGCCGCTGCTCCCCGCGTACGCCGCCGTCGCCCCGTACAACGCGATCATCGTCGAGCTGGCGGACGCGCCCCGGATCCGGCTCGTCGGGAATCTGGTGGCCTCCGCCGACGCGGCCCTGAACTCCGTCGACCCCGCGCGGCTGCGCATCGGCGCCAAGGTGCAGGTCGTCTTCACCGACGTCGACGGCGTGACCATGCCGCGCTGGGTCCTGGAGCGGCCGTGAGCGTGCGCGTCGAGACCGACAAGGAGAGCGGGGTCGCGGTCGTCACCCTCGACCGGCCCGAGCGTCACAACGCGATCGATCTGGCGACCGCCGATGAACTAGCCGCTGTGTGGCGGGGGTTCAGGTTCGACGACTCCGTGCGGGCCGTCGTCCTCACCGGCGCCGGTGAGCGGGCCTTCTGCACGGGGATCGACCGCGACGCCGAGGTGCCGCAGCCGCAGTCCCCGTACAGCATCGACGATCCGCTCGTCGCGGTCGGGCCGAAGGCCAATGACCTGTGGAAGCCCGTCGTCGCCGCCGTCAACGGGATGGCGTGCGGCGGGGCGTTCTATCTCATCGGCGAGAGCGAGTTCGTCGTGGCCGACGAGAGCGCCACCTTCTTCGACCCGCATACGGCCTACGGCATGGTCAGCGCCTACGAGACCATCCACCTCGCCCAGCGCATGCCGCTCGGCGAGGTGGCTCGGATGGCGCTCATGGGGACGGCCGAGCGGATCTCGGCCCGGCGCGCGTACGAGACCGGACTCGTGTCCGAACTCACCGCCCCCGGCGCCGCGTTGGCGGCATCGGTGCGCTGCGCGGAGACGATCGCGTCGTATCCGACCGAGGCCGTGCAGGGCACGGTGCGGGCGCTGTGGTCGGCCAAGGAGGCGGCGCGCACGCAGGCCCTCGCGCACGCGCCGCAGTTGATCACCCTGGGAAATCTTCCTCCGGAGCGGCAGGCGGAGCTGTTCTCCGCCCGGCGACCCGGCGGGTTCCGGGTGCGGTGACCGGCGGCGGGAAAGTGTGGCTCAGCTCGGGGCCGGCGCTCCGTCGAGCTGACAGTGGTCGATCGACTGGAGCAGGTCCGCGCCGCCGCCGGGCTTCACCTTGGCGACCTTCGTGCCGTTGGCCGGGACGGTGACGGTCGTGCTGCTGTCGATGACGGTGATGTCGCTCGCGTCCTGGAAGTGGATGGTGAGGTTGTAGCGGCCGTCCCGGCTGCCGCGGTTCCTGAGCTCGACGGACGCGTACGAAGAGTTCTTGCCGGCGCACTTCAGGAGCTTCGCCGTGATGTCGTCGCTCCTGCCGCTCCCCGAGGTGCTGGAGGTGCTGGGGGTGCGGGTGGGTCGCCTGTTGTAGCTGCTGCCGCCCGACGTGTAGCCCGAGGAGCCCGAGCCGGAGCTGCCGTACGAGTCGTCGTCATCGTCGTAACTCGAACCGCCTGTCGTGCTCGACGACGATCCGCCGTGGTTCTGCTTCGAGCTGGAGCAGCCGCCTCCGCTGCTGCTGCTGTGGCTGCCGCTCCCCCTGCTCTTGCCCGAACCGTGGCCGCGGCCCGTCGAGAATCCGGTCAGTGCGAGTACGACCACGGCAGCCAGCGCCGTGAGCTTCAGTCCTCGTCGCAGCATCCTTCTGCTCCCCCGAAAATATGGTGATCGTTGCGTTCCTCTTGGCGACCCGACACCGTAGCAGCGCCGCGTGGCGACGGGTGTACTCCCGGCGTAGCGTCGTGACCGAGAGCCGAACCAGGCCGGATTCAGGAGGCTGCGCATGGTCCGCAACGTCCTCGGATCGATCCTCGCTCTCCTCGGAGCGACGGCCGCCGTTTCCAGCCCCTTCCGTGCGTGGTACGACGGCCGTCACGGGCGCTACTACCGCCTCGGTGACCTGTTCACGGGTACCGGAGTGACGGACGCGCGTGCGGAGTTGGTCGGTTCCCTCTTCCTGCCGTTCGCGGTGGCCGCCGCCGCGACGCTGATCGGTGTCGTGCTGCGGTCGCGGCTGCTCGTCGCGTTCGCGGGCGTGGTCGTGCTCGCCTTCACCGTGCTGTGGATGGTGCGGGTGGGGCAGGCCGAGGGGCGGATGGTGGTGGCCGGTGACGGTTCCGGGCTGGGGCTCGGAGTGGCCGGCGCGGCCGTCGGCGGTGCGCTGCTGCTGCTCGGCGCGGCCGTGATGAGCGGGCGGCAACAGCGGCTCCCCGAGGGCGCGGACCAGGGGTACGCCGGTGACGGCCCGGAGCCCACGCACTTCACCGACCCCGTCCCGCCGCCGGCGCCCACGCTCGACGGTCCCCAGCACACGCTGGAGGGCCCGATGCAGCCGTACGCCGAGCAGCCCCCGTACCCGGATCCCCCGTACGAGGAGCCCCCTTACGAGGAGCCCCCGTACGAGGAGGGGCAGCAGGGCGGGCGGCCCGGCGACAAGCCCTAGCGCGCCGTGGCCGTCCCGGTGCCCTTCTCCGCGTCCAGTGCGTACACGCAGCGGTCCTTGCTGCACGCGTACACCACGCCGTCCTTGACCACGGGTGCGCCGGTGATCTCGCCGCCCGTGGCGAGTTTCCAGCGGAGGCGGCCGTCGTCGGCCTTGAGGGTGTAGAGGAGGTGGTCGGTGGCGCCGAAGTGGATGCGGTTGTCGGCGACGACGGGTGAGCCGACGACCTCGCCGCCCGCCTGGAAGCGCCACTTGGGCGTGCCGGTGACGGCGTCGAGGGTGTAGAGGCCCTGGCCGCTGCCGACGTGGACGTGGCCGTGCGAGACGAGGACCGGTTCGACGGAGGAGGGGCGGGGTTCCGTCGCGATGCGCCAGCGGTCGCGGCCGTCGGTGGCGTCGAGGGCGTAGACGGTGCCGAGGTGGTCGGCGAGGTAGACGCCGCCGCCGGTGACGGCCGGGCCGGGGGCGAAGGCGGGCGGGCAGAGGAACACGGCGGGCGCCTCGAAGTGCCAGCGGACATGGCCGCTCGCGACGTCGACGGCGAGGACGCGGGTCCCGGCGGCCACGTAGACGTAGCCGTCGGAGGCCTGGGTGAGGCGGACGGGGACGCCTCCGCAGGAGGCCGCGTCGCCGATCGGGTACGACCAGCGCTCCTCGCCGGTACGGGCCTCCAGCGCGCGGAGCCGGGCGTCCTTCCACACGTAGACGGTGCCGTCGTGGATGACAGGTCCGGCCTCGGGGGACTCGAAGTCGGTCTGGGCGCCGGTGATCTCCCACAGCTTGTCGCCGTTGACGGCTTCCCAGGCCTGTACGCCGCCGCCGCGGGTGCCGGTGACGACGGTGCCGCGGTCGGCCTTGAGGGAGTACACCCAGGCGTCGCTCTGCAGCCGCCACAGGTCGTGTCCCTCGCGGGCGTCGAGCGCGTAGAGGGTGGGGCCGTCGGAGGCGTGGATACGGCCGTCGGCCACGGCCATGGACCAGGCGACGTCGCGCGTCTTGAAGCGGCGGCGGCCGGTGGACACGTCGAGTGCGTGTACCTCGAAAGAGGTCACGTAGACGAGGTCGCCGGCCACGGACGGGGTGCCCCACACGTCGTTCGACATACGGAAGCGCCAGGGCCGCCAGGCGGCGCCCGCCTCGGGGGCCGGGGCGGGGATCACGGGATCGGGGGCGCCGTTGACGCCGGGCTTGGGGCGGGACCAGGACGCGGCGAGGCCCGCGTCGGCGGGCGGTGCCTTCACCGCGGCGGCGCGGGCGTCGGCGACGCGCGGGCCGGGGCCGATCGGGACCTGCGCCCCGGCCAGGCGTACGGGCCCGGCGTCGGGTGCGAGGCCCGAGGTGCCGACGGGCGCGGGCGTGGGACGCCAGCCGCCGGTGCCGGGGACGTGGGACGGGGGCGGGCCGGGGGGCTGGGCAGGCATGGCCGGCATGGGGCCGGGGGCACCGCCGTGCACGCCCCGTCCGCCGCTGCCGCCGCGGCCGGGACCGCTGCTCTTGACCGGGGGCCGTCCACCCCTGCGTTCCTCGATGAGCGCGACGGAGCGCTCGGGGAGCCAGGCGGACGCGGTGCCGCTGTCGTCGCTGCCGGAGCCGAAGAGGTGCGGGGCGAGCTGGGCCTGGAGGTCCGCGGGCGAGGGCCGCAGCGGTGCCTCCATCTTCATGCAGGACTCGATGAGCGGCCGCAGCTCGGCGGGCAGTCCTTCGATGTCGGGGCCTTCGCGCAGCAGCATGAAGACGGTCTCGACGGGGTTGGCGCCGTGGAAGGGGGCGTGTCCGGTGGCGGCGAAGACGAGGGTGGAGCCGAGGGAGAAGATGTCGGAGGCCCCGGTGACGCTCCGGGAGTCCTTGGCCTGCTCGGGCGACATGTAGGCGGGGGTGCCGACGGCGACGTTCGTCATGGTCAGGCGGGTGTTGGAGACGCCGGAGGCGATACCGAAGTCGATGACGCGGGGGCCGTCCTCGACGACGAGCACGTTCGACGGCTTCAGGTCGCGGTGGACGAGGCCCGCGCCGTGGATGGACTGGAGGGCCTCGGCGATTCCGGCGGCGAGCCAGCGCACCGCCTGGGCCGGCAGCGGCCCGCACTCGTTCACTATTTCTTCGAGGGAGGGCGCGGGGACGTAGGCGGTGGCGAGCCACGGCACGGCGGCGCGCGGGTCGGCGTCGACGACGGCTGCCGTGTAGAAGCCGGACACGGCGCGGGCCGCCTCGACCTCGCGGGTGAAGCGGACGCGGAAGAGCTGGTCCTCGGCGAGTTCGGTCCGCACGGTCTTGATCGCCACGCGCCGGCCGGATGCCGAGCGCGCGAGATAGACGAGTCCCATGCCGCCGGCGCCGAGCCGTCCCAGGACCTCGAACGGGCCGATCCGCCTCGGATCGTGCTGCGTCAGCTGATCCACCACTTGCCTGCCTCCCCGTACGGGACCGGGTCGCTGTACACAGTCCCCGGTCAGCGTCTCACCACCGAAGCGCTACGGCGGCACGCACCCCGATTCTTCCTGTACGGGGCTCCGGTTGCGAACCCGGGGGCAAATCGGGGTGTCACGGGAGAGGTACCGCATTACGGGTCGGTTCCGCGAGGGAGGAAGTCGGTTCCGCGAGGGAGGAATTGGAGCGGGAGGGAGCGGGAAGGGCGCGGAGGGACCCGTTCAGCCCTGGTGGAGGGCGAAGGCGGCACCCTGGTTGTCGGTGAGGACGGCCACGCGTCCGTATGCGGTGTCGAACGGTTCTTCCTTTACGCGGCCGCCGAGGCGGGTGGCGGCGTCGGCCGTGGCCTCGCAGTCGGTGACGGCGAAGTGGACGAGGAAGCGGGCGGGGGCGTCGCCCGTGGTGACGGACAGGCCGAGGCCGGTGGCGCCGCGGCCCAGGACCGACGCGTAGAAGGGGACGACGGTCGCCCGGTCGCGCGCGTGGAGCTCGGTCCGGCGGAACGTGCCGGGTTCCCCCTGCACCTCGAAGCCGATGTGGGTGCCGGGCTGCCAGAGGCCGAAGACGGTGCCTTCGGGGTCGGCCGCGAGCGCCATCGTGCCGAAGGGGCCGATGGAGAGGGGTTCGACGAGCAGCCGCCCGCCGGCGTCCCGCACGGCGGAGGCGAGTGTCTCCGCGTCGCGGGCCTTGAAGTAGACGGTCCAGCCGGTGGGCGTGCGGCCGTCGCGGTCCGGGGCGAGGGCGGCGACGCTCCTGCCGCCGCTGAAGGCCTGCGTGTAGTAGCCGTACTCCGCGCCCGCACCCTCGTCGAAGGTCCAGCCGAAGAGGTCGCCGTAGAAGCGCTTGCCCGACTCCACGTCGGGGAGCGCGGCGTCGGCCCAGCAGGGGGCGCCGTCGGCGAACTCCATCGGTGTGCGTCCTTCCTGTTCACCCGCCGTACGCCGGTGTGCCGTACGTCACTATGGGGAGGGGTGTCCCCTGGGTGGCAGGGTGCCGCGTCCGCGGGTCGGCGACACGTTCAATTCGAACACTTGGCCAATTTTATCCACGGGGTTTTCCACAGGCTGTTGATAACGTGCGCGATCCCACCGGCCTCCACATGCGCAAAAGCCCCGGGCGGCCCCCCATCAACCCATGTGCCGGAGCCCCCAACCCCATTTGCAGTCGGCCGAATCGCGCTCCGATCACCCCTCGGTAAGCTGACGGCATGACAGGACAAGTACGTACCGTCGACGGCCGCGTGGCCGGACGGCGTGGTCAGGCGACGCGTCAGAAGCTGCTGGAGTGCCTCGGCGAGATGCTCAGCTCCTCGCCCTACCGGGACGTCAAAGTCATTGATGTGGCCCGGAAGGCAGGCACCTCACCGGCGACCTTCTACCAGTACTTCCCGGACGTCGAGGGCGCCGTCCTGGAGATTGCCGAGCAAATGGCCACGGAGGGCGCCGGGTTGACCCAGCTCCTCGAGGGCCGCTCGTGGATCGGCAAGGCCGGCTGGCAGACCTCGCAGGAACTCGTGGACGGGTTCCTGGAGTTCTGGCGGAAGAACGACGCGATCCTGCGCGTCGTCGACCTCGGCGCGGCCGAGGGCGACAAGCGCTTCTACAAGATCCGCATGAAGATCCTGAACTCCGTGAACAACTCCCTTACGGACACGGTCAAGGAGCTCCAGGCCAAGGGCAAGGTCGACAAGGACGTGAGCCCCGCCGCGATGGCCGGTTCGCTCGTCGCGATGCTCGCGGCGGTGGCCTCTCACCAGAAGGGCTTCCAGACCTGGGGTGTCAAGCAGGCCGAACTCAAGCCCAATCTGGCCCTGTTGGTGTATCTGGGCGTCACCGGCAAGAAGCCGACGAAGTAGCCCTGAAGCGGTCCTTCGGGTTTCCAGGTCCTGTCGAGCAGCGGCGGTTCGCGTCTGACGTGAGCCGCCGCTGTTGCAGTCTCAGCCGCCGGTCCGCCTCATCGGCGCACCAGCCGGAAGAGCCGGATCTCCCGCTCCACCCTCGCCTGGTACTTCGCGTACGGCGGCCAGAACGTGAGCACCGCCGCCCAGGCCTCCGCCCGCTCGCCGGAGTCGAGCAGCCGCGCGGTGACCGGGATGTCCTCGCCCTTCCAGTTGATGTCGGCGTCCGGGTGGGCCATCAGGTTCGCCGTCCACGCGGGGTGTCCCGGGCGGCCGAAGTTGGACCCGATCAGCAGCCAGGTGCCCGCCCCTTCCTCAGGCATGCAGGCGAGTGGCGTCCGCCGCGGCAGTCCGCTCTTCGCGCCGCGCGCGGTCAGGATGACCCCCGGCAGCATCTGGGCGCTGAGCAGCACCTTTCCCCGGGTGAGCCGGTGCACGGTGCGGTCCATCGCGGGGATGAAATGGGGGGCGACGCGGGCGAAGGCGCGGGTCGACGAGACTTTCTGCAGCAGTCTTGTTCCGGGTGGTGCCATCAGGCGCTCGCCTCCTGGCGGGTGAAGAGCTCGGCGGATTCCGCGGCGCGTGCGCGCAGCAGGTGGACGGGGCCGAAGAGGAGTTCGTCGCCGGTCGCGCGCTTGAGGTAGAGGTGGGCGTCATGCTCCCAGGTGAAGCCGATGCCGCCGTGCAGCTGGACGGCCTCGGACGCTGCGGTGCGCAGCGCTTCCAGGGCCTGGGCGAGGGCGAGACCGCCCGTCCGTTCACCGCTCCCGGAACCCGCCGCCCAGGCCGCGTAGTACGCCGCGGAGCGCGCCGCCTGCACCTGGACGTAGACGTCCGCGAGGCGGTGCCTGACCGCCTGGAAGGAGCCGATGGGCCGCCCGAACTGCTCGCGCTGGCGCACATGCTCGACGGTCCGTTCCAGGGCGCGCTCGGCGGCGCCGACGGCTTCCGCGGCGAGTACGGTCGCGGCCGCGTCACCCATGGCGGCGAGAGCGCCGGCCACCTCGCCGCCCTCACTCTCTCCTGAGCCGAGCAACTCGGCGGCCACGTCCCGCAGTTCGACCCGGGCGCGGGGGCGTGTCTCGTCGAGGGACGTCTGGCGGGTCCTGACGACTCCCTCCGCGTCGCCGTCCACGAGGAAGAGCAGGGTGCGTGAGCGGGCGAAGCCGCCGGTGTGCGCGGCGACGATCAGGAGGCCGGCGCTGTGTCCGTCGAGGACCTGGTCGGCCTGCCCGTACAGCCTCCAGCCACCGTCATGGCCGTCGTCCCGCCTGGCCTGGACGCCGCCCGCACGGCCGCCGCCCGACCAGTCGCCACGGTTGTCGCCGGTCAGGCCGAGCGCGGTGGCGAGGCCCTCGCCGGGTACGGCCAGCGTGGCGGTCAGGGCGCCCGAGGCGATGCGGGGCAGCAGTCCGGCGCGCTGGGCCTCGGTACCGAGGGCGAGGACGAGCGGGGCGGCGAGCGCCGCGGTGGCCAGGAGCGGGGTGGGGGCCAGTGCGCGGCCCGACTCCTCGCAGGCCAGGGCCAGTTCGGTGGTCCCGCAGCCGACTCCGCCGTACTGCTCGGGGAGGGCGAGGCCCGGCAGGCCCAGTTCGCCGCCGAGGGCCGACCACAGGGCCGGGTCGTAGCCGGCGGGCGTGCCGACGGCGGCCTTGACGTCCTCGGGGCCGCAGCGCTTGTTCATGAGTTCGTGCAGGGTGCGGCGGATCTCGTCCTGTTCCGCGGTGAAGGCGGCGTCCATACGGGCTCCTCCCACGGGTCCGGCGACCCCGGACCCCCTGTTCTGACGGTGCGTCATGTTAGGGCGGCGGGGGCGGGATGCACAGAGATATGCGCACAGGCGTGTACGGCGGTGTACGCAGAGGCGCGTGCGGCGGTATGCGCTGACCCGAGCGCAGAATTGCGCACGGACGCACACACGGAGACACCCTCTGGCGGATCAGCCGATCTGATGTACCGTCAGATTTATGACTGCCGCACTTCACGGTTCCCGCCGGGTCGCCATCGCCGGCATCGCCCTCTCCGACTGCGGCCGCGTGGACGAGGCCACTCCCTACGCCCTGCACGCCCAGGCCGCCCGCCGCGCCGTGGCCGACGCCGGACTCACCCCCGACGTCGTCGACGGGTTCGCCAGCGCGGGCCTCGGCGTCCTCGCGCCGGTCGAGGTGGCCGAGTACCTGGGGCTCAGCCCCCGCTGGGTGGACTCGACCTCGGTCGGCGGCTCCACCTGGGAGGTGATGGCGGCGCACGCGGCGGACGCCATCGCCCAGGGCCGCGCCCGCGCGGTCCTGCTCGTCTACGGGTCGACCGCCCGCGCCGACATCAAGGCCGAACGGCGCACGTCCAACCTGAGCTTCGGCGCCCGCGGCCCCCTCCAGTTCGAGGTGCCGTACGGGCACTCGCTGATCGCCAAGTACGCGATGGCGGCGCGGCGCCACATGCACGAGTACGGCACCACCCTCGAGCAGCTCGCCGAGGTCGCCGTGCAGGCGCGGGCGAACGCCGCGCTGAACCCGGAGGCCATGTTCCGCGACCCGGTCACCGTGGACGACGTGCTCGACGGGCCGATGATCGCGGACCCGTTCACGAAACTGCACTGCTGCATACGCTCGGACGGCGGCGCCGCCGTGCTGCTCGTCGCCGAGGACCTGCTCCCCGACTGCGCCAAGTCCCCGGTGTGGGTGCTCGGTTCGGGTGAGTACGTGTCGCACACGACGATGTCCGAGTGGGACGACTTCACCGTGTCCCCGGCGGCCGTCAGCGGGAAGCTCGCCTTCGAGCGGGCGGGCGTCACGCCCGACGAGATCGACCTCGCGGAGATCTACGACGCCTTCACGTACATGACGCTGGTGACGCTGGAGGATCTGGGGTTCTGCGCGAAGGGCGAGGGCGGACCGTTCGTGGAGAAGGGACGGCTGCTGCGGGACGGCGGGCTCCCCACGAACACGGACGGCGGCGGCCTGTCGGCCCAGCACCCGGGAATGCGCGGCCTGTTCCTGCTGGTGGAAGCGGTACGACAGCTGCGGGGCGAGGCCGGGGAGCGCCAGGTGCGCAAGGAGGGCGGGCGGCTGCCGCGGCTCGCGGTGGCGTCCGGCACGGGCGGATGGTTCTGCTCGTCGGGGACGGTGGTGCTCGGCACGTCCTGAGGCCTCGTCCACAAGTCCGCGGCCATGAGAAACCGGGAACCGGCACAATAAATTTGCAATTTCAATAAACCGATCGCGAACCCGAAATCGGATCGCGAGACGCGCGGCGCGTCATGAACAACCCGGAACCTGTTATTTCGGATGCGCAGTTTCCGTAGGGCGTGATCCTGAGTAGGGTGCTCCCCGTCGTCCGTACGGAAAAGCAGAACAGTGGCAGGGGAGCATGACCGCCGGCTCGTTCGAAGGACAGTACGTCTGGCATCCCGCCGCCGACGACCGAGAGCTGGCCAGGGCCTGCACGGACTTGAAGGCGGGCCGCTACTTCGGCGCGCACTCGGTCCTCGAGGAGACGCACGGCGACTTCGGACTGCGCGCCCACCGCTCCCTCGTCCTGGCCTCCGTCGCCGCCGACTCCGACCTCGCGGAACGCTGGCTGGAGGAGGAGCCCGGCCCCGACGCCGCCCTGTTGTGGGCGCGCGTCGCCGTGTTCCGGACCCTGCGCGCCGCCCAGTCGCACGACCGGCGCATCGGGGCGCTCGGCCGGATAGCGCTCGCCGCCTGCGACCGGGCCTCGGATCTCGCGCCCAAGGACCCCACCCCGTGGGCCGCCCGGCTCTCCATGGCCCGCCTCCAGCGGCCCCGCGACCGCGCGCCGCAGGGCCTGCTCACCGAGCCCCGCGGCCCCTGGGCCCAGTTCGAGCACGTCACGCGCCTCGACCCCTGGCACCGCGAGGCCCACCACCAGTTCCTGGCGTTCTTCTTCACCCGGCACGGCGGCACCGTGAACGCGGCCTGGGACGTGGCCGCGTATCTGAGCCAGCGCGCCCCGGCCTCATCGCCGCTGCGCCTGCTGCCCCTGGTCACCCTCGTCGAGGGCCACAACCCGGCGCACCTCCTCGCCGAGCACACCTGGGACCAGCCGCAGTGGAAGGCGACGGCGCTCGGCGCGTACCGGAACTGGCTGCCGCAGGTGGCCGGCTACCGCTTCACGCCGGTCCTCGACCTGGCGTATCTGGCGCACGCGCTGCACATGGCGCAGTGCGTCTTCGAGGCGCGGGCCGTGCTCATGGCCATGGGCCCGTACGCGTCCCGCATGCCCTGGAGCGTCTTCGGTGACCCCGGGGAACAGCTCAGCAGGGCGCGGCGCGCGTGCGGTCTGCCGGTCCCCCACGGCACCTGACCCCACCCGCCCCACAGGTTTCGGAAATTCCCCCACACCGGAAGGCCGAGGTTGTGTCCGACCCCCTGACCAGCGCACCCACTCCCCCCACGTCCCCCACCAGATCCGGGCGGCCCGCCGCCGCGCTCGACGACGACGCGACGCTGCACGCGATGGGCTACCCGCGGAAGCTGACCCGGCGCTTCAAGGCGTTCGACAATTTCGCGATTTCTTTCACGATCATCAACATCATCTCCGGCATCTTCTCCTCCTTCGGGTTCGGAATGAACGCCGGCGGGCCGCGCATTCTCGTGTTCGGCTGGATAGCCGTCGCGGCCATGGTGCTTTTCGTCGGAGCGTCGATGGCCGAAATCGCATCGGCGTATCCGACGAGCGGGGCTCTCTATTTCTCTGCAGGAAAGCTGGCGAAACGGCACAAGGGTGCCTGGTCCTGGTACACGGGCTGGCTGAATTTCGTGGGGCAGGTCGGCGGCACGGCGGCGACGGGCTATGCGGCGGCCACCTTCATCCAGGCGTTCGTCGTCATGCAGTGGCCGTCGTACCACGCGACGGCGCAGCAGACGGTTCTGATCACGGCGGCGATCCTGCTGCTCCAGGCGCTCGCCAACACGTACACGGTGCAGCTGGTGGCACTGGTGAACCGGATCTCCGTGTGGTGGCTCCTCATCGGCATGGTGATCATCGTGGTCGCGCTGATCGCCGTACCGGACCACCACCAGTCGGCGTCGGTCGTCACGCAGTTCACCAACAACACCGGCTTCTCCAACGGGATCTACGCGGCCCTGCTCGGCCTCCTCGTGACCAGCTGGACGTTCACCGGCTTCGACGGCAGCTTCCACATGTCGGAGGAGACGGTCCAGGCGACGGTCAACGCGCCCAAGGGCATCATGCGGGCGATCGGCTACTCCGCCGTCACCGGCCTGATCCTGATGCTGGCCCTCGTCTTCGCGATCGGGGACTACGCGGCGGAGGCGAGCGCGTCGGCGCCGCCCGTGCAGATCCTCATCGACGCGCTCGGCATGACGACGGCGAAGGTCCTGCTGCTGATCGTGATCGGCTCGATGCTGTTCTGCGGCCTGGCCAACATGACGAGCAACACCCGTCAGATCTTCGCCTTCTCGCGTGACGGCGCCATGCCGGGCTCGCGCTGGTGGCACTCGGTCTCGTCGCGCACGCGCACGCCGGTGAAGGCCGTGTGGCTCGCGGCGGCCTGCTCGCTGGTCCTCGTGGTGCCGGGCTGGTGGTCGCACACGGCGTTCACCGCGATCGTCAGCGTGAACGTCGTGGGTCTCTACCTCGCGTACGCCGTCCCGATCTATCTGCGCCTGCGCCACGACGACTTCCAGCAGGGGCCGTGGAACCTGGGCCGCTGGGGCAAGCCCGTCGCCGCGATCGCGGTGGTCTGGATCGTGGCGAGCAGCGTCCTGTTCATGCTGCCGCAGGCGTCCCCGATCAACGCGACGTCGTTCAACTACGCGCCGATCGCGCTGGTCGCCGTACTCGTGATCGCGACGGTGTGGTGGTTCGCGACGGCCCGCCGCCGCTTCCAGGGCCCGGTCAGCTACGGCAGCCCGGACGAGGTCGCGGCGATGGACCTCATCTGACGCGACTCGTCCGACGGGACTCGCCTGTCGACGCGGCGCCCCGCCTTCCGGTCGGACCGGTCGGCGGGGCGCTCGCGTTCGACGCGAGAATCGGTGCATGCCCGAACTGCAAGAGATCCTGAAGTCCCTGCGCGTCTGGGACACCGAGCTGCCCGCGTTCGACCCGTCCGCGGCCCCGTCCGCCCCGCTGCCGCTCTTCGTCGAGTGGTTCGCCGGGGCGGTGGCCGCCGGCCAGACCGAGCCGCACACCATGTCGCTCGCGACGGTGGACGGGGACGGCCTGCCCGACGTCCGTACGGTGATGCTGCACGGCGCCGACGAGGACGGCTTCCACTTCGCCTCCCACGCGGGCAGCGCCAAGGGCCGCCAGCTCACGGCGCACCCCCGGGCCGCGCTCGGCTTCTACTGGCCGTCGCAGGGCCGCCAGATCCGTGTTCGCGGTGATGTCACCACGGAGTCGCCCGAGGTGAGCCAGGCCGACCTGCACGTCCGCTCGACGGGAGCGCTGGCCGCGGCCCTGGTCGGCCACCAGAGCGAAGTCCTCGGTTCGCAGGATGAGTTGGAGCGGGCGTCGGTCGCGGCCTGGGAGCGCGCGCAGGCCGACCCCGAGGCCCCCGCCCCCACGTGGACGGCGTACGCGCTGGCCCCGCGCGAGGTGGAGTTCTTCCAGGGCGACGCCCGCCGCCGCCACGTCCGCCTCAGGTACCGCGCCACGGGGGCGGGCTGGGTACGGGAGCTGCTCTGGCCGTGACGCGGCCGGCTCACGCCACCGGCGGCTCGGGGTCCGAGGCGAGGCGGGCGTGCAGGTGCGCGTCACGGAAGGCGTCCTGCCGCCCCGCCTCGAACATCGCGCCCCGCAGCGTGCCCTCGTACCGGTAGCCGCCGCGCTCGGCGACCCGGCAGGACACCTCGTGCCCGAGGGCGTGCCCCAGTTCGAGCCGGTGGAGGCCGAGTTCGCCGAACGCCAGCCGGGACGCGAGGCTCAGCGCACGCGTCGCCACCCCGCGCCCGCGGGCCTCGGGCAGCACCCAGTAGCCGACGTGGGCGGTGCTGAACTCGGGCATGATCGCGTTGACACCCACGTGCCCGAGCACCTCCCCCGTGCTCTCGTCGGTGACGCAGCAGGACACGGATTCGCCGCTCGCCAGCGCCTCCTGGCGTGAGCGCAGGTACGCATGGGCCGCGGCGAGGTCGTCGACCGGGGTGAGCGGGGTGTTCCAGCGGCGGAACTCGGGGTCGCCGAGCCCGCGCAGTACGGCGGCGGCGTCCCCCTCGTCCCCGGCCCGCCAGGCCCGCAGAAGCAGTCCGTGGCCACGTATCTCAGGGGTGTCGGTCATGAGCGTCAGCCGTTCTCGGGTGCGGTGAAGGTGTGGACGGCGAAGTCCCGCACGGGACGGTAGCCGATGCGCCGGTAGAGGCCGTTGCTGGTCCGGTTGGCGAGGTCGGTGAAGAGGAGCACCTCGCTCGCGCCCGCGGCCCGGGCGGCGCGGCTCACCTCGGCGGTGACCGCTCCCGCGTAGCCGCGGCCGCGCAGCTCCTCCGGGGTGTAGACGGGCGCGACCCGGACCGCCCCGGCGGCCTCGCGGGTCACGCCGGCCATGGAGGCGGGCACGCCGTCCGGGGTCTCCCAGAGGGTGACGCCGCCGTACGAGATCCGCTCGTCGGCCCATTCCTCCGAGCCCGAGGCGCCGCCCGGAGTGCCGGTGTCCGCGGCGAACGCGGTGCGCCACCGGACCAGCAGCTCGCGGTCCGCCTCGGTGGCGACGCGGTGCCGCCCGGCAGGTGCGGGCTGCGGCGGGGTGAGGTCCCCGAGCCGGTACAGGCGCTGCTCGACGGCGCGGCGGGCCCGCGCTCCCGTGCGGGACTGCCAGGCGTCGGCGAAGGCGGCGGAGGCCGAGTCGACCCCGAACACGCCGGTCACCGACCGCCCGTGGAGCGCGACGGCGAGCGCGTCCGCCTGCTCATGGTCCAGAGGGCCGATATGGAGCCGGAAGGGCTTCGTCCACAGGAACGTCCCGCTCACGCGGCCGTCCGGCCCGTACAGCACCCCGAAGAGCTGCTCCCGCGCCCCGTACACCGCCGGCCCCCGTTCCCGCAGGCTCGCGGTGACGCTGAGGGCGACCGTGTGCAGGGCGGGTTCGGCGCGCAGGTGGCCGCCCGCGCGGGCGAGGAAGTCGTCGACGTCAGCGGTGAGGTGCCAGCCGGGTGCGGGAGCGGGGCTCTCTGTCATGACCGCATGGTGCCGCCCGTCGCCTCACGTCCGCGAGCGAAATACGGGGACGGAGAAGCCCTCCACCTCGCGGAAGGTGACCTCCAGGGGCATTCCTGCGCGGAGCTCGGCGCCTTCCGCGTCCACGATCTCCGTCATCATCCGCGGGCCCTCCGCGAGGTCGACGACGGCTGCGATGTACGGGGTGCGGGTGCCGAAGGGGGGCAGGTCGTTGCGGTGGACGACGGACCACGTGTAGAGGACGGCCCTCCCGGACGCCCGCGCCCACTCCACGTCCTCGCTCCAGCAGTGCGGGCAGAACTCGCGCGGATAGTGATGGGCGCGCTCGCACGCGCGGCAGCGGCGGAGCAGCAGGGTCCCGTCGGCGGCCGCGTCCCAGTAGGGGCGGGTGAAGGCGTCGGGCTCGGGGAGGTCGAACCGTACGGTCGCGGGAAGAGTCACAGGAACAGTCCGATCGCCGCGTCGAGCGACCAGGCCTGCCAGGACATGGCGAAGAGCGCCACGAGCGAGATGAGGGCCATCATCGCGTTCTGTCCCTGCTCGGCCCAGTCGTGGATCATCAGGACCAGGTACAGGAGATTCAGGAGCAGCCCGCCGATGAGGGCCACGGGCGTCAGCAGGCCCACCACGAGCCCGAGGCCCAGGGCCAGTTCGGCGTAGACGACGATGTAGGCCATCACTTTCGGCCGGGGGGTGACGACCGCGCCGAAGCCGCTGCGCACGGCGTTCCACCGGTGTTTCGCGGCGACGTCGGCGGCCCAGGCGATGCCGGTGCCCCGCTCGAACCAGCCCTTCTTGTCCTTGTGCCGCCAGCTCTCCAGCCACCACAGTCCGAGGCCTATGCGCAGCACGGCCAGCCATTCGACGCCGTCGAGCCAGATCGAGTCCACGACCGGGGCCCTCCTCTCCGTTTCTGACGGAACGTCAGTTCAGCGCACGTGGGGCGTCACCGCAAGGGGCGTACGCCGTGATGAATTCGCAACCGATTCCGGTCTTGACCGAGACCCATCAAATCGAACCGTGATTACGCTCGCACTCATGGTCACCACCCCCGCGCCCGCCGCACGCAACCAGGACCGCCCCGTGTACGTCATCGGAGGCGGCCCGGGCGGCCTCGCCGCGGCCGCGGCGCTGCGCGAGCGGGGCGTACGGGCCGTGATCCTGGAGAAGTCGGAGCACGTCGGGGCGTCCTGGCGCCGCCACTACGACCGCCTCCACCTGCACACCACCCGCAAGCTCTCGGGGCTTCCGGGCCTCGCGATCCCGCGCCGCTTCGGCCGCTGGGTGTCCCGCGACGACGTCGTGCGCTACCTGGAGAAGTACGCCGAGCACCACCAGCTGGAGATCGTCACCGGTGTGGCGGTCTCGCGCGTGGAGCGCACGGAGGACGGCTGGCTCGTGCGCGCCTCGGGCGGCCGTGAACTGGCCGCGAGCGCCGTCGTGGTCGCCACGGGCTACAACCACACCCCCCGCCTGCCCGACTGGCCGGGCCGCTCCTCGTACACGGGCGAACTCCTCCACGCGGGCGACTACCGCAACGCGAAGCCGTACGCGGGCCGTGACGTGCTGGTCGTCGGCGTCGGCAACACCGGCGCCGAGATCGCCGTGGACCTCGCCGAGGGCGGCGCGTCCCGCGTCCGGCTCGCGGTCCGCACGGCGCCCCACATCGTGCGCCGGTCCACCGCGGGCTGGCCCGCGCAGCGGACGGGCATCCTGTGCCGCAGGCTGCCCGTGGCGCTCGTGGACCGCCTGGCCCGCCCGATGGCGAAGCTCAGCGTGCCCGACCTGGCGGAACAGGGCCTGCCCAGACCCACGACCGGCCTCTACTCGCGGGTGCGCGAGGGCGCGATCCCCGTGCAGGACGTGGGCCTGATCGACGCCGTACGCACGGGCCGGGTCGAACCGGTCGCGGCCGTCGAGTCCTTCGAGGACGGCAAGGTGATCCTGGCGGACGGCACACACATCGCCCCCGACGCGGTGATCGCGGCGACGGGGTACCGGCGCGCACTGGAAGACCTGGTGGGCCACCTCGGCGTCCTCGACGACCGGGGCCGCCCGGCCACGCACGGCCGGCGGACGCACCCCGCCGCGCCCGGCCTCCACTTCACGGGGTACACGAACCCGATCAGCGGCATGTTCCGCGAACTGGCCCTGGACGCACGGAAGATCGCGAAGGCGATCGCGGGCTGACTCCGACCGGCAGCGCCGTCCGGTCACCGGCCCGCTCGCAGGCGCCATCCGCCCGCACCCCCTCCGTCACACCCGCCCACAGTGGCCACATCCCGCCGTTCCAACCCGCCCGCCCGCGGGAACACCCGTAGCAGCCTTTGCGTGCAGCCCTGTTCCTGACACAGCGTCAGTTCAGTAATCTGACACTACGTCAGTTACGTGAGCACCAGTCGAGGAGCGGGCGGACCCGATGCTTGGATCGACATACGGCACCCTGACCACCGACCCCCGCCGGGCCCGCACGATCGCCTGCGGAGAGCAGCCGGCACCCGCCGTGCACAGCAGGGCGGACGACCTGGACGTGAGCGGCAGGCCACTGCACCGCGAGGTGCCCGACCTGGACCGTTTCTTCCGGCCCGAATCGATGGCGGTCATCGGCGCGTCCGACGCCGAGGGCCGCCCGAACACGGGCATCACGCGGCAGCTGATCGCGTGGGCGGAGCGCGTGGGCGCCCGCCTCCACCCCGTGCACCCCACCCGCGAGACCGTCTTCGGCATCCCGTGCTCGCCGGCCGTCTCCGCGCTGCCCGAGCCCGTCGACCTCGCCGTGCTCCTCATCTCGGACCCGCTGCCGGTCATCGAGGAACTGGCCCAGGCCAAGGTGAAGTTCGCGGTGGCGTTCGCTTCGGGCTTCGCCGAGACGGGCGAGGAGGGTGCGGCCGCCCAGTCGTCCCTGTCCGCGGCGGTCAGCCGCTCGGGCATGCGTCTGCTGGGCCCGAACACCAACCTGAACGCGTTCTCCGAGTTCCGCGAGGACCTCGAAGGGCCGGCCATCGCCCTGATCACGCAGTCCGGCCACCAGGGCCGCCCCCTCTACACGATGCAGGAGCTGGGCGTACGGCTCTCGCACTGGGCGCCCACGGGCAACGAGGCGGACCTGGAGACGGCGGACTTCATCTCGTACTTCGCCGAGCAGCCCGAGGTCGGGGCGATCGCGTGTTACGTGGAGGGGCTGAAGGACGGCCGCGGGTTCCTCCTCGCGGCGGACCGCGCCGCCCGTAACGGCGTGCCCGTCGTGGCCGTCAAGGTCGGCCGCACCGAGACGGGCGCCCGCATGGCGGCCTCGCACACGGGCAAGCTGACCGGTACGGACACGGTGGTGGACGCGGCGATGCGCCAGTTCGGCGTGATCAGGGTCGACGGACTCGACGAACTCCAGGACACGGCGGCCCTGTTGGCGCGGGCCCGGCCCCCGCGCGCCGACGGCGTGGCGGTCTACTCGATATCCGGCGGCACCGGCGCCCACTTCGCCGACCTCGCCACGCGCGCGGGCCTGACCCTGCCGGCACTGTCCGAGGCGAAGCAGCAGGAGCTGCACCAGTGGATCCCGGAGTACCTCAACGTCGCGAACCCGATCGACAACGGCGGCCACCCCGTGGGCGACTGGCGCGGCCCCAAAATCATCGAGTCGATCCTCCAGGACCCGTCCATAGGCGTCCTGATCTGCCCGATCACCGGCCCGTTCCCCCCGATGAGCGACAAGCTGGCCCGGGACCTGGCTCAGGCGGCGGAGCGCACGGACAAGCTGATCTGCGTCGTCTGGGGCTCGCCCCTGGGCACCGAGGACGCCTACCGCGAGACGCTGCTCGGCTCCTCACGCCTCGCGACGTTCCGCACGTTCGGGAACTGCATCACGGCTGTGCGGGCCTATCTGGACCACCACCGGTTCACGGCCGCCTACCGCTCGCCGTTCACCGAGGCGCCCCGCACGCCCTCCCCCTCCTTCAGCAAGGCGCAGGCCCTGATGCGCCCGGGCCGCCAGCTCAGCGAGCACGCCGCGAAGCAGCTCCTGCGGGCGTACGGCATCCGCGTACCGCGCGAGCAGCTCGTCACCAGCGCCGCGGCGGCCGTACGGGCGGCCGGACAGGTCGGCTACCCCGTCGTCATGAAGGCGTCCGGGGCGCGCCTTGCCCACAAGTCGGACCTCGGCCTGGTCAAGGTCGGCCTGACCTCGGCCAGCCAGGTCAGGGACGCCTACCGGGAACTCACCGACATCGCCCGCTACGAGGGCCTCGACCTGGACGGCGTCCTGGTCTGCCAGATGGTCGAGCGGGGCGTGGAAATGGTCGTCGGGGTCACCCAGGACGACCTGTTCGGCCCGACGGTGACGGTGGGCCTGGGCGGCGTACTCGTGGAGGTGCTGCGGGACACGGCGGTGAGGGTGCCGCCGTTCGCGGAGGACCAGGCGCGGGCGATGCTCGACGAACTGCGGGGCAGGCCGCTTCTGGACGGGATGCGGGGGGCGCCGCCCGTGGACCTGGACGCGCTGGTCGAGGTCGTCCTGCGGGTCCAGCGGATGGCCCTCGAACTGGGCGACGAACTCGCCGAGTTGGACATCAATCCGCTGATGGTGCTCCCCCGGGGCCAGGGCGCGGTGGCGCTCGACGCGCTCGCCGTCTGCCACTAGGCCCTCACCGGGATCCGTCACGCCGCCCGCGCCCGCCTCCGTACAGGGAAGAAGAGGTCATGTCCGCCACCATCGAGTGCACCACCGCCGACGCCGTCACCTGGATCACGCTCAATCGTCCCGAGGCCATGAACGCGCTGACCTGGGACCAGCGCGAGGAGATCATCGGCATCCTGAACGGCGCCTCCGCCGACCCTGACGTGCGCGCCGTCGTCCTCACGGCGACGGGCAGGGGCTTCTGCGCCGGGGCGGACCTGCGGGGCGCACCGGCCGCCGGGCCCCGGGTGCCCGGCGACGTGGCCCGCACGATCCGCCTCGGCGCGCAGCGCCTGATCGCGGCGGTCATGGACTGCGAGAAGCCGGTCGTCGCGGCGGTCAACGGGACGGCGGCCGGGATCGGGGCGCATCTGGCGTTCGCGTGCGACCTGGTGCTCGCGGCGGAGTCGGCCCGGTTCATCGAGGTCTTCGCGCGCCGCGGCCTGGTCCCCGACGGGGGCGGCGCCTATCTGCTGCCGCGCCTCATCGGGCCGCAGCGGGCCAAGGAGCTGATGTTCTTCGGCGACGCGCTCTCCTCGGCGGACGCGGAACGCCTGGGCCTGGTCAACCGCACGGTCCCGGACGGGGAGCTGCGCAAGACGGCCCAGGAGTGGGCGGCGCGCCTGGCGAGCGGTCCGACGCGGGCCATCGCCATGACCAAGCAGCTGGTCAACGCCTCCCTGGAGTCGGACCGCGCGACGGCGTTCGCGGCGGAGGCGACGGCGCAGGAGATCAACATGACGACGGCGGACGCCCAGGAGGGCGTCGCCTCCTTCAAGGAGCGGCGCGACCCGACGTACCAGGGCCGGTAACCACTCCCACGACGGGACGCCGTCGTCGAATTCCGGCCCGCCACTTCCTATCTGACGCATCGTCAGCTTCAATCGTAGGTGTGATGGGACACGCAGGAATGGCAGCGACGGTGGTCAGGTACCTCCGGTCGGTCGGTGCGCCCACGTCGGCCGAGCCGGTGGACGCACTGCCGCGTCCGGAGCTACGGGCCGTGGGCGAGGACGAGCGGGCGCCGCTGGACCCCGGCGAGTTCCGCCGCGTCCTGGGCCACTTCGCCACCGGCGTCACCGTCGTCACGGCGCCGCCCCCGCACCCCGGCGCTCCCCCCGCGGGTTTCGCCTGCCAGTCGTTCTCCTCGCTCTCCCTGGACCCGCCCCTGGTGGCGTTCATGGTGGCCCGTACGTCCACGACCTGGCCGCGCATCGCGAGCGCCGGCGTCTTCTGCGTGAACGTCCTGGGCGCGGACCAGGGCGCGCTGTGCCGGTCCTTCGCGGTGAGCGGCGCGGACAAGTTCGCGGGCGTCGAGCACGACGCGGCGCCGGTGACGGGCTCGCCACGGCTCGCGGGCGCGCCCGCGTGGGTCGACTGCACGATCCACGCCGTCCACACGGGCGGGGACCACCTCATCGTGGTGGGCCGGGTGGAGGCGCTCGGGACGGCGGAGGGCGAGGCGTCCCCGCTCCTGTTCCACAAGGGCGCCTTCGGCCGCTTCGCGCACTGATCAGGCGAGGTCGGCCACCAGGCCGGCACCGGCATCGGCACCGGCGTTCCGGCGCCGGATGACCAGCGCCATCAGGGCCGCCGCCGCGCACAGCCCCCCGGACGCGTACCAGACGACGTCGTAGGAGCCGAACGTGTCACGGGCGACGCCGCCGAGGAAGGCGACCAGCGCGGCGCCCACCTGGTGCGAGGCGAGCACCCAGCCGAACACGATCGCGCTGTCCTCGCCGTAGTACTCGCGGCACAGGGCCAGGGTGGGCGGCACGGTGGCGACCCAGTCGAGCCCGTAGAAGACGATGAAGAAGACCATCGGCGGGTGGACGGAGGGCGCGAGGAGCATGGGCAGGAACAGCAGGGAGACCCCGCGCAGCGCGTAGTACACCGCGAGCAGCCGCCGCGGGTCGAAGCGGTCGGTGAACCAGCCCGACGCCACCGTTCCGACGACGTCGAAGACCCCCACCACGGCGAGCAGCGAGGCCGCCGCGGTGATGGGCATCCCGTGGTCGTGCGCGGCCGGCACGAAGTGCGTCTGGACGAGCCCGTTCGTGGAGGCGCCGCAGATCGCGAACGTCCCGGCGAGCAGCCAGAAGGGTCCCGTACGGGCGGCCTTGAAGAGCACGCCCAGGGTGCGGCGGGCGGCCCCGGTGACGGGCGGCGGCTTCTCGACGAACTCCGCCGAACCGTACGGGGTGGTCCCCACGTCGGCCGGATGGTCGCGCAGCAGCAGCCACACGAACGGCACGACGGCGAGGGCCGCGAGCGCCACCGTCACGGCCGCCGGCCGCCACTTGTGCGCCTCGACGATCCACGAGAGCAGGGGCAGGAAGATGAGCTGCCCCGATGCGGACGCGGCCGTGAGGATGCCGGTCACGAGCCCGCGCCGGGCCGTGAACCAGCGGTTGGTGACGGTCGCGGCGAACGCGAGGGCCATCGAGCCGGAGCCGAGCCCGACGAGCAGGCCCCAGCACAGCAGGAGCTGCCAGGCCGAGTCCATCCACACGGTCAGTCCGGAGCCGGCCGCGATGACCACCAGGGCGGCGGCGACCACGCGCCGGATGCCGAACCGGTCCATGAGGGCGGCGGCGAAGGGCGCGGTCAGCCCGTACAGCGCGAGGTTGATGGAGACGGCGAGCCCGATGGTGCCGCGCGACCAGCCGAACTCCTCGTTCAGCGGGTCGATCAAGAGCCCCGGCAGGGACCGGAAGGCGGCGGCGCCGATGATCGTCACGAAGGTGACGGCGGCCACGAACCAGGCGCGGTGGATACGGGGACGGGGGCGGGGCGGAGGGGAGGTGCCCGCGCCGGGCGAGCCCTCGGCCGCGGCGGTCGGTGTCATGTCCGATGTGTGCGTCACAGCAGACAGCATCGGATCACCGGCCCGCCCCGGACGAGTGGCCCGAAAGACAGCCTTCGCTAGGATCGGGCCATACACTCGGAGCCATGCCCGAGACTCCCGCACCCCGCACCCGACGCCCCCACCGCGTGGTCGTCCTGGCCCTCGACGGCGTGCTCCCCTTCGAACTCGGCATCACCCAGCGCATCTTCACCCGCGCCAAGGACGCCGAGGGCCGGCCGCTCTACGAGGTCGTGACGTGCTCGGTCAGGGAACCCGGCCCCGTGGAGACGGACGCCGACTTCGCCGTCCTGATCAGGAACGGCCCGGAGGCGCTCGCGACCGCGGACACGGTGGTCGTTCCCGCGTCGTACAAGCACGGACCCGTCCTCGACGAAGGCGTACTCACCGACGAGCTGGCGGCGGCCATCGCACAGGTCAGGCCCGGTACGCGGATGGTGTCGATCTGCACCGGCAGTTACGTCCTCGCGGCGGCCGGCTACTTGGACGGGCGCCCGGCGACCACGCACTGGGCGTCGGCGGAGCACTTCCAGCGGCTCTTCCCCAAGATCAAGGTCGACGCGGACGTCCTGTACATCGACGACGGGGACGTGCTGACGTCGGCCGGGGTCGCCGCGGGCATCGACCTCTGCCTGCACCTGGTCCGCCGCGACCACGGCACGGCGGTGGCCAACGAGGTGGCCCGCCACACCGTCGTCCCGCCCCACCGCGACGGCGGGCAGGCCCAGTACATCCACCGCCCCGTCCCCGAACCCCAGCTCGCGACGACGACGAAGGCGCGCGCCTGGGCCCTCGCCCGCCTTCACGAACCGCTCCAGCTGCGCGACCTGGCCGCCCAGGAGGCGATGTCGGTCCGCACCTTCACGCGCCGCTTCCGCGAAGAGGCCGGCGTCAGCCCGGGCCAGTGGCTCACCCAGCAGCGGGTGGAGCGGGCCCGGCACCTCCTGGAGTCGAGCGACCTGTCGATGGACCAGGTGGCACGCGAGTCGGGCTTCGGCACGGCGCAGTCGATGCGGCAGCACCTCCAGGCGGCCCTGGGCGTGACGCCGACGGCCTACCGCCGCACGTTCCACGCCACGACCACGCAGGGCGCGACGCAGAACAGGTAGGCCCGGCTCAGAACACCAGCACCCCCCGCGCCACCCGCCCCTGCTGCGCGTCCTCCGCCGCCTTGGCGAAGTCCTCGACCGGGTACGTCTCCGTGACCAGCTCGTCGAGCAGCAGCCGCCCCTGGCGGTACAGGTCCGCGTAGAGCCTGATGTCGCGCTGGGGCCGCGAGGAGCCGTAGCGGCAGCCCAGGACGGACTTGTCGAGGAAGAGCGAGGCGGGGACGAAGGACGCCTCCGCGTCCGCGGCCGGCATGCCGAGGAGCACGGCCTGGCCGTGCCGGTCGAGGAGGTCGATGGCCTGCCGGACCAGCTCGACGCGGCCGACGCACTCGAAGACGTGGTCGGCGCCGTGCGGCAGGACCTCCCTGACCCCGGCGGCCGAGGTCAGGAAGTCCGTCGCGCCGAACCGCCGCGCCACCGCTTCCTTGTCGGGGTTCGCGTCGACGGCGACGATCCTGGACGCGCCCGCGATCCGGGTGCCCTGGAGCACGTTGAGGCCGATCCCGCCGGTCCCGATGACGACGACGGTGTCGCCCTGGTCGACGCGCGCCCGGTTGAGGACGGCCCCGACGCCGGTCAGCACCCCGCACCCCATGAGCGCGGCCGACGTCAGCGGGATCTCGGCCGGGATCGGCACGGCCTGCACGGCCTTCACGACGGTCCGCTCGGCGAACGAGGAGTTCGCGGCGAACTGGTAGAGCGGTGTGCCGCCCCGCGAGAACGGCTGCGTGGGCATCCCGATCGCCTTGCGGCACATGGTCGGCCGCCCCCGGTCGCAGTCCGCGCAGGCGCCGCAGTTGGCGAGCGTGGACAGCGCCACATGGTCCCCGGGCGCCACATGCGTGACGCCCGCGCCGACGGCCTCCACGACGCCCGCGCCCTCGTGTCCGAGCACGACCGGCACCGGGAACGGGATGGTCCCGTCGATCACCGACAGGTCGCTGTGGCACAGCCCGGCCGCGGCGACGTCGACGAGCACCTCGCCCGGTCCCGGGTCACGTATTTCGAGATCGTCGACCACGTCGGCCCGGACCCCGTCGAACACGACACCCCTCATGACGACTCCCTCGTCTCCCTGGGCAGCCCGAGCACACGCTCGGCGATGATGTTGCGCTGGATCTCGTCCGAGCCGCCGTAGATCGTGTCGGCCCGGCTGAAGAGGAACAGCCGCTGTGCGGCGTCGAGTTCGTACGGACGGTCGGGCGTCCAGTCCCCCGGCCCGGCGGCGGCGAGCGCGCCCCGCGCCTGGAGGGCGAGTTCACCCAGGCGCTGGTGCCAGCGGCCCCACAGGAGCTTGGCGACGCTCGGGGCGCCCGGGTCCTGCGCGCCGCCGAGCGTGCGCAGCGCGTTGAACCGCATCACGCGCAGCTCGGCCCACTGCCGTACGAGGCGGTCCCTGAGCAGCGGGTCCTCGGCAGCGCCTGTACGCACCGCGGTCCGTACGACCTCGGCGAGTTCGGCGGCGAACCCGATCTGCTGGGCGAGCGTCGAGACGCCGCGCTCCAGGGCGAGCAGCCCCATGGCGACCCGCCAGCCGTTCCCCTCGCCGCCGACGACGTGCGCCACGCGCGCGTGCGCGCCGTCGAAGAACACCTCGTTGAACTCGCTCGTGCCGGTCAGCTGCCGGATGGGCCGCACCTCGATCCGGCCCGGCTGGTCCATCGGCACGAGGAGGAACGACAGGCCGTGATGGCGCCGCGACCCGGCCTCGGTGCGCGCGAGCACGAAGCACCAGTCGGCCTCCTGCGCGAGCGACGTCCACACCTTCTGCCCGGTGACGCGGTACGTGTCCCCGTCACGTACGGCGGTCGTGCGCAGGTTCGCGAGGTCGGAACCGGCGCCGGGCTCGCTGTAGCCCTGGCACCACAGCTCCTCGCCGGAGGCGACGGGCGGCAGGAAGCGCCGCTGCTGCTCCTCGTCGCCGTACGCGATCAGGGTCGGGGCGAGCAGGTTCTCGCCGATGTGCCCGTGGCGCCCGGGCGCGCGGGCCCGCGCGTACTCCTCGGCCCAGACGACCTGCTGGGTCAGCGAGGCGACCCGGTTGCCGTACCCGCCGCGCTGCCAGCCGAGCCCGATCCACCCGGCCGCGCCCAGCTCCCGCTCCCAGGACCGCCGCACGCCGGCGTCCTCGTGCTCGCTCCCGGGCCCGCCGCGCCCCCGCGCGACGGCGTACTCGCCGGTGAGGTGCTCCGCGAGCCACGCACGGGCCTCCCGCCGGAACGCCTCGTCCTCATCCCCGAACCCGAACTCCACCACGCGCCTCCGCCCCCGGCCTCGACGTCACTGATTGGGCCGCGCTTTCGCGGCGGCCGCCTCGGCCATCGCCTCCAGCTGCGCGAGCATCGGCATCGGATCGACGCCCACGGTGCCCGGCAGGAAGTCCGCGATCTTGTCCGGCGTCCAGCCGCCCTCCGCGTACCCCGAGCGCAACTCCCTCGGCTGGGCCCACACCGCGATCTTCGGGCCGGCGATCGTGTACACCTGACCGGTGATCTTCTCGGCGCGGGCGCGCTCGCTGAGCAGATAGACGACGAGCGCGGCGACGTCCTCCGGCTCCCCGATCTCCTTGAGCTCCATGGGCACGTTCGCCGACATCCGCGTACGGGCGACGGGCGCGACCGCGTTCGCCGTCACGCCGTACTTGTGCAGTCCGAGCGCGGCGCTGCGCACGAGCGAGATGATCCCGCCCTTGGCGGCGCTGTAGTTGGCCTGCGCCACGGATCCCTGGTGGTTTCCGCTGGTGAAGCCGATGAGCGTGCCCGACCCCTGCTTGCGCATGACGGCGGACGCCGCCCGGAACACGGTGAACGTGCCCTTCAGGTGCGTGGCGACCACCGGGTCCCACTCCTGCTCGGACATGTTGAACAGCATCCGCTCGCGCAGGATCCCGGCGACGCAGACGACGCCGTCGATCCGCCCGTACCGGGCGAGCGCCACGTCGACGATCCGCTGTCCGCCCGCCATGGTCGAGATGTCGTCGGCGACGGCGACGGCCTCGCCGCCGGCCGCCTCGATCTCCTTGACGACGGACGCGGCGATCTCGCTCGCCGGTTCGCCGCCCTCGATGGACACCCCGTAGTCGTTGACCACGACCCGTGCTCCCTCGGCGGCGCAGTCGAGCGCGACGGCCCTGCCGATGCCGCGCCCGGCCCCGGTGACGGCCACCACCTTGCCTGCCAAGAAGTTCCCCACGTCCGGCCCCTTCCCGCGGTTTCTGACGGACCGTTAGATTCTATGACCCGATCGACACTGGAAGACAAGCCCCGGGGAGCACTCATGTCGTTGCCTGCCGAGTTCCACGAAATGGCCAAGCGCGTCAACAACTGGGGCCGTTGGGGCGCCGACGACGAGATCGGCACGCTCAATCTGGTCACCGACGAGGTCGTGCGCGAGGCCGCGTCGACCGTCCGCACGGGCCGCCGGGTACCGCTCGCGCTGCCCCTCAAGGAGGACGGGGTGCAGACCGGGATGATCCCGGGCCGGGTCAACCCGCTCCACGCCATGGTCCAGATCAACCACGAACTGTTCGGCCCCGGCACCGTCGCCACCAGCGACGACGCGGTGACCATGGGGCTCCAGACGGCCACCCACTGGGACGCCCTCACGCACGTCTCGCACTCGGGACGGATCTACAACGGCCGCCCCGCCGACACGATCACGGCGCACGGCGGCGCGCGGTTCAGCGGCATCGACAAGGCCCCGCACATCGTCTCGCGCGGCGTCCTGCTCGACGTCGCGGCGGCGAAGGGCGTGGACCGACTGCCCGGCGACCACGCAGTGACGCCCGAAGACCTGGACGAGGCCGCGGAGTTCGGCCACGTCACCGTCCGCGCCGGCGACATCGTCCTCGTCCGCACCGGCCAGATCCAGACGTATCTGGCGGGCGACAAGCACGCGTACGGCTATCCGTCCCCCGGCCTGTCCGTGCGCACGCCCGAGTGGTTCCACGCGCGCGACGTGGCCGCCGTCGCGAACGACACCCTCACCTTCGAGATCTTCCCGCCGGAGATCGAGAACCTCTGGCTGCCGGTACACGCCCTCGACCTGGTCGAAATGGGCATGCTCCAGGGCCAGAACTGGAATCTGGAGAACTTGTCCACAGCCTGTGCACAAGATGCGCGCTACGCGTTCCTGCTGTCGGCGATGCCCGAGCCCTTCGTGGGCGGCACGGGCACACCCGTGGCCCCGGTCGCGATCCTTTAGGCATCAAGAAGCTTGCCCCGTAAGGGAGTTCAGGGCCGGACGGCGACGCGCTCGCACCGCCGCCCGGCCCCCGGCGCCCGGGCCCCGCTCCCCCGACCCCCGGGGGGAGCCGCCCGCCGCGGCACGACCCGCACTCGCCGAGGGCTCACGCCACCGGATCCCTCGGCGTCCCCTCGCCACGAATCGCCGACCACAAGCGTGATCAAACGGACACCCGGCGTCAACACCCGTAGGGGGATTTGCCCGTTATGCGACTTTTGTGACGGCGCGCACCCGGCGCAAACCGAGGAATGGCGAGGAATGGCGAGGCGCGCCGGCGTACCAGGAGACGGAACTGGCGCACCGGGAGGCGGAACTACACGGCCTCGTACGCCATCCCCTGATACGCCCCCGCTCCCGCGCTCTGCGCGCCGCAGCGGTCGATCTCGCACCAGATGGCCTTGCCCGTGCCCTCGGGCCGCCAGCCCCAGCGGTCCGCCAGACCGTCGACGAGTTCCAGGCCGCGGCCGTTGGTCTCGTCCCCGTCGGCGTGCCGCGGCGCGGGGGGCCGGTCGCTGGCGTCGGCCACCTCCACGCGGACCGTCCCGGCGCTGGCCTCCGCCGGGACGCCCGGCAGCAGCATGCGCAGGACGGCCGGACAGCCGGTGTGCACCACGGCGTTGGTGACGAGCTCGGAGACGATCAGGATGAGCGTCTCCGCCAGTGGCTCATCGGCCTCTATGCCCGACCCTGCGAGGCGCGAGCGCACCCACCTGCGGGCTCGCCCCACCTCGGCGGGATCCGCCCCGACCTCCAGCTGAACTTGAAGCACCTGCACCGCTCACACCATCCGAACCGGCGGACACATCGCCTCGGGACTGTGACAAGTCAAGGAGCTCACGGACCGTGATCCCCTTGGGAGACAGCATGGTTGACGTACAGTCACCCCAACAAGCGCTTCGGGCATATTCCAGCGCGAAGGAGTACGCGTGCGCCATACTGTGCGACGCGTCCTGCGGGGAGTCGAACGGGCGGGCGTGCGGCCCTCCCGTGCGCTGCGAACGGCGCGCATCGCCGGATCCGGAGCCGCCTCAGGGGCAGCACCGGGATGGCTCGGACTCGGAACCACTCGCATCCCACACAAGGTACCCGAGCGGGACCCCGACTCCGTGCCGTGACGAGTCCCGCGCAGGACACAACCCGATATCGACGTTCCGTGACCGTCCGTACATGGGTTCGCCGCGCGCCGGGCGCGGGGCCCCGGACGTCACAGCGCCGCCGCCAGCTCCTCCTCCGTCTCGCGCGCCGTACGGCCCGTGCCGGCGCGCACCCAGGCCCGCTTGAGATGCAGATGCACGTCCGCCTCCCAGGTGAAGCCCATGCCGCCGTGCACCTGGACGCAGTCGCGCGCGTTGCGCACGGCCGCCTCGTCGGCGAGCAGTTCGGCGGCGGCGGTCTCCACCGGGTCGGCGGTGACAGCCGCCGCGTACACGGCCGCACGGGCCAGCTCGGCCCGTACGAGCATCTGGGCGCACAGGTGCTTCACCGCCTGGAACGCGCCGATGGGCTGCCCGAACTGCTCGCGCTCGCGGGCGTATCGGACCGCCAGCTCGCAGGTGCGCGTGGCGGAGCCGAGCTGTTCGGCGGCGGTGAGGAGCACGGCACGTGGGCTGCGGGGCGCGTGCGGGCCCGGCAGCCTGTGCAGGGGCGTGAGCGGGTCGACGGAGGCCAGGGGCACGGCGCCGGCCGTGTCGCCCTGGACGACGTCCGACGCGTCGCGCCACGGGAGGAGTTCCCCGGCGGGCGCCGTCACGACGGCCTCGCCGGTCGCGGCGCCCGGCACGGTGCCCGCGGCGAGATGCGTGGCGACGAGCGGGCCCGGCAGCAGGACCCGGCCCGCCTCCTCGAAGACGAGGACCGCCTCGGGCAGTCCCAGGCCGACGCCGCCGTCCGCCTCCGGGAGGCACAGGGCGAAGAAGCCCGCGTCCCCCAGGGCCCGCCACAGCACCCGGTCCAGGTGCCCGGGCGTGTCCACGGCGGCGCGCAGGGCGTCGCGGTCGAAGCGTCCGGCGAGCAGGTCCCGTACGCCGTCGCGCAGGGCGCGCTGGTCGTCGGTGAGCTGGAAGCGCATGCTCACCGCCCTCCCTTCTGAGGATCCCTCCGAAGGCCCTTCGGCCCGTCCTTCGGCAGGCCGAGGATGCGTTCGGCGACGATGTTGTGCTGGATCTGGGAGGTGCCGGCGGCGATCGTGTACGAGAGGGACGACAGGCGGTCGAGGGTCCACTCCTGGTCCGTGTCGAGCGCGCCCGCGACGCCGAGCACCTCGGCCGCGGCGTCGAACAGCTCCTGGCGGGCGTGCGAGTAGCGCAGCTTGAAGACCGAGCCGCCGGTGCCGGGGACGCCGCCCTCCTGCTCCGCCTCGCTGATGTTCCACTGGGTGAGCCGCCACAGGGCGCGGAACTCGGCGTTGAGGCGGCCGAGCCTGCGGCGCAGCACGGCGTCGTCCCAGCGGCCGTTCTTACGGGCCTGCGCGGCCAGTTCGCCGAGGACACGGCGGCAGGCGACGACCTCGCCCACGAACGCGGTGCCGCGTTCGAAGGACAGCGTCACCATCGTCACGCGCCAGCCGTCGTTCTCCTCACCGACCCGGTTGGCGACGGGCACGCGTACGTCGTCGAGGAACATCTCGGCGAACTCGGCGGACCCGGCGAGCGTGCGCAGCGGCCGTACGGTGATCCCGGGCGCGTCCATCGGCATGGCGAGCCAGGAGATGCCGCGGTGTTTCGGGGCGGACGGGTCGGTGCGCACGAGGAGTTCGCACCAGTCGGCGACCTCCGCGTGCGAGGTCCAGATCTTGGACCCGCTGACCACGTAGTGGTCGCCGTCCCGCGTCGCGCGCGTGCGCAGCGCCGCGAGGTCGGAGCCGGCGTCGGGCTCGCTGAACCCCTGGCACCACACCTCGTCGCCGCGCAGGACCGGCGGCAGCCAGCGGGCCCGCTGCTGAGCCGTCCCCTCGGCGGCGATCGTCGGCCCGGCGTGCAGCAGCCCGACGAAGTTGGCCCCCACGTACGGCGCGCCCGCCTTCTCCGTCTCCTCCAGGAATATGAGGTGCTGCGTGGGCGTGGCACCGCGGCCGCCCGCGTCGGCGGGCCAGTGCAGGCCCGCGTACCCGGCGTCGTACAGCCTGCGCTGCCAGCCGAGGTCGTAGGCGCGCCTGCCCGGCCAGTCGTCGGGGGACGGCTTCGGGGGGAGCCCCGGAAGCACGGACGCGAGCCACTCCCGCAGCCGTGCCCGGAACTCCTCTTCCTCGTCCGTGTACGTCAGATCCACGGCGCGGCCCGTTACCTGTCGAGGTCCAGGTCGAGCATGCGGATCGCGTTGCCCCGCATGAGCTTGTAGACCGTCTCGGAGTCGAGTCCCTTCACATGGTCGAGGGCGACCTCCCTGGTGTGCGGGAAGGTCGAGTCGACGTGCGGGTAGTCCGTCTCGAAGGTCGCGTTGTCCCGGCCGACGACGTCGAGGGACGCCACCCCGTGCTTGTCGCGGAAGAAGCAGCAGAACATCTGGCGGTAGTAGTACGTCGAGGGCGGCTCGGGGATGAGGTCGCGCACCCCGCCCCAGGCCCGGTGCTCCTCCCAGACGTCGTCCGCGCGCTCCAGGGCGTACGGGATCCAGCCCATCTGGCCTTCGGAGTAGGCGAGTTTGAGCGTCGGGAACTTCACCAGGACCCCGGAGAAGAGGAAGTCCATCATCGACGCCATCGCGTTGTTGAAGCTGAGCGAGGCCTGCACGGCGGGCGGGGCGTCGGGGGACGCGGCGGGCATCTGCGAGCTGGAGCCGATGTGCATGTTGACGACCGTCCCGGTCTCCTGGCACACGGCGAAGAACGGGTCCCAGTAGCCGGAGTGGATCGACGGGAGCCCCAGGTAGGTGGGGATCTCGGAGAACGTCACGGCCTTGACGCCGCGCGCGGCGTTGCGCCGGATCTCGGCGACGGCGAGGTCGATGTCCCACAGGGGGATGATGCAGAGCGGGATGAGGCGGCCCCCGCTGTCGCCGCACCACTCCTCGACCATCCAGTCGTTGTAGGCGCGCACGCAGGCGAGTGCCACTTCCTTGTCCTTGGCCTCCGCGAACGTCTGGCCGCAGAAGCGCGGGAAGGTGGGGAAGCAGAGGCTGGCCTCGACATGGTTGAGGTCCATGTCCTCCAGGCGGGCCTTCGGGTCCCAGCAGCCGCGCCGCATCTCCGCGCGCGTGATGCCTTCGAGGGTCATGTCGTCGCGGTCGAAGCCGACGGCGGCGATGTTGCGCTTGTACGGGAACTTCAGGTCCTCGTAGATCCACCAGTCCGTCGGGGGCCCGTCCGGGTCCATGGTGATCTGGTACTTGCCCGCCACGTAGGCGAGCTCGCCGATCCCGGCCGTGAGCGGCTGCGGCCCCCGGTCCCGGTACTTCGCCGGCAGCCAGGTCGAGAAGAGGTGCGCGGGCTCGATCACATGGTCGTCGACGCTGATGATCCGGGGCAGTTCCATCGGGTCCATCGTGTCCCCTCACCTGACAGTTTCTGATGGCGTTTCTGATGGGTCGTCAGAAAGCAGGCTAGCCCCGCACCCCTGGACCGACAAGGCGCAGCGCTCTACGCTCTGCCCACGATCTGACTAACCGTCAGGTCCGGTCTGCCGTTTCGAGGGGGAGCAGTGAACGACACCGCACACGCCCTGGGCGCCGCCGGGACGCTCTGGGAGCTGATCGAGCGCCGCGCCGCCCTCACCCCCGACACCCCCGTACTGATCCAGTCCGCCCCCGACGCCGAGGACGACCGGCGCCTGACCTTCGGCGAGCTGCGCGAGCGCGGCGAGCGGGTCGCCGCCGGCCTGTACGACATGGGCGTACGCCCCGGCACGGTCGTCGCCTGGCAGCTCCCGACCCGCATCGAGACCGCGCTGCTCTCCTTCGCCCTCGCCCGCATCGGCGCCGTCCAGTCCCCCGTCATCCCCTTCTACCGGGACCGCGAGGTCGGCTTCGCGCTGCGCGAGTCGAAGGCCGAGTTCTTCGCGACCCCGGGCGTGTGGCGGGGCTTCGACCACACGGAGATGGCCCGCCGGCTCGGCGCCCGCGGGATCTTCGAGGCGTACGACACGCTGCCCGACGGCGACCCGTCCGTACTGCCGCCGGCGCCCTCCGACGGCACGGCCGTGCGCTGGATCTACTGGACCTCCGGCACGACCTCCGACCCCAAGGGCGTCCTCCACACGGACCGCTCACTGATCGCCGGCGGCTCCTGCCTCGCGCACGCCCTGCACCTGTCGGCGTCCGACGTCGGCTCGATGGCGTTCCCCTTCGCGCACATAGCGGGCCCCGACTACACGGTCATGCTGCTGCTGTACGGGTTCCCCGCGGTGATGTTCGAGCAGTTCGCGCTGCCGGACGCGCTCGACGGCTACCGGCGCCACGGGGTCACCGTCGCGGGCGGCTCCACGGCCTTCTACTCCATGTTCCTGACCGAACAGCGCAAGTCCCCCGCGGACCGGCTCATCCCGACGCTGCGGCTCCTCGCGGGCGGCGGCGCGCCCAAGCCGCCCGAGATCTACCACGCGGTCGTACGGGAGATGGGCTGTCAGCTCACCCACGGGTACGGCATGACCGAGGTCCCCATGATCACGATGGGCGCCCCCGACGACACCGCGGAGAACCTCGCGACGACGGAGGGAAAGCCCCCCGAGGGCATGGAGATCCGGGTCACGGACGCGGACGGCAAGCAGGTCTCGCACGGGGTCGACGGCGAGGTCAGGCTGCGCGGGGAGGCCGTCTGCCAGGGCTATCTGGACCCCGTGCAGTCGGCGGCCGCCTTCGACGGCGACGGGTTCCTCGTCACCGGCGACCTCGGGCACGTGAGGGACACCGGGCATCTGGTGCTCACCGGGCGGGCCAAGGACATCATCATCCGCAAGGGCGAGAACATCTCCGCGAAGGAGATCGAGGACCTGCTGCACGCGCACCCCGCGGTGGGCGACGCGGCGGTCGTGGGGCTCCCGGACCCCGAGCGCGGCGAGCGGGTGTGCGCGGTCGTCGTCCAGCGCGAGGGCACCGAGCCGCTGACCCTGCAGGCGGTGGCGTCCCATCTGCGGTCGGAAGGGCTGTCCACGCACAAGCTGCCGGAGCAGCTGGAGCTGGTGGACGCCCTTCCGCGCAACGACACCCTGCGCAAGGTGCTCAAGTACAAACTGCGCGAGCGCTATACGGGAACAGGACCGGTGAGCGCTACTCCGGAACGGTGAAGTAGTGGGCGAACGCGATGACGATCTCCTCCTCGGAGATCCGCCCGTCGCCGTCCGAGTCCAGCGCGGCGGCCACGGGGCCCACCAGGGACGGGTCGACACCGAGGACGCGCAGGACGCGCTCCGCTGCCGCCGGGGTGATCCCCGGGCCTTCCTGGCCCGCGACGGCGATGGCGGCCCGCAGGAAGGGGCGGGCGATCTCCGCGAACCGCTTCGGGTTGTCCCGCAGCCGCTTCACCGCGCCCGTCACGAACTCCTCGTGGGAGACGCGCTGGTCACCGTCCACATCCGCTATGCCGGCCATGCCCTGCCAGAAGGCCTCGGCACCCGCGTAGAGCGCCTGGCCCTTGTCGCAGCGTGCCGTCGTGTCGAACTCGGCGAGCAACCCCTTGGCCGCGGTCACGAAGTCCTCGCGGTCGATGTAGCCGTTGCCGTCCTGGTCGAAGCCGGCGAAGCGGGCAGCGATCCTGCGCTCGTACTCGGCGTGATCGGTGCTCTCGGCGTGGTCCATGTTCCCCTCGGCCGCCTCTCGCATCGGTGGTGGTACGGGTCCTGCCCGTGCCCTCGCCTGGGAGCGTACGTCGTGGAGCGGCGCCGGGTGCCCTCACAGCGACGCTTGTGCCAAGACCGGAAGAATTCCGCAACAACTTCCGTGTCCGGCGGCCCGGACGCGCGGGTGTGCGTCAGGCCGAGAGGGGCGAGGCCTCGTCGTTCACGGCGGCCGGCACGTCCGGGTACACCTCGAAGAGGCGGCGCACGCCGAGCGCCGACAGGACGCGGTTGACGTGCGAGCCGTCCTCGGCACCCTTGGCGGGCAGGATCAGGCGGAGCTCGCCGCGGCAGGAACGCATCAGCCGGCGGGCCGCGATCAGTACGCCGACCCCGCTCGAATCGCAGAAGAGGACCTGCGAGAGATCGAGGACGAGGCTGTGCCGGCCGTCCGCGACCGCGTCGTGCACCTGCTGGCGCAGCGCGGGAGACGTGGCGAGATCCATCTCGCCCGACACCCGCACGACGGCCCAGCCGCCCTGCTGTCCCTCGGTCACGCTGAGCGTCACGCGTCACTCCTCCCGTTGATCCGGAACCCCTGCTTACGCTTGTCTTCTCTCGCGGCTGCCCGACCACGAGGGGCTGAAACACCACCGCAGGCGTATCACATATGGCCCGGTTAAGCCCCAAGTGATCGGATTTTGCACTGCTTTCGGCGCCAAAAGTCCGCGCAACGTGACTGCCTCCTTACCATCCGCATCCGGGCAGGTCGACCTTTGCCGCAAAGGCAGGTGCGTTGTCGGTGCGTCCGACTACATTCGAGGGAACGCACACGGTGAGGGGGCCGCATGGCCAAGGAGACTCCGACCCGGTGGGACCGGAGGATGCAGCAGCGGCTCGCGCACGGGGAGGCCGCGGCGCTCGGTGAGCTGTACGACCGCTTCGCTTCGCTCGTGCACGGGCTCGCGCACCGCGTGCTCGGTGACGAGGACGCGGCCGACCGCATCACGCGCGACGTCTTCACCCACGTCTGGGAGAACCCCGACGCGTACGACCCCAAGCAGGGGCCCCTGCGCTCCTGGATCGCCACCCTCACCCACCGGCGCGCGGTCCACCGCCTGCGCCAGACCGAATCCGCCGCCCTCGTCCGCAGCGGCGAGGGCACCACGGAGGACCTGGAGCGCAAGGTGCGGCACGCCTCCGCCGCCGCCCGAGCCGACTACATCGTCACCTCGATGCCCGCCCCGCTGCGCGCCGCGCTGGAGCTGGCCTACTTCCAGCGCAGGGACTACCGCCAGACCGCGGTCGACCTCGGCGTCACCGAGGACGAGGCGCGCCGCCGCCTGCGCCTCGGCCTCCAGCTCCTGTCCACGGCCCACGACAGCGGCACGTCCGGTACCCCGCCGGGAACTCCCGGACACGGGAGGGCACTGTGAGCGGGCCCAACCCCTTCGGCAACGCCGACCAGCCCGACAACCCCGACAGGCGCGACCACCGCGACGGCTCCGGGCAACCCGAAGGCTTCGAGGGCGCCGGGCGTCCCGACGCCGCCGCGAGCGCCCGGATACCGACGCCGCGCCACTCCGTGGAGGACACCGGGCGCGCGCTGCCGGACCACGCCCCCGAGCCGCTCGTCCTGGAGCACCGCGTCCTCAAGTCCCTCCTCGGCGCGTGGGCGCTGGCCGCGTGCTCGGCCGCGGAGAGCGTCGCCGTGGAGGAGCACCTGGGCGGCTGCGGCCCGTGCGCCGAGGAGGCGCTGCGGCTGCGGGACGCCGTGGGCCTGCTGCACTCCGAGGAGAGCCTCGACCTGGACCCGATGCTGCGCTCCCGTGTCCTGGAGGGCTGCCTGACCCGCCGCCCGCCCCGCATCCCGGTCCCCGAGTGGGCCACTCCCTACGACGCGGAGACCGCCCGCCTCGACGCCCTGCTCCAGGACATCGGCGACTCCGAGTGGCACGCGCCCGTACGGCTGCGCTGGTACGAGGGGGACGACCGGGTCAGCCGCAAGACGACCGTCGCCGGCGTGCTCACGCACCTGATGAGCGTGGACGGCCTGGTCGCCGTCGCGCTCGGCCTCGACGACCCGCTGTTCGGCGTCACACCCGAGGATCGCCGCACGCCGGAGAGCCGCACGGAGACGTTCTGGAAGGCCTCGCACTTCCCGCCGACCCGCGCCGTCCGCGGCCCCTGGCGCGAGCAGTCGCACGCCGTGATCCGCACGGTGTCGTTCGCGGCCGACCCGAGCGGCTCCTCGGGCCGCACCCGCACGTCCGGTCAACTGGCAGTCCCGTACGGGGACTTCACGCTGCCGCTGCGCGACTCGATGCTGGACCGCGCCTTCGAGTGCTGGGTGCACGCCGAGGACATCGCCGAGGCGGTGGACTACCCGTACGAGCCGCCGTCGGCCCGCCATCTGAACCGCATGATCGACCTGGCGGCCCGGCTGCTTCCCGACTCCCTCGCCGGGCGCCGCCGCGCGGGCCTCGCCGCACCGGCCCGCGGTCTGGTCGCCGCGGGCGCGCCGGGCCGCACGCTGCGCCTGGAGGTCGAGGGAGCGGGCGGCGGCGAGTGGCTCATCGCCCTGGACTCGCCCGGCGCCGTCGGCTCGACGGAGCGCGAGGTCGCCCATGTCGCCCTGGACGGCGTCGAGTTCTGCCGCCTGGCGGCCGGCCACGTCACCCCGGAGGAGGCGGCCGCCGGACAGGACGGCGACCGCGAGGCCATCCACGACGTCCTGTACGCGACGGCGGCGCTCAGCCGGATGTGACGCGCCCCGGGGGGTACACGGGACACACCCTGCGGCACACGTCATCCCTTGCTGACCGCCGCGAGGATCTCCGGCAGGCGGGCCGCCGTGCGCGGGGCGGCCAGACGCAGGCCGGCCAGGGTGATCCCCGCCGCGTACGCGGCGCCGACCGGCAGCAGCAGCCAGGTCGCGGACTCGGCGCCCGACACGTGCAGCCAGACCGCGAGGACGATGACGGGCGAGCACAGCAGGGCCGCCGCGACCATCCCGCCGAAGATCGATATCCAGGCGAGGCCCGCCTGCCCCGGGGCGACGTTCTTGTAGCCCTCCTGCGGGATCGAGTACGGGAAGCGGGCCGACGACCAGGCGCCGGTGGCGAGCATCGCGCCGAGGAGCGCGAAGGAGAGGCCGAGCACCTCGGGCAGGGCCCGCCAGTCGCCGAGCATCGCCGTCGTGACGACGGTGACCAGCGTCGCGTACGGCAGGGTGATCGTCAGCAGGGCGAGGGCCCGGCCGCGCAGTTCGACGTAGGCGTCGCGCGGCGAGGAGATGGTCATGGCGACCATCCAGAACGCCGAGGTGTCCTGCCCGAACTGGTTGTACATCTGGATGCCGAGCATTCCGGCGGCGAAG
This sequence comes from Streptomyces sp. NPDC107517, assembly GCF_055582645.1. Lineage (NCBI taxonomy): Bacteria > Bacillati > Actinomycetota > Actinomycetes > Kitasatosporales > Streptomycetaceae > Streptomyces > Streptomyces sp. NPDC107517. The sequence goes on along the minus strand of NZ_JBVJPM010000004.1, from coordinate 225,403 downwards.
CACGCGAAGTAGATGGAGCCGGTGCCCTGGAGGGCGTTGAAGACCGGCACGATCAGGCCGATGGCGAGGGAGGTCACCCAGGCAGCCTTGGTCTTCGGGTCGCGCCACACGTAGCGCAGGGCGCGCTCCATGACCGTGCCCGTGCGGCCGTCGGGCAGGAGGCGGGGTCCGCGGGACGTGCGCCTGCGGCGGGTGGGTTCGGCGGCCTGGAGCGTGGAGCCGTCGGGGGACGTCATGAGACGCGTCAGGGCGCGCTGCCAGGCGTACAGGAGTCCCGCGAGGGCGGCCGCGCACAGGACGAGGCGGGCCGCCGCGACGCCGTACGAGCCGTGGCTGACGGAGTCGACGGCGCCGATCGCGGACGCGGGCGGGATCCAGGCCAGTACGTCGCCCGCGGGGTCGAGCGCCCCGAGGCCGCCGGACGAACCGAGCCGCTGCGCACCGAAGTTGACGACCTGCGCGCCGACGGCGACGACGAGCCCGCTGAGGACGGCGAGGTCGCGTCCCTTGCGGCTGGTGAGCAGCCGGATGTTGGCGGCGGCCACGGCGCGGGCGAGGGCGACGCAGGTGAGCAGGGTGAGGGCGACGGCCATGACCGCGACGGCGGACGCGGCGGCCCCGTGCGCCAGGGCGATCACCGCGCCGACCGTGAGGCAGAGCGTGAACAGAGGGCCGATCCCGACGAGGGACGCGATGAGCAGACCTCGTACGAGGGGGTGGGGCCGCAGCGGGAGCATGACGAGGCGGGTCGGGTCGAGGGTCTCGTCGCCGGAGGGGAAGAAGAGCGGCATCACCGCCCAGCCGAGGGCGAGTACGGCGGTGAGGATGACGCAGAGGGTCGCCGCGTGGATGCTGCCGCGCAGGGCGATCAGGCCGATGAGCTGGAGCGCGGCGATGAGCAGTACGACGACGAGCGTGGCGATGTAGGCGGCGCGGCGGCCCGTGGAGCCGCGCAGGCCGTTGCGCAGGAGCGCCAGCTTGAGGCGGACCAGCGTGACGGTCGTCGTGGTCACCGGCGGCCGCCTCCCAGCCAGTCCAGGTCGGAGGTGGTGTCGCGGCTGTTCGCGCCGACGAGTTCGAGGAACGAGTGCTGGAGGGAGGGCGCGTCGCCGCGCACTTCGGCGAGGGGCCCCTGTGCGCGGATGCGGCCGGCGGCCATGACGGCGACCCAGTCGCAGAGCGACTCGACGAGCTCCATGACGTGGGAGGAGAAGACGACGGTCGCCCCGGAGCCGGTGTAGCGCTCCAGGACGCCGCGGATGGTCTGCGCGGAGACCGGGTCGACGCCCTCGAACGGCTCGTCCAGGAACAGGACTTCGGGGTTGTGGAGCAGCGCGGCGGCGAGCCCGATCTTCTTGCGCATGCCGGTCGAGTAGTCGACGACGAGTTTGTGCTGGGCCCCGGTGAGGTCGAGCACGTCGAGGAGCTGGGCGGCGCGCTTGTCGACCTCGGCGCCGGGCAGGCCGCGCAACCTGCCCGTGTACGCGAGGAGTTCACGCCCCGAGAGCCGCTCGAACAGGCGCAGGCCCTCGGGGAGCACCCCGATGCGGGCCTTGACCTCGACGGGGTCGCGCCACACGTCGTGGCCGACGACTTCGACGGTGCCCCGGTCGGGCCGGAGCAGGCCGGTGACCATGGAAAGGGTGGTCGTCTTGCCCGCGCCGTTCGGCCCGACGAGGCCGATGAACTTGCCCGCGGGGAGGACGAGATCGATCCCCGCGACGGCGACGCTCTGGCCGAACGCCTTCCAGAGGTCCTGTACGCGTACGGCCGGCGCCCCGGCCTCGGTCCCCGCCTCGGTCACTGTGCCGCCCGCCGCCCTTCGTCGCCGTTCACCGGTTCCCGCACGATACGTGGCCACGGGGGTCGCTGTCGGGGTTCTACCGGCGGCCCTCCCGCCCGCACGCGTACGCCAGCGGGGAGATGAGCTCCTCGGCGTCGGGCAGCCAGCGGTTCGCGGCGGTGGGGCGGCAGGCCCACTGGACGGCGCCCCGGCCGCCGAAGCGGGTGGGCGGCGCGGCGACGTAGGCGCCCTCGCCGAGCGCGTCCAGGTCGAGGGAGGCGGGCGGCCAGCCCAGCTTGCGGACCAGGTCGGGGACCTTCGCGGCGGCGCCCGGCAGGACGAAGAACTGCATGCGGCGGTCGGGGGTGCAGGTGACCGGGCCGAGAGTGAGTTCCATGCGCTCCATGCGGGCCAGGGCCAGGAACCCGGCGGTCTCGGGCACGTCGATCGCGTCGAACGTGCGACCCGTCGGCAGCAGGATCGAGGCGGTGGGGTGCTTGGACCACAGCCGGCGGGCGGCGGTCGCGCTCCCGGTCGCCTGGTTCGCCCAGTCCTCGCGGGCGTGGTGGGCACCGGGGGCCGCGCACCGGGCGTCGCCGCAGGAGCAGTGCTGCCTGCCCTCGTCGACCTCCAGCCAGGTGCCGGGGAACACGTCCCAGTGGCGTTCCTCCACGTAGCGCACGGCGGCGTCGAGAAGGGTCTCCCCGCGCTGCTTGGGGATCTGGGGAGGCGAGGTGACGGACGAGGTGACTGCCGAGGTGACTCCGATGGTCTCTTCCACGACGTTCTCAACTCCCGCCGCCACCCGGGGTTACGGGCGCACGCGCGCGGGGGCCCGCAGCACCGATCCTGCACGTGGGGCGCATGGATGCATGGGCGGGGGCGCGCGGGAGGAACGGCCCCGGCAGGGGGGTAGCCAGCCCGGAGGACCAGACGAGGGTGTTGTCCACCGACCGGCTACCAGTTGGGGCTCTTGCTTGTTTTTGCCCTTCTTTGTGGCGCATCTTCCGTTTGATCTCAGGGCATTGATCACCTCGAGGCCGGCTCTGCCCGAGCCGGCCCGATGGTCCACGGTGCACACAGGGGGTACGCCATGGCCGCAAGGCCTCTCGTAGCGCGACAGCCCAACGAACGGCTGCAGGCGCTCATCCAGGAAGCAGGCTGCTCGAACGCCGGGCTGGCCCGCCGGGTCAACATGTGCGGATCGGAGCACGGCCTCGACCTGCGCTACGACAAGACGTCGGTGGCCCGCTGGCTGCGCGGGCAGCAGCCGCGCGGCCGGGCGCCCGGCATCATCGCCGAGGCCATCGGCCGCAAGCTCGGCCGCACGGTCACGATCGACGAGATCGGCATGGCCAACGGCAAGAACCTCGCGTCGGGCGTCGGCCTCCAGTTCTCGCCGACCGTCCTCGGCGCCATTGAGCAGGCGTGCGAGCTGTGGCGCAGCGACGTGGGCCGCAGGGACTTCCTGTCCGGGTCGTCGGTGGCCTCGTCCGCGCTGGTCGAGCCGAGCCGCGACTGGCTGATCTCCGTGCCCGACTCGCAGGTCGCGCGGTCGGCGGGGCCGCGGGTCGGGGCGTCGGACGTGGCGGCCGTGCGGGCGATGACCCAGGCGCTGACGGACCTCGACCACCAGTACGGCAGCGGGCATGTGCGGCCGGTGGTCGTCCACTATCTGAACAGCGTGGTGTCGGGGCTGCTCGCCGGCTCCTACCGGGAGGCCGTGGGGCGTGAACTCTTCGCGGCGGTCGCCCGGTTGACGGAGCTGGCCGGGTACATGGCCGTCGACACCGGACAGCCGGGCCTCGCCCAGCGGTACTACATCCAGTCCCTGCGCCTCGCCCAGGCCGCCGGGGACCGCGGGTACGGCGGATACGTACTGGCCGCGTCCATGAGCCACCTGGCGGCGCAGCTCGGCAACCCGCGTGAGATCGCCCAGTTGGCACGCGCGGCGCAGGAGGGGGCGCGCGGGCGGGTGACTCCGCGCGCGGAGGCGATGTTCTACGCGGCCGAGGCGCGGGGCCACGCCCTGCTCGGGGACGCGCGGGCCACGCAGGCGGTGGCGGGCAGCGCACTGGCCGCGCTGGAGCGGGCCGAGCCGGGCTCGGGCGACGACCCGGCCTGGATCGCGCACTTCGACGCGGCGTATCTCGCGGACGAACTGGCGCACTGCTACCGGGACCTGGGGCAGGCGGAGGCGGCGCGGCGGCAGGCCGAGGCGTCCCTGGCCGGGCATCCGCAGTCGCGGGCGCGGCGCCGGGCGATCGGTCTGGTGCTGCTCGCCACGGCGCAGGTGCAGCAGCGCGAGGTCGAGCAGGCCTGTCAGACGGGGACGCGCGCGGTGGAACTCCTCGGCACGCTGCGCTCGAACCGGGGCGCCGAGTACCTGGACGACTTCAGGCAGCGCCTCGAGCCGTACCGGGACGAACCCGTGGTGCGGGAGTTCGGTGCGCGCCTCGATCTTCAGGCAGCGTGAAGTTTTGTGAGCGGCGCGCAGGAGACGCAGGGGTGAAGCTTGTGTGACGGACGCCTCAACCCGCTCGGGGAGGGCGCTAATCAGCGTTGCGCAGGCCTGTTTTGTTACTTGAGGGTGTGGGGAGGCTGTGGGGTTCTGAGCTGCGTGGCACGTGTGTGCGGGGACCCGGTAGCGTGAGCCGACGATTCCGAAGGTCCCCCAGTCGTAGGAGTCCCGGTGACGCAGCAGAGCGGACAGGGCGAGGATCCGCACCTTCCCTCGGTGCGGCAGGCACACGAAGGCGTCGTGCTGCCCGCCGACGGCAGCGAGCCCTTGCTGCCGGGTACCTTCGGCGACCAGTCGCACGTCGCCCCCGCGGGCGGCAGCCCCTGGGGCCAGCCGTGGGGCCCCGAGTCCGCGCAGGCGGCCTCCGGCGGCCCGATGCCCTCGTACGAGTGGGGCGCGCCGTCCGCGCTGCCGGGTGAGAACGCGCCGTACGCCGCGGCCCCGCTGCCCCCGGCCGTACCGCAGCAGCAGTACTCGGCGCAGCTGCCGCCCGCCTCAGCCCCGGCCGGCCCGCCGCCGGCGGACGCCGCCCCGTACGGCTCCGCGCCACTGCCGCCCGTCTCCACCTCGGACGCGACGCAGTACATAGCCCCCACCGCGCCCTCCGACGCGGACGCCACGCAGTACATCGCGCCGGTCGCGCCGGGGGCCCTGCCGCCCGAGGTGCCCTCCGACGCCACCCAGTACCTGGGCCGCGCGAACGCACCCGGCCAGATGCCGCCCCAGCAGCCACAGCAGCAGCCGTACGGCTCCATGCCCATGCCGCCCGCGGGCACCGACAGCGATGCCACGCAGTACATCGCGCCCGTGCCCTCGCCGCCGCCGAGCGCGCCCTACGGCATCCGTCCCGGCGCCCCCGGCGACCGGCAGCCCCCGGCCGAGTTCGACAGCCTCTTCCGCACCGAGCCGGAGCCGGACGCGCCCGCCTCGACGCAGCAGATGCCCCGCTTCGACCCGCGCGCCGGCGGCCCCTCGGGACCGGGCGGACCGGGTGGACCGGGAAGACCCGGCCCGGCCGCGCAGCCGCAGGGCCCGTACGAGCCCGCCGGGCGGGCCGCGGCCCGCAAGGGGCAGAACCGCACCGGCTCGAAGGTGCCGCTCATCGCCGCCATCGGCGTCGGCATCCTCGTCGTCGGCATCGGCGCGGGCGCCCTCATCAGCGGCGGAGGCGACGAGAACAAGGGCGACGACGCCAAGCCGGCCGCCGCGACCGGTGAGCCGGGCAGCTCGTCCCCGACACCCGCCGACCCCGCCAAGGCGCAGGCCGTCGCCCTCGACAAGCTCCTCGCCGACTCGAACAACAGCCGCGACACGGTCATCAGGGCCGTCGCGAACATCGGCGCCTGCAAGGACCTCGGCAAGGCCGCGGGCGACCTGCGCGGCGCCGCCACCCAGCGCACCGGGCTCGTCACCCGGCTCGCCGCGCTCGAAGTGGACAAGCTGCCCAGCAACGCGGCGCTCACGCAGTCCCTCACCAAGGCGTGGCAGGCCTCCGCCTCCGCGGACAGCCACTACGCGGCGTGGGCCGACCAGGTCGCGGGCAAGAACGGCTGCCACAAGGGCCGCGCCAAGCCCACCCCGCAGCGCCGCGCGGGCGACCAGGCGAGCGCCACCGCCTCCACGCAGAAGACCCAGGCGTCGAAGCTGTGGAACGCCATCGCGACGCAGTGGAGCCTTCCGCAGCGCAAGCCGTACCAGCTCTAGCCGACGAGGGCGGCGGCCGAGCGGGCTCAGCCCATCGGGGTCGCCTCCAGCGTCCTCGACACGTCGACGAGTCCGCGGCGCGCGGCCACGAGCCGCCCGTCGCGCACCACCTGGAAGGTGACGTCGGCGTTGACGAGCCGCGGGAAGCCGCGGGCCGCGATCATGTCCTCGAAGCGCCAGCTCAGCGTCGGCGTCAGCCCGCCCGTACGCACCTTCAGGCCGCCGTCGAGCGCCGCACGCACCGTGTGCGACGTCACGTCACCGTTGCCGAGCGACTCGATGACCTGCTTCAGGACGGTGTACGCGATCCAGGTCGTCTGCACGCCCGCGTCCGCCGGGTCGATCCGGTTGTCGCCGAACGCCTGCTCGCTGATGACCTTGCGCATCGTCGCCCACCGCCGGTCGGTCGCCACCGGGTACCAGCCGGTGACGTACGCCCCTTCGTAGACGCCCGACTTGCCGCCCGAGCGGTCGATGACCGTCTGGTCGACACTGCCGAGCACGGTCGAGATCCGCACCTTCGGATACGAGTCGCGGGTGCGGCGGAACGAGTCGAAGAACGTGTCCGTGCGGTCGCCGAGTACCGCCGACACACAGCCCTTGCCGGTCGGGTCGGCACCGGCCCGCTGGAGCGCCTGGCGGGCCTGCTCCGTGTAGTCGGTGGCGTCCTCGGCGGCGCGCACGTCGAAGGCCCCGTTGCGGCCCGCGGACAGGCCCGTGTCGAGGAGCAGCGGCAGCTGGTCGCCGGCGACGGTGTCGGGGCGCACGAGCGAGGTGCGGTCGCAGCCCGCGGCGGCCAGCTGCCGTCCGTTTCCGGCCATCAGGGCGGGCTGACCGCCGTTGACCGGATACGACAGGGGGCTGGCGAACTCCTCGTCGGTGACGCCGTAGCCGCCTATGTACGGGATACCGGCGGACTCCAGCGGGGCGAGGAAGGAGCGGGCGTGCTGGCTGTAGGAGCCGACGACCGCGACAGCCTGCTGCTCGACGGCGTCCCTGGCGCAGCGGGCGGCGCCCACGGTGTCGTTGTTGTCGTTGCAGGTGATGACCCTGAGGTCGCGGCCGCCGATGCCGCCGTGGGCGTTGACCCAGCGCGCGTAGGCGCGCGCCATGGCCGGCATGCCGGGCATGTTGGTCGCCTGGGTCTTCTCGGGCGCCCACGTCATCACCGTGATGGGGTCCTTGGAGCTCCCGGTGATGTCGGAGACGAGTCCGCACCCGGCGACGAGCGACGCGCAAGCCGCCCACACCGCCGCCGAAAGCACGGTGGAACGCAGGGAGCGCAAGGTGCGCGGGGTGATGGTGCGGCGCCGGCCAGTCATGAACCTGCACGATTCCGCCGCATCCCTAACCTGCGAGTGACCTGCGGTCAACGTGCGGTGACGTGGAGGTGAATTACGGGGGTCGGGACAGGCCGGCGGGGACGGCACGTACGATCGATGACCGTGCAAAGCTCGGAGAAGTCTTCCCGTCGCGGCCGTCGCTCCTCCACCATGGGCGGCATGCCACTCAACGACATGCCGTGGTGGCGCTGGCGCAGCAATGTGCGCTCCGCGCTGCACATGCTCTCCGACCCCGCGTTCCAGCGGGACGTCTGGCTCGCGGGTGTGGACGGGTTCGGGGACGTCACGGACGCCGTGTACCGCCTCGTCGAGGACACCTGGCTCGACAACTGGTCCGCCGAGAAATACGTCGGCACGATATTCCGGGACTCCCAGGAGGCGCAGCTCGTCGACACCGCGGTGCTGCGCGTGCTGCGGATCATGCACCAGGTGGGCCCGGACGCCCCCGTCTCCGCCTATCTCGACCACCACGCGTGGCCGGAAGCGGTGCACTCCGCGCGGGACGCGCACGTCGTGCTCGCCACGAGCGACGGCGAAGACCCCGACGCGGCGCCCCGCACGCTCGAGGTCCTGCGGATCATGACGCGGGCGGCCTGAGCGCCGCGAGCACGTCCGACCAGCGGGACGGCGGCCCGGCGCGGGTTGCGTGTATGGGACCCTTGCCTGCATGAATGAGCCGTCCCCCGCGTCCGGCGTCGCCGGCGGCGAGCAGTACGTCCTGACTCTCTCCTGCCCCGACAAGCGGGGCATCGTGCACGCCGTGTCGAGCTATCTCTTCATGACCGGCTGCAACATCGAGGACAGCCAGCAGTTCGGCGACCACGACACGGGCCTGTTCTTCATGCGGGTCCACTTCTCGGCGGACGCGCCCGTCACCGCGGAGAAGCTGCGGGCCAGTTTCGCCGCGGTCGGCGACTCCTTCCAGATGGACTGGCAGATCCACCGCTCCTCGGAGCGGATGCGCGTCGTCCTGATGGTGTCGAAGTTCGGCCACTGCCTGAACGACCTGCTCTTCCGCGCCCGGATCGGCGCCCTGCCGGTCGACATCGCGGCGGTCGTCTCGAACCACACGGACTTCGCCGAGCTCGTGAAGTCGTACGACATCCCCTTCCACCACATCCCGGTGACGAAGGACAACAAGCCCGAGGCCGAGGCGCAGATCCTCGACCTGGTGCGCGCGGAGGGTGTCGAACTGGTCGTCCTGGCCCGCTACATGCAGGTCCTCTCGGACGACCTGTGCAAGGAGCTGAGCGGCCGGATCATCAACATCCACCACTCGTTCCTGCCGAGCTTCAAGGGCGCCAAGCCGTACCACCAGGCACACGCGCGGGGCGTGAAGCTGATCGGCGCGACCGCGCACTATGTGACGGCCGACCTCGACGAGGGCCCGATCATCGAGCAGGAGGTCGAACGCGTCGGCCACGACGTGACGCCGGACCAGCTCGTGGCGATCGGCCGCGACGTGGAGTGCCAGGCACTCGCCCGCGCCGTGAAGTGGCACGCCGAGCACCGGATCCTGCTGAACGGGCGCCGGACGGTCGTCTTCACCTGATCCACCGCGCGCGGGTCGGCTCGTGGGTCGTGCGCCCGCGGGTTGTACTCACACGCAGACGACCCGCGAGCCAGGTCTCCTCCCGTACGGGACGGGGGGAAGCCGGCCGGACGTACCGGCGGCTCGCGGGTCGGGTGACTGCCTGGGATTGGGGCCAGCTGCACGCAGCTCTCACGTGCTGGTCCGGCGCCGAAATCGAGATGCGACGCCGGGCTGCTAGCCCGCAGTCACCTCACGCGTCCGGTATTCATACATCTGCCGAACCACCTCCCTTCTTGTGTACCTCCACTCTAAGAAGGGCCCAGGGAGCCTTCAAGCGAATTAACGGGCCCACAGCTGGGCCCGTCCGCGAGGCCGTACGCTGTGATCAAGGACGGAACGTTCCCCCCGGATCTCCGGGGCGCAACGATTTCCCCGAACTCCGTGTGTGCTGCGTCACGTTCGAGTTGAATGATCTGAAGTGCGGAACACGCGGACACAGCCTGCAGGGGGTGCCAGGTGAGTGCTTCCCGGCGTAGTGGGGCCACCGACGAGCTCGGGCCCGACGAGCCCGAACGGGACGGGGCCGATCTTCTTGCCGCGTTGCTCGACGGGATGGACGCCGCGCTCTGCGCGTTCGACGCCGACGGGATCGTCACCCATTGGAACCGTGAGGCCGAGCGGATCCTCGGCTGGTCCGCGGCCGAGGCCGTGGGACGGCGCGGGTTCTCCGGATGGGCGGTGCGCAGCGCCGACGCCGACGAGGTCGAATCCCGGCTGATGGCCGCGATGCGGGCGCCGGGCCGGCAGGTCCACGAATTCGCCCTGCTCACCAAGGACGGCGGGCGCGTCCTCGTACGGACCCAGTCCTCCGCCGTGCGCGGGCCCGACGGCAAGCCGGCCGGGCTGTACTGCGCGTTCAGCGAGGTGCACACGCAGATCGACCTGGAGCGGTCGATCGCCCTGAGCGAGGCCCTCTTCGAGGACGCCTCCTGGGGAGTCGTCCTCGTCGACGCCGACCTGCGGCCCGCGGTCGTGAACGTGCACGCCGCCCGGGCCCTCGGTGCCGGCCGTACCGCGCTGCTCGGACGCCCCCTCGGCGACCTGATCTCGCAGGGCGTCGAGGAGCTGGAGAGCGCGCTCGCCCATGTGCTCGCGGAGGGCGCGCCGCCGGCCCCGGCCGAGCTGTGGGTGACGGTGCGGCTCCCGGAGGGCGACGCGCGCAGGTGCTGGCGCAGCGGTTTCGTGCGGCTCGCCTCACCGCTGACCGAGGAACCCGTACCGCTGGGCGTCGGATGGCTGTTCCAGGACGTCACCGAGGCCAAGCAGACGGAGCAGGAGGCGGCGCAGCTGCGGTTCCGGGCCAACCAGCTGCACCGGGCCTCGCGGGCCGCCGCCGAGTGCGAGGACCCGGCGGAGGCGGCGACCGTCCATCTGGACTTCGCGCTGGCCGGGTTCGCCGACCACGCGCTGATCGATCTGGTGGTCGGGGACGAGCAGGCCGACGGGGACCGCGCGGGCCCGGTGCGCCTGGCGCGGGCGGCCGCGACGCCCTCGGGAGCGCCGGGGCCGAGCCTGCTGGTGTCCCGTACGACGCTGCCCGTGCGCTATCTGGAGGGCCACCCCGCGCTGCAGTGCGTGGAGCGCACGGGTTCGGTCCGGGCGAGCGCGAGCGGGCGCGACGCCACCCGGGAGCGCGAGTGGGCCGAGGCGAGACAGTGGCCCGAGGGCACGGTGCACGCCCTGTGCGCGGTGCTGCGCAGCCGGGCGCGGACGCTGGGCGTGGTGACGTTCCTGCGCGGGCCCAGCCGCACGCAGTTCGAGCGGGCCGACGCCACGTACGCGGAGAGCGTCGCGGCCCGGATCGCCGGGACGCTCGACCTCGCGAGAGTGCTCGACCGGTAGCCGCGCGCCACGCGTCAGTGGCGGTAGAAGATCCGGTCGCCGTACTCGGTGAAGATCCGGCCGTTCCACTCGTGGCCGCCGTCCACGTTCCCGGAGCGCAGGAGCGGCGGCTGGATGCCGCGGTCGGCGAGCTCGGCCGCGGCCGTCGCCATGGTGGCCTGCATCAGCGCGCTGGCCACCATCGTGGAGGCCGGCCCGAAGGGGGCGTCGACGGTGTCGTACGTGAGCTCCGCGTCTCCGACCTCGATCTTCGAGTCGAGGACGATGTCGCAGTGGTCCTTGAGGAACGTCCCCGACACATGGCGGGACTTCGTCCCCTCCGCGTACGCCACGGACGTCACGCCGATCACGCGCAGGCCCAGGGCGCGCGCGTTCATGGCCATCTCCACGGGCAGAGAGTTGCGGCCGGACAGCGAGATGATCACCAGGGTGTCGCCCGCGCGGACCGGGCTGGAGTCGAGGACGGCGCCCGCGAGCCCGTCGACACGTTCCAGGGCGGAGCCCAGCGTGGCGGGCATGACGTCGACGCCGACGACCCCCGGCACGGAGAGCAGGTTCATCAGGGCGAGACCGCCCGCGCGGTAGACGACGTCCTGCGCGGCGAGCGAGGAGTGCCCCGCGCCGAACGCGAAGAGCCGGCCCCCCTCGGCGACCGTGTCGGCGATGAGCGTGCCGGCGGCCGCGATGTTGCGGTCCTCCTCGTCGCGCACCCGCCTCAGCAGGCCGATCGCGGCGTCGAGGTACTGACCGGCCAGCTTGCTGTCGCTCATCGGCGGAGCCCCTTCGTCGTCCCTTACTGCCCGCGTGCCGCGCATCACGTTGCGGTCCGGACCAGTGCCCTGTCAATACGTTCCTGCCTCACGGAGCCCGGTTCCCCCGGTGCGGCACGGTTGTCGGTGCTATGCGTCAGAATTGGGTTCAGGGCCAGCGCACGAGCTAGCGGTGAGCTAGCAGAGCTAATCGAGGGGCACGTATGTCCGGACTGATCGACACCACGGAGATGTATCTCCGCACCATCCTCGAGCTCGAAGAGGAAGGTGTGGTCCCCATGCGCGCCCGGATCGCCGAGCGGCTGGACCAGAGCGGCCCGACGGTGAGCCAGACCGTGGCCCGCATGGAGCGCGACGGCCTGGTGGCCGTCGCCACGGACCGCCACCTGGAGCTGACGGACGAGGGCCGCCGGCTCGCCACGCGCGTCATGCGCAAGCACCGCCTCGCCGAGTGCCTGCTCGTCGATGTGATCGGCCTGGAGTGGGAGCAGGTGCACGCCGAGGCCTGCCGCTGGGAGCACGTGATGAGCGAGGCGGTCGAGCGCCGCGTCCTCGAGCTGCTGCGGCACCCGACCGAATCGCCGTACGGGAACCCGATCCCGGGGCTCGAGGAGCTGGGCGAGAAGGACGGCGCGGACCCGTTCCTCGACGAGGGCATGGTGTCCCTCGCCGACCTCGACCCGGGCACGGACGGTAAGACGGTCGTGGTGCGCCGGATCGGTGAGCCGATCCAGACGGACGCGCAGCTGATGTACACGCTGCGTCGTGCGGGCATCCAGCCGGGCTCCGTGGTCAGCGTGACGGCGTCGCCGGGCGGGGTCCTGGTGGGCAGCAGCGGTGAGGCCGCGGAGCTGGCGGCGGATGTCGCCTCGCACGTGTTCGTCGCCAAGCGCTGAGCCGCGCGCCGGGCGCGGCAACCGACGTCCGGGCAACTTACCGACGCGTCAACTCCTGTTCCCACAGGCGCAATTGGGACGTCATCGCATTCCCTGAGAACTCTCGCAGAAACCAAGATTCACTGCGTGGAATCGCAGCGCGCGGACGTTTTGCGTGCAAGGCTGTCGCGAGAGGCATATGACCTGAGGACTCCTGACCGTCTCGGTTTCGGGTCCGTACCGGTCCGGCCGCACGGGCGGGGAGGGGGCAGGACGATGTGCCGACGCACCCAGGCGGGGCGCACCCAGACAGGACGTACTCGGACAGGACGTACTCGGACAGAGGGCCCCGGCGCCTTGCGGCGCCGGGGCCTGTCCTCCCCTGTGCTGACCCGGAGCCCCGAGCTCCCAGGGTCATCCCCTTCGGACCGATTTCCCCGAGCGGTCCGCCTCCCGCTGAAGATCTCCCCTCGACGACGGCGATCAATCCTTGAGCGAGGTCACTCGAACGAGGGGTGTTGCCGAGAACGACCGCGTTTTCGAAAAAGAGTTCGATAGCGTGCGCGGGTACGCGACTGCAGGCGCGACCAAAAGGGGGTGCCAGGGCCTATGGTGCGGCGCATCGACGTGACCGGGGCGGGCGGCGTGAGCCTCGCCGCGTGGGAGTTCGCCGACCCTCCCAAGACGGGTGAGGTCGACCAGTCCCCCGGCGTGCTGTTACTGCACGGCCTCATGGGCCGCGCCTCGCACTGGGCGGACACCGCCCGCTGGCTCTCGGAGCGCCACCGTGCCGTCGCGCTCGACCAGCGCGGCCACGGCCAGAGCCAGAAACCCCCCGAGGGTCCCTACGACCGCGAGGCCTACATCCAGGACGCCGAGGCCGCGCTCGTGCAGCTCGGCCTCGCGCCCGCCGTCGTCATCGGCCACTCCATGGGCGCTCTCACCGCCTGGCAGCTCGCCGCGCGCCGCCCCGACCTCGTACGGGCCGTGATCATCTGCGACATGCGGGCCTCCGCGCTCGGGGCGGCGTCCCAGCGGGAGTGGGAGGACTGGTTCGACGCCTGGCCCCTGCCCTTCGCCACGCTCGGCGACGTACGGAAGTGGTTCGGCGAGGACGACCCGTGGGTGGAGCGGCCCCAGCCCTCGCGCGGTGAGTTCTACGCCGAGGTCATGGCGGAGAGCCCCGACGGCTGGCGGCCCGTGTTCGACCACCGGCAGATGCTCGCCTCCCGGGCCACGTGGGTCTACGACGCGCACTGGGAGGAGCTGGCCCAGGTCCGCTGCCCCGCCCTCGTCGTCCGCGGCCTCGACGGCGAGCTGGGCCGCGCCGAGTCGCAGGAGATGGTCCGCGTCCTGCCCCGTGGCGAGTACGCGGAGATCGCGGACGCCGGGCATCTCGTGCACTACGACCGGCCTCAGGCGTTGCGCTCCGCGATCGAGCCCTTCCTGGACGGCGTGCTCACCTCGTAGCGGCGGAACCCCGTACCGACGGCGGACCCGGCCTCAGGGGCCCAGGCGTTCGACGCGCCAGGAGCCGGACGGCTCGTGGACGTAGCGGAGCCGGTCGTGGAGGCGGTTCTCGCGGCCCTGCCAGAACTCGACCGTGCGCGGGGTGACGCGGAAGCCGCCCCAGTGGTCGGGCACCGGGATGATCTCGCCCTCCGCGTAGCGCTCGGCGAGTTCGGCGTACGCGGCGTCAAGTTCGGCGCGCGTGGCCAGGACCTGTGACTGGGCGCTGGCCCACGCGCCGAGCTGGGAACCGCGCGGACGCGAGCGGAAGTACGCGGCCGTCTCCTCGCGGCTCGTGTGGGCGACGGTGCCGGAGACGATGACCTGGCGGGCCATCGGGTGCCAGGGGAAGAGCAGCGCGATCTCGTGGTTCGCCGCCAGGTCGCGGGCCTTGCGGGAGCCGTAGTTCGTGTAGAAGACGAAGCCCCGGTCGTCGTAGGCCTTGAGCAGCACGGTGCGCGAGCTCGGCCGGCCGGCCGCGTCCGCCGTGGAGACCACCATCGCGTTCGGCTCGTACAGCACGCCGCGCGCCCGCGTGGCCTCGTTGAACCAGAGCTCGAACAGTTCCATCGGGCGCGCGGGGACGTCCTCCTCCAAGAGCCCCTCACCCGGCGGGCGGTACTGCGCACGCATGACGGCGGGGTTCGGGGGCGCGTGGTGGTCATGGTGGTCGTGGTGGTCGCTCACGCGGTCATCCTGCCGTACGCATGGGGCAGTCGGGCGCGTGGAGTTCATCACTGAGTGGCACCGAGTGCCGCGCACTCTCCCCAAGGGTGGCACCAGCGGATATCGTCATCGGTCCCGCCGCCCCTTCGTTGGGTGACCGCCTGCCGAACGGGGCATCACCGGGGTGACCGATCCGGCCCGCGAGCCCCCGAGCCGCGCCACCACCGCGGTCCACCGTCGTACCGATAGATGCAGAGTCGTACAGACGCAGAGTCGTACACATTCAGAGGAGCCGCCTGATGTCCGACCCCGGCCTTGACCCCGGCCCTGTCCCCGGCTTCGTGCCCGGCCTCGAGGGAGTCGTCGCGTTCGAGACGGAGATCGCCGAACCGGACAAGGAGGGCGGCGCCCTCCGGTACCGGGGCGTCGACATCGAGGATCTGGTCGGCCATGTCTCGTTCGGCAACGTCTGGGGCCTGCTCGTCGACGGGGCCTTCAACCCGGGCCTGCCGCCCGCCGAGCCCTTCCCCATTCCCGTCCACTCCGGCGACATCCGCGTCGACGTGCAGTCCGCGCTCGCCATGCTCGCGCCCGTGTGGGGCCTGAAACCGCTGCTCGACATCGACGAGGCGCAGGCCCGCGAGGACCTCGCCCGCGCCGCCGTCATGGCCCTCTCCTACGTCGCCCAGTCGGCCCGCGGACAGGGCCGGCCGATGGTGCCGCAGCGCGAGATCGACAAGGCGGACACCGTCGTCGAGCGGTTCATGAAGCGCTGGCGCGGCGACCCCGACCCGAAGCATGTCGCCGCCGTCGACGCGTACTGGACGAGCGCCGCCGAGCACGGCATGAACGCCTCCACGTTCACCGCGCGCGTCATCGCCTCCACGGGCGCCGATGTCGCGGCCGCGCTCTCGGGCGCCGTCGGCGCCATGTCGGGCCCCCTGCACGGCGGCGCGCCCTCCCGCGTCCTCGGCATGATCGAGGAGATCGAGCGCACCGGCGACGCGGACGCGTACGTCCGCCGTGCCCTCGACAAGGGCGAGCGCCTCATGGGCTTCGGGCACCGCGTCTACCGCGCCGAGGACCCCCGCGCGCGCGTGCTGCGGCGCACGGCCCGCGAGCTGGGCGCCCCGCGCTTCGAGGTCGCCGAGGCCCTGGAGAAGGCGGCCCTCGCGGAGCTGCACGCCCGCAGGCCCGACCGGGTCCTGGCGACGAACGTGGAGTTCTGGGCGGCGATCATGCTGGACTTCGCGGAGGTCCCGGCGCACATGTTCACGTCGATGTTCACGTGCGCCCGCACGGCCGGCTGGTCGGCGCACATCCTGGAGCAGAAGCGCACGGGCCGCCTCGTCCGCCCCTCGGCCCGCTACATCGGCCCGGGCAGCCGCGACCCGCGCGACATCGAGGGGTACGGGGACATCTCGGGCTGAGTACTGCCCTCGGCACAGCGAGCGGCGCCGCGCGGTCTTCCCTGCGGCGCCGTTCGCGTACGTCGTCCGACCCGCGTCACCCCAGCGCCCCGTCCAGGATCGCCGCCCACTGCGCGACGACCCGCTCGCGGCGGGGCCCGTCGTCGGTGAGGAGGTTCGCGAGGCCGAGGCCGCGCGCCATGTCGAGGAGCCCCTGCACCGTCTCGCGGACGCCGGGGCGCGACTCGTCGGCGGCCAGGAGCTCCACGGCGATGCGGTGGGTCTCGCGGCCGACGCGGGCCTCCAGTTCGGTGACGCGGCCGCCCAGCTGCGGCTCGTTCGACGCCGCCACCCACAGGTGCAGGGCGGCGCGGAACAGCGGGCCCGTGTACAGGTCGACGAGGGCGGCGACGACCTCGGTGCGGCCCCGGGGACGCAGGGCACGCAGCGCGGTCGAGCGCTCCTCGGCGACGTACTCGACGGCGGCGGTGAACAGGTCCTCGCGGGTCGGGAAGTGGTGCTGGGCGGCGCCGCGCGAGACCCCGGCCCGTTCGGCGACGACGGAGACCGTGGAGCCCGACCAGCCGCGCTCGGCGAGGCAGGACACGGCCGCTTCGAGGAGGCGCCGGCGGGTGGCGCGGCTGCGGTCCTGTTTGGGGGCGCGCTCCACCGCCGTACCGGTTGAGGTCACAGCACCCATGCGGGATCCCGTCGTTCGAGGAAGGCCGTCATCCCTTCGCCTGCCTGTGCGGAGGAGAACAGCCGGGCCGAGAGCGAGCTCAGGTCGGCCGCGTCCCGGTCGAAGGCCTCCAGCACCTTAGCCGTGAGCAGCCGTTTCGTCTCGGCCAGGCCCTGCGGGGACGACCTGCGCAGCCCGTCGAGGACGGGGGCGAGGGCCGCGTCCACATCGTCGCCCGCCGCCGTCAGGAGCCCGATGCGGACCGCTTCCGCCGCGTCGAAGCGCTCGCCCGTCAGGTAGTAGCGGGCGACGGCGCGCGGGTCGGTGCGCGGGAGCAGGGGCAACGAGATGACGGCGGGCGCGACCCCGATGCGGACCTCGGTGAACGCGAACGAGGCGGCGTGCGAGGCGGCCGAGATGTCGCACGCCCCGAGCAGGCCGAGCCCGCCCGCCCGCACATGCCCGGCGATCCGCGCGACGACCGGCCGGTCCAGCGCGACGATCTGCCGCAGGAGCGCGACCAGGGCATCGGGCGGGGGCGGGGACTTCAGGTCGGCGCCGGCGCTGAACGTGTTGCCGGTGTGGGTGAGGACGACGGCCCGTACGGCGTCGTCCTTGCCGCACGCCGTGAGCGCGTCCGCCAGCTCGGCGACGAGCCCGGCGGACAGGGCGTTGCGGTTGGCCGGGGAGTCGAGGGCAAGGGTGGTGACCCCGCGCTCGTGCGAGGCGCGGACCAGGTTCTTCGGGGTGCTCACGACGTCTCCCTGAGCTGTCGGCGGAGGATCTTTCCCGAGGCGGCGCGCGGCACGGCCCCTCTCCGGTCACATGGGCGCGACATTCAGAGAGTGGCAGCGGGCACAGAAACAATCAAGCGTGCCTGCATGAATCAGGATCCGGCCGTCCGGACGCCGGTCAGAGCGTTCTGCCGTCGGGCCCGGTCACGCCCGGCCGGGTGTTCAGGGACCACATATGGGTGCACTGCGGACACTGGAGGTGGAGGACCGGCCCTTGATTGGAGATCAGGTAGCGCCAGTGCTCGCGGCAGTTGCGACGGTCGGCGCAGGGCGCACAGTGGCGGGCGTCGTCGCAGACGGGGCAGGCCACCCAGGCGCGCCGGGCGATGTCCGCCTGCGGATCAATGGGAAGCCGCACGGCCCGGCTCCTCTCCCGGCAGGACACCGGCCGCCACCAGAAGGTCGTAGGTCCGCTGCTGCCCGGCGTCCAGACCCGAGTAGAGGAGGGCGTGCGCCTCGTCCTCGCCCCGCAGGACGGCCGCCGGATCCCAGTCGGGGCCGAGCGCGGCCACGACCTCGGCACGGCGCCGGGCCTCCTCGAAGGTCAGGTCGATCGCGAAGGGTATGAGGCCAGGTGAATTGTCTTGGTTCATGGCGAGACTTCCGATGAGCTGAGCAGAACTCGACCATCAGTACCAGGCACCCCCAGCCCCAGGAAAGGGTTACCTAAGTTGCCCTGCGGTGACCGGGAGCGACGTACGGCCCGGACGGTCGACGGGGCGGCCTCGGATTCACCTACGGGGGTGGGCCGTTGCCGATGTCGGCCACGAAGAGACCGGCACGACCCGCCGACGGGACTATGACGCACTTCACGGCGGCCCACGGGGAGAGCCCGGCCATGATCCGCCGGACACCCCCGGGAGCCCGGATCTCCGGCTCAGGTCGCTAGTACGACTTCGGCAGCCCCAGGGTCTGGTGGGACACGTAGTTGAGGATCATCTCCCGGCTCACGGGGGCGATGCGGGCCACGCGGGACGCCGTGATGAGCGAGGCGAGGCCGAACTCGCGGGTGAGGCCGTTGCCGCCGAGCGTGTGCACCGCCTGGTCGACGGCCCGCACACAGGCCTCCGCCGCCGCGTACTTGGCCATGTTCGCGGCCTCCCCCGCCCCGATGTCGTCGCCCGCGTCGTACAGATGGGCCGCCTTCTGCATCATCAGGCGGGCCGTCTCCAGCTCGATGTGGGCCTGCGCGAGCGGGTGGGCGATGGCCTGATGCGCGCCGATGGGCGACTTCCAGACGGTGCGCTCCTTCGCGTACCCGACGGCCCTGGCCAGGGCGAAACGGCCCATGCCGATCGCGAACGCGGCCGTCATGATGCGCTCGGGGTTGAGGCCCGCGAACAGCTGGAGCAGGCCGGCGTCCTCGTCGCCGACGAGCGCGTCGGCCGGGAGCCGTACGTCGTCGAGGACGAGCTCGAACTGCTTCTCCGGCGCCTGGATCTCCATGTCGATCTGCCGCCGCCCGAAGCCCTCGGCGTCGCGCGGCACGATGAACAGACACGGCTTGAGGCTGCCCGTACGCGCGTCCTCGGTGCGGCCCACGATGAGGGTGGCATCGGCGATGTCGACGCCGGACACGAACACCTTGCGCCCGGACAGGATCCAGTCGCCGCTGTCCCCGTCGCGGCGGGCGGTGGTCGTGATGCGGTGCGAGTTGGAGCCCGCGTCGGGCTCGGTGATCCCGAACGCCATCGTGCGGCTGCCGTCGGCGAGACCCGGCAGCCAGGCGGCCTTCTGCTCCGGCGTCCCGAAGCGGGAGATGACGGTGCCGCAGATCGCGGGCGACACGACCATCATCAGCAGCGGCGCGCCGGACGCGCCCAGCTCCTCGAGGACCAGCGACAGCTCATACATGCCGCCGCCTCCGCCCCCGTGCTCCTCGGGCAGGTTCACGCCCAGGTAGCCGAGCTTCGCCGCCTCCGCCCACAGCTCCTCGGGGTGGCCCCCCTCGCGGACGACACGGGTCATGTAGTCGCGTCCGAAGCGGCTGCCGAGAGCGGCGACGGCGGAGCGCAGAGCCTGCTGCTCCTCGGATTCGAGGACGGGAGCGTTCACGACTGATCCTCCTGTACGACGGCGAGCAGGGCGCCGACCTCGACCTGGCGGCCGGGCGCGGCGTGCAGGGCGGTGAGCGTGCCGGAGGCGGGAGCGGTGATGCGGTGCTCCATCTTCATCGCCTCCAGCCAGACGAGGGGCTGCCCCGCGGCGACCGTGACGCCCTCGGCGAGCCCTTCGGCGAGCCGGACGACGGTGCCGGGCATGGGCGCGAGCAGGGATCCCGGCTCCTGGCGCGCGACGGGCTCGGGGAGTCGGGGCAGGGCGGTGAGCGCGGCGCCGTTCACGTACACGCGCTCCCCGTGGACCGCGACGTCGAACTTCCTCACCACGCCGTCCACTTCGAGCACGACGAGCGCCGGGCCCGCGCGCACGACGCGCACTCCGTCCGCGGCCAGACCGTCACGGGTGTGCCGGTAGCGCACCTCGTGCTCGGTCCCGTCGGGTTCGGTGCGGTAGTGCTTGATCTGCGGCTGCGACGCCACGTTGCGCCAGCCGCCGAACCGGGAGCGGCCGTGCGCGTCGGCGAGGGCCGCGGCGAGCGGCGCGTACGGGTCCGGGTCCGGCGCCGTGAGCGCGGCCAGGTGCCGGTCGTAGAACCCGGTGTCCGCGCCGCCCGCGGTGAACTCCGGGTGCCGCAGCGACCGGACGAGCAGCTCCCTGTTGGTGACCGGGCCGTGCACGACGGCCCGCTCCAGGGCGCCCGCCAGCTTGCGCAGGGCCTCGGCGCGGGTCGGCGCGTGCGCGACGACCTTGGCGAGCATCGCGTCGTAGTGCACCCCGATCGGGTCGCCGTCGGTGAACCCGGTGTCCAGGCGTACGGCCTCCGGGACGGACAGCCGGTGCAGCGTGCCGGTCTGCGGGGCCCAGCCGGCGGCCGGATCCTCCGCGTACAGACGGGCCTCCACCGCGTGTCCGCGCGCGACGGGCACCTCCTCACCCAGGGGCTCGCCCTCGGCGACGCGCAGTTGCAGCGCGACCAGATCGACGCCGAACACGGCCTCGGTGACGGGGTGTTCGACCTGGAGGCGGGTGTTCATCTCCAGGAAGTGCGCCCTGCCGTCGGCGACGAGGAACTCGACGGTTCCGGCGCCCCGGTAGCCGGTGGCTCGCGCGGCGCGCACGGCCATCTCCCG
This sequence comes from Streptomyces sp. NPDC107517, assembly GCF_055582645.1. Lineage (NCBI taxonomy): Bacteria > Bacillati > Actinomycetota > Actinomycetes > Kitasatosporales > Streptomycetaceae > Streptomyces > Streptomyces sp. NPDC107517. The sequence goes on along the minus strand of NZ_JBVJPM010000004.1, from coordinate 204,723 downwards.
CAAAGACGCCTCCAGTTCAGGCGTGAGACCGGGTGCGGGCGCCTCCTCGACGACCTTCTGATGGCGCCGCTGGAGCGAGCAGTCGCGGGTGCCCAGCGCCCACACGGCTCCGTGCGCGTCGGCCATGACCTGCACCTCGACGTGCCGGCCGCCCTCGATGTACGGCTCGACGAACACCTCACCGTCCCCGAAGGCGCTCAGCGCCTCGGCCCCGGCGGCAGTCAACTGCTCTTCCAGCTCGGCCAGTTCACGTACGACACGCATGCCGCGCCCGCCACCGCCGGCGGCGGCCTTCACCAGGACGGGCAGGTCCTGGTCCGTGACGGTCTTGAGGGGCTCGATGCCCATGAGCTCCTTGGCGCGCGTCTTGGACGCCATGGCCTCGATCGCCTCGGGCGGCGGGCCGATCCAGGTCAGGCCCGCGTCGGCGACGGCCCGCGCGAAGCCGGCGTTCTCGGACAGGAACCCGTAGCCGGGGTGCACGGCGTCCACGCCCGCGGCCAGGGCGGCCTTCACGATCAGGTCGCCGCGCAGATACGTCTCAACGGGCGACGCCCCCGGAAGCCGTACGGCGGCATCGGCCACGCGCGCGTGGAGGGCGTTCTCATCGGCGTCCGAGTACACGGCGACGGTCCGGATGCCCAGTTCGGCGCAGGTACGGAAGACGCGGCAGGCGATCTCGCCGCGGTTGGCGACGAGTACAGAGGTGATCATTCGCGTGGTCATGGGCCTCACATCCGGAACACGCCGAATCCACCGCGCGCGCCCTCCACGGGCGCCGTGTGGATCGCGGACAGGCACAGGCCGAGCACGGTCCGGGTGTCGCGCGGGTCGATGACCCCGTCGTCGTACAGCCGCCCGGAAAGGAACATCGGCAGGGACTCGGACTCGATCTGCTGCTCCACCATCGCGCGCAGCGCCGCGTCCGCCTCATCGTCGTACGGCTGCCCCTTCGCGACGGCGGACTGGCGGGCCACGATCGACAGGACGCCGGCGAGCTGCTGCGGCCCCATCACGGCCGACTTGGCGCTCGGCCAGGCGAACAGGAAGCGGGGATCGAAGGCCCGCCCGCACATCCCGTAGTGCCCGGCGCCGTATGAGGCACCCATGAGGACGGACAGGTGCGGCACGCGGCTGTTGCTGACGGCATTGATCATCATCGAGCCGTGCTTGATGATGCCGCCCTGCTCGTACTCCTTGCCGACCATGTAGCCGGTGGTGTTGTGCAGGAACAGGAGCGGGATGTCGCGCTGGTTGGCGAGCTGGATGAACTGGGCGGCCTTCTGCGACTCCTCGCTGAAGAGAACCCCTTGCGCATTGGCGAGGATGCCGACCGGATAGCCGTGCAGGGACGCCCAGCCCGTTGTCAGGCTCGACCCGTACAGCGGCTTGAACTCGTCGAAGTCCGAACCGTCCACGATCCGGGCGATGACCTCCCGCGGGTCGAAGGGGACCTTGAGGTCGCCGGGCACGATGCCGAGGAGTTCGTCGCTGTCGTACTTGGGCGGCTCCACGAGCTGCGGATCCGCGTACGCCTTGCGGTGGTTGAGACGGGCGACGACGCGGCGCGCCTGCCGGATCGCGTCCCGCTCGTCGAGCGCGAAGTAGTCGGCGAGCCCGGAGGCACGGGCGTGCATCTCGGCGCCGCCGAGGGACTCGTCGTCGCTCTCCTCGCCGGTCGCCATCTTCACCAGGGGCGGCCCGCCCAGGAAGACCTTCGCCCGCTCCTTGACCATGATCACGTGGTCGGACATGCCGGGGATGTACGCGCCGCCGGCGGTGGAGTTGCCGAAGACGACGGCGACGGTGGGGATCCCGGCGGCCGAGAGGCGCGTGATGTCGCGGAAGATGCCGCCGCCCGGGATGAAGATCTCCTTCTGGGAGGGCAGATCGGCGCCGCCGGACTCGACGAGGCTGATGCAGGGCAGCCGGTTGGCGAACGCGATCTCGTTGGCGCGCAGGGCCTTCTTCAGCGACCAGGGGTTACTGGCTCCGCCGCGCACCGTCGGATCGTTCGCGGTGACCAGGCACTCGACGCCCTCGACGACGCCGATGCCGGTGACGAGGGAGGCGCCGACGGCGTAGTCGCTGCCCCAGGCCGCGAGCGGGGAGAGCTCGAGGAAGGGCGTGTCGGGGTCGAGGAGCAGTTCGATACGTTCGCGGGCGAGCAATTTGCCGCGCTTGCGGTGCCGTTGAACGTACTTCTCACCGCCACCCGCAAGCGCCTTGGCGTGCTCGGCGTCGAGCGCGTCGAGCTTGCCGATCATGGCCTCGCGGTGAGCGGCGAAGTCGGCACCGCCGACGTCCAGGGCCGAGGCGAGAACGGTCACGACAGGACCTCCGGTATGTCCAGATGACGGGAGCGCAGCCACTCGCCGAGCCCCTTGGCCTGAGGATCGAAACGGTGCCGGGAGGCGACGCCCTGGCCGAGGAGGCCGGTGACGGTGAAGTTGAGGGCGCGGAGGTTGGGCAGCACGTGCCGGACAACTGTCAGATGACGGCTTTCAGTTATCAGATTCTGAAATCTGTCAGCTGTCATCTCATGCACGAGCCACCGCCAGGCCTCGTCCCCGCCACCGGCTCCAACTGCAGCTCCGCCCCCGCTTCCGGCTCCGTCCCCGCCTCCGGTCCGGTCACCGTCCAAGCCGCCCTCGCTCCCGCTCACCCACACCCCCACGTTCGCGTCCCCGCCCTTGTCGCCGCTGCGGGCGCCCGCGACGAGGCCGAGGGGGGCGCGCCGGGTGGGGCCGGGTGGCAGAGGCGCGGGCAGGGGTGGTTCTTCCACGTCCGTCAGCGCGCGCGTGGGGCCGTCGTACGTGATCGACTTCCGCTCGCCGTCCGGCAGTACGGCGACCTGCTCGACCTCGCCCCGGTCCACGTACGCCGCCTCGAACACCCCGTACGGCGCGCCCTTACCGGGCGGGGCCGTCACATGGAAGCCGGGGTAGCTGCCGAGGGCCAGTTCGATCGCGGCGCTGCTGAGGGTGCGGCCCACCGCGTCCGCGTCGCCGTCCCGGACGACGAGCCGCAGCAGCGCGCTCGCGGTCTCCTCGGTGTCCGCGTCCGCCCGATCCGTGCGCGCCAGCTCCCACGTCACCTGCGCAGGGCGGGACTTGGCCCGGTCGAACGCGTCGTCCATCTGCTCCCGCACGAGCGCCGCCTTGGCCTCGATGTCGAGCCCGGTCAGCACGAACACGACCTCGTTGCGGAAGCCGCCGAGCCGGTTGAGGCCGACCTTCAAGGTGGGGGGTGGTGCCTCGCCGCGCACTCCGTCCACGCGGACGCGGTCCGGGGCCTCCTGCGTGAGCCGTACGGTGTCCAGCCTCGCGGTCACGTCGGGCCCCGCGTACCGGGCGCCCCCGGTCTCGTAGAGCAGCTGCTCCGTCACCGTCCCCACCGTCACGAACCCGCCCGTGCCGGGGTGCTTGGTGATGACGCAGGAGCCGTCCTCGTGGAGCTCGGCGAGGGGGAAGCCGGGGCGCCGCAGATCGCGGGCCCGCCCGGTGAAGCGGGAGTAGTTGCCGCCCGTGGCCTGGGTCCCGCACTCCAGGATGTGCCCGGCGACGACGGCCCCGGCGAGGCGGTCGTACGCGTCCTGCTCCCACCCGAAGCGCCAGGCCGCGGGTCCGGTGACCAGGGCTGCGTCGGTGACGCGGCCGGTGACCACGATGTCGGCGCCGGCCGCGAGGCAGGCGGTGATCCCGGCGCCGCCGAGGTAGGCGTTGGCGGTGAGGGCACCCGGGTAGCGTCCGCTCGGGGCGAGGTCGTCGCCCTCGACGTGCGCCACGCGCGCGTGGAGGCCGAGACGGCTCGCCAACTCCCGTAGGGCGTCGGCGAGTCCGGCCGGGTTCAGTCCGCCCGCGTTCGCGACGATCTTCACGCCCCGGTCGAGCGCCGGGCCGAGGGTCTCCTCCAGCTGGCGCAGGAACGTGCGGGCGTAACCGCGCGCCGGGTCCTTCAGGCGGTCGCGGCCCAGGATGAGCATGGTCAGTTCGGCGAGGTAGTCGCCGGTCAGGACGTCGAGGGGGCCGTCTTCGAGCATCTCGCGCAGGGCGTCGAAGCGGTCGCCGTAGAACCCGGAGGCGTTGCCGATGCGCAGTACGTCCTCGGTCACCGTCCGGCCCCCTTCGCCTCGCGCCCCGCTCCCGGCGGTCCCGCGAAGGCCTGGGCGATGTCCAGCCACCGGTCGGCGTCGGCGCCTTCGGCCCGTACGTCGACGTCGTCGCGGTGCGCCCGCTGCGTCACCAGCAGGCAGAAGTCGAGCCCGGATCCCGTCACGCGCTGCGCCGCGCCCTCGGGCCCGTACGTCCACAGGTCGCCGCAGGGGGCGGTCAGTTCGACGCGGAACTCCTCGGCGGGCGGGGTCAGCCCGCGTACGGCGAAGGCGAAGTCGCGTGCCCGGACCCCGATGCGGGCCACATGCCGCAGCCGGTCGCTGGGCCCCCGTCCGACGCCGAGCGCGTCGGCCACGTCCTGACCGTGTGCCCAGGTCTCCATGAGGCGGCCCGTCGCCATGGATGCGGCCGACATGGGCGGCCCGTACCAGGGAAAACGCATTCCTGCGGGGGCGGCGACCAGGGCCCGGAGCAGTTCCTCGCGGCCGGTGCGCCAGCGGGCGAGCAGTTCGGCGGGCGGCAGCGCGGCGCCCTCCTCCGCCCCCGCGTCGACGAAGGCGTCGGGCGCGGCGACGGCTTCCCGCACGAGGGCGGCGAACGCGTCGGCGTCCGTGACGGCGAGCAGGGCGGAGCGGTCGGTCCAGGCCAGATGCGCGATCTGGTGGGCCACGCTCCAGCCGGGCGCGGGCGTGGCGAGGGCCCATCGGTCCTCGCTCAGCTCACTGACGATCCGGTCGAGTTCGGCGCTCTCACTGCGCAGATCCTCGAGCACGGCCAACGGGTCGGACACGATGCGCTCCCCTCCGGGGCACGACGGCGTGCCCCGGAGCATGGCAGTGCCCGGAGAAACAATCAAGCGTGCTTGTATGAAAATTGAACAGGGGGAGGGAATGGAAAACCGGGGGCGACGGGCGGCGGCGCGCGGCCTGTTCGGCCCGCCGCCGACGTCCGCCGCGCTCCCGCGTCAACCAGCCTGCCGTCCGGCCTGCTTGAGCTCCGGTTCGGGCACGTTCCCGGCCTTCGGCGCGGACGCCTTCATGGCCTCCGCGTCGGGTACCTTCGCCCGCCCCCGGCCCACCTGTGTGCGCACCGCGCCGATGCTGGCCGCGATGACCAGGGCGATCGCCAGGGCGCCGACGGCGGACAGGGCCTGGTCGAGGATGAGGAATCCGGCGAGCGCGGCGATGGCCGGTTCCAGGCTCATCATGACCGCGAAGGTGGACGCGGGCAGGCGGCGCAGGGCGAGGAGTTCGAGGGTGTACGGGAGGACCGAGGACATGACGGCGACGGCCGCGCCGAGGGCCAGCGTCGACGGCACGACGAGCTTCGGGCCGGACGCCGCGATGCCGAGCGGCAGGGAGAGCACGGCCGCGACGGCCATCGCGAGGGCGAGACCGTCCGCCTGCGGGAACCTGCGGCCCGTACGGGCGCTGAAGACGATGTACGCAGCCCACATGCCGCCCGCCGAGACGGCGAAGGCCGCGCCGACCAGGTCGAGTCCGCCGAAGCCGCCCCCGCCGAGGAGGAAGACACCGCAGAGCGCGAGGCCGGCCCAGATCGCGTTGACCAGGCGGCGGGAGGCGAAGACCGACAGGGCGAGCGGGCCGAGCACCTCGAGGGTGACGGCCGGACCCAGGGGGATCCGCTCCGCCGCCTGATAGAAGAGCATGTTCATGCCGCCCATGGCGACACCGAAGGCGACGACGGTGCCCCAGTCGGCGCGCGAGTGACCGCGCAGCTTCGGCCGGCACACGATGAGCAGCACGAGCGCGGCGAACACCAGGCGCAGGGTGACCACGCCGACCGCCCCGGCGCGCGGCATCAGCGTCACCGCGACGGCCGCGCCGAACTGCACCGACACACAGCCGCCGAGCACGAGTCCGACCGGGCCGAGCGCGCCCCAGCGGGAGCCGCCCGGCGCGGCACCCCCGGGTGCGGCGGGAGCGCCCGCCACCTCCGGCTGCGCCACCACGGCCTCCGGCTGCACCAGTGCGGCGGCCGCCGCGTCGGCGCCGGTCGCCGCCCGGTCGGTACGTGAGACGTTCACGTCTGAGCCTTCCCTTTCACCGCCACCCCCCACAGTTCAACAGGGTGGACTTCACCGTCCAAGGTAGTACACCGCGTCATGATCGTGGACCCCCTTTACGGCTGACGGTTCACCGCCCGTCGCGTCCAGCGCGACGCAGGCCCACCTGCCACGCTAGGACCGCCGTCCACGGTCCGTGAAATGCCTGCTGCGCTCCCGTTATGCTCCGCAGACATGAGCGGTCCGCATGCCCTCCACTCGCTGGAGCTGCGCCATCTGCGCTGCTTCCTCGCCATCGCCGAGGAGGGCAACGTCACACGCGCCGCCGCCCGCCTCCGCCTCACCCAGCCCGCCGTCTCGCGCACCCTCGCAACCCTCGAGGACGCACTCGGCACAAGGCTCGTCGACCGCTCCACCCACCACCTCGCCCTGACCGCCGAAGGCAGGGCCTTCCAGGAGAGCGCGGCTGCCGCCGTCGCCGCGTTCGAGGACGCCCTGGACTCCGTACGCGCCGTGCGGCGGCCGCTGCGGGTCGGGCACGCCTGGTCGGCGGCGGGCCCGTACACCACGCCCCTGCTGCGGCGCTGGCGCGAGCGGTATCCCGACGTACCGCTCGAACTCCTGCGCATCGACGACCGCACGGCCGGACTCACCCGCGGCGCCGTGGACGTGGCGCTGCTGCGCGGGCCCGTGGACGCGCCGGGCCTGGCCACCGACCTCCTGCACACGGAGAGCCGGGTCGCGGCCGTACCCTCCGACAGCCCTCTCGCCGCGTGCGGCGCGCTCACCCTCGCCGACCTCTCCGGTCACACGATCGCCGTGAACACCGTCTCCGGCACCACCGCCCTCGACCTCTGGCCGCCCGCCGCGCGGCCCACCGCGACGATCACCGTCGCGAACACGGACGACTGGCTCGCGGCCATCGCGGCCGACCGCGCGGTGGGCGTCACGACGACGGCCACGCCCGGCATGCACCCGCACCCGGGGGTCGCCTACGTCCCGCTGACCGACGCCCCCGACCTGCCTGTCGTGCTCGCCTGGCGCGACGCCGGCCCACGCCACCCCGCCGTACGGGACCTGGTGGAACTCGCCCACGAGGTCGTACCGTCCGACGGAACCCGGTCCATGGAGTGAGACTCCGGAGGTCATGGCGTCCGGCGGAACCAACCCCTCCGGCGTTCGAGGAGCGGGGTCCGGGACGGAGCCACGCGGCGGGACGCGAGTCTCACCGGGCGGACACGGTGATTCCGGGCTCCCGCGAGCGGCTAGGCTCGCCCCGTGGCTGAGATCCAGATTCCCGCTGACATCAAGCCCGCCGACGGACGTTTCGGCGCGGGCCCCTCCAAGGTGCGCACGGAGGCGCTGGACGCCCTGGCCGCCACCGGCACGTCCCTGCTCGGCACCTCCCATCGCCAGGCCCCGGTCAAGAACCTGGTCGGCCGGGTGCGCGAAGGGGTCAAGGACCTCTTCCAGCTCCCCGACGGCTACGAGGTGATCCTGGGCAACGGCGGCTCCACCGCCTTCTGGGACGTGGCGACGCACGGCCTGATCGAGAACAAGTCGCAGCACCTGAACTTCGGCGAGTTCTCGTCCAAGTTCGCGAAGGCCTCGAAGCTGGCCCCGTGGCTGGCCGAGCCGACCGTCATCACCTCCGAGCCCGGCACGCACCCCGAGCCGCAGGCCGAGGCGGGCGTCGACGTGTACGGCCTCACGCACAACGAGACCTCCACCGGTGTCGCCGCCCCGATCAAGCGCGTGGCCGGTGCCGACGAGGGCGCCCTCGTCCTGGTGGACGCGACCTCCGGCGCCGGCGGCCTGCCCGTCGACATCGCCGAGACGGACGTCTACTACTTCGCCCCGCAGAAGTCGTTCGCGTCGGACGGCGGTCTGTGGCTGGCGGCGTTCTCGCCGGCCGCCCTGGAGCGCGCCGAGCGCATCCACGCGTCGGGCCGCCACATCCCGGAGTTCTTCTCGCTGCCGACGGCGATCGACAACTCCCGCAAGAACCAGACGTACAACACCCCGGCGCTCGCGACGCTGTTCCTGCTCGGTGAGCAGCTGGAGTGGATGAACAGCCAGGGCGGTCTCGCCTGGACGACGGCCCGCACCAAGGACTCCTCGACGCGCCTGTACAGCTGGGCCGAGGACTCGAAGTACGCGACGCCGTTCGTCACGGACGCCGCGAAGCGTTCGCAGGTCATCGGCACGATCGACTTCTCGGACGAGATCGACGCGACCGCGGTCGCCAAGGCGCTGCGCGCCAACGGCATCGTGGACACGGAGCCGTACCGCAAGCTGGGCCGCAACCAGCTGCGCGTCGCGATGTTCCCGGCGATCGACCCCGCGGACGTCGAGGCGCTGACGAAGTGCATCGACTACGTGATCGAGAAGCTCTAGTCACAACGGTTCTGACGCCGATGGGGCGCCCGGCACTGCGCCGGGCGCCCCATCGGCGTAGTGCGTGCACCACGAGGTACGGGTCCTCGATGAACAGTCACTTCTCAGGCTCGTTCTCGGGCTGCTTCTCGGGCTGCTTCTGGGCTACTTCTTGGGACGCCGCAGCAGCCGCCCGATCCCGAACACGGCGATCACCACGGCGATGAGCCCGACCGCGGTCGCACTGAGGCCCGTGTGAATGCGCCCGTCGCCCGAATCGCCGTCCGCCGAGGGCGACTTCGAGTCTCCGCCCGACCCGTCCGCGGCCTGTACGGGCTCCACCGAACTGCCCCTGCCCTCGCTCCCGTAGAGCAGCGTCTTCCCGTCGGCGGTGTAGGTGACGGACTCGCCCTGCGGCTGCACCGGCACGTTCAACTGCCCCTCACGCTCGGGCTTGCCGTCCTTCCACGCGTACGAGATCCCGCCGAAGTAGCCGCGCAGGGCGAGGTGCTCGCCGTCGGGCGAGAACGCGCCGTCCGTCACCCACAGGTCGATGCCGGAGACGCGGCGGAAGACGTTCGTGCCCGACGAGGACAGGTTCCGGGGGCCCTCGTAGAGGCCGCCGCCGTCCTCGTTCTTCTCGGCGATGTAGACGCGGCCGGTCTTCGGATGGACCATCAGCGCCTCGGCGTTGCGGGGCCCGTCGGCGTACTGGACGGTGAACTGCGTCGCCCGCACCGTCTGGTCGCGCAGTTCCTTCGGCTCCGGCAGCTTGTAGATCCACACGTGGGACCACTTGCCGCCGAGGTTGTCGCCGATGTCGCCGACGTAGAGGTCGTTGTCGGGGCCGATGGAGATGGCCTCGACGTCGCGCGGGGCGCCGACGCCGGTCAGGGTGAGGGTGGCGACGGTCTTGCCGGTCCTGCCGTCGATCGCGTACAGGTAGGCGCCGTCGCTGCTGTCGTTGTGGGTCCAGTAGATGCCCGGGTGGATCCGGGACGCGGCCAGGCCGCTGGACTCGGTGATCCGCGGGTCCTTGATGGTGAACCCGTCACTGCCGGGGTCGTCCGCCACGGCGGGAGCGGTGGCACCGAACGCGAGAACGACGGCGGCCCCGGCCGCACCCAGAAACGAACGCATGCCCCCCAGCTTGCCAGGGCGTGCTCAGCGTCACACACTCCGCCCGCCCGTGATCCGCGATGATGAGCGGATGCTCAGGTTCACATTCGTCGGCGACTCGATGACGATAGGCAGCGCGGGCGAACTCACCTGGCGCTACCGGATGTGGCAGCATCTGCGGGCCGCGTACGGCGACGGCGCGTTCGAGATCGCCGGCCCGCGCGAGGCGCTCTACGACAAGACGGCGAACGCCGCGGTGTCGCACGACTACGCGGACGCGGACCCCGCGTTCCCGCGCGCCCATCTCGCGGGCTGGGGCGAGGGCTGGCTGCACATGGCGCCCGTCATCGAGGAGGCGGTCGCGCTCGCCCGCACCGACGTCCTGCTCATCTCGCTCGGCCTGATCGACCTCGGCTTCTACACGAACGCGGAGCAGACCGCGCAGAACGTGCGCCGCTTCGTCGCCGGGGCCCGCGCCGCGAACCCGCGGGTGCGGATGGTCCTGCTGCCGGTCATCCCGAACGTGCGCGCCGAGACGGACGCGCCGTTCGCCGCGGAGGTCGCGCACTTCAACACGCTCCTCGCGAAGGCGGTCGCCGACCTCGACTCGGGCCCCTCCCCTCTGCTCCTCGCGTCGGTGCCGGAGTCGTACGACATCCACCAGGACACGTACGACGGCACGCACCCGAACGCGAGCGGTGAGCGCAAGCTCGCGGACACGTTCGCCCTGGCGATGCGTCAGGCGTGGGGTCCGGTGGGCGCATCGCCCGGGGGCCTTGCCTAGAGTCCACTCCACGCCGTTGGCTGGGGACTCATGAAGTACACGCAGCTCGGACGCACAGGACTCAAGGTCAGCCGGCTCGTTCTCGGCACGATGAACTTCGGCCCGCAGACCGACGAGGCCGACAGCCACGCGATCATGGACACGGCGCTGGCCTCGGGGATCAACTACTTCGACACCGCCAACGTCTACGGCTGGGGCGACAACAAGGGCCGTACCGAGGAGATCATCGGCAGCTGGTTCGCCCAGGGCGGCGACCGGCGGGACAAGACGGTCCTGGCCACGAAGGTCTACGGCAACATGGCCGGCGCGGGCACCGATTCGCCCTGGCCCAACCACGACAAGCTCTCCGCGGTCAACATCCGCCGCGCCGTCGAGGCCAGCCTCAAGCGGCTGGGGACGGACTACATCGACATCTACCAGTTCCACCACGTCGACCGTGAGACCCCCTTCGAGGAGATCTGGCAGGCCGTCGACGTCCTGATCCAGCAGGGCAAGATCCTGTACGCCGGGTCGTCGAACTTCCCCGGCTACAAGATCGCCCAGGCCAACGAGAAGGCGGCCGCGCGCGGGCGCCTCGGGCTCGTCAGCGAGCAGTGCCTCTACAACCTCGCGGAGCGTCGCGCCGAGATGGAGGTCATCCCGGCCGCGCAGGAGTACGGCCTCGGGGTCATCCCCTGGTCGCCGCTGCACGGCGGTCTGCTCGGCGGGGTCATCAGGAAGGAGGTCGAGGGCGGACGGCGCGCGAGCGGCCGGGCCGCGGACGCGCTCGCGAACCCGGAGACGCGCGCCCAGCTCCAGGCCTACGAGGACCTGCTCGACAAACACGGCCTCGCGCCCGGCGAGGCGGCGCTGGCCTGGCTGCTGACCCGTCCCGGCGTCACCGGCCCCATCGTCGGCCCGCGCACCTCGGAGCAGCTCGACTCGGCGCTGCGCGCGGTCGAGCTCGAACTGAGCGAGGAGGTCCTCACGGGCCTGAACGAGATCTTCCCGGGCCCGGGGCCTTCACCGGAGGCTTTCGCCTGGTAGAGCCGGTGCCTCACGCGGCCTGACGGCAGCGCGGCCGCGGGTACGGCGCGGCGCGGCCGCGGTCACTTTCCGACCGCGGCCGCCACTGCGACGACGGCGAACATCAGTATCAGCACAACGGCCATGATCCGGTTACGGCTCTTCGGGTCCACGCTTCGAGATTAACCCGTGGCCGAAAGCGGCCAGCCCCCGACCTTCTCGTAGCGGGGCCGCTCGCCGCGCACCCCGGACGTCGGCAGCCTGCTCCGTACGAGTGCCAGCTCACCCACCGTCCACTCCTCGCCGGTGAAGGAGTCGAGGGCGTCCGCGTACGGCTTGAGGTGGACGGTGCCGGAGCCACGGGCCAGCGTGAGGTGCGGCCGGTAGTGGCGGTGCTCCTCCGTGTCGAGGCCGGCCTTGCGGGCCGCGGCCCCGGCCCGCTCGGCGAGGCGCTGCAGCGCCGCCACGTCACCGGACGCGCCCACCCACAGGGCCCGGTCCCCGAAGTGCCCGCCGCCGCGGAGGGCGAGCGGGAAGGGCGCGGTGCGGGCCGCCGCCCGTTCCAGGCGGCGTGACAGTTCGGGCACGGTGTCCTCGGGCACGTCCCCGTAGAAGGCGAGCGTGAAGTGCCAGCCGGGGACGCCGGTCCACCTCAGGCCCTCGGCCCCTTCGAGGTCGCGGGACCCCTTCAACTGGCCGACGGCGCGCCCCAGTTCGTCCAACGCCCCGTCCGGCGGAAGCACTGCTGCGAAAAGTCTCACCCGGCTAGTGTCCCCGTATGGAGATCAGAAAGGGCGGCACAGCGGATATCCCCGCGATAGTCGGCCTGTTCGACGGCGCCATGGAGTGGCTGGTGTCACAGGGCCGCACGGGGCAATGGGGCGAGAGACCTTGGTCAGAACGTCCGCGGGCCGTGGCCATGGTCGAGGAGTACGTGGCCAAGGGCGTGCCGTGGATCGCGGAGACCGACGGCACCCCGGTCGGCACGCTCACGCTCTCCGAGGGGCCCGGCTCGTACGTGGAGCCGGCCGGTGAGCCCGAGCGCTACGTCCATCTGCTCGCGGCCCGGCACGGCAGCGGGGCGGGCGCCGCGCTGCTCGCCCACGCCGTACAGGAGACGCGCAGGGCGGGCGTCCCGCTCCTGCGCGTCGACTGCTACGCGGGCGACGACGGCAAGCTCGTCGCGTTCTACGAGGCGAACGGCTTCGTCCGCACCGAGTCGTTCACCGGGCCCGACGGCGTGTGGCCGGGCCAGGTCCTGGCCCGGCGCGTCTGACGGTCAGACCTCCGCGCTCACGCCGCCGTGGCCAGGTGCTCGCGCGGTACGAACTGCACGTGCTGCTGCCCCCGGCGCAGGTCGAGCTTGAGCCGCAGGTTCGCGGCGCGGGCCAGCATCAGTCCGACGCCGAGCGCGGCCGTGGCGCACACGAGGCCGCCGATGGCGAAGCTGATCCGGACCCCGTACTGGTCGGCGAGCCAGCCGAACAGGGGCCCGCCGAGCGGCGTACCGCCCGTGAACACCATCATGAACAGGGACATGACGCGGCCCCGCATCTCCGGGTCGGTGGCCATCTGGACGGACGAGTTCGCGGTCACGTTGACCGTGAGGCCGAGGATGCCGAGGAGCACGATCAGCGGCGCGAAGAACCAGACGTCGGGCGCGAACGCGGCCACGACCTCCAGGACACCGAAGCCGACCGCGGCTCCGGCGAGGACGCGCAGCCGGGTGGAGCGGCGCCGCGCGGCGAGCAGCGCGCCGGCCAGCGAGCCGAGGGCCATGAGCGTGTTGAAGATGCCGTACATGCCGACCCCGCCGTGGAAGACGTCGTCGGCGTAGGCGCTCAGCCAGATCGGGAAGTTGAACCCGAACGTGCCGACGAAGCCGACGAGGACGATCGGCCAGATCAGCTCGGGGTGCTTGGAGACGTAGTGGAGGCCCTCGCGGAGCTGGCCCTTGCCGCGCGGGGAGCGCGGGGTGTGGTGCAGCTCGCGGGTGCGCATCAGGCAGAGGCTGGTGAGCGGGGCGAGGAAGGACAGGCCGTTGGCGAGGAACGCCCAGCCCGGACCGACGGCAGCGGTGAGTCCGCTCGCGACCGCGGGACCGATCAGGCGTGCCGACTGGAAGTTCGCCGAGTTCAGGCTGACCGCGTTGCGGACCTGGTCGGGGCCGACCATCTCGGAGACGAAGGACTGGCGGGTCGGGTTGTCGACGACGGTGACGAGGCCGGTGAAGAAGGCCGCGAGGTAGACGTGCCAGACCTGGACGTTCCCGGTGAGCGTGAGCGTGGCGAGGAAGAGCCCGGACAGGCTCATGGCGCCCTGGGTGACGAACAGGAGGTTCCGCTTGGCGAAGCGGTCGGCGATGACGCCGCCGTAGAGGCCGAACAGGAGCATCGGCAGGAACTGCATGGCGGTGGTGATACCGACGGCGGCCGAGGAGCCGGTGATGCTGAGCACCAGCCAGTCCTGGGTGATGCGGGCCATCCAGGTGCCGGTGTTGGAGACGACGGCCCCGGTCGCGAAGAGCCGGTAGTTACGGATCTTCAGCGAGCTGAACATCGAGCTCTTGCGGGGGCGGTCGGTCTTGTCGAGGGCGGCTGGTGCGGGGGCGGAGTCTGCTCCGGGTCCCGTACTCAATGCGGGTTCGCCTCCTTGGCGGCCGTGAACGGCAGGTCAACGTACGCCCCGAAGGGCCTTACAGGTGGGCGAGCTTCTCCAGGACGGGGGCGGCGGCGCGGATCTTGGCCCACTCGTCCTCGTCCAGGTTCTCCACGAGCGAGGCCAGCCACGCGTTGCGCTTGCGGCGGCTCTCTTCGAGCATGGCCTCGGCCTGCTCGGTGGAGGTGACGACCTTCTGTCGCCGGTCCTCGGGATGCGGCTCCAGCCGGACGAGCCCCTTGGCTTCGAGCAGCGCGACGATGCGGGTCATCGACGGCGGCTGCACGTGCTCCTTGCGGGCGAGTTCACCCGGAGTCGCGCTGCCGCAGCGGGCGAGGGTGCCGAGCACCGACATTTCTGTGGGGCTCAGCGACTCGTCGACCCGCTGGTGCTTGAGTCGGCGCGACAGGCGCATCACCGCTGAGCGCAGTGCGTTCACCGCGGCCGCGTCGTCGCCATGGGAGAGGTCCGGCATGTCCTTAGCTTAACTCATTACTCTCTCTAAAGACCAACCGGGTTCCCGCGACGTTCCCGCGACTCCCCCCACTGAATCCTTCGGGGCACCCTTCGTCACCCGTATGAGTGATGTGGCCACGAAAAGTGACACACGGGCGGACAAGGGCCCGCGACCCTGTTGCGCATGGGATCGACAGTGCTCAGCCTGCGGATGGACGGTGAGCTGCTCGACCGGCTCAAGACCCACGCCGCCAAAAGAGGAATGAGCGTCCAGGACTATGTGGTCCGGACGCTCATTCGAGACGACTTCGACGAACGCTTTGCCACGTCCGTCGAGGAGACAGAGAAGTTCTACGGGGCGGCCTGACTCCTCCGCCCGCGGGCCGCCCGTGGCCGGTCGCGCGGTTCCCCGCGCCCCCGGCGCCCCTTCAGGGTGCTCAGGTCAGACCCAGCGCCGGCATCAGGTAGTAGAAGGCGAAGACCGCAGCGACGATGTACATCGCGACCGGCACCGTACGGGCGCGGCCCGCCGCGACCCGCAGCAGGGTGAAGCTGATGAAGCCCATCCCGATGCCGTTGGTGATCGAGTAGGTGAACGGCATCATCATCATCGTCACGAACGCCGGGATGGCGATCGTGTAGTCGCTCCAGTCGATGGCCCCGATCGACCCCGACAGGATCAGGAAGCCGACCGCGAGCAGCGCGGGCGTGGCCGCCTGGGACGGGACCATCGTGGCGACCGGCGTGAGGAACAGCGCGACGGCGAACAGACCGCCGGTGATCACGTTGGCGAAACCGGTGCGCGCGCCCTCGCCGACACCGGCGGTGGACTCCACGAAGCAGGTGGTGGCCGAGGAGGACGAGGCTCCGCCCGCGGCGACGGCGATGCCGTCGATGAAGAGGACCTTGTTCATGCCGGGCATCTGACCGTCCTTGTCGGTCAGCTTGGCCTCGTCGCTGACGCCCATGATCGTGCCCATCGCGTCGAAGAAGCACGACAGCAGCACGGTGAAGACGAAGAGGATGCCGGTCAGCAGGCCGACCTTGTCGAAGCCGCCGAACAGGCTGACCTTGCCGACCAGACCGAAGTCCGGCATCTCGACCGGGTTGCCGGGCCACTTGGGCGTCGTCAGACCCCAGCTCGGGACGTGGGCGACGGCGTCGATGACCATCGCGACGAGCGTCATGACGACGATGGAGATCAGGATGGCGCCCGGCACCTTGCGCACGATCAGGGCGAGGGTCAGCAGCACGCCGAGCACGAAGACGAGGACGGGCCAGCCGTTGAGGTGGCCGTCGGCGCCGAGCTGGAGCGGCACCGTGGTGTGCGCGGCGTCCGGGATGCGGGAGACGAAGCCCGAGTCGACCAGGCCGATCAGCATGATGAACAGGCCGATACCGATCGCGATGCCCTTGCGCAGGCCGAGCGGCACGGCGTTCATGACGCGCTCGCGCAGGCCGGTCGCCACCAGGAGCATCACGACGAAGCCCGCGAGGACGACCATGCCCATCGCGTCGGGCCACGACATGCGGGGCGCGAGCTGCAGGGCGACGACCGTGTTCACGCCGAGTCCGGCGGCGAGCGCGATCGGGACGTTGCCGATGACGCCCATGAGCAGGGTCGTGAAGGCGGCGGTGAGCGCGGTCGCGGTGACCAGCTGGCCGTTGTCGAGCTGGTGCCCGTACATGTCCTTCGCGCTGCCGAGAATGATCGGGTTCAGCACGATGATGTAGGCCATCGCGAAGAAGGTGGCGAAGCCGCCGCGGATCTCACGGCTGACCGTCGAGCCCCGCTCGGAGATCTTGAAGAAGCGGTCGAGGCCGCTCTGCGGGGGCGACGGCGGCTCAATGAGATCGACCGGTGCGGGGGCCGAGCTGGACATGGATGACCTCTGAATCGGTGTGCTGGTGGGGGCGCCTTTTGGCGTTTTCTACGAACAGAAGTGGCCAGACTCAGGCCGTTTCAGTATGAACATATGAGCAAGAAATCGCTATCTCCGCGCGTAGACCCTTGACCCATAAGGGTTCCGGGGTGACTGAAGACGTCGTTTCGTGCTCCTCGTAAGCTGTGCCCATGGAGAAGTGGACCCCCAAGCACGAGGCACCCGAGCCCCTTGAAGGGCCCGTGGTCGCCACCATCACGGGCGGCACGATCCTGTGGTTCGTCCTCTTCCTGGTGCAGCTGCCGTTCTACGGCTGGTTCGACGACCACGGCCACACCTGGTGGATCTGGACCTGCCTGGCCGGCGCCGGGCTCGGACTCATCGGCATCTGGTACGTACGGGGGCGCGACGCGGCACTCAAGCGCGCGGCCGCCGGGGCGGGCCCGGCACCCGAGTAGCGGCCGGCCCGGCACCCGGACAGCGGCCGGCGAACCGCCCGCGTACCACCAGGGGACCGGCCCCCTCGCCGCCATGTCCTCCCCTGGTCGGATCTTTGGCGCACCCGAGGGGTGAAGCCGCAAATCCGCCCGTACTGTCGTTTGCATGACGCACATCGACGCGGGCGCCGAGCTGGACCCGGTCCACCCGGTGCCGGTCCCCGGGCGGGCGAGGGGGCTCACCACCGCCGAGGTGGCCGACCGCGTCGCGCGCGGCGAGGTCAACGACATACCGGTCCGCAGCTCCCGCTCGGCCACCGAGATCATGCGCGCGAACGTCTTCACACGGTTCAACGCGATCATCGGCGTCCTGTGGCTGATCATGCTGTTCGTCGCGCCGTTCCAGGACAGCCTCTTCGGCTACGTCATCCTCGCGAACACCGGCATCGGCATCATCCAGGAGCTGCGCGCCAAGAAGACCCTCGACTCGCTCGCCGTCATCGGCGAGGCGAAACCGACGGTCCGGCGCGACGGGCAGGCCACCGAGATCTCCACCTCCGAGATCGTCCTCGGCGACCTCATCGAGATCGGCCCCGGCGACAAGATCGTCGTGGACGGTGTGTGCGCCGAGGCCGACAGCCTGGAGATCGACGAGTCCCTGCTCACCGGCGAGGCCGACCCCGTCGTCAAGAAGCACGGCGACCCGGTCATGTCCGGCAGCTTCGTCGTCGCCGGCGGCGGCGCGTTCACCGCGACGAAGGTCGGCCGCGAGGCATACGCGGCGCAGCTCGCCGAGGAGGCCAGCCGCTTCACCCTCGTCCAGTCCGAGCTGCGCACCGGCATCTCGACCATCCTCAAGTACGTCACCTGGATGATGGTCCCGACCGCGATCGGCCTCGTCATCAGCCAGCTCGTGGTCAAGGAGAACGACTTCAAGGACTCCGTCGCGCGGACTGTCGGCGGCATCGTGCCGATGGTCCCCGAGGGGCTCGTCCTGCTCACGTCCGTCGCCTTCGCGATCGGCGTGATCCGCCTCGGCCGCAAGCAGTGCCTCGTCCAGGAACTCCCCGCCATCGAGGGCCTCGCCCGCGTCGACACCGTCTGCCTCGACAAGACGGGCACCCTCACCGAGGGCGGCATGGACGTCACCGAGCTGCGCCCGCTCGGCGGCGCCGACGAGGACTACGTGCGCAAGGTCCTCGGCGCGCTCGGCGAGTCCGACCCACGGCCCAACGCCTCGCTCCAGGCGATCATCGACGCCTACCCCGACAGCGAGGAGTGGCGCTGCACCGAGTCGCTGCCCTTCTCCTCCGCCCGCAAGTACAGCGGCGCCGCGTTCAGCGAGGGCGACGGAACGAACAGTGCGTGGCTGCTGGGCGCGCCCGACGTCCTCCTGCCTGCCGGGCACCCCGTGCTCGCCGAGACCGAGGAGCTCAACCACCAGGGCCTGCGTGTCCTGCTGCTCGCCCGCGCCCGTGGCGACCTCGACGACCCGGCGGTCAAGGAGGGCGCACAGGCCGCCGCCCTGGTCGCGATGGAGCAGCGGCTGCGGCCCGACGCGGCGGACACGCTGCGGTACTTCGCCGACCAGGACGTCCACGCGAAGGTCATCTCCGGGGACAACGCGGTGTCGGTGGGCGCCGTCGCCGGGAAGCTGGGCCTCGCGGGCGCGCAGGACACGGTCGACGCCCGCACGCTCCCCGACGACCGGGCCGGGATGGCCAAGGCACTCGACGAGAACACGGTGTTCGGCCGCGTCACCCCGCAGCAGAAGCGTGACATGGTCGGTGCGCTCCAGTCCCACGGGCACACGGTCGCGATGACGGGCGACGGAGTGAACGACGTGCTCGCCCTCAAGGACGCCGACATCGGCGTCTCCATGGGCTCGGGCTCGGAAGCGACCCGAGCCGTCGCGCAGATCGTGCTCCTCAACAACAGCTTCTCCACGCTGCCGTCGGTCGTCGCCGAGGGCCGCCGCGTCATCGGAAACATCACGCGCGTCGCGTCCCTGTTCCTGGTCAAGACGGTCTACTCGGTGCTGCTCGCCGTCCTCGTGGTCTGCTTCCAGATCGAGTACCCGTTCCTGCCGCGGCACCTGACGCTGCTGTCGACGCTGACGATCGGCATCCCCGCGTTCTTCCTGGCACTCGCGCCCAACAAGGAGCGGGCCAAACCGCAGTTCGTGAAGCGGGTGATGCGGTACGCGATCCCGGGCGGCGTCGTCGCCGGAACGGCCACCTTCGTGACGTACGTGATCGCCCGGCACTACTACACGGGCTCCGGCTCGCTCGACGCCGAGACGAGTTCGGCGACGCTGACGCTGTTCCTCGTCTCGATGTGGGTCCTCGCCATCATCGCGCGGCCCTACACCTGGTGGCGGGTGTGCCTGGTGGCCGCGATGGGTGCGGCGTTCCTGCTCGTCCTCGTGGTGCCGTGGCTCCAGGACTTCTTCGCACTGAAGCTGGTGGGCGCGTCGATGCCGTGGACGGCGGTCGGCATCGCGGCGGTGGCGGCGGTCGCCCTGGAATTCGCATGGCGCTGGGTCGACCGCCGCTTTCCCGTCTAGGACTTCTACCGCACGTCGACGAAGTCACCCGTGGCCTTGACGGCCGGGGTGGTGGAGGTGCCGAGGAAGTTGTAGCGCCAGTAGCCGTCGTACGTGGCCGTCGACGTGGTCTTCAGCGAGCCGGTCGAGGACGACGTGACCGACTTCAGGTACGTCGTCGGGTACGTCGAGGAGCTCGTCTTGCGGAACTGCAGCTTCACCGACTGGCTGGTGTAGCCGGCGTACTTGTGGGTGTCCCAGTTCGCGCGGGTCAGGGCGCCCGTGATGGTGAGCGTGCCGCCCTTCTTCACGGGCTCGGGGGACGCGTTGACGGTGAGCTTGGAGTAGCGCTGCAGGGCATTGGACGACACGGCGTCCTGGTACGCGGTGCCGATCTTGCTCGGGTCGCTGGGGCTGTCCGGGTCCTGGCCGTTGTACGCGACGGCGAACGCCTCGCCGGTCCATTTGGCCCCGGCGTCGACGTTGGCCAGCTCCTCCTGCGGGTTGATGTCGATGCTGCCCTTGCAGTTCGCGACAGTCGACGAGGCGGCCGTGCAGGTCGCGGGGGCGTCGCCGAACAGGGCGTTCCCCTCGTCGGTGCCGGTGCGGTAGAGGTCGACGCCCGGGACGAAGTCGTCGGCCGTCGGGTCCACGTCCGAGCCGTGGGTGAAGGTGAAGCTGTACGAGACGTGCACTGTGTTGGTGGTGCCGACAACGATGGCGGACTTACCGCTGTTCACCTTGATGTTCGAGAAGGTGGCGTCCATCACGTACGGGTCGCCGGCCTCGGTGGCGGTCAGCGAACGGGCCTGCGGAGCCGAGTGCCCCGCAGCCTTCTGGGCGACCTGGTGAGCCTGCGCCAGGCTCGGCTGGTCGGTGGCCTGCGCGGCCGGCACGGCGAAAGCGGCCAGGGCGAGAGAGCCGGTCACCGTCGCGGCGGCCATGGTGGCACGTATGCGCATGTGTTCCCCAAGTTGGAGAAGGGATCCCGCGGTGCTGATGCCGTCACGCGGGACCCAAGTGATCTAGGAGCCTGTTGGCTCGCAAGATCAGACGTGCGACTGGAGGGATCGGTTGTACGGGCGGTGAACTCTTGTGATCACCTTTACCTTTACCTGCCCGCACTCGCCCGTGCCCCTGAAGCACACTCAGTCGAACCAGCGGTCCCGTGCCAGCTCCGCCGTGCGCGAGGGGTCTTCGAGCAGGGCCGCGACCTCGAAGCGGCGCGGCCACTGCCCCGCCGCCCACGCCAGGCCCGCCGCCACGCCCTCCAGGGTCGCGGCGTGGACCGTGCCGTCGGACGTGCGCCGCCAGTCGACCTCCACCCCGGCGACGAACAGCTCCTCGTGCTCGACGTACGTCTGCGGAGTCGCCGGCCCGAGCAGGGTCCGTACGGACTCCGGCACCGGATGTTCGGCGCCCTCCTGCGTGACCTCGGCGTCCGCGGTCGCGCTCAGCCGCCGCACCTGGAACAGGTCCGCCAGGTCCGCGGCCCGGCCCGGACTCACCGGCAGCAGCGCAAGACCCCCGCTCAGGGGCAGCAGATCGGGCGCGTCCGCGACGACGGCGTCGGCCGCGTCCACGACCCTGACCTCGCCGTCCACCACGGCCCGCAGCTCGTCGGGCAGGGTCACCTGCTCCGGGTCGAGATCGGCCAGCGCCCCGTACAGGGCGTGGAGTTGGGACGCGCCGACCTCGCGCTCCGGGTCGGCGAGACGGTCGAGGAGCTCGGCCGCGCCGCCCGGCTCGTCGAGGAGCGCGGCGACCGACGTGCGGACGCCGAGCGCGCGCAGCACCTGCTCGTCCTCGAACCCGGTCGCGTCCGCCGGGTCGTAGAGCCCGGCGAGCAGCGGGTCACCGCCGGCCGCGCGCAGACCGGCCGGCCGGCGGCCGTCGAGGACGGGGTGGTCACGCAGCCACCACGCCGTGTACGGACGGACGATCTCGTGCGTGCCGTCGGGCAGCAGGACCCGTACGGGCTGGGTGAGGGCGTCGCGCAGCGGCGGGCGGGAGAGGAGGGCGAGGGCCTGCGGCCAGCGGTCGTCGTCGACGAGGTCCAGGTCGCGTACGGCGACGAGTTCGGTGGCGACGGGCGGCACGGGGGTGTCGGGCAGCCGGTCGAGCACGTCCTCGCACCACACGTCGACCGCGTCGAGCAGACCCGCGTCGTCCGGCTCCGCGAAGTCGCCCTCGCGCGGGTCGAGTTCGTCCGGGTCGAGGACCACGTCGGCGGCGCGGACCAGGGCGAACCCGGCGAGGACACCGCACGCGGCGAGCGGCTGCTCGCCCCACCGCCCGGCGAGGTCGCCGTCCACCATGCCGAGCTCACCCTCGCGGACGACCTGCGCGAACGGGCTGCCGGGCAGCACGAGTTCACCGGCGGGCGCGAGTTCTCCCTCGTCGTCGGGCAGCGCGAGCGCGCCCAGCCACGGCTCGTCCCCGGGCTCCAGGTTCGCGTCCCGTACGAGGGTGAGGACCAGCTCGGCCAGTTCGTCCACGCCGACCGGGCCGTCGTCGTCGAGGGACCAGGCGTCGTCGTCGAGCGAACCGGCGACGGCCGCCCGCACCTGAGGGGTCGTCAGGACGGCGCGGGGCGTCGCGGGCAGCGCGCCCAGCTTCTCGAGCAGAGGGTGCGCGGCGTCCACGTGGGCGACCTTGAGGCCGAGCCGGGCGAGCGTCTCGCCCGGTGTCGCGTCCGGCATGGGCAGCAGCACCTGCCGCGGCCCGATCGTCGTACGCCCCCCGGCCAGCGGCACCGGAAGCCCGGTGAGCCGGTCCGGGTCGACGCCCGCGAGGCTGTCGTACAGGCGCCGCCACCAGTCCGGTTCCTTCTCCAGACCGGCGAGCCGGTCGACGGCCTCCGTCAGCGGGACCCGGGCGACCTCCAGGGTCCGCAGCTCGACGCGGCGCTCCAGACCGGCGGGCAGCAGGCTCGGCAGGACCTCGGCGAGGACCCGCACGGTCTCGGCGCCGGCGCCCTCGACGACCTCGGCCTCGCGCGGCCGCAGCGTCTCGGGCAGCCCGTCGGCGTCGTCCTTCGTGCGCGGCAGCGCGGGCGGCAGGAACGCGGTGCGGGGCAGCCGGGCCAGGATCGCGCCGCGGAGGCTGCCGTCCAGCTCGCCCCGGCCGAGCGGGCCCGGCACGAGGCCGAGGATGGCGGAGCTCACCGGGCGCCATCCCGCGAGGAGTTCGGCGTAGGCGTCGGCGGCGCGCTCCACCAGGAAGTCGGTGAGCGGTCCGGGGGCGGCGTGCCGCCGAGTCGTGTCGAGGGGGAAGGACGCGATGAGCAGAGCGGGCACGCCGAGCGGCTCGTCGCTGGGGGTGGGCGCGTGCAGCACGGGCGCGCTGCGGGGCGGCTCGGGGGCGCCGTCCGCGTCCACCGGCACGGCCCAGGTCACGGACCAGTGCGGACGAAGGCGCTCTTCGAGGGGCCGGTCGGCGAGGAGCGCGGCTTCGAGCGGGCCGTTGCGGGTGAGGACGCACCAGCGGGTCGTGACGCTCTCGCGCCTGCCGGACACGGCGTCCTCGCGCTCGTCGTCCACCGCCACGTACGGTCCGTCGGTCCTGCGGCGCAGGATGCGCGTACCGGACTCGGTCTCCACGACGACCTCGTCGAGGCCGGGCAGGGCGAGGAGCAGCGTGTCGTCGATGGCGTCGATGAGCCGCGCCGCGAGCGCCTGTGCCGCGGCGTCGCGCAGCGGCAGGATCACGACGGTCTCGTACGGGTCCGGGGCGGAGCCCTCCGCGGCGAACGGGAGCCTGAGCAGCGGGACATGGCCGTCCCGGCGGCGCAGTTCGTCACCGAGGCCGGGACTGTGCCGCGCCGTGTCGGCGGCGAGTCCGCGCGCGTCGGTGAGCGACCAGCGCACCCCTCCGGTGCGGCCGACGACCGCGGGCTCGTCGGTCACGGCGAGGACGGCGGCGAACCCGACGCCGAACCGGCCCACCGCGCCGTCGCCCTGCTCGCGCTTGGCGGAGGCCCGCAGCGTGGACAGCGACTCGACACCGGCGGCGTCCAGCGGCGCGCCGCTGTTCGCGGCGACGAGCACACCGTCGCGCAGGGTCAGGCAGAAGCGGCCGGGGACACCGGCGCGGCCGGCGGCGTCGGCGGCGTTCTGGGCGAGCTCGACGACGAGCCGGTCGCGGTAGCCGCCGAGGGCGAGGTCCTCCTCGGCGTTGGCGTCCTCACGGAAGCGGGCCGGGCTGCCTGCCCACGCATCGAGAACCCCACGCCGCAGACGGGCCGTCCCGAACGGGTCCATCCCCTCGGCTGCCGGGCGCACGATCTTGCTCACGCTCACGGTGTGGTCTCCCTCTGCCGTTCACCCAGGCCAACCCTGGCGACGCAGACGCTACCGCGCTCGCGGAAAGAGAACTGCGAGGGCTACGAGTGCCCCAGGTCCTCCGTGCCGTCCGGGGTCGTCGGGACCGAGCCCGAGTCCGCCGACGGACGCAGGGGGAACGGGTCCACGCGCGTTTCGTCGATCACCGGCGGGGCCGGGCGCGGGGGCTTCGGCATGACGGCCGCCTCGGAGTGGCCACCGCAGCCGTAGGAGAGGGAGACGACCCGGCCGTCCGCCGGGGAGAACTCGTTGCCGCAGACGCCGAAGGCCTGGCCGAGCGAGCCGCCGATCGGGGCGAGGAACCCGCAGGACACGCAGGTGGCGGGCGCCGACTGGGCCATCTGCGTCTTCGCCCCGTACGCCTCGTCCCAGCGGTCGGCGGCGACGTGGAGGCCGTACCGGGACAGGACCCGGGCGCGTCGCATGCCGAGCTCCTCGGCGACCGACGCGATGGAGCCGCGCTCGGGCACGATGGGCAGTTCCGCGGGCGGTCCCACCGTCAGGTCGGCGTCCTCCGCCTCGGCGAGCTCGGCCATCTCCTCGGACACCGCGGAGTTCGGCGGCGGGACGTCCTCACCCGAATAGCCCGGCTCGAGCCGGAGATCCTCGGCGTCGGTCGGGAGCAGGTCCCCGGGGCCCATGTCGCCGGGCCGCAGCCGCTCGCTCCACGGCACCCACTCGGGGGCGAGGAGCGCGTCGGGGCCGGGCAGCAGAACCGTCTCGTCGAGGGTGACGACCTTGGCGCGGGAGGCCCGCGCCACCGTCACGGCCCACCGCCAGCCGCGGTAGCCGAACTCCTTGCACTCGAAGAGATGCGTGACGACCCGGTCACCCTCGACGACGACGTCGACGTGCTCGCCCACGACTCCTGGCGCGGCGGCCTCCTCGGCCGCGGTCCGCGCGAGGCCTACCGCCTCGGCGCACAGACGGTCAGGGGTGCGGCTTCGCGTTGTCGCTGCGCTCACAGGTATCGCTTCTCTCCTACGCCGTCTCACGAGTGCGCCACCCTTGCGCGGGGGTACGGACGGAGCGGACCAGGGGGCCGCGTCGACGTCCGCGCCCGAACGTCCTCGGGCGCACCTACGTCACCCATTCTGCGGGATGCCCGAGAGGCGCGCGGCCGAGGACAGCTGCCGCAGGCGCGTTACGCACGCTACCTTCTCCCGGCCCGTGCGCCCACACCGACGTACAACTAGCTGTGTCCTGCACCACGCGGCGAGGCGGTTCCGGAGGGTCGTACCGGCGACCCGCACGGCCGATATCGGCACTAGTCACCACCTTCCGGGGGCACTATGGCTGGGTGACTTCCGCGAGGTCGTCGGCGCGCGCAGCAGGCGGATCGGGCCCGGTGCTCAGGGCGGTCCGCGGGCTCGGGCGTGCCCTGCACCTGCCGTTCACCGGTACGGCGCGGGGGATTCGCAAAGCGACCCACGCGCACGGTGCGGGCGAGTCGGGCCTGGGAAAACTGATCGAACTGCACGCGGTGAACGGCGCCGGCGACGTCATGATCACCATCGCCCTCGCGTCCACGGTGTTCTTCTCGGTGCCGACGGACGAGGCGCGCGGGCGCGTCGCCCTCTACCTCGGCATCACGATGGCGCCCTTCACGCTCCTCGCGCCCGTCATCGGGCCGCTCCTGGACCGGCTGCCGCACGGGCGGCGCGCCGCGATGGCCGCTGCGATGCTGGCGCGGGCGCTCCTCGCGATCGTCCTGTCCGGGGCGGTGGTCACCGGCGGCGTGGAGCTGTACCCGGCGGCGCTGGGCGTCCTGGTGGCGTCCAAGGCGTACGGAGTGGTCCGCAGCGCCGTCGTGCCGCGCCTGCTGCCGCCCCGCTTCTCCCTGGTCAAGGCCAATTCGCGGGTGACGCTCGGCGGGCTCCTCGCCACCGGTGTGGCCGCGCCGGTCGGTGCCGGGCTCCAGCTGCTCGGGCCGCGCTGGCCCCTCTACGGCGCGTTTGTGATCTTCATTTCGGGGATGGTGCTGTCCTTCCAGCTGCCGCACAAGGTGGACTCCGCGAAGGGCGAGGGGAAGGCGCTCCTGGCGGCAGACGAGCAGCATCTGCACGGCCCGCGCAAGGAGGCCGCCAAGCAGAAGCGCCCCGGTCTGCGCACGGTCGGCCCGGCCGTGACGCACGCGCTGTTCGTCAACGCCTCGCAGCGCTGCCTCTCCGGCTTCCTGATCTTCTTCCTGGCGTTCCTGCTGCGCGAGCACCCCATGTCGGGGCAGAGCGCCGCCGTGTCGCTGAGCATCGTCGGCGTCTCGGCGGGCGCGGGCAACGCGCTGGGCACGGCCGTCGGGGCGTGGCTCAAATCACGGGCGCCCGAGATCATCATCGTGACGGTGGTGGCGGTGGTCCTCGGCGTGGCGATCACGGCCGCGCTGTTCTTCACCGCGTTCCTCACGGCGTGCCTCGCGGCCGTCGCCGGGTTCGCGCAGGCCCTTTCGAAGCTGTCCCTGGACGCCCTGATCCAGCGCGACGTCCCCGAGGAGGTCCGCAACTCCGCCTTCGCCCGCTCCGAGACCCTCCTCCAGATGGCGTGGGTCCTCGGCGGCGCCATCGGCATCGCGCTGCCCCTGAACGGAGCATTGGGCCTCGGCGTCGCCGCGGCGATCGTCGGGACGGGCTGGCTGACGACCGTACGGGGCCTGCTGACCGCCGCGCGCCACGGCGGCCAGGCACGCAGCCGCGTGGCGTGAGGGACGGCCGGGCGAGCGGGAGATCCACCCCGGATGGCGTGAGCATGCGGCACGCCGGACCCGCATGGCGAGTGTGCGCGGGCCGCCAGATAGCCTGCCCGCATGACCTCCCTGCGTTTCACCGTGCGCAACCGCCGCACCGTGGCAGCCGCCGGCGCCGTCGCTGCCGGGCTGCTCGTCCTCTCGGCCTGCGACAAGCCGACGCCGCTGGCGACCATCACGGTCGGCCGCTCCACGGTGACGACGGAAGCCGCCTGCTACAACGACGGCAAGGCCCTGAACGCCTCCGCGCTGAAGGACTGCCTCAAGAACAAGGACATCAAGTCCATCAAGGTCGACCCCGACGCGACGGTCCGCTTCGGCGTCGATCCGAAGATCGCGAAAAAGGGCTGGACCCTGCTGATGAACGGTCAGGCACTGACCGACTCCAGCAAGAAGACCTACCGCACCGTCCCGGGCAGCGTGTTCTTCAACCAGCAGTACGGCGCCACGGGCAGCTCCACGACGGTCTCCATCGTCGAGGGCAGCGGCTCGAACGCGAGCGGCCTGTGGTCGTTCAAGCTCAAGAAGGACGCCTGACGGACAGCGGGCGGGTCCTGATCGCCACCGCCGTCCCCGCGGAGCGGGACGCGGTGGCCAGGGGCCTGTCCGAGGCGGGCGCCGCGCACCCTGCCGTCGATGTCGTCGCGGTGGGCGTCGGGCCCGCCGCCGCGGCGGCCGGTACCGCCACCGCCCTCACCACCGCCGCCCTGTCGGGGCGGCCGTACGGCCTGGTCGTCTCCGCCGGCATCGGCGGCGGGTTCCGGCCGGGCGCCCCGCTCGGCTCCGTCGTCGTCGCCGACGCGCTGACCGCCGCCGACCTGGGCGCCGAGACCCCCGACGGCTTCCTGCCCGTCACCGAGCTCGGCTTCGGCACGGTCACGCACCGCCCGCCGCCCTCCCTCGTACGGGACGTCGCCGCGGCCACCGGCGCGCTCACCGGCACCGTCCTGACCGTCTCCACCGTGACGGGCACCGCGGCCCGCGCCGCCGAGCTGCAACGCCGGCACCCCGGCGCCGCCGCCGAGGCGATGGAGGGCTTCGGGGTCGCCGAGGCGGCCGCCGCGCACGGCGTGCCCGTCCTGGAGATCCGCGCGGTCTCCAACGCCGTCGGCCCCCGCGACCGCGCGGCCTGGCGCATCGGCGACGCACTCGCGGCGCTGGCCGAGGCGTTCGGGAAGTCCGCGCCCGTACTGGAGAGTTGGAACCGCACATGACGCACCCCGAAGAACTCCGGATCGCCTTCTCGCCCTGCCCGAACGACACGTTCGTCTTCGACGCGTGGGCCCACGGCCGCGTCCCCGGGGCTCCCGCCCTCGACGTGACCTTCGCCGACATCGACATCACGAACGGCGTCGCCGAGCGCCGCTCCCCCGACTTCGACGTGCTGAAGGTGTCGTACGCGGTCCTGCCGTACGTCCTCGACGACTACGCGCTGCTGCCCTGCGGCGGCGCGCTCGGCCGGGGCTGCGGCCCCCTCGTGCTCACCCGCGAGCCGGGCGTCGACCTCACCGGGAAGACGGTCGCCGTCCCCAGCGAGAAGTCGACGGCGTACCTGCTGTTCCGCCTGTGGACCGCGGACGTCGTGCCCGGCGGGGTCGGCGAGGTCGTCGTGATGCCGTTCGACGAGATCATGCCCGCCGTGCGGGACGGCAAGGTCGACGCCGGACTCGTCATCCACGAGGCCCGCTTCACGTACCAGGACTACGGTCTGCACTCCCTCGCCGACATGGGCGAGCACTGGGAGAACACGACCGGGCTGCCCATCCCGCTCGGCGCGATCATCGCGAGGCGGAGCCTGGGCGAGGACCGCCTGCGCCAACTCGCCGACTCGGTACGCACGTCGGTACGCATGGCCTGGGACGACCCGGAGGCCTCCCGCCCCTACGTCCTCGAACACGCCCAGGAGATGGACCCGTCGGTGGCGGACCAGCACATCGGCCTGTACGTCAACGAATTCACGGCCGACCTCGGCGAGAACGGATACGCGGCCATCCGCGGCCTGCTGACGCGCGCCGCGGCCGAGGGCCTGGTCCCCGCACTCGGCCCCGGCGCCCTGTCGTTCCCCTGACGGCCGGGAAGAGGGGCTGCGGCGATCCGCGGCCCTGCTGACGCGCGCCGCGGCCGAGGGCTTCGTGCCCGCCCTCGGCCCGGGTGCGCTCGCGCTCCCGTGGCGCGGTCAGACGTCCAACTGGTCGGCCACCGCCCGCAGGAGGCCCGCGATTTTCGCGCCGGAGGCCTTGTCCGGGTAGCGGCCCTTCTCCAGCATCGGCGTGATGTTCTCGAGGAGCGTCGTCAAGTCCTGGACGATCGAGGCCAGTTCGTCCGGTTTGCGGCGCTGCGCCGCGGCCACGGACGGGGTCGGATCGAGGATCGTCACGGAGAGGGCCTGGTCGCCGCGCTGTCCCGCGACGACGCCGAACTCGACACGCTGGCCCGGCTTGAGAGCGTCCACGCCGTCGGGAAGTACGGAGGAATGCACGAAGACGTCGCCGCCGTCGTCGCGGGAGAGGAAGCCGAAGCCCTTCTCGCTGTTGAACCACTTGACCTTGCCGGTAGGCACGTGAAGTCCTCGTCCTCGTACTCGTCATGCCGTTCCGAGCGATGAAGAACGGCGGTGAAAACGGCTCTGGATAGCACTGCAGCGGGCCGCCCGACCCGCCGGCACCAGGCTAATGGTCCAGGAGCCGGTGACAAGACGGCCCGAGGGACCCGGATTGTTCCTTCGCGCTGGGAACTACCCTGGTCGGGTGCGTGACAAAACCCAAGCGAATTCCGCAGGACCCGGCGACCGCCTCGTCAAGGCCGGCGGCATCGTCTTCATCGTCGGAGCCGTGGCCACCCTGGCCACCATGGCCCCTCTGTTCCTCGGCACCGACCCGTTCCCGCCCGTCGCCTACGCGGTGTGCATGCTGATGGGCGTCGGCTTCCTGATCTCCGCGGCCGGCGTGCTGCGCGGGATCGCCGCGCAGCGCCGTCAGGCCCGCTCGGCGACGTAGCCCTCCAGCCAGACGGGGAACTCCGTCAGATCCGCGAGCACCACGTCCGCGCCGGCCTCGCGCAGCTCCGCCGCGTCGCACGGCCCGGTCGTCACCGCGACGGACAGCGCCTCGGCGGCACGGGCGCCGCGCACGTCGCCGGTGTGGTCACCGACGTACACGGACGCGCCGTGCTCGCGCAGCGCCGTCCCCTTGCCCTCGGCCCACAGACTGCCGATGACCTCGTCGGCGGCGATGTCCAGGTGTTCCAGGTGGAGCTTCGCGCTGGGCTCGTACTTCGCCGTCACGACGATCACCCTGCCGCCCGCCGCGTGCACCGCGGCAACGGCCTCGTGCACGCCCGGCATCGCGTACGTCCCGGTGATGGCGTGCGCCGGGTAGAGCTCCCGGTACAGGTCGGCCATCTCCGGGATCCGCTCCTCGGGGAACCAGTACGCGAGCTCCTGCTCCAGCGGCGGGCCGAGCCGCGTCACGATGAGATCGGCGTCGAGGCGCGCGCCGGTGCGCTGGGCGAGTTCCAGCCATGTGTCCCTGATTCCCGGCCGTGAGTCGATCAGCGTCATGTCGAGGTCGAAGCCGACCGTCGGTCCCGAAGCTGATCCGTTCGCGCTCTCGTATGCACCCATAGGAGCCATTGTGCCTGGGCGTACGATTGCCGCTTAGCTAAGCCTTACCAACCTCGGATTGGTCCATGGGTCAGATCTCAGCCGCCCCCGCCGCGCGGCGACGCATCGTCTGGACGGCGGCCGCGCTCGTGGCCCTCGTTCTCGCGGTCCTGTTCAGCCTCGCCGTGGGCGCCCGCGCGATCGCCCCGTCAGCGGTCCTCGACGCGCTCGTGCACGGCGGCCACAGCGACGACGCCGAGGTCATCAGGGGCCTGCGGCTGCCGCGCACACTGGTCGGCCTGATGGTGGGCGCCGCGCTCGCCCTCGCCGGGACCGTCCTGCAGGGCATCACCCGCAACCCCATCGCCGACCCCGGGATCCTCGGCATCAGCCAGGGCGCGTCGGTCGGCGTCGTCCTCGCGATCGCGTTCGCCGGCATCCACACGCTCACCGGCTACGTCTGGTTCGCGTTCGCGGGCGCCGCGTTCGCGTCCGTCGCCGTCTACGCCATCGCCTCCAGCGGGCGCGGCGGCGCGACGCCGGTGAAACTCGCGCTCGGGGGCGCCG
The DNA here is from genome assembly GCF_055582645.1 of Streptomyces sp. NPDC107517. NCBI lineage: Bacteria > Bacillati > Actinomycetota > Actinomycetes > Kitasatosporales > Streptomycetaceae > Streptomyces > Streptomyces sp. NPDC107517. The sequence continues at coordinate 174,068 of NZ_JBVJPM010000004.1, read as the reverse complement.
CGATCAACGCGCTCCTGGTCTCCGTCACCACGGCCGTCCTCACCACGAAAGCGTCCGCCATGGACGAGTTCAGGTTCTGGCAGGTGGGCTCGCTGTCCGGCAGGGACGCACACATCGTGGGCCAGATCTGGCCGTTCCTCGTCGTCGGCGTGCTGCTCGTGCTGTCCGTCGCGCGCGGCCTCGACGCGCTCGCGCTCGGCGAGGACGTCGCCAAGGGCCTCGGCCAGCGGGTCGCGACCGTACGGATCGTCGGCGGCCTCGGCGCGACCGTCCTCACCGGCGTCGGCGTCGCCGCCGCCGGACCGATCGCCTTCATCGGCCTGGCCGTTCCGCACATAGCCCGGGCCGTCGTGGGCAGCGACCACCGCTGGGTCCTGCCGATGGCGGCCCTCATCGGCCCCGTCATGCTCCTCGTCTCCGACACCGTGGGCCGCGTCGTCTTCCCGCCGAGCGAGGTCCCCGCGGGTGTGATGACCGCGCTGATCGGCGTCCCGTTCCTCGTCACCCTGGTCCGGCGCAAGGCGGTCCCCGCATGAGTACGACCACCGCGCCCCGGGTCCGCCCCGCCGGGTACTCCGTCGTCCGGGCGGGCAGCGCCGCCTTCCTCCTGCACCGCAGGGCCGCCGTCGCCGCCGCGTCCCTCGCGGTCCTCCTCGCGGCCGCCTGCCTCGCCTATCTCTGCGTCGGCGAGTCGTTCATCGCCCCCGGCGAGGTCCTCAGGGTCATCACCGGCCGGCCGTCGCCGGACGAACTCGTCGTGGGCACGCTGCGCGCCCCCCGCATGGTCGTCGGCCTCCTGGTCGGCGCCGCGTTCGGCGTCGCGGGCGCCCTCATCCAGACCGTCGCCCGCAACCCGCTGGCGTCCCCCGACATCATCGGCATCAGCCAGGGCGCGAGCGCGCTGACCGTCGGCGCGATGACGTTCGGCGTCACGTCGTACGCGGTCCTGCCCTACCTCTCCGTACTCGGCGGCCTCCTCGCGGCGCTCCTCGTGTACGCCTTCGCCTGGCGCGGCGGACTCCACGCGACGCGCTTCGTCCTCATCGGCATCGGCTTCGCCATCGCTCTGCGGTCGGTGACGACGCTCTTCATGACGAAGGGCGACTACCTCGTCGCCCAGCAGGCCCAGATCTGGATGACGGGCTCGCTCAACGGCCGCGGCTGGGCGGAGGCCGCCCCGCTCGGCTGGACCCTCCTCGTCCTCGTCCCGTTCGTCGCGTGGGCCGCCCGCGCCCAGCGCACCGTCTCCCTGGACGACGACACGGCGACCGCGCTCGGCGTCCGCCTCGGCCGCGTACGCCTCGGCCTCGTACTCCTGGGCGTCGTCCTCGCGTCCGTCGCGACCGGCGCCGCCGGGCCCGTCGACTTCGTCGCGCTCCTGGCCCCGCAGATCGCCCGCCGGGTGACCCGTACCGCCCAGATCCCGCTCCTGTGCTCGGCGCTCCTGGGCGCGTTCATCGTTGTCGTGGCCGACCTGCTGGCCCGGCGCCTGTTCTCCCCCACCGAACTCCCGGTGGGTGTCCTCACGGCCGCCGTCGGGGCGCCGTACCTGATCTGGCTCATCGTCCGCAGCCGCACGGGAGGAAACCGGTGACCCGGCTCAGCACCAGCGCGCTCACCCTCGCCTACGAGGACCGCACCGTCGTCCACGACCTCGACCTCGCCGTCCCCGACGGCCGCGTCACCGTCATCGTCGGGCCCAACGCCTGCGGCAAGTCGACCACGCTGCGCGCCCTCGGCCGGCTCCTCAAGCCGAAGAGCGGCTCCGTGCTCCTCGACGGCGAAGCGCTCACCAGGCTGCCCACCAAGAAGATCGCCCAGCAGATCGGGCTGCTGCCGCAGACGCCCGTGGCGCCCGAGGCGATCACCGTCGCCGACCTCGTGGCCCGTGGCCGCCAGCCCCACCAGCACTGGTGGCAGCAGTGGTCCGACGCCGACGAGCGCGCCGTCACCGAGGCCATGGAACGCACCGACGTCGCGGCCCTCGCCGACCGCTCCGTCGACGAGCTCTCCGGCGGCCAGCGCCAGCGCGTCTGGATCGCCATGGCGCTCGCCCAGGAGACCGAACTGCTGCTCCTCGACGAGCCGACGACGTATCTCGACATCGCCCACCAGGTCGAAGTGCTCGACCTCGTACGCCAGTTGAACCACGACAAGGACCGCACCGTCGTCCTCGTCCTGCACGACCTCAACCAGGCGGCGCGCTACGCCGACCACCTCGTCGCCATGAAGTCCGGCCGCATCGTCGCCGAGGGCCCACCCACCGAGGTCGTCACGGCGGACCTCGTACGGGAGGTGTTCGGCCTCGACTGCGTGGTCGTCCCCGACCCCGTGACCGGCTCCCCGCTGATCGTGCCCGGCGCGCCCTGGCAGCCGGACGCCCGGGCCGGTGCTCCGTCCGACTCCCTCTCCCGGAAGGCAGCCTCATGACCCGCAGCGACCGCCGCGCCCTCACCTCCGGATTACTCGCCCTGACCGGCGCCCTGGCCCTGACCGCGTGCGGCTCGTCCGACGGGGCCTCCGGCTCCGGCGCGGCCGCACCGGCATCCCCGAAGACGCACACGGTCAGTACGGCGATGGGTGACGTGAAGGTGCCCGAACACCCCGCCCGCGTCGTCGTCCTGGACACCGGCGAACTCGACTCCGCGCTCACCCTCGGCGTGAAGCCCGTCGGCGCGACCCACGCGGCGACGGAGGAGGGCCTCCCCTCGTACCTGCCCCGGGACGAGGTGAAGGGCATCGAGGAGGTCGGCGAGATCGCCAACCCCGACATGGAGGCCGTCGCCGCCCTGAAGCCCGACCTCATCCTCACCAGCAAGGTCCGCGACGGCGCCCGCTACCGGCAGCTCAGCGCCATCGCCCCGACCGTGATGACGGAGTCCACCGGCACCACCTGGAAGGAGAACTTCCAGGTCCACGCCGACGCGCTCGGCAGGAAGGCCGAGGCGAAGAAGGTCGTCTCCGACTACGACGCGCACGTCGCGAAGGTGACCACCGCGATCGGCGGCAAGGAGAAGGCCGCCGCGACGGACATCAACTTCGTCCGCTTCGTCGAGGGCTCCGACATCCGCATCTACGGCAGGCAGAACTACATCGGCTCGATCCTCGCCGACCTCGGCGTCGGCCGCCCCGCCATCACCGACAAGGCCGAGGACGGGTTCTCGTACGACGTGAGCCCCGAGAAGATCGATCTCGCGGACGCGGACGTCGTCTTCACCTCGACCTACGGCGACCCGGGCAAGGCGAAGACGACCCGGACGATGAAGAGCGGCCTGTGGAAGAACCTCAGGGCGTCCAAGGACGGCAAGGTCTTCACGGTCGACGACAACCTGTGGATCGCGGGCATCGGCTACACCGCCGCGCACCAGATCCTCGACGAGTTCCAGAAGGACCTGACCGCCTGACAGGCCCTTGTGTCACGGCCGTTGCCGCTGCGATCTCCACACCACGAAGAGCGCGGAGGCGACGGCCGCCCCCCGCACCACCCACGGCCACGTCGTGCCGATCGCGTCGCTCATCCGCCCCTGGGCGATCGGCTCGCCCCACCGCCCGGTGTTACGGCCCCACAGCCACACGAGCCCGGCCGTCACCGCGAGCCCCGGCAGCCACAGCACGGCCACCTTCGACTCGCCCTCGCTGAGGCGCCGCGACGCGTACGCGATGATCCAGCCGAGGCCCAGCGCGAACCAGTTGCCCATGACCGCGCCGGCCACGAGAAGCGCGGCGGCGAGCAGCAGGAGCGGGTTCGACCAGGTGGACAGGGACGGGAGGCGGCGCCCTCGGGACGTGTCCTCCGGGTCCGTCTCCGCCTCGTCGTCCGGGAGTTCGTCCTCCGTCGCGGCCGGGGCCTTGCGTGCCTTGGGCAGGCGCGGGTCGTCCTGGCCCGGCGGCTTGAGTATCTCCGGGATCTCGACGCCGCCCACGAATCCCGGCACGCTGTCGGCAACGCCGAACGGGCTGCTGTCCACGCGCCACCAGTCCGGCTCCGAACCGGGCTCCCCCAGCTCGTCCGTCCCCGCCAGATGCGGCGGCGACGGCGCGTCCCACCCCTCCTCGTCGTCCTCATGCGGCTGCGCGCGCGGGCCCGGCACGATCCGCCGAAGGCCCTTCGGGCGGGGCTCCTTGGGCCGCTGCTCCTTCGTCCTCTGCACGGGCACCGCCGCCCGCGGCGCCTCCGGCTCCGCCGGACCGCGGCCCCTGCCCGCGTCCGTCACCACCTCGTCCGGCGTGCCGAGGCGCTCCAGGATCCGGCGCACCGCAGCCGGGCTGTCCACCGTCGTTCTCGCGCGTCGCGTCTCGATCTCGTTGCGCAGCTCCGACACCAGGCGCATCCGTGTGCTCGAGGGCAGCTGACGCTGCTGGGCCAGGTCGCCGACCCGGCTCAGATAGTCGAAGACGAGCTGATCGCTCTCGATCCCCACGAAGTCCCCTCCGGGGTGGCGGTGTTGACGGTTCGTTCACCCGTTTTACGACGTTACCGTGCCCGGCCCGGCACCGGGGGCCTCTTCCGGGCCCAGCGGGGCCGCCGCCCGGCGGGCCGGTCAGGCGCTACCGTGGCCCGGATGAGCACTCACGAGCCGGACCGCGCCGCCGAGGACGGGAGCGGGGCGGGGAGTACGGCCCCCCGGTCCCTGGCCGAGGCGTTGCGCTCCCGCGACGACGCCTCCCTCGGCGCACTCCTGCGCGCCCGCCCCGATCTGCTCAACCCCGTTCCCGGCGACCTCACGCAGCTCGCCACCCGTGCGGGCACCCGCGCCTCCGTGATCCGCGCGCTCGAACACCTGGACCGCTTCACGCTCCAGACCGCGGAGGCGCTGGCCGTCGCCCCGGACCCCACCACGTACGGCACCCTCCTCGCCCTGCTCGCCGGGGACGAGGGTGACGACGCGGGCCTGGACGCCCGTACGGTCTCCGCCGCTCTGCCGCACGCCGTCGCCGCCCTGCGCGAACAGGCCCTGCTCTGGGGGCCCGACGACCGGCTCCGCCTCGTGCGCACCGCCCGTGAGCTGCTCGCGCCCGCACCCCAGCGGCCCTCCCCCACCGGCCTCGGCCCCACCGTCGCCGAGGCCACCGCGGGCATGTCCCCCGGCCGCGTCCAGGAGATCGTGACGGCCGCGGGCCTGGCCTCCACGCACGACCCGGTGTCCGCCGTCGCCTCGCTGACCGCGCTCTTCACCGACCGGCCGCGCATGTCGGTCCTCCTCGACGAGGCGCCCGCGGACGCCGTCGAGGTCCTCTCCCGGCTCGTCTGGGGCCCGCCCTACGGCCAGGTCACCGCCGAGCCCGCCGCCCATCTGCGCTGGCTCCTCGACCGCGGGCTCCTCCTGCCGACCGCCCCCGGGACGGTCGTGCTGCCCCGCGAGGCCGCCCTCCACCTGCGCGGCGGACGCGCCCACCGCGCCCTGGAACCCGTACCTCCCGCCGTCGAGCCCGCCGCCACACACCGCCCCACCGTCGTGAACGCGACCGGCGCCGGGCAGGCCTACACCGCGCTCGCCACCGTCGAGGAGCTGCTCAAGGACTGGGACGAGGGCGGGCCCGCCGTTCTCCGCGCCGGCGGGCTCAGCGTGCGCGACCTCAAGCGCACCGCCGCCGCCCTCGACACCACCGAGCCCCTCGCCGCGTTCTGGGTCGAACTCGCCTACGCGGCCGGGCTCATCGCGTCCGACGGCGAGGCCGACGAGCAGTACGCCGCGACGCCCGCCTACGACGACTGGCTGGAGCAGCCCGCCGCCGAGCGCTGGGCGCGGCTCGTCGCCGCCTGGCTCCCCGCCACCCGCACACCCGGACTCGTCGCCGGGCGCGACGGCGGCGCCGCCGTCTCCGCCGCCGGGCGCACCCTCTCCGCGCTCGGGCCGCACCTCGACCGCTCGGCCGCCCCCGAGGTCCGCCGCCGCGTGCTCACGCTCCTCGCCGAGCTGCCCGAAGGTGCCTCCCCCGACCCCGAGACCCTCCTCGCCCGGCTCCGCTGGGAGCGTCCCCTGCGCGGGGCGGCCGCCTCCTCCGACGAAGCCGGTGACCCCGACGACCTGCGCGCCCGCATCGCCCGGTGGACCCTCACCGAGGCGGAACTGCTCGGCTTCACGGGCCGGGGTGCCCTGTCCGAGCACGGGCGGGCCCTCCTCGAGGGCGGTGCCACGCCTGCTGCGGAGGCAGCCGCCGTCGCTCTGCTCGGCCCGCTGCTGCCCGAGCCGCTGGACCACGTCCTTCTTCAGGCCGACCTGACCGCCGTCGCCCCCGGGCCCCTGGAACGGCCTCTCGCCGAGGCGCTCTCCGTCCTCGCCGACGTGGAGTCCAAGGGCGGCGCGACCGTCTACCGGTTCACCCCCGGGTCCGTACGGCGCGCGCTCGACTCCGGCCGCACCGCCTCCGACCTGCACGACTTCCTGAACACGCACTCCCGTACGCCCGTGCCGCAGCCCCTCGCGTACCTCATCGACGACGTGGCCCGTAAGCACGGGCATCTGCGCATCGGCGCCGCCTCCGCGTACGTGCGCTGCGACGACGACGTGCTCCTGGGCGAGATCCTCGCCGACAAGCGCTCGGCCGGACTGCGGCTGCGACGGCTCGCGCCGACCGTCCTGGCCGCGCAGGCCGATCCCGCGGCGCTCCTCGAGGGCCTGCGCCAGATGGGATTCGCGCCTGCCGCGGAGAGCGCCGAGGGCGATGTGCTGATCACCCGCGCCCACGCCCTCCGCACTCCGCCGCGCAGCGCCCCCGAGCCCGTCCCGGAGGGGCCGCCGGTTCCGGACGGCACGCTCCTGACCGCCGCCGTGCGCGCGATCCGCGCGGGTGACCTCGCCTCCACGACCCCGCGCAAGCACGCGCCGGGCGAGCAGAGCGGGGCGCTGCCCCGCACCGGCGCGGCGGACACGCTGGCCACGATGCAGGCGGCCGTCCTGACGGGTGAGGCCGTGTGGATCGGCTATGTGAACGCGGAGGGCACCGCCAGCCAGCGCGTGATCGCCCCGATCCGGGTCGAGGGCGGGTTCGTCACCGCCTACGACCACACGGCGGACGAGGTGCGGACGTACCCGCTGCACCGGGTGACCGGGGTGGCCGAGCTGGAGGCCGAGGCCTGACGCCGGGGTCCGCTCCCCTCACGTCCCGTCGGCGGCCGACCGTACGCGGTTCGTACGCGCCATGCGGCACACTGGACGTTTGGCCCCGCGCCTCGCGGAGCGCGGTGGAAGGGATACACGTGAACGGACCACTCATCGTCCAGAGCGACAAGACGCTGCTCCTGGAGGTCGACCACGACCAGGCCGACGCCTGCCGTCGCGCCATCGCGCCCTTCGCCGAGCTGGAGCGCGCCCCGGAGCACATCCACACCTACCGGCTGACGCCGCTCGGGCTGTGGAACGCGCGGGCCGCCGGCCACGACGCCGAGCAGGTCGTGGACGCCCTCGTCGAGTACAGCCGCTACCCCGTCCCGCACGCGCTCCTGGTCGACATCGCCGAGACCATGGACCGGTACGGGCGTCTCACGCTGTCCAAGCACCCGGCGCACGGCCTCGTCCTGACCACCACGGACCGGCCGGTGCTCGAGGAGATCCTCCGTTCCAAGCGCGTGGCCCCGCTGGTCGGCGCCCGCATCGACGCCGACACCGTCGCCGTGCACCCCTCGGAGCGCGGCCAGATCAAGCAGACGCTCCTCAAGCTGGGGTGGCCCGCCGAGGACCTCGCCGGTTACGTGGACGGCGAGGCGCACCAGATCGATCTCGCGGAGGACGGCTGGGCGCTGCGCCCGTACCAGAAGCAGGCCGTCGAGGGCTTCTGGCACGGCGGGTCCGGCGTGGTCGTGCTGCCCTGTGGCGCCGGTAAGACGCTGGTGGGCGCCGGCGCGATGGCCGAGGCCAAGGCGACGACGCTCATCCTCGTCACCAACACGGTCTCCGCCCGGCAGTGGAAGCACGAGCTGGTCAAGCGGACGAGCCTGACCGAGGACGAGATCGGCGAGTACAGCGGGACGAAGAAGGAGATCCGGCCCGTCACCATCGCCACGTATCAGGTGCTGACCACGAAGCGGAAGGGCATCTATCCGCATCTGGAGCTCTTCGACTCCCGCGACTGGGGGCTCGTGATCTACGACGAGGTGCATCTGCTCCCCGCGCCCGTCTTCAAGTTCACCGCCGACCTCCAGGCCCGGCGGCGCCTCGGCCTCACCGCGACGCTGGTACGTGAGGACGGGCGCGAGTCCGACGTGTTCTCGCTGATCGGGCCCAAGCGCTTCGACGCTCCGTGGAAGGAGATCGAGGCCCAGGGTTACATCGCGCCCGCCGACTGTGTAGAGGTGCGCGTCAATCTCACCGACAGCGAGCGGCTCGCCTACGCGACCGCGGAGGCCGAGGAGAAGTACCGCTTCTGCGCCACCACCGCGACCAAGCGGAAGGTGACGGAGGCCCTCGTGCGCAAGCACCAGGGCGAGCAGACCCTCGTCATCGGGCAGTACATCGACCAGCTCGACGAGCTCGGCGAGCATCTGGACGCCCCCGTCATCAAGGGCGAGACCAGCAACGCCCAGCGCGAGAAGCTCTTCGACGCGTTCCGCAACGGCGAGATCTCCGTCCTCGTCGTGTCCAAGGTCGCCAACTTCTCCATCGACCTGCCCGAGGCCACGGTCGCGATCCAGGTGTCCGGCACCTTCGGGTCCCGGCAGGAGGAGGCGCAGCGCCTCGGCCGCGTCCTGCGCCCGAAGGCCGACGGGCACGAGGCCCGCTTCTACTCCGTCGTCGCCCGCGACACCATCGACCAGGACTTCGCGGCCCACCGCCAGCGCTTCCTCGCCGAGCAGGGTTACGCGTACCGCATCATCGACGCCGACGAGCTCCTCGCGGGCGGGCAGGGCATCTGAGCCTCAGCGACAAGGGCCCGTCCACCGTGTGTGGACGGGCCCTTGTCGCTGACGGCCGGCGTGTTCCTACGCCTGCGGCCTGAAGTTCCTCAGCCGCAGGCTGTTGCCCACGACGAACACCGAGGAGAACGCCATCGCCGCGCCCGCGATCATCGGGTTCAGCAGGCCCGCCGCGGCCAGCGGCAGCGCGCCGACGTTGTAGGCGAACGCCCAGAACAGGTTGGCGCGGATCGTCCCCAGCGTCCGCCGGGACAGGCGGATCGCGTCCGCCGCCGCCCTCAGGTCGCCGCGGACCAGCGTCAGATCGCCGGCCTCCATCGCCGCGTCCGTGCCCGTGCCCATCGCGAGCCCCAGGTCGGCCTGTGCCAGGGCCGCCGCGTCGTTGACGCCGTCGCCGACCATGGCCACGGAACGCCCTTCGCCCTGAAGCCTCTTGACGACGTCGACCTTGTCCTGCGGCATGACCTCCGCGATCACCTCGTCGATGCCGACCTCGGCGGCCACCGAGCGCGCCACGGCTTCGTTGTCGCCGGTGAGGAGGATGGGTGTCAGGCCGAGGCCCCGCAGTCGCCGTACGGCTTCCGCGCTGGTCTCCTTCACCGCGTCCGCGACTTCGAGGACCGCCCTGGCCTCCCCGTCCCAGGCCACCGCGACAGCCGTACGTCCCGCTGCCTCGGCCTGCGACCTCGCGCGCTCCAGCTCCGCCGGCAGCCGGATCTCCCACTCGCCCAACAGCCTTACGCGGCCGACGAGTACGGCGTGGCCGTCCACGACGCCCTGCACGCCGAGCCCGGGGAGGTTCGCGAAGTCCTCGACGACGCCGAGCTCGCCCACCTTCTCGCGGGCCCCGTCGGCGATCGCCTGCGCGATCGGGTGCTCCGAGGAGTGCTCCAACGCTCCCGCCACACGCAGGACTTCACCCGTGTCCGTGCCGTCCGCCACGTGGGTGGCGAGCAGCGTCATCCGGCCGGTCGTGACGGTTCCGGTCTTGTCCAGGACGATCGTGTCGACCGCGCGCGTGGTCTCCAGGACCTCCGGGCCCTTGATGAGGATGCCGAGCTGCGCGCCGCGCCCCGTGCCGACCATCAGCGCCGTCGGTGTGGCGAGGCCCAGGGCGCAGGGGCAGGCGATGATGAGGACGGCGACGGCCGCGGTGAAGGCGGCGGTGATCCCGGCGCCGTTGCCGAGCCAGAATCCGAGCGTGGCCAGCGCGAGCCCGATGACGACCGGCACGAAGACGGCGGAGATCCGGTCGGCGAGGCGCTGCGCGGCGGCCTTGCCGTTCTGCGCGTCCTCCACGAGACGTGCCATACGGGCGAGCTGGGTGTCGGCGCCGACGCGGGTGGCTACGACGACGAGGCGTCCGCCGACGTTCAGCGTCGCGCCGGTGACGGCGTCCCCGGCGGTGACCTCCACGGGCACGGACTCGCCGGTCAGCATCGAGGCGTCGACGGCGGACGCGCCCTCGACCACGGTGCCGTCGGTGGCGATCTTCTCGCCGGGCCGCACGAGGAACCGGTCGCCGGCCTTCAACTCGGCGACGGGGACGGTCTCTTCACTCCCGTCCTCGCGCACGAGCGTGACGTTCTTGGCCCCGAGTTCGAGCAGCGCCTGGAGCGCCGCGCCGGCCTTCCGCTTGGACCTGGCCTCGAAGTAGCGCCCGGCGAGGATGAAGGCGGTGACTCCGGCGGCGGCCTCCAGGTAGATGTTCCCGGCGCCGTCGCTGCGGGCGATGGTCAGCTCGAAGGCGTGCGTCATGCCGGGCATGCCGGCGGTCCCGAAGAAGAGCGCCCACACCGACCAGAGGAACGCGGCCGACGTGCCGACGGAGATGAGCGTGTCCATGGTCGCGGCGCCGTGCCGGGCGTTGGTGAAGGCGGCCCTGTGGAAGGGCCAGGCCGCGTACGTCACGACGGGCGCCGTCAGCGTGAGGGACAGCCACTGCCAGTACTCGAACTGGAGGGCGGGGATCATCGCCATCGCCACGACGGGTACGGCGAGTGCGACGGCGGTGACCAGTCGCCGGCGGAGCGACGCGAGCGCGTCGGCCGCCGCGTCCGCTTCCGCCCCCTCCGCCTTCTCCGTCTCTTCCCCGACGGTCCGGGGCGGTTCCTGAGCCGTGTACCCGGTGGCCTCGACCGTGGCGATCAGGTCGGCCACCGCCACCCCGTCGGCGAAGGTGACCTTCGCCTTCTCCGTCGCGTAGTTGACGGTCGCCGCCACGCCGTCCATCCGGTTCAGCTTCTTCTCGATCCGGGCGGCGCACGAGGCACAGGTCATGCCGCCGATGGCGAGTTCCACCTCTGCCGCCCGGGCGGCAGAGGGTGCGGTGACGGCTGGGTGCGCCGACATGAGGCCTCCTCGGTTGCGGTCTGACTCCGGTACCCGGGGTGGGTATCGCTGACGAGATCCAATCTATACCCATGGGGGGTATCAGATGCAAGCGTTCCCGCCGCTTGACTTCATACCCCCCAGGGGTATGGTCGGGCTATCAGCCGCCGGACACCGACACCGTCCGCGCCGTCCGCACACCAGGAGCCGTCATGAAGACCGGACTGAAGATCACCGCCTTCGCAGCCGCCGTCGCAGCGACCTTCGGCACCGCGTACGGGGTGGGCAAGGGCGTGGACCCCATCACCTCGGGCGAGCAGAAGTCGGCAGGGCATGCGGAGGAAGGGCACGCACAGGGAGGGCAGGCGCAGGACGGGCACGCGGGCCACGGCGCATCGGACGCCGCGGCCGCCGCCCCCGGCGGGCTGCAGGTTTCCGAGCGCGGCTACTTTCTCGACCTGCGGACCCGGCGCATCGCCGCCGCCGGCGAGCGCACCGAGCTGAGTTTCGCGATCACGAAGGAGGACACGGGCCGCAAGGTCACCGCGTACCGGACGGAGCACGGCAAGCAGCTGCACCTGATCGTGGCCTCGCGGGACCTCACGGTCTACCGCCATCTGCACCCGTCCCGCGCGGCCGACGGCACCTGGAAGACGCCGGTCGAGCTGCCGAAGGCGGGCGGTTATCGCCTCTTCGCCGACTTCACCCCGCAGGCGGAGAAGGAGGGCCTCACCCTCGGGGCCGACCTGGCGGTCGCCGGAAAGTACGCGCCCCGGGACCTTCCGGCGGCCTCCCGGACCGCCGACGCCGGCGACGGCTACGAGGTACGGCTGGACGACGGCCTCGGCACGGGATCAGCGAGCGAGCTGACCCTGAGCGTCACGAAGAACGGCAAGCCGGTCACCGACCTCCAGCCCTACCTCGGCTCGTACGGGCATCTGGTCGCCCTGCGCTCCGGCGACCTCGCGTATCTCCACGTGCATCCGAACAAGGGCGGGCCGGGGCCGGAGGTCTCGTTCACGGCGACGGCGCCCACTAGCGGGACGTACCGCCTCTTCCTGGACTTCAAGCACAACGGCACCGTGCGGACGGCGGAATTCACGGTGCACGCCGGGAAGAGCGCGGGTAATCATTCCAAGGGGCACGGCCACTGATCGTCTGTCGGGGCGGGTTGTCTGCGCGTAGGCTGGCCTATTGGACTAGACCTCTAGGGCCTGTTGTGACGACAGGCCCTGAGGCCCGGCCGCCACCGCATCCGCACCCGCCTTCGTAACCGACAAAGGGGTCCCATGAGCAAGCGTGCAGTCCTGGAGGTGATCGCGCTCGGCGCCGAGGACGCCGTCGCGGCCCAGGCGGGCGGCGCCGACCGCCTTGAACTGGTCACCGACATGGCGGCGGACGGGCTCACCCCGTCGCGCGAGACCTTCGGCCGGATCCGCGCGGCCGTCGGCATCTCGCTGCGGGTCATGATCCGGCTCGCGGACGGTTTCGCCGCGGGCGACCTGGACGCGCTGGCCGAGACCGCGCGCGGGCTGCGCGCGGAGGGGGCCGACGAGTTCGTCCTCGGCTTCCTCGACCCGGCGGGCGGCCCGGACCTCGCGGCGGTCGAACGGATCACGGCCGAGCTGGACGGCTGCCACTGGACGTTCCACCGCGCGATCGACCGGACCGCGGACCGCGACGCCCTGCGCAAGCAGCTCGCGCACGCGCCGGGCCTCGACACATACCTGACGGCCGGCTCACCGGACGGCGTGGACGCCGGGCTCGACGTCCTGACGGCGGAGGCGGCCCGCTCGGGCGAACCGGGTTACGAGCAGCAGATCCTGGTGGGCGGCGGCCTCCGCCTCGACCACCTGCCGCGGCTGAAGGCGGCCGGCATCGACGGCTTCCACATCGGCGGCGCGGCCCGCCCCCGGGGCTGGGCGGCCCCGGTGTCGGCGGAGGCGGTCCGCACGTGGCGCGAGGCGGTCGACGCCGGGGCCTAGAGCCTCACACCGCGAGCTGCTCCGGCAGCTGGGCGGCGTGGACCACGACAAGACCGGAGACGGCTCGGGTCAGCGCCACGTACAGACGCCGCAGTCCGGTCCGCTCGTCGGGTTCGCCGTCGACGACGGCGGCGGGCTCGTCGAGGACCACGTAGTCGTATTCGAGGCCCTTCGCGAGCGAGGCCGGTACGAGGGTGAGGCGGGTCCGAGCGGTGGTCTCCTCGCCCGGGCCCAGGTAGGTGAGCCCGGCGTCCGCGAGGGCCGCGGCCAGGTCCGGGACGCGGGCGTCGGCGGCGATGAGGCCGACGGACCCCTCCCGCTCCAGCGCCTCGGCGCACGCGGCGACCACGTCGTCGGTCCCGCGCGCGGCCTCCCGGACCTCGAAGGCGCCGGGGTTCTCACGGACGGACGAGACGGGCGCGAGCCCGGGCGCGATGTGGGGCAGCAGCCGGGACGCGTACGCGATGACGTCGCGCGGCACACGGAATCCGACGGTCAGCTCCTCGACCACGGCCTCCTCCTTGCCCAGATGCCGCAGCGCCTCGGCCCAGCTGCGCGTGGCCCAGGGCGTCGTGCCCTGCGCGAGGTCGCCGAGGACGGTGGCGGACCCGGTGGTGCAGCGCCGCCCGACGGCCCGGTACTGCATGGGCGAGAGGTCCTGCGCCTCGTCGAGCACCACGTGCCCGAGGGAGTGCGTACGGGCCACGAGATCGGTGACCTCGTCGATCAGCACGGCGTCGGCGGAGGACCACTTGGCGGCCCGCACACTGCGCGCCGGCCGCTCCCACAGCACACACTTCTGCTCGTCCTCGCTGAGCAGACCCTCGGCGTGCTCGGCGAGGAACTCCGCGTCGGACAGCAGCCGCAGCACGAGCTTCGCGGGATCGACGGCGGGCCACAGGACCTTCACGGCGGCCTTGACGGCCGCGTTCCTGGCCACGGCGTCCTGCACGCGGTCGTCGGGTGCCTCTCCCGACCGCTCCATCTGTACGAGGACGGCGTGGGCGATGCGCTGCGGAAGGGCGTCACGGGCGGCGCCGTAGCGCATGTCGCGCGCCATCAACTCCCGGACGATCTCCTCCAGTTCGTACGCGGGCACCCGCCACCGCCGGGACCCGCGCACGATCACGACGGGCTCCACGGGCAGCGTGATGTGCGACCGCACGGCCCGCCGCAGGACCTCGGCCATCCGCGCGTCGCCCTTGACCACGGCGGTGTCCGCGCCGTCGGCACCCCGCACCTCCACATGGGCGACGAGGTCGTCGACGGTGGCCTGCTTGACCTCCAGCTCACCCAGCGCGGGCAGCACCTGCTCGATGTAGTGGAGGAAGGACCGGTTCGGCCCGATGACCAGGGTCCCGGTACGGGCGAGCCGCTCGCGGTGGGCGTACAGCAGATAGGCGACACGGTGGAGGCCGACGGCCGTCTTCCCGGTACCGGGCCCTCCCTGGACGCACACGGACCCCGAGAGGCCGCTGCGCACGATCTCGTCCTGCTCGGGCTGGATGGTGGCGACGATGTCGCGCATGGGCCCGACGCGGGGGCGCTCGATCTCGGCCTGGAGCAGCGCGCTCACGACCTCGGCCTCGGCGGGGTCGGACAGCCGCTCGTCCTCGTACGCGGTGAGGTCCCCGCCCGTGTACCCGAACCGCCGGCGCAGCCCGACGTCCATCGGGTCCTTCTTCGAGGCGCGGTAGAAGGGCTGCGAGACGGGGGCGCGCCAGTCGATGACCATCGGATCGCCGGCCGCGTCATGAACATGCCGCCGCCCGATGTAGAACCGCTCCCCGCCGGCCCCTTCCGCCCGGTCGGCGCCGGGGGCGTGCAGGTAGTCGAGCCGCCCGAAGAACAAGGGGGTGTGCGACAGATCGGCCAGGGCCTTGATCCGGTCGTCGATCTGGCGCTGCAGAACGGCGGCGTTCACCCAGTTCGCGGTGACGTCGGCGATGTCGAGGGATTCCACGTCCTCGCGCATGGCGCGCAGGGCGGAACGGGACGACGTGAGGTGGGCGCGCTCGCGGGAGAGCGGGTCGTCGAGGGACACGGGCGATGCCTCCGGGCTCCGGGGGGGTCGGTTACACACGGCAGCCGGCCGGTTTCCGTCCGGGCGGCGGCGCTCCACGGAGGGAGGCGGGCAAGGCGGACCACCTTACTCCCGCCCCGGCACGCGACCAACACATTTGTTTCCCGTTTCCCCGGGGACCCTGAGGGCCCCAAGGGACGGAGTCACCCCCAGGACGCACGCCCGCCGCCGCAACCTACACCTCCGGACCGATGTGCACGGAATGCCCGCATTCCACCATGGAGCCATGACGACCATGACCTTCACTCACGGTGCCACCGCAGCCACGGAGACCCACCACCCCCACCGCCTCGGAAACGTCCTGCGAGCCGCCAAGGTCATCGCGGCCTCGGCGCTGGGCGTGATCCTTCTGGGCGAGTACGACGAGGAGGCCGGCGTACAGAAACGATCAGGCCCGTACAGGCCACCCCCGGACCAAGGGGCTCCGACGGGGTTCACCGGCAGGGTCTAGGGTCGCCGCATGCGGGACGACCTGAGAAAGGCCTGGGCCGAGACGCTCGCCACGGCCCGGCCCATGACAGCCACACCCACCACCCCGGACGCCTACGCGGACGACCTCCTGGCCCGCTGGGCGGAGCCACAGCGCCGCTACCACACGACGACGCACCTCAAGGCGGTCCTGGACCACATCGACGTACTGGAGGACCACGCCGACGACCCGGCGCTGGTCCGCCTCGCGGCCTGGTTCCACGACGCGGTGTACCTCCCCGAGCGCTCGACGAACGAGGAGCGCTCCGCGCGGCTGGCCGAACGGGCCCTGTCGGAAGTGGGCCTGACGGACCGGCAGATCGACGAGGTGAGCCGTCTGGTCCTGCTCACGGTGACGCACGACCCGGACGAGGACGACCACAACGGCGAGGTCCTGTGCGACGCGGACCTGGCGATCCTGGCGGCGGCCCCGGACGCCTACGCGGCCTACGCGGCGGCGGTCCGGGAGGAGTACGGCTTCGTACCGGACGAACCGTTCCGTGAGGGCCGTGCCGGTGTTCTGCGCCAACTCCTCGCCCTGCCCCGCCTGTTCCGCACCCCGTACGGCGCCGCGCACTGGGAGGAACGGGCCCGCGAGAACCTCACGGCGGAGCTGGACCTGCTGACTCCCCAAACCGGTTGATCGGCGCGAGCGGCTGCCGCATCCTCACTCCATGACACTGCTCACCATCGCGGGCGCCCGCGTACGCCTGCACGAGCTGTCCCTGGAGTCGGCCAGGGACCTGAACGCGGACAGCGGGTCGGGCGGCTTCGCCTGGCTGGACGGCGACGCGCCGGACGGCACCCGGACCGGCTCGGGGATCACGGTGAAGGCGCACGCGGCGGGCACGTACCGCGAGGGCTGGGGAACGTACGCGATCGTGCGGGACGAGGACGGACGCGCGGTCGGCGGGATCGGCTTCCACAGCGCGCCGGACGAGGAGGGCCGCGTCGAGATCGGCTACGACGTGACGGAGGGGGCGCGCGGCCGGGGCTACGCGACGGAGGCGGTGCGGGCGATAGCGGCATGGGCGCTGTCGCAGCCGGGCGTCACCGCGGTGACGGCGAACACGGACCTGGACAACGGCCCGTCCCAACGGGTACTGGAGCGGGCCGGGTTCGTACGGATTCCGACGACAAAGGACCTCTGCGCGTACGAACTGTCGGGAATTTAAGCAACGCCGCGTCGCGTTGTGTCACGTCATGCCTGACTCTGCTCGAAAAGCTCCCGAAGACCCGGCGGACGCCGCGGCTGCCCCGGTGGACGCCCCTGTGGACGCCCGCACCCGCATGCCACTGGCCGTCTACATCCTGGGCCTGGCGGTGTTCGCGCTGGGCACGTCCGAGTTCATGCTGTCCGGCATCCTGCCCGCGATCGCCGACGACATGGACGTCACGATCCCGCAGGCGGGCCTGCTGATATCGGCCTTCGCGCTCGGCATGGTGGTGGGCGCGCCGCTGCTCGCCGTGGCGACGCTGCGCCTGCCGCGCCGCACCGCGCTCATCGCGCTGATCTCGGTGTTCGGCCTTGGCCAGGTCGCGGGCGCGCTGGCGCCGACGTACGCGGTCCTGTTCGCGTCGCGGATCGTGAGCGCGCTGGCCTGCGCGGGGTTCTGGGCCGTGGGCGCGGCGGTGGCCATCGGCCTGGTGCCGGTGACGCAGCGGGCGAGGGCCATGGCGGTGATGATCGGCGGCCTGTCGATCGCGAACGTGCTGGGCGTCCCGGCGGGCGCGTTCCTCGGGGACGGTCTGGGCTGGCGGGCGGCGTTCTGGGCGGTGGGCGTGGCCTCGGCGATCGCTCTGGTGGGCGTGGTGACGCTGATCCCGCGGATCCCGCTCCCGGCGCAGAAGCCGCAGCCGCGGCGCGAGCTGGCGATCTACCGGGACAGCCAGGTCTGGCTTTCGATCACGGTGACGGCGCTGGCGGCGGGCGGCGTCTTCTGCGCGTTCAGCTATCTGTCGCCGCTGCTCACGGATGTGGCGGGCCTCGGCGAGGGCTGGGTGCCGACGGTCCTCGCACTCTTCGGCGTCGGCGCGCTGGTGGGCACGACGGTCGGTGGCCGGGTCGCGGACGCACACCTCTTCGGAGTGCTGCTGAGCGGGATCGCGGCGTCCACGGTGTTCCTGGTGGCGCTGGCGCTGCTCGGCGGGTTCGCGGTGGCGGCGGTGGCGCTGTCGTTCCTGCTGGGCTTCTCGGCGTTCTACACGGCGCCGGCCCTGAACGCCCGCATGTTCAACGTGGCGGGCGCCGCCCCCACGCTCGCGGGGGCGACGACGACGGCGGCGTTCAACCTGGGCAACACGGGCGGGCCGTGGCTCGGCGGCACGGTGATCGACGCGGGGCTCGGCTACCCGGCGACGGCGTGGGCGGGCGCCGCGATGACGGTGACGGCGATCGGCGCGACGGCGGTGTCACTGCGCATGCACCGGTCGACCACGAAGGTGATCGCCACGTCCTTGGGGGCAGTCCTCAACTCCCCACCGCAGGACGCCCCTTCGGCCTCCGCAACCCCGCCTCGGTGAGCCTGCGCACCAGCTCCTTCGAGCCGATCTGCACGGCCCCGGCCCGCACCGCGTCCTCATAGCGGTGCGACGGCAGGTCGTAGTGGTCGCGCTCGAAGGCGCGGGGCGGGACGCCGAGCCCTTCGGCGAAGAGATGGAGCTCGCCGAAGGAGACGTCGCTGACCAGATGGGACCACATGCGCCCGTGCCCGGGCCAGGTCGGCGGATCGATGTAGACGGTCATCGCGCGACGGTGCCGAGTGACCCCACGGGCGCCACGACCACGCCCGCCTCGCTGCACACCCAGTGCGGATCGGGGCCCAACTCCGGCTCCACATCGAGGGCATGGGGTTCGCCGGAGCCGCACACCGGGCACAGGGGCCAGCGGCCGGAGCGTTCGAGGAGTCCGTCCTGGACGTCCTGCGCGACGAGCCCGGCGACGTAGTCGACTCCTTCCGGCCACTGCTCGACCCACCAGCGGCGGTGCACTATCGAGTCCTCGACGAGGGACACCACGTCGGCGTGGGCGACCTCGCCGGAGCCGAGGTCGGCGAGCACGAGGGCGCGGGCCGTGTGCAGAGCCTGTTCGAGGGGGCTGATCTCCATGTAGCCATTGTGCTCCCTCGGCGTACGCGCCCACCCGGCCCTCAGCACGGCCGAAGGTCCTGGGAAGACGTGCCGTACGGCACAGTCGAGGGACTCTTGACGCCGCACCCCCCTGAAAATATCTTTCAAATGTGACCACCAACGTGAAGGAAATTTTCGCAGGCGACGCGCCGCCCGCACCGGCCGCCCTCGCGGCCAAGGTGCGGACCCTCGCGCCGTCGATGACCCGCTCCATGCAGCGGGTCGCCGAGGCCGTCGCCGGTGACCCGGCCGGCTGCGCGGCCCTCACGGTCACCGGCCTGGCCGAGCTCACCGGCACCAGCGAGGCGACGGTGGTCCGTACCGCCCGCCTCCTCGGCTACCCCGGATACCGGGACCTGCGCCTCGCCCTCGCCGGGCTCGCCGCCCAGCAGCAGTCGGGCCGTGCCCCCGCCGTCACCGCGGACATAGCGGTCGACGACCCCATCGCCGACGTCGTCGCGAAGCTCGCGTACGACGAGCAGCAGACCCTCGCCGACACCGCGGCCGGACTCGACACCGTACAGCTCGGCGCGGCCGTGAACGCGCTGGCGGGCGCCCGCCGCATCGACATCTACGGCATCGGCGCGTCCAGCCTCGTCGGCCAGGACCTCGCCCAGAAGCTCCTGCGCATCGGGCTGATCGCCCACGCCCACGGCGACACGCACCTGGCGATCACCAACGCCGTGCAGCTGCGCGCCAAGGACGTCGCCATCGCGATCACGCACTCGGGATCGACCGGCGACGTGATCGAGCCGCTCCGCGTCGCCTTCGAGCACGGGGCCGCCACGATCGCGATCACCGGCCGCCCCGACGGCCCGGTCTCGCAGTACGCCGACCACATACTGACCACGTCCACGGCCCGCGAGAGCGAGCTGCGGCCGGCCGCGATGTCGTCCCGCACGAGCCAGCTGCTCGTCGTGGACTGCCTGTTCGTGGGCGTCGCGCAGCGTACGTACGAGACGGCGGCCCCCGCCCTGTCCGCTTCGTACGAGGCGCTCGCACACCGTCACACGCCACGCGGCTCCCGCTAGGCGACGCACGCCCGCACTGCCCCTGAAGCCACTGCCGCACCGGACCCCACCGCCGCACCGGAAAGAGCCGCACACGTCATGACCTCCACGACCGACGCCGCCGACAACTACAGCGAACTGCGCGCCCAGCTCGCCACGCTCACCACCGAGGCGTTCCGCCCGGAACTCTCCGAGATCGACCAGCTGTCGACGGTGGAGATCGCGCAGATCATGAACGGCGAGGACGCGAGCGTCCCCACCGCCGTCGCCGAGCAGCTCCCGCAGATCGCCGCCGCGATCGACGGCACGGCCGAGCGGATGGCCCGTGGTGGCCGCCTCATCTACGCGGGCGCCGGCACGGCGGGCCGGCTCGGCGTTCTGGACGCGTCCGAGTGCCCGCCCACCTTCAACACCGACCCGAGCGAGGTCGTCGGCCTGATCGCGGGCGGCCCGAGCGCCATGATCAAGGCAGTCGAGGGCGCCGAGGACTCCAAGGAGCTCGCGGCGGAGGACCTGGACGCGCTGGGACTGACGGCGAACGACATCGTGGTCGGCATCTCGGCCTCGGGCCGCACCCCGTACGCGATCGGCGCGGTCGAGCACGCGCGCGGCCGGGGAGCCCTCACGATCGGCCTGTCCTGCAACGCGGACAGCGCGCTCGCGGCGGCCGCGGACCACGGCATCGAGGTGGTCGTCGGCCCCGAGCTGCTCACCGGTTCCACCCGGCTGAAGGCGGGCACGGCCCAGAAGCTCGTCCTCAACATGCTGTCGACGATCACCATGATCCGGCTCGGCAAGACGTACGGGAACCTGATGGTCGACGTACGCGCCTCGAACGAGAAGCTGCGCGCCCGCTCCCGCCGGATCGTCGCCCTGGCCACCGGCGCGGACGACGCCGCCATCGAGGCCGCGCTCGCCGCGACGGACGGGGAGGTGAAGAACGCCATCCTCGTGATCCTCGGCTCGGTCGACGGCCCGACGGCCGCCCGCCTCCTGACCGACAGCAAGGGGCATCTGCGCGCCGCGCTCCAGGCCTCGGCCACGACCCCGTAATCCCCCAGTCCCGTTTGCTCCACCCCCCACGCACAGCAAGGCACCACGACCATGGCTGACTCCAAGAACCGCGCCATCGCCGCCGCGATCCTTCCTCTCGTCGGCGGCGCATCGAACGTCACGTCCGTAGCCCACTGCATGACCCGGCTCCGCCTCGGCCTCGCCGACCGTGCCCTCGTCGACGAGAACGCGCTGAAGGCGCTGCCCGACGTCATGGGCGTGGTCGACGACGAGACGTACCAGATCGTCCTCGGACCGGGAAAGGTCGCCCGGGTCACCCCGGAGTTCGAGGAGCTGGTGCAGGACGGCACGCCGGCCGCACCGGAGCCGCACGCGGTGACCGCTGACGAACTCGCCGCCCAGGGCGCCGAGTTGAAGGCGGCCCGTAAGGCGAAGAACGCCACCCCGTTCAAGCTGTTCCTGCGCCGGATCGCGAACATCTTCGTGCCGCTGATCCCCGCGCTGATCGGCTGCGGCATCATCGCCGGCATCAACGGCCTGCTGATCAACCTGCACTGGCTGCCGGGCGTCACCCCCGCCCTGGCCGCCATCGCCTCCGGCTTCATGGCGCTGATCGCGGTGTTCGTCGGCTACAACACGGCGAAGGAGTTCGGCGGTACGCCGATCCTGGGCGGCGCGGTCGCGGCGATCATCGTGTACGCGGGCGTCGCGAACATCGAGGCGTTCGGCCAGAAGCTCTCGCCCGGGCAGGGCGGCGTGCTGGGCGCGCTGGGCGCCGCGGTTCTCGCGACGTACATCGAGAAGTGGTGCAGGAAGTGGGTCCCGGAGGCCGTGGACGTGCTGGTCACGCCCACCCTCACGGTCCTGGTCTCCGGCCTGGTCACGATCTTCGGCCTGATGTACGTGGCGGGTGAGGTCTCCACGGGCATCGGCACCGCGGCGAACTGGCTCCTCGACAACACGGGCGCGTTCGCGGGCCTCGTCCTCGGCGGGCTCTTCCTCCCCCTGGTCATGCTGGGTCTGCACCAGGCCCTCATCCCCATCCACACCACGCTCATCGAGCAGCAGGGCTACACCGTCCTCCTCCCCGTCCTGGCGATGGCGGGCGCGGGCCAGGTCGGCTGCGCGATCGCGGTCTTCAAGCGCCTCAAGCACAACAAGTCGATCCGTACGACGATCAAGTCCGCGCTCCCCGCAGGCTTCCTCGGCGTCGGCGAGCCCCTGATCTACGGCGTCTCGCTCCCGCTCGGCCGCCCGTTCATCACGGCGTGCGTGGGCGGCGCGGCGGGCGGCGCGTTCGTCGGCTTCTTCTCGATGATCGGCGACAAGGTCGGCTCGACGGCGATCGGTCCCTCGGGCTGGGCCCTGTTCCCCCTCCTCGACGGCAACAAGGGCCTCGGCACGACGGCCGCGATCTACGGCGCGGGCCTCCTGGTCGGCTACATCGTGGGCTTCGTGGCCACGTACTTCTTCGGCTTCAGCAAGCAGATGCTGGTGGAGCTGAACACGGAGGCGCCCGCGGACTCCCTGGTGGCGGCGGGCTCCCCCGCCCCGGTCACGGAGCCGTCCGCGGCCCAGAAGTCCCAGGTCCAGGAGCCGGCGAAGGCGTGACCGCCAGGACCGCAACGTGTGGCTGAGCCGGCGGCGCACCGCCGGCTCAGCCGCGTAAGCCCGCCGTGCCGACACCGATCGGCCGGGAGCTGCCCATCTCCCTGCCGAGGGCCGGGTCAGGCGGATCTACGAGGACATCCTGACGCGGCACATCGCGCAGCACGGACAGGGTCCGGAAGACGCCCTCACCGTCACGCTCGCCTCCGACCCGCCCGAATCCACGATCTGGTACGGCGGCACCGAGGACGCCGACTTCTCGGTCAGGGCCCGCGGCACCGACACCGCCTTCTGCCTGCACGTGCATGCGGTGCAGCGGCCGAAGGCGACGGGGTACGACGCCGTGGACTTCACCGTCGACGACGGGACCTGCCCTGGCGAGACCACTGGGGCGCCCTGACGTCGCCCGGCGCTCCACATGCGCCCGCGCGCACACTCGCGCATTCTGAATCTATGGCTGAGAGCACGTTCTCGAAGATTTCCTGGACCGAGTTCCGTCCCGACCAGCGGCGGCTGACCACCGGTGCCGTACTGACCGGCGCCGGGATGCTGGTCGCCGCGGCCGGTGCCGGCCTGCTCGTCTTCGAGCTGGTCCGCGCGGGCCGCACCTGGACCAGCAGCTGGGAGGTGCCACCCGGCGAGCTCGCCGCCCGGACCCTCCACCAGGCGCAGACCGCCGCCCTGGCCGGGCGCGACGCGTGGCGCACCTACGAGGAGCAGGCCGTCTGACAACACGACGTCGGCCCCCGGGACCAGATGGTCCCGGGGGCCGACGGAGATGTACTACCGATCCGTCAGGATCAGAAGTCCATGTCACCGCCCGGCATGCCGCCCGGAGCGCCGCCCGCGGCGGCCTTCTCCGGCTTGTCGGCGATGACGGCCTCGGTGGTGAGGAACAGCGCGGCGATGGACGCGGCGTTCTGCAGCGCGGAACGCGTGACCTTCGCCGGGTCGAGGATGCCCTCGGCGATCATGTCGACGTACTCACCCGTGGCGGCGTTCAGACCGTGGCCGACGGCCAGGTTGCGCACCTTCTCCACGACGACGCCACCCTCGAGACCACCGTTGACGGCGATCTGCTTGAGCGGGGCCTCCAGCGCGAGCTTCACGGCGTTGGCGCCGGTCGCCTCGTCACCGTCGAGCTCGAGCTTGTCGAAGACCGCGGAGGCCTGGAGCAGGGCCACGCCGCCACCGGCGACGATGCCCTCCTCGACGGCCGCCTTCGCGTTGCGAACGGCGTCCTCGATGCGGTGCTTGCGCTCCTTGAGCTCGACCTCGGTCGCGGCACCGGCCTTGATGACTGCGACGCCACCAGCCAGCTTCGCGAGCCGCTCCTGCAGCTTCTCGCGGTCGTAGTCGCTGTCCGAGTTCTCGATCTCGGCACGGATCTGGTTGACGCGACCCTGGACCTGGTCGCTGTCACCGGCGCCGTCGACGATCGTCGTCTCGTCCTTGGTGATGACGACCTTGCGGGCGCGGCCGAGCAGGTCGAGACCGGCGTTCTCCAGCTTGAGGCCGACCTCCTCGGAGATGACGGTGCCACCGGTGAGGATGGCGATGTCGCCGAGCATGGCCTTGCGGCGGTCACCGAAGCCCGGGGCCTTGACGGCGACGGACTTGAAGGTGCCACGGATCTTGTTGACGACCAGGGTCGACAGGGCCTCGCCCTCGACGTCCTCGGCGATGATCAGCAGCGGCTTGCCGGACTGCATGACCTTCTCGAGCAGCGGAAGGAGGTCCTTCACGTTGCCGATCTTGGAGTTGACGATGAGGATGTACGGGTCGTCGAGCGACGCCTCCATACGCTCCATGTCGGTGGCGAAGTACGCCGAGATGTAGCCCTTGTCGAAGCGCATACCCTCGGTGAGCTCAAGCTCCAGCCCGAAGGTCTGGGACTCCTCGACGGTGATGACGCCTTCCTTGCCGACCTTGTCCATGGCCTCGGCGATGAGCTCGCCGATCTGGGTGTCGGCGGCGGAGATGGAGGCCGTGGAAGCGATCTGCTCCTTGGTCTCGACATCCTTGGCCTGCTCGAGCAGGGCGGCGGAGACGGCCTCGACGGCCTTCTCGATGCCGCGCTTGAGGGCCATCGGGTTGGCGCCGGCCGCGACGTTGCGCAGGCCTTCCTTGACGAGCGCCTGGGCGAGGACGGTCGCGGTCGTCGTGCCGTCACCGGCGACGTCGTCCGTCTTCTTCGCGACCTCCTTGACCAGCTCGGCGCCGATCTTCTCGTACGGGTCCTCGAGCTCGATCTCCTTGGCGATGGACACACCATCGTTGGTGATCGTGGGGGCGCCCCACTTCTTCTCGAGGACGACGTTGCGACCCTTGGGGCCCAGGGTCACCTTGACGGCGTCGGCGAGCTGGTTCATGCCGCGCTCGAGGCCGCGCCGTGCCTCCTCGTCGAACGCGATGATCTTGGCCATGTGAAGTGGTCCTCCCGGACGGGGTGGAAACGCAAACGGACCGTGCTGGTGCCCGCGACGGACGGCCTGCGTGCCGTGTGGTTCCTTGCCCCACCCGGCCTGCGAGCCTCACCGACCCGATCCAAGTTCTGTCACTCTCACCTTCAGAGTGCTAACGCAATGATTAGCACTCGGCCTAGGAGAGTGCAAGCGCCTCCGGCAGACGCGCGGTCCCCGCGGGCGGCGTGCGCGGGGTGTGCGCGCACGCACGAGAGGCCCGCACCCCTCGCGGGGTACGGGCCTCTCGGCGTGAGTGTGTCGGTGGCCGATCGCGCCGAGATCAGACGGCGAGCTTGACCATGTCCGCCTGCGGACCCTTCTGGCCCTGCGAGATCTCGAATTCGACTCGCTGACCCTCTTCAAGGGTGCGGTATCCGTCCATCTGGATGGCGCTGTAGTGGACGAATACATCCGCACCACCGTCGACCGCGATGAAGCCGTACCCCTTCTCCGCGTTGAACCACTTGACGGTGCCCTGAGCCATGACTAACTCCCCTATTACTGGCCCTTGCACAGGCCCGCACTTCGCGGACCCGGGTCAGACCTCACCCCCCATTGATTGGAGGTGTGCGCCGGAACGCGTCGACCGCGGCTGAATGTATCTGCCCAACTGCCGTCTGCAACAGGTCAATCGGACGAGAAATCTGGGCACGGCAGAGCGGTAAAAAGCGGCGGACCCATTGGATTCCGGGGCAACTCGGGCCCGACAAATGCCACGAACACCCGATAAGGGCTGGGCACTTTGGCTGCTTCTTGTCGGACCGGGGCCGACTTCATATATGCGCTCGGCACAAGCGCGAAGCGCGGTTCCCAACTCTACCGCGCTCAACCCTGCAGAATTGCCCCCTCCGCTTCTCTCGCGGAGGGGGCAATTCAGGTAACTCTGTGTGGCCTCGTCAGGCCGGGCGATCAGCCGCCGGCCCTGTGCTCGACGGTCAGCCTCCGGCGACGGCCGGGATGATCGAGACGCCCGCGCCTGCCGGCGTCGCCGTCTCGAGGCCCTGCTCGAAGCGCACGTCGTCGTCGTTGACGTACACGTTGACGAAGCGGCGCAGCTTGCCCTGGTCGTCCAGGACGCGGGCCGCGATGCCCGTGTGGTTCTTCTCCAGGTCGGCGATGACCTCGGAGAGGGTGGCGCCCTCGGCGGCGACCTCGGCCTGACCGCCGGTGTAGGTGCGCAGGATGGTGGGGATGCGGACGTTGACGCTCATGTCGGGCTGCAGCCTTTCCGTGCGGGTGTCGCGGGGATTCGCGGGTCTTCGCGGGGTCTTCAGTGGGCGAGGCCCGCGTCGCGGAACGCGTCCAGGCTCGGGCGGATGGTGGCGGTCGCCTGGGACGTCTCGGCGACCGCGTCGAGGGTCTTGAGGCCGTCGCCGGTGTTGAGGACGACGGTGGTGAGCGCCGGGTCGATCAGGCCGGCCTCGATCAGCTTCTTCGTCACGCCGACCGTCACACCGCCCGCGGTCTCCGCGAAGATGCCCTCGGTCTGCGCCAGGAGCTTGATCGCCTCGACGACCTGCTCGTCGTTGACGTCCTCCACGGCGCCACCGGTGCGGCGGGCGATGTCGAGCACGTACGGGCCGTCGGCGGGGTTGCCGATGGCGAGCGACTTGGCGATCGTGTTCGGCTTCTGGGGCCGCACGACGTCGTGGCCGCCCTTGTAGGCGACGGACACCGGCGAGCAGCCCTCGGCCTGGGCGCCGAAGAGCTTGTACGGCTTGTCCTCGACGAGGCCGAGCTTGATCAGCTCCTGGAGGCCCTTGTCGATCTTCGTGAACTGGGAGCCGGACGCGATCGGGATGACCAGCTGGTCCGGGAGCCGCCAGCCGAGCTGCTCGCAGATCTCGAACGCCAGGGTCTTGGAGCCCTCGCCGTAGTACGGGCGCAGGTTGACGTTGACGAAGCCCCAGCCCTCGCCGAGCGGGTCGCCGATGAGCTCGGAGCAGAAGCGGTTGACGTCGTCGTAGTTGCCCTCGATGCCGACGAGTTCGCCGCCGTAGACCGCGGCCATGACGACCTTGCCCTGCTCCAGGTCGTGCGGGATGAACACGCAGGAGCGGAAGCCGGCGCGGGCCGCGGCGGCGCCGACGGCGCCGGCGAGGTTGCCGGTGGAGGAGCAGGACAGCGTGGTGAAGCCGAAGGCGCGGGCGGCCTCGATGGCCTGGGCGACGACGCGGTCCTTGAAGGAGTGCGTGGGGTTGCCGGAGTCGTCCTTGACGAACAACTTGCCCTGCTCGACGCCGAGTTCACGGGCGAGGTTGTCGGCCTTGACGAGCTTGGTCCAGCCGGGGTTCAGGTTCGGCTTCTCGGCGACGTCGGCCGGGACGGGCAGGAGAGGGGCGTAGCGCCAGATGTTGGCCGGTCCGGCCTCGATCTCCTTGCGCAGCGACTCGGGGTCGCCCGTCGGCAGGTCGTAGGAGACTTCGAGCGGCCCGAAACACTCGGCACAGGCGAAGATCGGTCCGAGCGGGAAGCTGGTGCCGCACTCGCGGCAGGAAAGCGCCGAGGCGGGTCCCAGATCAACGGAAGTGGTGGTGGCGACAGTCTGCGCAGCCATGATGGCGAGGCCCTTTCTCCTCATCTTCCTCGCGGCGCATCTCGCCACGAGACGGAATTGGCACCTTCCCCACCTGGACCTCGGCAAGGTCGGCGGGAGGGTTGCCGGGACTTCAACGGGCCGTATCCCTCTGTCCCTCTGGATGAGCGCTATTCGGTTGTTGATCTGGCACTTGATCACTCAAGCGCGGCGGCGACCCCGACATGCGATGGTCACCGGCGTTGTTCAAGACTGTAACCGAAGGCCTGGACGCTTGAGATAGTCGTCCGAACCGCGAGATGGATCACAGTTCGTGATCAGACAGTTCAGACAGTGAGGAGCCGCGCACCGTGCTGGAAGAAGTAGAGCGCTGGCTGAGCAGACGCTCCTGGTCGGTGACCGACCGCCCGCTCCCTCAGCTGATCGCCGCGAAGCGTGCCTCGGGCACCTCGGTGAGCGTGGTGCTGCCCGCGCTGAACGAGGAGGAGACGGTCGGCGAGATCGTCGCCGAGATCCGGCGCGCACTGATGACGGAGCGGGTGCCGCTGGTCGACGAGCTGGTGGTGATCGACTCGGGCTCGACGGACCGCACGGCCGAGGTCGCGCGGGCCGCCGGGGCGCGGGTCGTGCACCGGGACGCGATCCTGCCGAGGATCCCGGCCGTGCCCGGCAAGGGCGAGGTGCTGTGGCGCTCGCTGCTCGTGACGGGCGGCGACATCGTCTGTTTCGTCGACGCGGATCTGAAGGAGTTCTCCGCGGACTTCGTCTCGGGGATCGTGGGCCCGCTGCTCACGGATCCCGGCGTGGACTTCGTGAAGGCGATGTACGATCGCCCGCTCGGGTCCGCCGCGGGCCAGGGCGGCCGGGTCACGGAGCTGGTGGCGCGCCCGGTCCTGAATCTGCACTGGCCGCTCCTTGCGGGGTTCGTGCAGCCGCTCGGCGGCGAGTACGCGGCCCGCCGGTCGCTCCTGGAGCGCCTGCCGTTCCCGGTCGGTTACGGGGTTGAGCTGGGCCTTCTCGTCGACGCGCTGCACACGGTGGGCCTGGACGCGCTCGGGCAGGTCGACGTCGGCGTGCGCAAGCACCGGCACCAGGACGGGCAGGCGCTCGGGCGGATGGCCGCGGCGATCTACCGCACCGCGCAGCTGCGGCTCGCGCGCGGGCACCTCGTACGTCCCGTGCTCACCCAGTTCGAGCGCGGGGAACAGGGATTCGAGCCGCGCACGCACGACGTGGACACCGAGGAACGCCCCCCGATGACCGAAATCACCGAGTACGCGGAGCGCCGCGTGGCGTAGCCGAGGGTGATCGTATGTTTTGCCTACATTGCCCTTTATGTGGCTCAGACAAGTTTCGGGTGGGCGACGGCTGCGCGCAGCCGCGACCCGCACCGCCGGGGCGCTCGTCGCCACGGCCACCGCGCTGACGGCGCTCGGCGCCGCGACCCCCGCCTCGGCCGACGTGGTCACCCCGTTCACCAAGCGCTACGACGCAGCGCTGTACGGCGACTTCGTGACCATCGGCAACACCGTCATGGGCTGTCCGGCCGCGCCGGCCGGACCGGCGGCGCGCTGCGCGGCCGCCGTCGGCGGCCGGGGCGGCGACAACAACGACACGTTCGTGATGCAGCGCGTCAACACGGCCGGTACGACGGCCGGTTACGGCTCTAGCACCGGCCGGGTGACGATCCCACCGGGCGCGAAAGTGGCGTACGCCCGCCTGTTCTTCGGCGGCAGCGACGGCACGTACAAGAGCCCGAGCGGCGCGCAGCTCGCGCGGTGCGACATCTCCGGCGCCGATGTGGAGCCCTCGCCGAGCGCCCCTCTCGCCGCCATGCCCGTGCTCGCCGTGAACGGCAGGGCCGCGGCGAAGGTCTCCACCGAGGACCTGGTCCGGGACCCGGCGGCCACGGGCGGTCCGCACTACTACACGGGCGAGGCCGACGTCACGCGCATGTTCGCCGGCGTCACCGGCACCGGCGCACCCGTCCCCGTCGCGGTCGGCGGCATCTGGGCGCCCAACGGCAAGGGCTGCGTGGCCGGCTGGTCGATCACCGTCGTCTACAAGTACGACGCCCCGGACTCCACGTACGCCCCGGGCCGGCGCAAGGTGTACGTCTACGGCGGGCACGTCCTCCAGCGCCCCGCCTCGCCCGCGACCACGATCCGCGTGAACGGCTTCCACCGCGCGGGCACCGGCAAGGTGCGGGCGGGCGTCACCGCCTACGAGGGCGACTGGAACACGCCGGGCGACCGGTTCCTGGTCGACGGCAGGAACGTCATTGAGGCCCGCACCGGCAACACCGACAGCTTCTTCGTCAGCAAGGACGACGGCGCCGTCGCTCCGAAGACGGTCAACAACCTGAGCATCGACGCGAAGAAGTTCGACCTCCCCGACGGGACCGTCCCGCCGGGCGCCACCTCCACCGCGCTGACGTTCACCACCAGGGGCGAC
Source organism: Streptomyces sp. NPDC107517 (assembly GCF_055582645.1). Classification (NCBI taxonomy): domain Bacteria; kingdom Bacillati; phylum Actinomycetota; class Actinomycetes; order Kitasatosporales; family Streptomycetaceae; genus Streptomyces; species Streptomyces sp. NPDC107517. Next base: position 144,131 of record NZ_JBVJPM010000004.1, on the reverse strand, counting down.
ACCTACGTCCCCTCGGCGCTCGCCCTGTCCGTCCCGGTCCCCGACCTGGAGGTCACCAAGACGGCGAGCCCGAAGGCGGCCGGCCCCGGCGACACCGTCACCTACACGGTGAAGGCGAAGAACATCAGCTCGCTCGACTACCCGGACGCCAGGTTCAGCGACGACCTGACCGGCAGCCTCGACGACGCGACGTACAACGGCGACGTGCGCACGGACCTCGGGAACGTGTCGTACACCGCGCCGAGGATCGGCTACACCGGCGACATCCCGGCCGGGAAGACCGCCACCATCACGTACTCGGTGAAGGTCCACGCCCCGGTCCCTGGCGACGGGATGCTGACCGGCGCCGTCGAGGTGCAGTCTCCGCGCTCCAACTGCGGGGCCGGGAGCACCGACCCGCGCTGCGGGCCCGCCCCCGGCATCGAGAAGCCGCAGTCCCCGGCGCCGCCCGCCCTGCGCATCACGAACGTGCCGGAGCGGGCCGCCGTGCCGCCCTGCGAGGAGACCGGGAACACCATCACGATCGCCGACTTCTCGGCCAGGAACCGCACCGGCGCCGTCGTCGAGTGGCCCGTGACGGCCGGCTCGGCCCCGGTCGCCTCCACCGGGACCGTCACGAGGCGGGGGTCCGTCTACGTCTGGAAGGGTGACGTCGCCACCCACGGCAAGGTCGTCATCACGCAACGTGTGAAGGCGTCCTGCACGACGGGCGAGACCACCGTGATCACCGTGAGGGCGGACGTGCCGCGCACCAACTGCCCGACGGCCCGGGGCACCGAGGGCGATCCGTGCACGTCGGTCATCACGGCCAGGCGGCAGCAGGGCCGCCCGGGCCCGCCGCCGGATTCGCACGGGTCGCACCGGCCTGCGGACGGCTCGGAGCTGGCCACGACCGGCGGCTCGCACACGCTCCTGTACGGCGGTCTCGCGGCGGCCCTGTGGGGGCTCGGCGTCCTCGCGGTGGCGGCGGCGCGCAGCCGGCGTTACTGACGCGCAGGGGCAGGTGTCAGGACAGGCGAACGGCGGATCGTATACGGCCGGGCTCCCACGGAGTCCGGCCGTACGTTTGAGCGTTTACGGGCCGGGCTACGTTTGCCCGTATGGCTTCAGCGTCTTCTAGGCAGAGTGCACAGATCCTCGTCGCTTCCAACCGCGGTCCGGTCTCGTACGAGCTCGGGGCCGACGGGACACTCGACGCGCGGCGCGGCGGGGGCGGGCTCGTCTCCGGGCTCTCCGCGATCGGGCAGGACCCGGACGGCGCGAGCGCGGTGTGGGTGTGCGCGGCCCTCGGCGAAGGCGACCGCGAGGCGGTCCGGCGTGGCGTCGGAGAGCCGGGCGTGCGGATGCTCGACATCGACCCCGCGGTGTACGCCGACGCGTACAACGGCATCGCGAACTCGGTCCTCTGGTTCGTCCACCACCTGCTGTACCAGACGCCTCTCGAGCCGGTCTTCGGGCCCGAGTTCCGTGCGCGGTGGGCGTCGTACGAGGCCTACAACCGGGCGTTCGCCGAGGCGCTGGCCGCGGAGGCCGGGCCTGGCGCGGCGGTCCTCGTGCAGGACTACCACCTGGCGCTCGTGCCGGGGATGCTGCGCGAACTGCGCGACGACCTGCGCATCGGGCACTTCTCGCACACCCCGTGGGCGCCGGTCGACTACTTCCGGATGCTGCCGGACGACATCGCGGGGCAGCTGCTGCGGGGGATGCTGGGCGCGGACCGGCTGGGATTCCTGACGCGGCGCTGGGCGGACACGTTCACGGCGTGCTGCGAGGCCGTGGTGGGCGGCACGTCCGGTACGGAGATCGGGGTGCACGGCCTCGGCGCGGACGCGGACTTCCTGCGGGAGCGCTCACGCCGCCCCGACGTCGAGGAGCGGCTGGCCGCGCTGCGGGAGCAGATCGGCGGCCCGGACCGCAAGGTGATCGTCCGCGTGGACCGCACGGAGCTGTCGAAGAACATCGTGCGCGGCCTGCGCGCGTACGAGCTCCTCCTCGACGAGCGCCCCGAGTGGCGCGAGCGGGTCGTGCACGTCGCCTTCGCCTACCCGTCACGGCAGGACCTGGCGGTCTACCGGGAGTACACCGACGAGGTGTCCCGGGTCGCCGAGGAGATCAACTCCCGCTTCGGTACGGAGAGCTGGACCCCGGTCGTCCTCCATGTGAAGGACGACTTCGCGCGCTCCCTGGCCGCGTACCGGCTGGCCGACGTGGCGCTGGTCAACCCGATCAGGGACGGCATGAACCTCGTCGCCAAGGAGGTCCCGGTCGTCTCCGACGAGGGGTGCGCGCTGGTCCTGTCGCGGGAGGCGGGGGCGTACGAGGAACTGGGCGAGGACGCGCTCGTGGTGAACCCGTACGACGTGTCGGCGACGGCCGAGGCGCTGCACGCGGCGCTGGTCATGGGCGGCGGGGAGCGCGGCGAGCGCGCGAAGCGGCTCGCCGCCGCCGCGACCGCACTGCCGCCCGCCCAGTGGTTCCTCGACCAGCTGAACGCGCTGCGGGCGCTGGGGAGCTAGGGCCTCTCGTCCGGATCGGGCCGGTCTCGCGCTCGATCCGGACGAAGGACCCTAGGGCCTGCTGATCGCGCGGGCCAGGTCCGACATGAGTCCCACCACTCCCTGCGGCCCGTCCACCACGACGTCCGCCCGTTCGGCCAGTTCCGTGACCTCCGAGCTGCCGCTGCACACCAGAAGGCCGGGTACCCCGTCCATGCGGAGCTTGTCGACGGCGGCGAACGCGGGCAGGTCGCCGAGGTCGTCGCCCCCGTAGAGCACCGACGTCGCGCCCACCTCGCGTACGTACGTCGTGAGCGCCGCGCCCTTGTCCATGCCGGGCGGGCGCAGTTCCAGGACGAGGCGGCCGGGCTCGACGATCAGGCCGTGGCGGGCCGCGAGGTCGGACAGGGGCGCGCGCAGCGCCTCGAACGCCGCCTGCGGGTCGCCCGCGCGGCGTGTGTGGACGGCGACGGCACGGCCCTTCTCCTCCACCCAGGTGCCGCGCCAGGCCCCCACGGACTCCAGGACTCCGGGCAGTTCGGCGCGGACGGCCGCGACGCCGGGGTGCGGGGCGGGGGCGTGGACGGTGCCGGTGACGGCGTCCCAGCGCTCGGCGCCGTAGTGGCCGAGCACCACGAGGTGTTCGAGGCCGGGGACGCCCGCGAAACCGCCGTGGCGCACGGCGACGCCCGCGGGGCGGCCGGTGATCACGGCGACGGAGGCGACCCGGGGGGCCAGCGCGGCGAGCGCGCGGACAGCGTCCGGGTGCGCCCGGGCCTGTTCGGGGTCGGGCACGATCGGCGCGAGCGTGCCGTCGAAGTCGAGCGCGATCACGGCCCGCGCGGGGTCCGAGAGGAGTGCGTCGAGGCCGTCACGCCCGGCGGAGGTCACAGGCGACGGCAGGTCGTGCTGCTGTGGGCTGCCCATGCGCCGAGCCTATCCGCGGGAGACGGACCGTACTCCCGATGCGCGGGCCGGGTCAGCGCTCCTCTCGGCGGGCCTCCCGTATGCGGCGCAGCCGGTTGACCGTGACCGGGTCGTGGGCGAGGGCCCTCGGGTCGTCGAGGAGCGCGTTGAGGAGCTGGTAGTAGCGCACCGGTGCGAGAGCCAGCTCCTCGCGCACGGCGCGCTCCTTGGCCCCGGCCGACGCCCACCCGCGCCGCTCCAGGGCGAGAACGCCCTGCTCACGGGGGGACAGGCCGACGGGCGGCGCGTCCTCGACGTTCTCGGTGTTCTCGGCGTTCTCGGTGTTCTCGGCTTCCTCGGCGGACGGATCAGGCTCTGCGTACGGCGGTTCGCTCACGGCAGCGACGCTACTCCGCGTTCTCCGCCGCGTCGGCCGCCCGCTCCAGCCGGCCGAGGGTGGCACCCGGGTTGCCGTTGGGGCCGACGGTCGAGCCGATCTCGCGCTTGACGCCGGCGCTGACCTGGGCCCAGGACGTCTTGCCGACGGGGTAGAGCTCCGAGTTCTGCAGTGCGCCGAGGAACTTCCAGAGCTTCTGGTCGCGCTTGTCGTCGGCCATCGTGTCCGACGCGGAGTTGGTGACCGGCAGGAGGTCGTACTCGCGGGAGAAGTCGAGGACGTTCTTCTCGCTGTAGACGTAGTCGAGGAACTTGCCGACCTGGTCCTTGTGGCCGTTCTGCCGGAACGCCATCATCCAGTCGGCGACGCCCATGGTCGACCGGGCCGTGCCGTTGATGCCGGGCATCGGCACCGTGCCGAACTTCACGCCCTTCCTGGTGGCCATCTGCATCAGCGTCGGATGCCCGTTGAGCATGCCGACGTCACCGCGCGTGAAGGCCGCGAAGGCCTGCGCGCGGTCGAGCTTGGCGGGCGGCGTCGGACCGGTGAGCCCCTGGCCGACCAGGTCGTTCTTCAGCCACTCGAAGGTCTTGACGTTCTGCGGGGAGTCGAGGCTGTAGGTGCCGACGTCGTCGGTGTACCCGGAGCCGCCGCTCAGCATCCACATCATGGTCTCGGCCTGCGCCTCTTCGGGACCCAGCGGCAGCGCGTAGGGGATCTTCACGCCGCGCGCCTTGAGGGCCTTGGCATCGGCCTGGAGCTGGGCCCAGGTCTGCGGCGGGGTCAGACCGGCCTTGTCGAAGAGGGTCTTGTTGTAGAACAGCAGCCGCGTGGAGGACGCGAAGGGCATGCCGTACTGGACGCGGGAGACCTCGCCGGCGGCGGCGAGCTGCGGCAGGAAGTCGGACTGCACGGGGATGGAGAGCAGGTCGTTCGCGCTGTAGAGCTTGCCGCTCGCGGCGTAGTCGGAGTACGCGCCGATCTGCGCCATGTCGGGCGCGTGTCCGTCCGCGACCATCTTCTTGACCTTGGCGTCGACGTCGTTCCAGGAGTAGACGCTGACGTCGACCTTGATGCCGGGGTTCTTCTTCTCGAAGGCGGCGGCCAGCTTGTCCCAGTACTTCTGGGAGCTGTTCGCCGCGGAGTCGCCGTAGTCGGCGGCCACCAGCTTCAGGGTCACGTCGTCGGAGCCAGGACCCCCACAGGCGGCCAGCGTCGCCGCCATGCCGAGCGCGGCCGCTGCCGCCGTCAGACCTGTCATGCGCCGCTGCACAGCCGGTTTCCCACCCTCTTGAAGTCTCTCGTCCAGATTTCGGACCCGGATTGTTCACGAGGCCCGGCCATAAGGTCTACACCACACGGGTTCCACCCCCGCAACGGGCCTTCGCCGGGAAAGCGGAAACGCGCCATCCGCACACCTCGACGCAAGATCCGTGCAAGTGGACTAGACCTCTCGCGGGTCAAGGCGCGAGACTGTCTCCGTGAGACACGTCATCGCCCTCGATGTGGGCGGCACCGGAATGAAGGCCGCCCTGGTCGGGGCCGACGGCACCCTGCTCCACCAGGCGCGGCGCGCCACCGGCCGCGAGCGCGGGCCCGACGCGGTCGTCGAGACGATACTCGGCTTCGCCGCCGACCTGCGCGCGTACGGCGAGGAGCACCTCGGGGAGCCGGCCGCCGCGGCCGGCGTCGCGGTGCCCGGCATCGTCGACGACGAGCACGGCATCGCCCTGTACGCGTCGAACCTCGGCTGGCGCGACGTGCCGATGCGCAGGCTGCTGAGCGAGCGGCTCGACGGCATCCCCGTCGCCCTCGGCCACGACGTGCGCACCGGCGGCCTCGGTGAGGGGCGGCTCGGCGCGGGCAAGGGCGCGGACCGCTTCCTGTTCGTGCCGCTGGGCACGGGCATCGCGGGCGCCATCGGCATCGGTGGCCGCATCGAACCCGGCGCGCACGGCTCGGCCGGGGAGATCGGCCACATCGTCGTACGCCCCGGCGGCACGGACTGCAGCTGCGGGCAGCGCGGCTGCCTGGAGCGCTACGCCTCCGCGTCGGCGGTCTCGCTCGCCTGGGCCGAGGCCACCGGCGACCCGGAGGCGGACGCCGCGGACTGCGCCAAGGCCGTCGAGTCCGGGGACCCGAGGGCGCGGCAGGTCTGGCTGGAGGCCGTGAACGCGCTCGCCGACGGGCTCGTCACTGCGCTCACTCTGCTGGACCCGCGCACCCTGATCATCGGTGGCGGCCTGGCCGAGGCGGGGGAAACCTTGTTCACACCACTGCGGGCCGCCGTCGAGGAACGCGTGACGTTCCAGAAGCCGCCCACGATCGTCCCGGCGGCCCTCGGGGACACCGCCGGCTGCCTGGGCGCGGGCCTGCTCGCCTGGGACCTGCTCGCCCAGTCCACCGATTCCACGGAGGTAGTCGCCTGATGGCCGCTCTGAATGTTCTCTCCGGCGCCCGCGTCGTCCTGCCGGCCGGCGTCGTCGAGAACGGACGCGTGATCGTGGACGGCGCGAGGATCGCCGGCAGCGCGCCGGCCGACGCCCCCGCCACCGATCTGACCGGCCACTGGGTCGTGCCCGGCTTCGTCGACATGCACAACCACGGCGGAGGCGGAGCCTCCTTCACCTCGGGATCGATCGACGACATCCTCAAGGGCGTCCGCACGCACCGCCTGCACGGCACCACGACGGTCGTCGCGTCCTTCGTCACCGGTGCCGCGGACTTCCTCACCCAGCGCGCGGGCCTGCTGTCCGAGCTGGCCGAGCAGGGCGAGATCGCGGGCATCCACTTCGAGGGCCCGTTCATCTCCCCGTGCCGCAAGGGCGCCCATGACGAGACGCTCCTGCGCGACCCCGACCCGGCCGAGGTCCGCAAGCTGCTCGACGCGGCGCGCGGCCAGGCCAAGATGCTCACCCTCGCCCCCGAACTCCCCGGCGGCATCGACTCCGTACGCCTCCTCGCCGAGCACGGCGTGATCGCCGCGATCGGCCACACCGACGCCACGTACGAGCAGACCGTCGAGGCCATAGGCGCGGGCGCCACCGTCGCCACGCACCTCTACAACGCGATGCCGGCCATAGGCCACCGCGCCCCGGGCCCCGTCTCGGCGCTCCTGGAGGACGAGCGGATCACCGTCGAGCTCATCAACGACGGCACGCATCTGCACCCGGCCGCCCTGGAGCTGGCGTTCCATCATGTGGGCGGCGGGCGCGTCGCGTTCATCACCGACGCCATGGACGCGGCGGGCTTCGGCGACGGCCGCTACATGCTCGGCACCCTGGAGGTCGAGGTGAAGGACAGCGTCGCGCGGCTCGTCGAGGGCAACTCCATCGCCGGTTCGACGCTCACCCTGGACCGCGCGTTCAAGCGCGCCGCCACCATCGACAAGCTGCCCGTCGAGGACATCGTCCGCGCGATCTCCGCCAACCCGGCCCGCCTGCTCGGCGTGGACGACAGGGTGGGCTCGCTGGAGCCCGGCATGGACGCCGACCTCGTCGTCCTGGACGAGGACTTCGACCTCAAGGGCGTCATGCGCAAGGGCCGGTGGATCGTGGAACCCCAGCTCGCGTGAGGTCTGGGCCTACCGCCCGGTCTTTGGCATGATCAGGCCGCGTTACTGAAGGTAGTCCCGAACTGAGGGGTGGGCTGAGGTCTCGTGATCCTCACGGTCACACTGAACGCCGCGCTCGACATCACGTACGACGTGGCGGCGCTGCGCCCGCACGCGTCGCACCGCGTCACCGAGGTCACCGAACGCCCCGGCGGCAAGGGCCTCAATGTCGCGCGCGTGCTCGCCGCGCTCGGCCACGACGTGACCGTCACCGGCTTCGCGGGCGGCGGCACCGGCCGCGCCCTCAGGGAACAGCTCCAGGACTCCCCCGGCATCCGGGACGCGCTCGTCCCGGTCTCGGGCGCCACCCGCCGCACCATCGCGGTCGTCGACGGCGCGTCAGGCGACACGACCCAGCTCAACGAGCCGGGCCCGCTCGTCGCCCCCGCCGAGTGGTCCGCGTTCACCAAGGCCTACGAGGAGCTCCTCGGGTCCGCGTCCGCGGTGGCCCTGTGCGGCAGCCTCCCGCCGGGCGTCCCCGTCGGCGCGTACGCCCAGCTGGTCCGCGCGGCCCGCGCCGCGTCCGTGCCCGTGCTGCTCGACTCGTCCGGGGAACCCCTGCGCCGGGGGCTTGCGGCCCGCCCCGACGTCATCAAGCCGAACTCCGACGAGCTCGCCGAACTCACCGGCTCCCACGAGCCGCTGCGCGCCACCCGCGACGCCCGCCGCCGCGGCGCGCACTCCGTGGTCGCCTCACTCGGCCCGGAGGGCCTCCTCGCGGTCACCCCGGACGGCAGCTGGCGCGCTCCGGCCCCGGACCGGGTGAAGGGCAACCCGACGGGCGCCGGCGACTCGGCGGTCGCGGGCCTGCTCTCGGGTTACGTGGAAGACCTGCCGTGGCCGGACCGTCTGGCCCGCGCGGTCGCCCTGTCCGCGGCGACGGTACTGGCCCCGGTGGCCGGGGAGTTCGACCGCGCGGCCTACGAGGAACTGCTCGGCCGGGTCGCGGTGACGCAACAGACGACGACAGCGGCCTAGGGCACGCCCCAGGCCGCTGTCGGCAAGCCTCTGTCGGTCAGCCGTTGGTGCCCTTGACCAGCCACATCTGGTCGAAGTTGGCGTCGCACTGGTTGCCCTGCTCGCACGAGATCGTGATCGCGTTCGTGCCCTTGCTGAGCTGGACGACGGACCAGGTGTTGGTCCACCCCTTCTCCCAGTCGCCTTCCTTGGCACTGGAGAAGTTCTTCATGTTCAGCGGACGGGTCTGCGCCTTGCCGTTGACCGTGATGGTCGCGTTGGCGTCCTTGCCGGGCACGCCGTAGTTGACGCGCAGGCTGTACGCGCCGTCCTTCGGGATGCCGTTGACCGTCCAGGTGAGCTTGGCACCCACCTGGTTGAAGCCGGCCACATAGGTGCCGCCGTCGGCCTTGGCGCCCGAGACGTCCGACGCGGTGACCGTGCCGCCCTCGAGCTTCAGCGCCTTGGCGTCCGTCTTCGGGAGTTCGACCGGCTTGTCGGCCTTCTTGGAGGCCGTCTCGCTCGGCTGGACCGACTGGGAGCCGCCGGACGGCTGCCCGCCCGCGTCGCCGCCCTTCGCGTCGTCGTTCGAGTCGCCGCCGAGGACCGCGACGCCGATGCCGACGACCACGGCCGCCACGACGGCGAGCGCGCCGATGAGGAGGCCCTTGGTGTTGGGCCCGCGTCCACGGCCGCCGCCGTGCTGCGTGGGCGTCACCGTGGTCGGCGCGCCACCGGGCAGCGTCTCGGGAGCCGAGTAGTGCGCGTTCGGCTGGCCGTAGGCCTGGGGCTGCTGCTGCGGGGGCGCCTGCCCGTACGCGGCGGTCGGCGCCTGCTGCGGCTGCTGCCCGTACTGGCGCTCACCGACCGGCCGGACCTGGTGGTAGGACCGGGGACCCGGGTAGCCGTAGCCGCCGCCCCCGCTGGGCGGTGTCGCCCCGGCCGCCTGCCCGTCGGCGTACAGATAGCCGAACGGATCGTCGTCCCCGGGCGTGCCCTCGCCGTTGTCAGCGGGCGCCATCCCTGATCACTCCCTACGTATCGCTTACCGGGCGAGCGTACCCGGTGGGAGTGGTCCGAAGGGGTGGCGTTGACCTCACCGATACCTGCGGAAAGAGATCATCCGGCCCGTCGGTGCTGCTTGGCACGCGACCGTTTCTCGATGTACATCCGCTGGTCAGCGGATTTCAACACCTCGTCGGCCGTCATCCCGCAGTGGGCCCAGCCGATACCGAAACTCGCGCCCACACGAACCGCTCTACCGTCGACCCGGATGGGTGGAATGATCGCGTTCCGCAGACGGACGGCGAGGTCCTCCGCGTCGGCCCGGCCGAGCCCGTCGGCGAGCACGACGAACTCGTCGCCGCCGAGCCTCGCGACGGTGTCCCCGTCACGGACACCACTGGTCAGACGCCGTGCGACCTCGATCAGGACGGCGTCTCCGGTGTGGTGCCCGAACCGGTCGTTGATCGACTTGAAACCGTCCAGGTCGCAGAAGAGGACCGCCAGACCCTTCGTGCCGTCGTCGGTGTCCCCCTCGGGCGCGTCGATGTGGACGTGGTGATCGAAGCCGTAGTCGTCGTAGATCCCGCCGGAGGGCCCGGACCCGTCGTTCTGCTGTCCGGCAGCGGCCCCCGCGAAGTCGAATCCGTGCCCGTTCGTGTCGTACGGGCCGCGGGCGCGGTCCCCGTACGCCGCGTCCAGGGAGTCCACGGCGCTCTGCTCGGGCAGCTGCGGGCGGCGGCACAGGCGGGCCGAGAGGCGGGAGCGCAGCTCCGCCGAGTTCGGCAGGCCGGTGAGGGAGTCGTGGGACGCGCGATGCGCTAGGTGCAGCTCGCGGCGCTTGCGCTCCTCGATGTCCTCTACGTGGGTGAGCAGGAAGCGCGGCCCGTCGGCGGCGTCGGCCACCACCGAGTTCCTCAGGGACACCCACACATAGGTGCCGTCACGCCGTCCGAGGCGCAGCTCGGCGCGGCCGCCCTCGGCGGAGGTGCGCAGCAGCGTGCCGATGTCCTCGGGGTGGACGAGGTCGGAGAAGGAGTAGCGGCGCATGGCGGACGCCGGGCGGCTGAGCAGCCGGCACAGGGCGTCGTTCGTGCGCAGGAGCCGCCCGTGCTGGTCGCCGCCCATCTCGGCGATGGCCATGCCGCTGGGGGCGTACTCGAAGGCCTGGCGGAAGGACTCCTCGCTGGCGCGCAGGGCCTGCTGTTCGCGTTCGAGCCGGACGAGGGCGCGCTGCATGTTGGCGCGCAACCGTGCGTTGCTGATGGCGATGGCGGCCTGGAAGGCGTACATCTGCAGGGCCTCGCGGCCCCAGGCGCCGGGGCGCCTGCCGTTGCGCGGGCGGTCGGCGGAGATCACGCCGAGGAGTTCGCCGCCGGAGCTGCCGGTGGCGTACATCGGGGCGAAGAGGCGGTCCGCGGGGTGCCACTCGTCCTCGAAGCGGGGCGGCGGCCCGTCGGTGAACCACTGCGGTACGTCGTCCTCGTCGAGGACCCAGCCCTCGGTGTGCGGGATGAACCGCAGGTCGCCCCAGGCCTCACCCATGGACAGGCGGCGGTCCCAGGAGGCGCGGGAGCCGACCCGGCCGGTGATGAGGGCTTCGGCGGAGGAGTCGCCGGAGAAGGCGGCGACGACGAGGTCACCGTCGGGGCGTACGAGATTGACGCAGGCCAGCTCGAATCCGAGGCCGTTCACCACTCCGTCGGAGACCGTCTGCAGGGTGTCGGCCAGGCTGCGGGCGGTGTTCATGTCCGCCATCACCTGGTGAAGCTGCCGCAGGGTCGCAAGACGGACGTACGGCTCCGACTCGGTCTCCATGCTCAGCTCTCCCCGAGACCTCGACAGCACTCCAGAATTCTGATCGCCGATTCCGCACGTGCGTATGCACGCTCTTGTTGCAGTGTCTCCGCCACTGAATCACAGCGAGCTGTCCACTCGGTACACAGGGTCAACAAAATATGGCTCCTGTGACTCAAGTCACAGGAGGAGATGAAGGGTTGAGGGGCGCTCCGGCGCGCGCCCCCTGCACTTCCTGAACGAAAAACACCCCCGAACACCTCCATATCCGGACGAGATCCACCACAGGTCCTAGGACCGGCCTCGGCCCAAGGCCCGATGTGGCGGGCACGGCACCGAAGCTAGCGTCGTGACGTGCTGAACACTCCCCTGCCGCTGAAGAATCCCCCGCTCTCCCCCACCGCCCGCACGACCGCCACATCCCCCACTGGCGCTTCCCTCCCCGCGCCCGCCTCGGCCGGGCATGCTGAGGGGGTGAGCAACGACGAGTTCCGCGCCGCCCTGTCCCGACTGGCCGCGGGCGTGGTCCTGGTGACCGCGCGCGAGATGCCGCTCGACCCGGACGACCCGTCGGCTCCCCTGGGCGAGGACGTCGGCATGACGGCGACGGCGTTCCTGTCGGTCTCCCTCGACCCGCCGCTCGTCCTCGTCAGCCTGCGCAACGGCTCCCGCATGGACGACCTGCTCGACGAACAGCCCCTGTGGGCGGTGTCCGTGCTCTCCGAGAGCCAGCGCCACATCGCGGGCCGCTTCGCGATGAAGGGCCGCATCAGCGACCGTCTGCTCTTCGAGGACATCCCGTGCGTACGCGGCGAGGTGTCCGGCGCGCCCCTGATGGGCGGCGCGCTGGCGACGCTCGAGTGCCGCACGGAACAGCGGGTCACGGCCGGGGACCACACGCTGGTGATCGGCCGGGTGCTCACGGCGTCACTGCCCGGCGGCGAGGACGGACCGCTGGCCTACTTCAAGGGGAAGTACCGGCAGTTGGGCTGACGCCCTCAAGGGGAAGCACCGGCAGTCGGGTTGATGCCCGACGCCCGGACCCCTGGGGCCGTTCAGTCCCAGCCGCGCCCCGACCGGCCCCGTTTCGTGTCCGACCGTGCCTTCTTGTTGCGCAGGCGGCGCTCGTTGATCCCCCGGGGGATGCGGGTCGCGCGGCGCGGCTTGGGCGGCGGGGCGGTGGCCTCCGCGAGGAGGGACGCGAGGCGTACGGCGGCGGTCTCGCGGTTGCGCCACTGGGAGCGGTGCTCCGAGGACCGTACGGAGATGACGCCGTCGACGAGCCGGGAGGCGAGCCGCTCCTGGGCCCGCGCCTTCCACACCTCGGGCAGCGCCTCGGTCCCGGCGAGGTCGAAGCGGAGCTCGACCTGGGAGTCGCTCGTGTTCACATGCTGGCCGCCCGGCCCGGACGACCGCGAGAATCGCCAGAGGAGCTCGGCCTCCGGAAGGACCACCGAGCCGCGGATGACATAAGGACCGGACATGGGTTCCATGGTCGCGCCTGCACACGCATCGCGTCACCCCCTTTTCCCGGCGCCGCACCCATCCCGGGGAACGCGGGTAAAGAAAGTAAAGACACCTGGAACCCTGGATCCCCCCTTGGCGTTCATAGGGGTACGAGTAGCTTCGTCTACGAAGCGCACGCATCGCTAACGAGGGAAGGACTCCCAACAATGGCAGTAAGCCTGTCCAAGGGTGGCAACGTCTCGCTCACCAAGGAGGCTCCGGGCCTGACCGCCGTCACCGTGGGCCTCGGCTGGGACGTCCGCACCACCACCGGCACCGACTTCGACCTCGACGCCTCCGCGATCGCGGTGAACCCGCAGGGCAAGGTCTACTCGGACGGCCACTTCGTCTTCTTCAACAACAAGGCGACGCCGGACCAGACCATCGTCCACACCGGTGACAACGTCACGGGCCAGGGCGAGGGCGACGACGAGCAGATCAACGTCAACCTGGCGGGCCTCCCGGCCGACATCGACAAGATCGTCTTCCCGGTCTCGATCTACGACGCCGAGACCCGCTCGCAGAACTTCGGCCAGGTGCGCAACGCGTTCATCCGCATCGTCAACCAGGCCGGCGGCACCGAGATCGCCCGCTACGACCTCTCCGAGGACGCCGCCACCGAGACCGCCATGGTCTTCGGCGAGCTGTACCGCAACGGCGCGGAGTGGAAGTTCCGCGCGGTGGGCCAGGGTTACGCGTCGGGCCTCGTCGGCATCGCGCAGGACTTCGGCGTGAACGTCTGACGTTCGCAAGGCAGTTGAAGGGGCCCGCGGGCCCGGTGTCGCTCCGTGCGCACACCGCCGGCGGGTTCGGCCGGGCCGTCCGGGACTACGGGTGGTCCGGCTTTCCCTTTCCGTACAGCCAGTCGTCCCAGACCGGCTGCAGGTCCTTGCCCGGGTTCTGCTTCTCCACATACCCGGTGAAGTCGGCGGTGTCCGCGTTGCCGTAACGGTGCTCGGCGGGCCAGCTCTTGAGCAGCTCGAAGAAGCCGGCGTCCCCGACCGCCTCGCGGATCTTGTGCAGCACCATCGCGCCGCGCTCGTAGACGGGCGGATCCGAGATGTGCGCGGCGCCCGACGGCCTGGCGGGCGGGAAGGCCCAGATCGGGTTGCCGCCGCCCTTCGCGTAGTAGGAGTCGAACTTCTTCTGCGCGCTGTCGCCGCCGTGCTGCTCCTCCCAGAGCCACTCGGCATACGTCGCGAAGCCCTCGTTGAGCCACATGTCGCGCCAGGACTCCGGCGTGACGGAGTCCCCGTACCACTCGTGGGCCATCTCGTGGACGAGCGTGGAAAGGGCGGGGGTGCCGGGGAAGACGGGCCTGTTCTGTGTCTCCAGCGCGTACCCGGCGTCGCTCTCCCGGTCGATGACGGCGCCGGTGGAGGAGAAGGGGTAGGGGCCGAAGGTCTTGGACTCCCACGCCATGACGGCAGGGATCTTGGCCAGGACCTTGGCGCTCGCGGCCGCCTCGACCGGGTCCACGGCGGTGAACACGGGCAGCCCGTCGGGCGTCTTGTAGGCCTTGGTCTCGAACTTCCCGATCGCCAGCATCGCCAGGTAGCTGGCCATGGGCTGCGGGACATGCCAGTCGAACGTCGTCCGCCCGCCGGCCGTCCGCTCCTTCGTCAACTCCCCGTTGGACACAGCCTTCAGTCCCTCGGGGACGGTGACGTGGAGGTCGTACGTCGCCTTGTCGGAAGGGTGGTTGTTCCCGGGGAACCAGGCCATGGACCCGGTGGGCTCGCCGAGCGCGAGGACCCCGTCCTGCGTGGGGAGCCAGCCCTCCTCGGAGCCGTCCGGATCGGTGATGGTCACGGGTTTCCCGGAGTACCGCACGACCGTGCGGAACGCGGAGCCCTTGCGCAGCGCGTTCGCCGGACGGATCGTCAGCTCGTGCCCGGCCCGCTCGAACCGGGCCTTCTGACCGTCGACGGTGACGCCGTCGACCGTGAGGCCCTTGAGGTCGAGATTGAACGCGCTGAGGTCCTGGGTGGCCTTCGCGGTGATGCCGGCCGTGCCCGTCAGCCGGTGCCGGTCGGTGTCGAGGGTCAGGTCGTAGTGCCGGGCGTCGTAGCCGCCGTTGCCCAGCCTCGGGAAGTACGGGTCCCGCACGCCCGCGGCACCGGGCGTGCCGTGCACCCCGGCGGCGGAACAGGCGCCGAGGGCCAGGACGAGGGCGAGCGCGGGGGCGGGGGTGCTTCGCGGGCTACGGGGCACAGAGCGATCGTAGGGGCGAACGCCGTGGAGGCGCCTGCCGACGGGCGGGCGCCTCCACGGTCGGTCAGGGAGGTCCTAGCGGTTCAGCGCGGCGACACCGGCCTGCGCGAACTTCTCGTCCAGGTCGCCCGACGGAGCACCCGCGACGCCGATGCCCGCGACCGGGGCGCCCTTCGCCGCGACCGGCGCACCGCCCGCGAGGAACAGGGTGCCCGGGATGTCCTTCAGGTTCGGGGCCTGCTCGAGGCGCTTGGCGAGCTCGGACGTCGGCGCGTTCCAGGACACCGCGGTGTACGCCTTCTTCACCGCGGACTCGTACGACTGCGGGCCGGCGCCGTCGCCGCGGAGGGTGACGATCGTGTTGCCGTTGCGGTCGACGACGGCGACGGAGACGCGCTGGTTCTCCTTCTTCGCGGCGTCGAGGGCGGCCTGCGCGGCCTTCGTGGCGGCGGCCGTCGTCAGGTGCGTGGACTCGGTGAGGTTCTTGGCCGGGGCGTCCGCGGTCACGGCGGCGGGGGCCGCGGCCGGGGCGGACGCGCTGGCCGAGACCGCCCCGAAGGTACCGGCGACGACGCCGGCGAGGACGGCGCCACCGGTCAGGACACGGGCGCGCTTCGAGATCTTCTTCATGACGGGTGCTCCTTGGAGGCGGTCGGGTCGGTCAGAGGCGGTCGGTGAGTCGCTCTGGTATCGATCCTCGGGCCGGAAACCGGGCCGCACCGTCGACGTACCGGCTGCGACCGGAGCGCGGCTCGGCTGACGTCCGGGTCAGCCGATCGGTTGACCCGCGTACCGCCCGAGCAGGCCACAATGGGGGTGTTTGACCAGTTCAGCAGCGCGACAGCGGTGCGGCCGCCGAACCTGGTGCGGTACCGAGGCGGCGCAGCGGCGAAAGCGGAGAGGGGTACGGGCGTGGCACACGGGACGCGGGATCCGGACGCCCGCTGGCTCGCCGCGGTCATGCACACCGCGTTCTTCCTGCTGCTCGGCGGAGCCCTCGCCCGGTTCCTGCTGCGCCACCCCGGGGAGGCCCGCACCCCGTGGATCATCGCGCTGTCCGTGGTCCTGGCCGCGCTGTACGTGCTCGGCCCCGCGCTCGGCCCGGGCCGGGGCACGAGCCCCACCCCGCGCCGCTTCACCTGGCTGGCCCTGGTCGTCGCCGTGTGGGTGGTCCTCGTCGTCCTCGCGCCGAGCTTCGCCTGGTGCGCGGTCCCGCTGTTCTACACGGGCCTGCGCACCCTGCCCGTCCGCGCCGCGCTCGTCCTGATCGGCGTCCTCACGGTGTTCGTCGTCGCGGCTCAGCTGCGCCTCGCGGGGAACTTCGACCCGAACCTGCTGCTCGCGCCGCCGGCCGTCGCGGCCCTGGCCACCGCCGTCTTCGTCCACATGGAGCGCCAGGCGGAACGCCAGCGCGCCCTGATCGACGACCTGGTGCGCACCCGCAGGGAACTCGCCGCGACGGAGCGCCGCGAGGGCACGCTCGCCGAGCGGCAGCGCCTGTCGATGGAGATCCACGACACGCTCGCCCAGTCCCTTTCCAGCCAGCAGATGCTGCTGCAGGCGGCGGACCGGCTGTGGGAGGCCGACCCCGAGCGGGCCCGCGCCCATGTGCGGACCGCGGAAACGGTGACCGAGCGGGGCCTCGTGGAGGCGCGCCGCTTCGTGCACGACCTGGCGCCGGCGGACCTCGCGGGCGGCGGCCTGGACGAGGCGCTGCGGACGCTGGCGGCGCGGGAGTCGGAGGCGGGACTCGCGGTCCGCTTCCACGCGGAGGGCGCCCCGGCGCCGCTGCCCGACCGGGTCGAGTCCGCGCTGCTGAGAATCGCGCAGGGCGCCCTCGCGAACGTACGGGAGCACGCGGACGCGACGGCCGCCGCGATCACGCTGACGCACCTCGGCGACCAGGTCTGCCTCGACATCGCGGACAACGGCCGCGGCTTCACGCCCGAACCCCCGCGGGAGGGCGGCGTGCGCGGGCACGGCCTCCCGGCGATCCGGGCGCGCACGCGGCAGCTGGGTGGCACCCTGACGATCGAGTCGGCGCCGGGCGAGGGCACGGTGCTGTCGGTGGCGATTCCGCTGGAGGCCTCGTGAGTGACCCCGTACGACTGCTCGTGTGCGACGACCACGTGGTGGTGCGCGCCGGTCTGCTCGCCCTGCTCGGCAGCGCGCCCGGCATCGAGGTCGTCGGCGAGGCGGGCACGGGCGACGAGGCGGTGGCGCTCGCCGCGAAACTGACGCCGGACGTCGTCCTGATGGACCTCCAGCTGGGCGAGGGCATCGACGGCGTGGAGGCGACGCGGCGCATCACGACCGCGCCGCCCGAGGCCGGCCCGCACCCGCACGTCCTGGTCCTGACCACGTACGACACGGACGCCGACATCACCCGGGCCATCGAGGCGGGCGCCACGGGCTACCTCCTCAAGGCGGAGCGTCCCGAGGAGCTGTTCGCCGCGATCCAGGCCGCCGCCGAGGGCCGTACGACGCTGTCCCCGCCGGTCGCCAGCCGCGTCATGGCCCGCATGCGCAGCCCGCGCCCGTCCCTCACGGACCGCGAGCGCGACATCCTCGGCCAGCTCGCCCAGGGCCTGGGCAACCGGGACATCGCCCGCGCCCTGTTCATCAGCGAGGCGACGGTGAAGACCCACCTCGGCCGGATCTACGACAAGCTCGGCGTGGACACGAGGGCGGGCGCGGTGGCGGTGGCGAAGGAACAGCGGCTGCTGGGCTGAGCGCGTGCCGGCCACCGGGGCGGCCGTGACGGACGCACGGACGTGACGGCAGCGGTGACCGTGCCGGGCGAGCGCCGGGCATCCCCCCCGCCGCCCGTGACCGGCATGCCCTCCCGCCCGTGACACCATCACTTACGTGCTCGACATCGGCTACGCCCTCTCCCGTCGCTTCCCCGACCCTCCGCAGACGGACTTCCGTCGCGCGGACGTCCACGCGCTGCGGCACGACCTGTTCGCCGGCGACGTCTACCTCGCCGACACCAAGGCCGACCGGGAGCTGTCCACAGCCTGGGGATGGGTGCCGGTGCTGGACTTCGCGTGGGCGCTGTGCGACATCGTCGAGCAGCTGGACCGCGACCCGCGCGGCAGCCGCGCTTCGCGGCCGCAGTACGCCGAGCTCGACTTCACCGAGTCGACGGACCGGATGCTCTTCGAGCGCCGCTTCGGGTGGGTCGACATCGAGGCCGACTGGATGGACGCCGACGAGCCGCCCCTGACGTTCTCCCACACCGCGCTGCGCCGCGAGGCCCGCGACTTCCTGCACGATCTGATCGCCGACCTCACCGACATGCACGAGGACCTGGCGGACAACCCGGCGATCTGGGACCTGCAGGCCCGCTTCCCCCGCATCCCGGACGAGCGCTAGCCCCAACAGCGCACAGGCCCCCGGCTACTCCACCCGCACCCCGATCTGCGCCGCGAACGCCGGTGCCAGGTCGAAGAGCTGGGCCGGGCTGATGACCGCGCCCGCCAGCCGGTCCACCCCGCGCGCGATCCCCAGCTCGGCCACGCCCCGCAGATCCACGTCCGCCATCACGGCCCCGGTGAAGTCCGCACCCCGTACGACGCAGCCCTGGAACTCCACCCGCTCCAGGCGCGCGCCCCCGAAGTCCGGCTCCACCAGGACACACCCGTCGAAGACGACATCCTTCAGGCGCGCCTTGCGCAGATTCAGGTACTCGATCTTCCCGCCGCGCACCACGACCCGCTCCAGCACGCTCCCGTGCAGCTGGACCCCGCCGAGGCGCGCGTCCACCACCTCGACGTCCCGCAGCGTCGCCTCCGCGAGGTCCGTGCCCACGCCCCGTATCCCCGTCAGCGTGGAATCGAGGATCCGGGCGCGGGTCAGCCGCGTCTCGTCGAGCCCGCACCCTTCGAGCGCGCAGTCCATGAAGCGGGCGCCCCCGCCGTCCTGCCCCGTGAAGTCGGCCGCCGTGAACTCCACCCCGTCGTAGTCCCCGTCCGGCTCGAGCTCGCCGCCGGTCCAGGGCGCCAGCGGGGGCAGCCGCACCTCGGGCCGCCGCGCCTTCTTCACCGCCGCCGGTTTCGCCGACGCCGACTTCGCCGGCCTCGCCACTCGTTTCTCCGCCATGCCCCCATGCTGCCCGCCCCCACTGACAATCGGTGACGCCGTCTCTCCCCCCGCCCGTGTCACATTCCGCCGCTCGCAGCCGTCGTACGGACAAAGGCAGCCCGAAGGGAAGAGCGGTATGGCAACGACCAAGCCCGACCTCACCGTCATCGGCGGCGGATTCGCCGGCCTCACCGCGGCCGTCACCGCAGCCGAGGCCGGAGCGCGCGTCACCGTCCACGAGTCGCACCACACCCTCGGCGGCCGCGCCCGCACCGCCGAAGGCCCGTACCGCACGAACGATGGACCGCACGCCCTCTACAACGGCGGCCCGCACTGGACCTGGCTCAAGCAGCGCGACCTGCTCGGCCCGCTCGCCCCGATCCCGCCCGTCGAGGGCTCCCGCCTGCGCTTCCACCACCGCGGAGCCCTGCGCCGCACCCCGCCCCTGACCCTCCTGCGCCTGCTTCGCCACCGGTCCGAACACGCGCCCGTGGAGCTGGACTTCATGACGTGGGCGACGCGTCACGTCGGCGAGGAGGGGGCCCGCGCGGCCGCCCACTACACGTCCGTCGCGCTCTTCCACCACAACCCGGGCTCCCTGTCCGCCGCCTTCGTCCAGGAGCGCCTGCGCCGCGCCGCGAAGCTGCCGCCCGAGGCGCATTATCCGCGCGGCGGCTGGGCCTCCGTGATCGACCGGATGGCGGCCCGCGCCTGGAATCTGGGCGTGCGCGTGGAGACGCTGTCCCGCGTCGACACCCTCCCCACGGACGGTGGCCCGGTGATCGTGGCGACGTCCCTCGACTCGGCGCGCCGCCTCCTCGGGGACTCGTCGCTGACGTGGGACAGCGGCCGTACGACGCTGATCGACCTGGCCGTGCGCGCCCGCCGCGGCGACGCCTTCGCCGTGTCCGGGCTCGACTTCCCGGCCTGGCTCGAGCGGTTCACGGCCCAGGACCGGAGCCTGGCGCCGCACGGGCAGCAGCTCGTCCAGGGCCACGTCCCCGTAGCGCCGCACGAGTCGAAGGCCGACGGCACGGCACGCGCCGAACGCCTGCTCGACCTGGGATTCCCCGGCTGGCGCGACCGTGTGATGTGGCGCAGGGACGCGCTCGCGAACGGGCGTACGGGGGCGGTCGACCTGCCCGGCACGACCTGGCGGGACCGGCCCGCGATCGACCGCGGGGACGGCGTCTATCTGGCGGGTGACCAGGTCGCGGCGCCCGGCGTGCTCTCCGAGGTGTCGTTCAACAGTGCCATCGAGGCGACCACGCTCGCGCTGACCGCGTCCCGCCCGGGTCTCCGCGCGGCCTGACCCCGGCACTTGACCTCAAGTGAGCTTCAGGTTGAAAGGTGGTGACAGCCGGCCCAGCAGGAGGCCGTACGCCCGAGGGAGCCCACCATGCACGCCGTACGACTGCACGCCTTCGGCCCCGCCGAGAACCTCACCTACGAAAGGACCGACGACCCCCTGCCCGGCCCCGGCCAGGTCCGGATCACCGTGGCCGCGGCCGGCGTGCACCTCCTGGACACCGCCCTGCGCGAGGGCATGAAGGGCCCCGCGCCCGAGCCGCCCGCGCTGCCCACCGTCCCCGGCCGCGAGGTCGCCGGCACCGTCGAGTCGCTCGGCGAGGGCACCGACGCGTCCTGGCTCGGCAAGCACGTCGTGGGCCACCTCGGATTCGCCCCGGGAGGCTACGCCGAACTCGCCGTCATCGACGCGGCCCGCCTGCACGAACTCCCGCCGAGCCTGGACTTCGCCGAGGCCGTCGCCCTGATCGGCACGGGCCGTACGACGATGGGGATCCTGCAGTTCGCGCCGCTCGGCCCCGCGTCGGTGGCCGTGATCCCGGCCGCGGCCGGCGGCATCGGCACCCTGCTCGTCCAGTACGCGAAGCACGCGGGCGCCACCGTCGTCGGCCTCGCGGGCGGCCCCGAGAAGGTGGCCCGCGTCCGCGCGAACGGCGCCGATCTGGCCGTCGACTACACCGCCCCCGGCTGGCCCGAACAGGTCCGCCGGTTCCTCGGCGGCCGCACCTCGACCGTCGTCTTCGACGGAGTGGGCGGCGACGCGGGTCTGGCCGCCGTCGACCTGCTCGGCCCCGGCGGCGTCCACGTCGTCTTCGGCTGGTCCGGCAAGGGCCTGCACGACGGCGAGCCCCTCACCTTCTCCGCGGACGAACTCACCCGGCGCGGCATCACCCAGGAACAGGTGCTCGGCCCGCCGATGATGCGGCGTGCGGGCGGCGACAACCCCGTCCGCACGCTGGAACTGGCCGCCCTGAAGGAGGCCGAGGCCGGCCGTCTGCGTCCCGCGGTGACCCGCTTCCCGCTCGCCGAGGCGGCCGCGGCCCACCGCGCCCTGGAGAACCGCGGCACGATCGGCAAGGTGGTCCTGATCCCGTGACCGCAGCCCGGGTCCAAGGGCGCGCCGGGCCGGCCGGGCGCGCTACGACCCGAGCCTCGCCAGCGCCCCGTCCGTCAGCCGGTACACCGTCCACTCGTCCTGCGGCGCCGCGCCGAGCGCCTTGTAGAAGGCGATCGACGGCTCGTTCCAGTTGAGGACCGACCACTCCAGGCGCGCGTACCCGCGCTCGACGCAGATCCGCGCGAGCTCGGTCAGCAGCGCCTTGCCGTGGCCGCCGCCGCGCGCCTCGGGCCGTACGTACAGGTCCTCCAGGTAGATCCCGTGCACGCCGCGCCACGTGGAGAAGTTCAGGAACCAGAGGCAGAAGCCGACGGGCTCGCCCGTCGTGTCGTCCTCGGCGATGTGGGCGAACGCGGCGGGCCGCTCCCCGAACAGCGCCTCGTGCAGCTGCTCCTCGGTCGCCCGCGCCTCGTGCAGCGCCTCCTCGTAGTCGGCGAGTTCACGGACCAGGGCGTGGATGACGGGGACATCGGCGGACGTGGCGGTACGAATCATGACGGCAGGCTAACCAGTCAGCGCGGGACGGCCCGGACCGGCGGCCCCGCTCACCGCCCGAGCAGCCTCCGAGCCGTCTCCATGTGATCCGGCGCCAGGGGCCGCCCGCCCTCTGTCTCCCACAGGCAGTCCTGAAGCACCCGCCCGAGCGTCCAGGCGCGCGCCCGCTCCCGGTCGAGCCCGAGCACCCCGCTCATCGCGTCGAACCGCCACACCACCTCGTCCGCGTCGAAGCGGTTGTCGATGGCGGGCTTCAGATCGAAGCCCGGATCGCCCGCGAGCGGCTTCGGGTCGATGGCGAGCCACGGCTCGCGCGTACCGGCGAGCACATTCTCGAAGTGCAGATCCCAGTGCAGCAGCCGGTCGCCCGCCTCGCCGGCGACCTCGCGCACGGCCGCCGCGCAGTCGGCGAGCAGCGCGCGGTCGGCCGGGTCCGCCACGGCCGCGAGCGCCGAAGGCACCCGGGCGAGCATGTCCGCCGCGATGTCGGCCAGCCGCCGCATCCCTTCCGGCGCGGGCCCGGACGTGAGCCGGGCGAGCAGTTCGGCGATGACGAGGACGGCCTTGC
Organism: Streptomyces sp. NPDC107517; assembly: GCF_055582645.1. Lineage (NCBI taxonomy): Bacteria > Bacillati > Actinomycetota > Actinomycetes > Kitasatosporales > Streptomycetaceae > Streptomyces > Streptomyces sp. NPDC107517. The sequence continues at coordinate 121,670 of NZ_JBVJPM010000004.1, read as the reverse complement.
GGGAGTCCTCCACCGAGTCCAGCATCCGACCGGAGTCGAGCCGTTCGAGGAGCATCGTGCCGGTGGCGTCGTCGTGGTCGAGCAGCCGGACGGCGCCGTCGCCGTCCCAGACGCGCAGCGCGACCGGCTCGCCCTCGGTCTCCTCGTCGAGGATCTGGAACTTGACCGCGGCGGGCGTCCCGTCACCCCGCACCACGGGCAGGACCAGGGCGGCCATGCCGTGCATCGCGGGTCCGTCGACGCGCAGATCCCAGCGTTCGACGAACTCGTCCACGCGCGCGGGGAGCCCGGCGATGAACGCGCGACCGGGTTCACCCGCGTGGGTGTACTGGGACTCGACCAGGCCGTCCGGAATGTCGATCACCCGAACGACCCTACGTGCGTGCCTGAATGCAGTCCATGCGTCGTTTCCCCCAAGCCGCGTGGTCCTACGTGCGGCACGCCCCCGGCACCTACCTCTGGCTGGCCGCCCTGTTCTTCACCACGGTCGCCATGCACCACATGGACCCGCACTTCGAGCACGAGTTCCTGCGCCAGCGCTCCACGAACCTGCACGAGCTGTCGACGAACCCGGTCCGCGTGTTCGTCGCCTCCCTGTTCTGGATCGACAACAGCAGCTGGTGGCCGTACGCCGTCCTCTACACGGTGTTCCACGCGCAGGCCGAGCGCTGGCTCGGCACCTGGCGCTGGCTGGCCGTCGCGGGGGCGGCGCACGTCCTCGCGACGCTGATCAGCGAGGGCGCGCTGCTCTGGGCCATCCGCGAGGGCCACGCGCCCGCCTCATCGGTCGACACCCTTGATGTAGGGGTGAGTTACGCGCTCGCGGGCGTCGTCGGCGTCCTCACGTACCGGCTCGCCGCGCCCTCTCGCTACGTCTATCTGGCCGTGGTCCTGATCGTCTACGGCGGCCCGCTGCTCACCGGCCGCACCTTCACCGACCTGGGGCACTTCGTCTCGGTCCTCATCGGCCTGGCCTGCCACCCCCTGGTACGCGACCGGGGCGAGCCCCTGAACCCCCTGACGCTCCTGCGGCCGGACCGGACAGCGCGGCAGAACGGCCGCCCCCAAACCCAGGAAGACGGCCGTCCCCCCTGCCCGAACCCCCCTGCGGAGCGCTAACGTCCGGGGCCATGAGCAGCAAGAACGGCACTCACGGCACCCAGGCCACCGTCAATGGCGGCATATCGTTCTGGTACGCGGACGACGGCATCCCCACCGCCCGCGAACCCCTGCCGGGTGACGCGTCCGCCGACGTCGTCATCGTCGGCGGCGGCTACACGGGCCTGTGGACCGCCTACTACCTGAAGAAGGCCGCGCCCTTCCTCCGCATCACCGTCCTGGAGCAGAAGTTCTGCGGCTACGGCGCGTCCGGGCGCAACGGCGGCTGGCTCTACAACGGCATCGCAGGCCGCGACCGCTACGCGAAGCTGCACGGCCACGACGCGGCCGTCCGTCTCCAGGAGGCCATGAACGACACGGTCTCCGAGGTGATCCGCGCGGCCGCCGAAGAGGACATCGACGCCGACATCCACCAGGGCGGCGTACTCGAAATCGCCTACACGCCGGCCCAGTTGGCCCGCCTCAAGGCGTTCCACGCGGCGGAGCTCGCCTACGGCGAGAAGGACCGCACCCTGCACGGCGCCCGCGAGACCGCCGAGCGCGTCCGCGTCTTCGGGGCCGTCGGCTCGACCTGGACCCCGCACGGCGCCCGCCTGCACCCCGTCAAGCTCCTCAAGGGCCTGGCCGCGGCCGTCGAGGACCTCGGCGTCACGATCCACGAGTCGACGCCCGTCACGGAGATCAGGCCGAAGCACGCCGTCACCCCGTACGGCACCGTCCGCGCGCCCTACGTCCTGCGCTGCACCGAGGGCTTCACCGCGTCCCTCAAGGGCCAGCGCCGCACCTGGCTCCCCATGAACTCCTCCATGATCGCCACGGAGCCGCTGACCGAGGCCCAATGGGAGTCCATCGGCTGGGAGGGCCGCGAGACCCTCGGCGACATGGCGCACGCCTACATGTACGCCCAGCGCACCGCCGACGGCCGCATCGCCCTCGGCGGCCGGGGCGTGCCGTACCGCTACGGCTCCAGGACCGACAACGACGGCCGCACCCAGCCCGCCACCATCGAGTCCCTCACCGCGCTCCTGACCCGCTTCTTCCCCCAGCTCGCGGGCGTCGCCGTGACCCACGCCTGGTCCGGCGTCCTCGGGGTCCCCCGCGACTGGTGCGCCACGGTCACCCTCGACCGCGCGACGGGCCTCGGCTGGGCGGGCGGCTACGTCGGCTCGGGCGTCGCCACCACCAACCTCGCCGCCCGCACCCTGCGCGACCTGGTCCAGCAGGACTCCGGCCAGTCCGGCCCCACCGACCTCACGGCCCTCCCCTGGGTCAACCACAAGGTCCGCAAGTGGGAGCCGGAACCCTTCCGCTGGCTGGGCGTGCACGGCATGTACGCCACCTACAACGCGGCCGACCACCGCGAACTCACCACCCACACGACAGGCTCCTCCCGCCTGGCCCGCGCCGCGGACAAGGTGGCCGGCCGCGGCTGACCCCACCGCACACACGACGAAGGCCCAGGTCACACCCGTGACCTGGGCCTTCGTCCCAAAGGAGCCCCCTGTCGGATTCGAACCGACGACCTACGCATTACAAGCTGTCCGGGCTTGTTCCACGGCGGTCCGGGGTTGTCCAAGAGAGGGCTCGCCTCGCAGGTCAGGTGCCGTGTCGGACGTTCGTGGACGGGTGCAGACCACGTCGGATTAGGCGGCAATCGAGACTAGAACTGAGACTGCCCCAGCCGTACAGCCGCACCCTGCTCACGGTGCGTCGATCTGCCAGGCGACCACTCCGGTCGCCCCTTTGGAGCCGTCGACGTCGATGTGGACCAGCTTGTCCGCAGTGATCCGCTGCTGAACCACTGACCCGTCGCAGGGGACCGTCGCCTTCGTACCGGCATTCGTAGGCACGAAGACCAACTGCGCGCTGCCGGTGCCGGCGCATGCCAGGCTGAGCCGGTAAGTCTTCCCCTCGCTCAGTCCGGGTTCGGTGTGGATACCGTCGTTCACGCGTTCCGCTCCGGCCTCGACCAGCGTCCCCTTGCGGACGGCGGCAAGCGCCGCCTGGACCTGCTCGGTGAGCTTCTTCTCCGACGGCTCAGTTGCCGTTCGAGTCGAGCTCGGTGCAGGAGACCGTGAAGAATTCCCGGCGTTGTCCCCACCGCTGTCGGACGTCGTGCATGAGGTGAGTAGGAACGCTGACACCACAACAGCGCATCCGGCGAGCCGGGCCGTCCGCAGGCTCGAACAGGTCATGAGTTGGTTTCCCAGTACTTCCAGCCGGTTTCCTTGGTGGGCAGCGTCGCCGAACCGTGGCCGATCTCATGGGGCGCGCCGCAGCCGTTGCCGACGGAGCGGTATCTCTTCCAGTTCACCTTGTAGCCCCAGGAACCGTACTGCAGGTGCCCGTACTTGCCCCTCTTGACCTCGTGGGTATAGGTGTGCCCCGTTGTGACAGACACGGTGCCAGTGACCTTGACCGAGATGGTGGCCTTGGCTTTCGTGAGGATCGCTCCAGCCGAATACTCGCCACTACCCGCTACTTCGAGAGAAATGGTGCCGCTCTTGGTCACGGACACCGACATGGTGCCGCCCGGCCCATCCTTGTACTTGGTGCCGTTCCACCAAGAAGGCACGTGGTACGCCCTCTTCGACGAGAATTCGTACCACGTCTGCGGGCCCTCGCATCTACGCGGTTCCCTCTCGTTGATCGGCTGGTCGGTCTCGTCCTCCCAGCCCTGCCTGTCGTTGATGTCCGTCGTCTGGTCGACAGAACCAGCTGTATCGTCAGTCGGCACTTCGTCTGCGACAGCCGGGCCCACAGTCCCGAAGCAGAGAAGCAGTGCGGCAGTGGCAGCGCTGGTCAATGCGCGCCGTGAACCGATGCCCATGTGACACCTTTCCGGTGGACCGTCCCCGTGGCGATCGAGCACTCGGACAGTACGCGCAGAGCATGTACGCGACAGAAGAATGCCCTATCTCCTGAGGAGAACTTGAGGGTTCAGAACGCTGCACCTCTGGAAGAACTCCGGCTGATTCACGGAGTCACGCGAAGCGCACCTGGGCTTCGTCTGCGTGTGCTTTAGCGCGCAACAACGAGCTATACCGTTACCGGCCAGATCCGGTCATCGCGGTTCGTCAGGGCGGAGAGCGGCACGAGCTGTCTTCAGGAAATGCATCGAGGTTGGGCGACCTGACGGCTGACCTGCGGAAGGAGCACTTTGGCGGACGTGGGGTCCACGCCCTGTCGATGCCTGCCGTTCCCCGTGGCTCCCCGCTCGTTCTGGCACGGTTGTGGCACGGGGACGTGGTCCTGACAAGCGCGGCTACTCTCTCGTGCCTGGAGCGCCAGTCCGGTCATGGCCGTCATCTTCAGAGAGCAAGGTGAGGCGGAACCGTTCGTGTATCTGACTGGGATCGCGCAGACGAGGCGAGTGCTCTCCTGTGGGATGAAAGCCCATGCGCTGGTAGAGGCTTCGCGCAGGCCCATTGCTATCCAGCACCGTCAATGACACTGACGTGACACCGTGCAGAGCCGCGTGATCGAGGGCAGCACCGATCAGCGCTTCCCCTACCCCTTGTCCGCGCCACGACGGGGATACCCACATCGCGTCGAGCTGGCGCTCTCCGGAAGGCTGAGAGGGAGGCGCCACCACTGCGGCGATGCCCACCGGGCGCTTGGCGACCCAGGCGAGGAACCAGGCGTTGGACGCGACCCGCTCTCGCCAGAATGCCTCAGAGTGCGTCCTCTCATCCGTCAAGGTGGCGCCGAATGCGTCGGCGTCGACTTCCAAGGCACGCAGACGGAGCGACTTGAGTACGGTCCAACCGTCGCCGGTCACCTGTTCCACCCTCAGCATGCCCACATGCTGCTTCCAGCGAGGGAGGAGTTCCACGGATTTTCTCGCTAAGGCTGGCTAGTGACCGAGTTGCTCAATCTCAACCCACCACCTGCCCCAGCCCCCATCCCGTCCGCCGTCGACCCCTGCCCGTCGGACTGCGCCAAGCACAAGGGATACAAGCGGGGCTGCCCGAAGCCGTGTACCAAGACATGCGTCAAGCACGCGAGCATCTGCCCCGAGCGCAAGGGCGGAGGTCTGGCGTTCACTCGCCCCAAGACCAAGAAGAGCACGAACACGGTGCCTATCCCGCCGGCGTTCATCCCCTACCTGCTCGCCCACAAGGCGCAGCAGGACGAACTACGGGAGGCGGCCGGCGAACTCTGGCAGGAGCACCAGGCCGTGTTCACCCACCCCGACGGACGCCCCATCGATCCGCGCGACGACTGGGGAGAGTTCAAGGAGCTCCTGGCCGAGGCGGGCATCGGTGACCGCCGCCTCTACGACGGGAGCCGCCATACCGCCGGAACGATCCTGAACGAGCTGGGCGTGGACATGCCGACCATCATGGAAATCCTCCGGCACACCCAGATCAGCCAGACACGGCGCTACGTGAAAGGCAGGTCACACCTCTCGAAGGACGCCATGCGCCGCATGGGAGACGCCTTCCTGCCCGCCCCGGAACAGGCGTCTAGGCCCGCGACTGAGACTGGAACTGAGACTGGGGACCGCCGCGCGGCCCGTGCACGACGTCGCCGCCGCATCCAGTAAAAGCAGAAAACCCAGCTCAGACGATGTCTGAGCTGGGGTTTCCGATGGAGCCCCCTGTCGGATTCGAACCGACGACCTACGCATTACAAGTGCGTTGCTCTGGCCGGACTGAGCTAAGGAGGCAGCAGCCCGAGCAGTGTAACCAACGACGGGCGGCACCCCGTCGAATATTTCGTCGAAGGTCACATCGCTCCGGCTACTGACAGACCCGACACCCGACAGGTACCGTCCAGAAACAGTTCACCCGTGTGGACTACACCACTGCGGCAACAGCTGCGGTGGATCACCACCTTTACTCGGATCGTCCGGCACGTTCCTGCCGGTGAAGGGGGCTTAACAGCCATGGCAACTGTTTCGTTCGACAAGGCGACCCGGATCTACCCGGGCTCCACCAAGCCGGCCGTCGACGGCCTGGAGATCGAGATCGAGGACGGCGAGTTCCTCGTCCTCGTCGGCCCGTCCGGCTGCGGCAAGTCGACCTCCCTGCGCATGCTCGCGGGTCTCGAGGACGTGAACGGCGGAGCGATCCGCATCGGCGACCGCGACGTGACCCACCTGCCGCCCAAGGACCGGGACATCGCCATGGTGTTCCAGAACTACGCGCTCTACCCGCACATGTCCGTCGCCGACAACATGGGCTTCGCGCTCAAGATCGCCGGCGTGAACAAGGCGGAGATCCGGCAGAAGGTCGAAGAGGCCGCGAAGATCCTCGACCTCACCGAGTACCTGGACCGCAAGCCGAAGGCCCTCTCCGGCGGTCAGCGCCAGCGAGTCGCGATGGGCCGCGCCATCGTGCGTGAGCCGCAGGTCTTCCTCATGGACGAGCCGCTGTCGAACCTCGACGCCAAGCTGCGTGTGTCCACGCGTACGCAGATCGCCTCGCTGCAGCGCCGTCTCGGCATCACCACCGTCTACGTCACCCACGACCAGGTCGAGGCCATGACCATGGGCGACCGCGTCGCGGTCCTCAAGGACGGTCTGCTCCAGCAGGTGGACACCCCGCGCAACATGTACGACCGCCCGGCCAACCTCTTCGTCGCCGGCTTCATCGGCTCCCCCGCCATGAACCTGGTCGAGGTCCCGATCACCGACGGCGGCGTGAAGTTCGGCAACTCGGTCGTGCCGGTGAACCGCGACGCGCTGAAGGCCGCCTCCGACGCCGGCGACCGCACCGTCACGGTCGGCGTCCGCCCGGAGCACTTCGACATCGTCGAGGCGGGCGGCGGCGAGGCCGCGAAGTCCCTCTCCAAGGACACCGCGGACGCCCCGGCCGGCCTCGCCGTCTCGGTGAACGTCGTCGAGGAACTCGGCGCCGACGGCTACGTCTACGGCACCGCGCAGGTCGGTGGCGAGGCCAAGGACCTCGTCGTCCGGGTCAACGGCCGCCAGGTCCCCGAGAAGGGCACCCAGCTCCACGTCGTGCCCCGCCCGGGCGAGACCCACGTCTTCTCCTCGTCGACCGGTGAGCGCCTCACCGACTGACACCCCCTGTCGCACTGTGGAGCCCCGCACTTCGGTGCGGGGCTCCTCGCGTTCCCGGCCGCTCCCCCACCCGAAACGCAGCCCACGTTGTCGACAAATACCCCGGCACGCCCGCCACTTCGACCCCCGCACGTCAACACGCGTGAATCAAAACGGGATTACCCATCCCTCGACCGAGTGACTAAATGTCGCCAAATCATCACCGACCGCTACGCTCACTCGCGTGACGCACTCCGCCAACTACACCCAGAAGCCGCGCCGAGGCCAGGGCCCCGCCCGCCGCGTCGGCCGCACCCTCGCTCTCGTCCTGCCGGTGATGCTGGTGCTCTCCGGCACACTCGCGGTCACCCGAGTGAACTGGTCCGGCAGTTCACCGGACTCGATCCTCACCGCTTCCTCGCAGAACGTCTCCGCGCGCGCCAAGTCCCGCGCACCCCAGGACGTCCTGCGCGACAAGCTGCTGCTGGAACTCCAGGACAAGGACCCCGGTATCGCCCTCACCCACCTCCAGCAGGAGATGCACGAGCGGCCGTCCCTCGCCAAGCACTGCGTCTCCATCGCCCGCGCCCTGGGCCGCGCCGCCGTGCAGGCCTACGGTCCCTCCCGCGCCCAGTCCTTCGCCCGCCCCGTCTGCGACACCGCGTTCGCGACGGGCGTCGCCACGGCAGCGCGCGGCTGACGCCCTCACAGCCGGCCGGGAAGGGGCCGACGTACAGTGCGGGCATGACGAGCGCCCAGGCCCCCGACCCGCACAGCCAGCACCACCCCACACAGGCCGTCGTCCTGGCCGGCGGCCAGGGCTCGCGCCTGCGGCCCTACACCGACGACCGGCCCAAGCCGATGGTCGAGATCCCCGGCACCGGGACCCCGATCATCGGCCATCAGCTTGCCTGGCTCGCCGAAGAGGGCGTGACGGACGCGGTCGTCTCCTGCGGGCATCTCGCCGAGGTGCTCCAGGAGTGGCTCGACGGCGCCGAACTCCCGCTGCGTGTCACCACGGTGGTCGAGAAGGAACCCCTCGGCCGTGGTGGCGGCCTCAAGTACGCCGCCGCGCATCTGCCGCACCCCGACCGGCCCTGGTACGCGACGAACGGCGACATCTGGACCCGGTTCTCGCTGCGTGAGATGGCGGACTTCCACGCCGAGCGCGACGCCACCGCCACCCTCGCCCTGGCCCGCCCCCGCATCCCGTGGGGCGCCGTGGAGACCGACGCGTTCGGTCACATCACGGACTTCGTCGAGGCCCCGCCGTCCCCGTATCTGATCAACGCGGGCGTCTACGTCTTCTCCCCCGGCTTCACGGGCCTGCTCCCGGACCGCGGTGACCACGAGCGCACCACGTTCCCGCGCCTGGCCCGAGCGAAGCGCCTGGCCGGCTTCCCCATCCCGCAGGGCGCGTACTGGAGGGCCATCGACACGGCGAAGGACCTCACCGAGGCCGCCAAGGAGCTGGCCGCGCCGGGACGTTGAGCCCGCCGTCCCCGATCTCCCGATACGGGAAGGGGCCCGCACACCAGACGTGTGCGGGCCCCTTCGGTTTCTACGGGGTGTGGTCAGCCGCCGAGTACTCCGCCGAGGAGACCCCCCTCATCGTCCCCGCTGCCACCGCCCGACCCGCCGGTGCCGCCGCCCGTACCGGTGCCGCCGCCCGTGCCCGTGCCGCCGCTGGAGGCGGGCCCGCTGCTGGACGCCGGGGGCGGCTGCTGGGCCGGCGGGGCCGACTGCGGGGGCGCCTGGCCGGTGCCCTGCGTCTGGCTGGGCTGGCCGGCGCCGCCGGCGGTACCCGTGGCCGGGGCGGATCCCGGTGCGCTCGCGGCACGGGACGGCTCCGCCGAAGTGGCGCCCTGCGTGGGCGTGTTGGACGCCGACGGGCTCTGCGAGCGGTGCTGCTTGCGGCCGGGCTCCGACGGGAGCGGGGAGCCGGGCAGTTCGTTGCGCGGGGCCTCTCCGGGACCCGGGGCGGTGACGCGGCCCGCGTCGCGCACGGCGCCGCCGAGCAGCGAGCCGATGAGCAGGGTCAGGCCGACGACGACGGTCGTCACGACCGTGCCGCGGCGCAGCACGTACCGCCGCAGCTCCCACAGTTCGGCGCGCGGGCCGAGCCGGCGCCAGGCGCCGCCCGCGAGGCGTCCGTCGATGGAGTAGACGGGCGCTCCCGCGATGATCAGCGGGGACCAGGCGGCCAGGTAGATGATGTCGGGGGCGTCGTAGGCGGGCACCGTCTTCCAGCTGACGGTGACGATGAGTGCGGCCGAGAGCAGTACGCCGAAGACGGCCGCGACGCGCTGCCAGAGGCCGAGCACGGTGAGTACGCCGACGACGACCTGGAGGAAGGCGATGCACAGCCCGGCGCCGACGGGATGCTGGAGTGCGAAGTCGCGCAGGGGTTCGGCGAGGGCCCACGGGTGCAGCGAGTTGAGCCACTTGACCATGGAGCCGCGGTCGCCGCCGTCGAAGTAGACGGGGTCGCAGAGCTTGCCCATGCCGGCGTACATGGAGATGAAGCCGAGGAAGACGCGCAGCGGGAGCAGGACGACGCCGAGGTTCATCCGGCGGCCGGGGTAGTACGCGTGCCGCACCGGGTCGGCACCGTGCCGCCGGGAGGCGTTGCTCCCGGCCCCGTCGTCGAACTCGTCGTCGCTGAACTCGCCGTCGTCGTACGGGGGTTCCACGTACGACGGCTCTTCGAAGGCGCTGCCGGACTGGCGCATCTGCGGGAGGAGGCGGGTGCCCTGTGCGGTGACCGTGGGCAGTTCGCCCGTGGCGTCGTCCCTGAGGTCGCTGTCGAGGTCGATGCGCGGGATGACCTGGGTGGCGCCGCCGTCCCCGCCCTCGAAGCCGTGCCGGGGCAGCGTGCCTTCGCCCGCTCTGCGGGCCGCCTGGAGAAGACCGGTGGCCCCGGGGTCGCCGGGCGCGGACCGGCCGCTCCAGACGACGGGGGCGCGGCGGCGCGCGGCGGCTGCGCCGACGACGGGGATGCGAGCGGTCTGGTCCAGCGAGCCCGGCTGCCGGGCGATGCGAGGGGACTGCGTCTGCTGCGCCCGGGGGAGCTGCACGCGGAAACTCGCGTGATTGACGACGACCTGCGCGGGATCGCACGGCACCTTCACCATGCTCAGCGCGGGACCGTCGTCGAATCCGGAATCGAATCCGGGGCCGAATCCGGGCGAGCGGTCCCCCGTGGGTGTGCGGGGTGTTCTGGTGTCCACACTCATCTAACCGAGTGATGTGTGTTTAGGACACTGCCTTGACCACGTGCAAATGTCCGGACCGCGTCAAGATCGCGGCCCGGACACCCGGTCAGGAACGGCGGCGGGCCGCCTCGTACAGGACGACGCCTGCCGCGACACCGGCGTTGAGGGATTCGGTGCCGCCCGGCATCGGGATCCGCACGCGGTAGTCGCAGGTCTCGCCGACGAGGCGGGACAGGCCCTTGCCCTCGCTGCCGACCACGATGACGACGGGCCCGCCGAGGGCCTCGAGGTCACCGACGGTGTGCTCGCCGTCGGCCGCGAGACCGACGATGGCGATGCCGGCCTTCTTGTAGCCCTCGAGAGCGCGCGTCAGGTTCGTGGCGCGGGCGACGGGCGTACGGGCCGCGGCACCCGCGGACGTCTTCCAGGCACCGGCGGTCATGCCGGCCGCGCGCCGCTCGGGCACGACGACGCCGTGGCCGCCGAACGCGGAGACGGAACGCACGACGGCGCCCAGGTTGCGCGGGTCGGTCACGCCGTCCAGAGCGACGATCAGCGGGTCCTGGCCCTGGTCGTACGCGGCGGCGGCGAGGTCCTCCGGGTGCGCGTACTCGTACGGCGGCACCTGGAGGACGAGGCCCTGGTGGTTGAGGCCGTTCGTCATGCGGTCCAGCTCGGGGCGGGGGGCCTCCATCAGGTGGATGCCGCCGCGCTCACCGGCGAGCTGGAGCGCCTCGCGCACCCGCTCGTCGTTGTCGATGTACTGCTGGACGTAGAGCATCGAGGCGGGCACGCCCTCGCGCAGCGCCTCGACGACGGAGTTGCGCCCGACGACCATCTCGGACGTGCCCTTGCCGCCGCGGCTCTTCAGCGTCGCGGGGCGGCGGGCGGCCTGCTTGGCCTTGGCGTTCGCGATGCGGTTCTTCTTGTGCTTCTTGCGCATCTCGGCGGGCGGCGTCGGACCCTTGCCTTCGAGCCCCCGGCGTCGCTGGCCGCCACTGCCGACCTGCGCGCCCTTCTTGCCGGACATGCGGCGGTTGTTCGCGGCCATGATCTACCTGTCTGTGTGATGCGTATGTGCGTACGTATATGAAGTGTGCCGCCCGGAGGCCCGGGCGCACATTCGCGCAGGTCGTCAGCGCGGGCCGAGCGTCCAGCGCGGCCCGGTCGGGCTGTCCTCGATGACGAGCCCGGACTGGCCGAGCTGGTCGCGGATGGCGTCGGCGGTGGCCCAGTCCTTGCGGGCGCGGGCGGACTCGCGCTGCTCCAGGACGAGCCGTACGAGGGTGTCGACGGCGCCGTGCAGGTCCTCGCCGCGCTCGGTCTCGCCGGCCCAGTGCGGGTCGAGCGGGTCCAGGCCGAGGACGCCGAGCATCGCGCGGACCTCGGCGAGGCGGGCGACGGCGGCGTCCTTGTCGTCGGCGGCGAGGGCGCTGTTGCCCTGGCGGACGGTGGTGTGGATGATCGCGAGCGCCTGCGGCACGCCCAGGTCGTCGTCCATCGCCTCGGCGAAGGCGGGCGGCACCTCGTCGGCGGGGGCGACGACGCCCCCGGCCAGCTCGGTGACGCGCTGCACGAAGCCCTCGATCCGCGCGAACGCGGACTCGGCGTCGCGCAGGGCGTCCTCGCTGTACTCGATGGTCGAGCGGTAGTGCGGGGTGCCGAGGTAGTAGCGCAGCACGATCGGGCGCCACTCCTTGACCATCTCGGACACGAGGACCGAGTTGCCCAGGGACTTCGACATCTTCTCGCCGCTCATGGTGACCCACGAGTTGTGCACCCAGTACTTGGCGAACTCGTCGCCGAAGGCCTTGGCCTGGGCGATCTCGTTCTCGTGGTGCGGGAAGATCAGGTCGATGCCGCCGCCGTGGATGTCGAAGGCGGAGCCCAGGTACTTGTGCGCCATCGCCGAGCACTCCAGGTGCCAGCCGGGCCGGCCGCGGCCCCACGGGGTCTCCCAGCTGGGCTCGCCGGGCTTGACGGCCTTCCACATGGCGAAGTCGCGCGGGTCGCGCTTGCCGGTCTCGCCTTCGCCGGAGGGCTGGCGCAGCTCGTCGAGGTCCTGGTTCGACAGCTCCAGGTAGCCGGGGAAGGAGCGCACGTCGAAGTAGACGTTCCCGTCCGCCTCGTAGGCGTGGCCGCGCTCGATGAGGCCGCGCATCATCTCGACCATCTCGGTGACATGACCGGTGGCGCGCGGCTCGTAGGTGGGCGGCAGGCAGCCTAGGGCGGTGTAGCCGTCGTTGAACGCGCGCTCGTTCTCGTACCCGATCGACCACCAGGGCCGGCCCTGCTCGGCGGCCTTCTTGATGATCTTGTCGTCGATGTCGGTGACGTTCCGCACGAACGTCACCTCGTAGCCGCGGTACGTGAACCAGCGGCGCATGATGTCGAAGTTGAGGCCGGACCGAATGTGCCCGATGTGCGGAGCGGCCTGCACGGTCGCGCCACAGAGGTAGATCGAGACACAACCCGGTGTCAGCGGGACGAAGTCACGGATCTTCCGGGCGCTGGTGTCGTGCAGGCGAATAGTCACCCCTCCAGGGTAGTGGGCCCAAGGCAGTGCCCCGCGACCCGTTTGGGGACACGGGGCACAACCGTGACGTTGTGACGTGTGTCAGGCCGCCGTTCAGACCTGGCCGACGACCTTGCGGGGGGTGATCCGCACGACGACGCGCTCGGCGTCGTCCGCGGAGCGGGGGTTGAACTCCGCGTACTTCTTGCCCGTGTACTTGAGGGACAGCTCGTCGATGAGCTCCTGGCCGCCCTCGGTGGTGAGGTCGGCGCTGCCGCGGATCTCGGCGTACGTGTAGGGGTTGTCGGTGGGCTGCACGACGACGGTGACGCGGGGGTCACGGCGCAGGTTCTTCTCCTTGCGCCGGTCGACGGTCGTGGAGAACAGCACGTCGTCCCCGTCCCGCTTCACCCAGACAGGCGACACCTGCGGGCTCCCGTCGGGCTGGATGGTGGCGACCGTGATGAAGACGGGGGTGTCGAGCAACGCCTTGAGCTCGTCGGACAGCTGGGCGGACATGGAGCCTCACTCCTTGGGGGGATGCCTGTACGAGTACCCGATACTGCGCCAGCATCCGTCCCCGCAGCGGTATTTCAGCCCGTCCTGACGACCAGTGCCGTGGCGATCGCCGCGAGGCCGTCGCCGCGGCCGGGGAAGCCCAGGCCGTCGGTGGTGGCGCCGGAGACGGAGACGGGGGCGCCGGCCGCGTCGGAGAGCACCTTCTGCGCCTCCTCGCGCCGCTTCCCGATCTTGGGTCGGGGGCCGATGACCTGGACGGCGACGTTGCCGATGGCGAAACCCGCCTCGCGCACGATGCGGGCGGCCTCGGTGAGCAGGGTGAGCCCGGAGGCACCGGACCACTCGGGGCGGCCCGTGCCGAAGTGGGCGCCCAGGTCACCGAGCCCGGCGGCGGAGAACAGCGCGTTGCACGCGGCGTGCGCGACGACGTCGGCATCGGAGTGCCCGGCGAGACCGGGGCCCTCGCCCTCCCACTTCAGTCCCGCGCACCACAGTTCGCGGCCCTCTTCGAAGGCGTGGATGTCGGTGCCGATGCCGACGAGGGGGATGACCGGGAGCTCAGAAGCCATCGTTGGCCCTCCTGCGGGCGAGCACGGCCTCGGCGAGCACGAGGTCGAGGGGGCGGGTGACCTTGAAGGCCTCCTCGTGCCCGGGCACGAGGACGACCGGTTCGCCGAGCTGCTCGACCATGCTGGCGTCGTCCGTGACGTTGTCCGTGACGGTCTCGTGGGCGCGCACGAGCGTGTCGCGGTCGAAGCCCTGCGGGGTCTGCACGGCGCGCAGCCGGGCCCGCTCGGGCGTCGCGACGACGAGCTCGGGTCCGCCGTCGGTGCGGGCCTCGACCTGCTTGACGGTGTCGGCGAGGGGCAGCGCGGGGACGACGGCGGGGGCGCCTTCGCGTACGGCTTCGATGACGCTGTCGACCGTGTCGACGGGCACCAGGGGGCGGGCCGCGTCGTGGACGAGGACGACGTCGATGCCGGGCGGCAGGGCGTCGAGGCCGAGCTTCACGGACTCCTGGCGTGTCTCGCCGCCCGGTACGACGACGAAGTCGGTCCGCTCGGGGAGCGCGTGGTCGGCGAGGAGGGTCTTCACCTCGGCGGCGGAAGCCTCGTCGGGCGGGGCGACCACGACGACGAGGGAGACGGACCGCGAGGCGGCCATCGCCCGGACGGCGTGGATGAGGATCGGGGTGCCGTTGAGCGCGCGGAGTGCTTTGGGGGCGCCAGGGCCGAGGCGTACGCCCCGGCCGGCGGCCGGAATCACGGCCGCGGTGCGCGAGGGCCGCGTTTCGTCAGACATCGCTTCCGTTCAGGTTTGTGTGCTCGACCGAGGTGGGTATGGCCAACACCAGTGCCGGGCGCGACGCCTTGACCGGACCCCTTCCGTGACATCCGGTCGAGCCAGCTGCCCGGGCCCGGCACGCCAGTGAGTCAAGCGGACAGGTACCGCGAGCAGGCACAGAGTGCGGGTACGAATATGCCGCAGCGCCCGGCGACACCATCAGGGTCAGCGGGCACCGCGGCATTATTCATGCGCCTGGGCTCTCGCCCGGGACTTCTTGTCGCAGCCGCGTGCCGGTCAGGGCACGCGTCAGGACGCGAGAACCTCGTCGAGCAGGGCCTCGGCCTTGTCCTCGTTCGTGTTCTCGGCGAGCGCGAGCTCGCTCACCAGGATCTGCCGTGCCTTGGCGAGCATGCGCTTCTCACCTGCGGACAGTCCGCGCTCACGCTCCCGACGCCACAGGTCACGGACGACTTCCGCGACCTTGATGACATCGCCGGAGGCGAGCTTCTCGAGATTTGCCTTGTAGCGGCGCGACCAGTTCGTGGGCTCCTCGGCGTACGGCGCGCGAAGCACCTCGAAGACCCGGTCGAGACCGTCCTGACCGACCACATCACGTACGCCGACGAACTCCGCATTGTCCGCTGGCACACGCACCGTCAGGTCACCCTGCGCGACCTTCAGCACCAAGTAGGTCTTGTCCACGCCTTTGATCTGGCGAGTTTCGATAGCCTCGATCAGCGCGGCCCCGTGATGGGGATAGACCACGGTGTCGCCAACCTTGAACGTCATGTGACAGGTACCCCTTCCGTGGCTATCCAGGGTAACACGGAAACGGCGTCTTCTGAATGGCGTTTTCGCAGGTCAGGGCATATCTCGGGGCTTGACAACAACAACCGGAACGTGCTGCGGAGGGCCTGCGGAAGGGGGTATTCGCAGGTCGGAGCGGCTCTTCGACGGAGACGAAACGCGCACCGTACACCTACCTGGAAGGGTCCGCAGGGGGTTGAACGTCCCGTTTTGCGCGGTTCGAAGCGCTGCACTTCCGCTACTCCGTTCGGTGACTCGGAGGAGCGTGCGACCCGAATCCGGAATTGATCACCGTGAGGGGTGATCAATTTTCCGTACCGCCATGCATTCCTTACCGGAAATCCGCAGGCGCTCTCGCGGGGCCCTTATGTGAATGGTGAACGGGAGGCCAATGCGGCCTGTCATGTTTGCTGAGGTGAGAGGGGCCGAGGCGGAGCGAGCGGGTCTGCGGTGAGTTCGGTGAGGGCGTGATCGCGAGGGTGATCGCGGGTGCGGGGGGTGGTGCGCGGGCCGGTCCGAGCGGGGGATCGGCCGGGGCCGGGATCCATCCAAAACTCCGTAGGGGCGGGTCGGGTGCAGCGGCGCGCGAACGGCTCGGTAACCTAAGCCCGCTGACAGACCCTTAGGGCGGCTTTACACCCGTCCAGGGCGTCCAGACCCTTACCGCCCACGTTCAAGGAGTTGCCGCCGCCGTGAGCAGCAGCCTTCGACGCGGCGCCCTCGCCGCCGCCGCCCTCGCGTTCTCGATCGCCTCGCTCGCCGCGTGCGGCGCCGGAAACAACGCCCAGACGCTGGAGGTCAAGCCCGACAACGCGGAGACCTCCGTCGGGGACATCCGGATCCAGAACGCCACCGTGATCACGCAGCCCGACCTGAAGTCCACCGGTCCGGCCGTCGTGACCGCGACGCTCTTCAACAATGGCTCCAAGGCCCAGACCCTCGACTCGATCAAGCTCGACGGCGTCGACAAGACGGCCGAGCTGTCCGCCGCCGACGGCAAGAAGACCTTGTCGATCCCGGCCGGCGGCTCCCTCATCCTCGGTGGGAAGGGCAACGCGTCCGCGCAGCTGCCCAACAGCCGCACCTCCGACCTCGCCGGTGACGTGCGGACGCTGACCTTCATGTTCAGCACCACGGGCGCCGTCAAGATCCAGTCGTTCGTCGTGCCGGCCGAGAGCTACTTCAAGGAGTGGGGCCCGAGCGAGATCCCGGCCGTGCCGAGCACGGAGCCGTCGGAGTCCGCGTCCGGCTCCGCGACGCCCTCCGGGTCGGCCACCCCGTCCGGCTCCGCCTCGCCGTCCGAGTCGGCCTCGGGCAGCCCGGCCGCAGGCTCGTCCGGGCACTGATCACGTCGTACGCAATGGCGAAGGGCGGGACCCCCGTGGGGGTCCCGCCCTTCGGCGTTCCATGGCTGGGTCACCGCCGTGACCCGGCTCTTTACGGCTCGAACTTGTAGCCCAGGCCGCGAACCGTCACCAGGTAGCGCGGGGCCCCCGGGTCCGGCTCGATCTTGGCGCGCAGGCGCTTGACGTGGACGTCGAGGGTCTTGGTGTCGCCCACGTAGTCCGCGCCCCACACTCGGTCGATCAGCTGCATGCGGGTCAGGACGCGGCCCGCGTTGCGCAGGAGCATCTCCAGGAGGTCGAACTCCTTGAGGGGCAGGTCGACCTTGGAGCCGGAGACCGTGACGACGTGGCGGTCCACGTCCATGCGGACCGGGCCGGCCTCCAGGGCCTGCGGGGTGACCTCCTCGGGCTCGCCCCTGCGGCGCAGGACCGCGCGGATACGGGCGACCAGCTCGCGGGACGAGAAGGGCTTGGTGACGTAGTCGTCGGCTCCTATCTCGAGGCCCACGACCTTGTCGATCTCGCTGTCCTTGGCGGTCACCATGATGACCGGGACGTTGGACCGGCCGCGCAGCTGGCGGCAGACCTCGGTGCCGGGCAGGCCCGGCAGCATCAGGTCGAGCAGGACGAGGTCGGCGCCGTTGCGCTCGAACTCGTCGAGACCGTCGGGGCCGGTGGCCGCGATGGCGACCTCGAAACCCTCCTTGCGGAGCATGTACGACAGGGCGTCGGAGAAGGATTCCTCGTCCTCGACGACGAGCACTCGGGTCACGGAAGGACCTCCGGGGCGGCAGGAATGGGATCGTATGCGGTTGTCTCGTCGGGCCCGTCGGCGTCGTTGCCGACGTGGTGTCCGTATGCGTCGCCGCCTACGTGTCCTGGGCCGCGGTCGCGGGTCGCGCCTGCCTCCGGCAGCCGCAGGGTGAACGTGGAGCCCTGACCTTCGGAGCTCCATACGGTGACTTCCCCGCCGTGCGAGGCAGCCACGTGCTTGACGATGGCGAGGCCGAGGCCGGTACCGCCGGTGGCCCTGGACCGGGCCGGGTCGACTCGGTAGAAGCGCTCGAAGATGCGCTCCTTGTCCTTGTCGGAGATGCCGAGGCCCTGGTCGGTGACCGCCACCTCGATGAGGTCCCCGCCGGGTGCGCTGACCCGGCGGGCGGCTATGCCCACGCGGGTTCGGGCCGGACTGTAGTTGACGGCGTTCTCGACGAGGTTGCCGAGAGCCGCGGCGAGCTGGCCGCGGTTGCCCCAGATCTGGAGGTCCGCGGTTCCTCCCGCGGCCATGGTGATCTGCTTCGTGCCGGCCTGGTGGCGGCAGCGGTCGATCGCCTCGGCGACGAGTTCGTCGACGCGGACCGGCTCGGCGTCCTCCAGCGGGTCGTCGTTCTGCACCCGGGACAGGTCGATGAGCTCCTGGACCAGGTTGGTCAGGCGGGTCGCCTCGATCTGCATCCTGCCCGCGAAGCGTTCCACCGCCTCCGGGTCGTCGGACGCGTCCATGACCGCCTCGGAGAGGAGGCTGAGCGCGCCGACCGGGGTCTTCAGCTCGTGGCTGACGTTCGCCACGAAGTCGCGGCGGACCGCTTCGATCCTGCGTGCCTCCGTCAGGTCCTCCACGAGGAGCAGGACCAGGCGGGAGCCGAGGGGGGCCACCCGCGCGGAGACCGCGAGGGCGTCCCCGCGGCCGGTGCCGCGCCGGGGCAGGTCGAGCTCGACCTGCCGTATCTCTCCGTCACGGCGGGTGTCCCTGGCCATGAGGAGCATCGGCTCCACGGCCAGCTTGCCGCCCCGGACCAGGCCGAGGGCGTACGCCGCCGAGCTGGCCTTGACCACGCTGTCCGCCTCGTCGAGGACGACGGCGGAGGAGCGCAGCACGGAGAGGACGGTGTCGACGCCGGGCGGAAGGACCGGGTCCGTGTGCAGGGAGGTACGGGTGGGGCGCTTCTGGTCGCGTTCGCTCCAGCGAAACGCCAGCATGGCGATCACGCCGGTGCACACCCCGGCGATCGCTGCCACTGCGGCGACCGCCGCGTTCACGTCCATGCCTCCAGGTTATGCGCCCTGTCAGCACTGCCCACAGCCGTCCGAGTGGTAGCTCGAACACTCGTCGCCCAGAGTTCACCTTGGATACAGGGGTGATTCATTTGGGGTGACGGAAACGGACGCGTACAGGGCCGAACGTGGGAGCGTGGGGCACAGCAGCCCCGCGCAGTGAGTGAGAGGGACAGTTGTATGCGTGACGCGTACCACGAGGAACTTGACTCGATCGGCGAGGGCCTGGTCGAGATGGCCCGCCTTGTCGGGTCGGCGATCGGGCGCGCCACCACGGCCATGCTCGACGCCGACCTGAAGCTGGCCGAGAGTGTCATCGCGGCGGACCAGAAGGTCGACGATCTGCAGCATGACCTGGAGGCCCGTGCGATAGCCCTGCTCGCGCGCCAGCAGCCCGTCGCCACGGATCTGCGGATCGTCGTGACCTCGCTGCGGATGAGCGCGGACCTGGAGCGCAGCGGTGACCTGGCGCAGCACGTCGCCAAGCTCGCCCGGCTGCGGTTCCCGGACCAGGCCGTTCCGCACGATCTGCACGCGACCGTCCTGGAGATGGGGCAGCTCGCGCAGCGGCTCATGGCGAAGTCCGCCGAGGTCATCATCACCAAGGACGTCGATCTCGCGCTCCAGCTGGAGCAGGACGACGACGAGATGGACCTCCTGCACCGGACGCTCTTCCAGCACCTGATGGACGACCGGTGGAAGCACGGCATCGAGACGGCCGTGGACGTGACCCTGCTGGGCCGTTACTACGAGCGCTTCGCCGACCACGCGGTCTCCGTGGCCAAGCGCGTGGTGTATCTCGTGACCGGTGAGCACGCCGACGAGATCCAGGCGTCTCAGCCGCAGCCGGTCGACGGCAGCTGACCCCTGTCGGGGTGACCTGTCTGCCGGGGGCCCCGCACCTGTGTGGTGCGGGGCCCCCGGCGTGTCCCGTCATGTCGGCCCGATCAGCCGCCGCACTGGCACGGCGCGCCCGACTGGCAGCCGCAGCCGCAGCCCGAGCCGCAGCCGCAGGCGCCTAGCAGGACCAGCCGGTGCGGCTGCGGGACTTCCGTGGGCTGCTCTGCGATGGCTTCGGGGGTGGGGGACTCGGCCATGGTGTTCCCTCCTCGGGGCGAACTGCCTGTCCCTCAGTTCATGCCCAGCCCGGCGGGCGCGTCAACGGCGCACGCGCGCGCGGGCGTTCGCCGCGCCGGCCACTGCGTGACCGATGGTGCCGATGAGCAGCAGGGCGACGACCGTGCCCAGCGTGAATGCCTCGAACGCCGTCCGCGACACCCCCCACGTGTCGTGGAAGTCGTACGTGATGCCGAGCAGCGCCTCCAGCGTGCCCGGGAACAGGGCCGTCCACGATCCGGTCAGGATCCACGCGTAGACCAGCGCCGCGCAGATCATGAACCCCTTCGTCCCGAACGGGACCCGGTACGGGCGCGGTACGTCCCTGTGGCGCAGGCGGAGGACCGCCAGGGCCGGGATCACCGTCAGGTACGAGAGCAGCAGCGTCGTCACCGCGACGGTCAGGACGACCGAGAACACCGCCGCCGCGTCGCCGTCGGCGAGCCGCATCGCCGCCACCATGAACACCGTCGCGATCGCCCCTGACAGCAGGTTCGTGCGCACCGGTGTGCCCAGCCCGGGGTGGAACGCGCCCAGCTTGCGGCTGAAGAACCCGCCGTCCGCCGCCGCCATCGCCTGCATCCGGTCGCTGACGATCATCCAGGCGCTGCCCTGGGTGAGGAGCGCGAAGACGAAGAGGAGCGCGGTCACCTTCAGGAGTGCGCCGCTTGCGCCTCCGTAGATCGTGAAGATGGTCTGCGCGCCCTCCATGAAGCCGCCGATGCCGGTCACCTTGCCGGGCGGGACCACGCAGAGGATCGCCAGTACGGGGAGCAGGTAGCAGGCCGCCGCGATCCCCGCGGAGCGGCCCAGGGCCGCGGGGACGTCGCGCTGCGGGTTGTGCATCTCCTCGCCCGCGGCGTTCGGGGCCTCGAAGCCCACGTACGCGAAGAGGAGCACCGGTACCAGGGCCAGGAAGCCCGCCGTGGTGGGGCTGAAGGTGGTGGCTGGGGTGTTGTCCGCCGTTCCTGTCAGGCCCTGGAAGCCGTGTGCCATGCCGTAGGCCACTGCCGTCGCCGTGAACACGGTGAGCGCGAGGACCTTGGCCGCCGCGCCCGCCGTGGTGATCCACTTGCCTTTGCGCAGCGAGACCACTGCCGTGAGGATCGCCGTCCAGATGAACACCGTCTTGAACGCGTAGTCCGCGAACGTGCCCTGGCCCAGGCGGAACACGAAGCCGTCCCACGTCCGGGCCGCGATGAAGACGAGCGAGCCGCCCAGCCAGATCGGGTTCGTCACCCAGTAGAAGAGGGTCGTGAGCGCCGCCGTGAGCCGGCCGAACGCCAGCTTCACCCAGACGTAGGGGCCGCCCTCCTGGGGGAAGGCCGCGCCCGTCTCCGCGAAGAGCAGCGCGTACGGGACGAGGAACGCGACCGCGATGACCGCCGTCCACGTCACCGCCTCTCCGCCGCCCGTCGCGATCTGGCCCACCGTGTCGAAGGAGATCACCGCCGCCACCGCCATCGCCGTGATGTCGAAGCGGCGGAGGCTTCTGTGGAGGTGGGGGGTGGGGGTGGTTTCTTCGCCGGTGGACTCCGCGGCGGCTGAGCCCACGGCGGCGGTGCTTGGTGGTGGTGCTGCTTGTTCTTTGTAGTCGGGCACGTCTGTGTCCTCGGGGCTGGGGACGGGTGGGACCGTGCGGGTGGCTGTGGGGCGCGACCGAGGTGCGCGGGGCGGGGCCCGGGGGCTACTTCGCGATCTCGCCCGTCGGTGTCGTGCGTTCCAGGACCGAGCGCATCGCCGTGGCCGCCTCCTTCGCCTCCTGCTCCGTCATGATCAGCGGCGGGGACAGGACCAGGCTGTGGGCCGAGTCGCGGACGATGACGCCCGTCTCCTTGCGGATCACGTCGTGCGGCATGCGGGCCGGGTTCAGGGGGAGGGGGGTGCGGGTCTCGCGGTCGGCCACCAGCTCCACCGCCAGCATCATGCCCACCGAGCGGATCTCTCCCACGATCGGCAAGTCGCCCAGTTCCTCGGTGAGTCGGGCGTGGAGGTGTTCGCCCATCGTGATCGCTCGGGGCAGGAGGTTCTCCCGTTCGATGATGTCCAGGTTCGCGAGGGCCACCGCCGCCGCCACCGGGTGGCCGTTGTACGTGTAGCCCATCGGGAAGCCGTGGTCCTGGAGCAGCGCCTCCGTCACCTCGTCGGAGACGAGCAGGGCGCCGAGCGGGGTGTAGCCCGACGTGATGCCCTTCGCCGTGGTGATGATGTCCGGCTTCACGTCGAAGTGCTGGGCCGCGAACCATTCGCCCACGCGGCCGTACGCCGTCACCACCTCGTCGAAGACGAGGAGGATGCCGTGGCGGTCGAGGACCTCGCGCACGCGCGGCCAGTAGTCCGCCGGCGGGACCAGCATGCCGCCCACGCCCATGATCGGTTCGCCGATCATGGCCGCGATGTTGGAGGCACCGATCTCCGCGATGCGGCCCTCCAGTTCGGCGATCAGGAAGTCCGTGGGGTCGGCGTCGCCGTAGAGCTCCGTGCGGTACGGCCACGGCGGCGTCAGGTGGCTGACGTGCGGCATCATCGGGGCGAAGCCCTCGTGGTAGACGGGGAATCCGGTGGCCGAGCCGCCTCCGTAGCCGATGCCGTGGTACGCCTTGTCGCGGGCCAGGATCCAGGTGCGGGAGCCCTCGCCCCTGCGGTGGTGGTAGTAGCGGGCCATCTTGATGGCCGCCTCGTTGCCCTCCGAGCCGCCCGACGTGAAGTAGACGTGGTTGAGGTTGTCGGGGGCCAGCGTGGTGAGGCGTTCGGCCAGCTGGATCGCCTTGTCGTTCGAGAACTCCCAGAAGCTCGTGAAGTATTCGAGCTGCTGCATCTGCGCGTGTGCCACGTCCGCGATCTCCTTGCGGCCGTGGCCGACCTGGGCGAGCCAGAGCCCGCCCGTCGCGTCGAGGTAGCTGCGGCCCTCCGCGTCGGTGAGGCGGCAGCCCTTGCCCTCCGTCATCACCACGCGTTCCTCGGCGGTGCCGGGGAGGTAGGGGTGGATGATGTGCGCCCGGTCCGTGGCGGCGAGCTGCTGTGCGGGGGTGAGGGTCATGGTGTTCGTCCCTTCGGGAGAGGGTGGGGAGTTGTCCGGGCGGTCGCGGTCAAGGCCGGCTACGCGTACGTGATCCACGTCGTCTTCAGGCCCGTGTACTTGTCGAGCGAGTGGAGCGACAGGTCCCTGCCGTGGCCCGACTGCTTGAAGCCGCCGAACGGCGTCAGCGGGCTCAGCGCGTCGACCGCGTTCACCGAGACCGTCCCTGCGTGCAGGGCGTCCGAGACGCGGTGGGCGCGCGCCAGGTCCCTCGTCCACAGCGAGGCCGCCAGGCCGTACGGGGAGTCGTTGGCGGTGCGTATCGCCTCCTCCTCCGTGGTGAAGGCGTGGACCGTCAGGACCGGGCCGAAGAGTTCCTCGCGGGCCAGGGGCGCATCGGGGCGCAGGCCGGTGACGATGGTGGGGGTGACGTAGGCGCCCTCGCGCGTCCCGCCCGTGATCACCTTGCCGCCGGAGGCCTCCACCGCCGCGAGGACCCGTGCCGCCTGGGCCTCGTCGACCAGCGGGCCGAGGTTCGTGCCGGGGTCCAGGGGGTCGCCCGGTACGAAGCGTGCCGCGTGCTCCGCGACGCGGGCCGTGAAGTCGTCGGCGATCGAACTCTCCACCAGAAGGCGGGTGTTGGCCGAGCAGACCTGGCCCGCGTTGTACGCGAATCCCCAGGCCGCGCGCTCTGCCGCCGCGTCCAGGTCCGCGTCCGCGAAGACCACGTTCGGGCTCTTGCCGCCCGCCTCCGGCCAGACCTGCTTCATGTTCGACTCGGCGGAGTAGGAGAGGAAGCGGCGGGCGACCTCCGTCGAGCCCGTGAAGACCAGGGTGTCGACGTCCTTGTGCAGGCCGAGCGCCCTGCCCGCGGTGTCGCCCATGCCGGGGACGACGTTCAGTACGCCGTCGGGCAGGCCCGCCTCCGCCGCCAGTTCGGCCAGGCGCAGCGCCGACAGCGGGGACTGCTCCGCCGGCTTGAGTACGACGCTGTTGCCCGCCGCGAGGGCCGGCGCCAGCTTCCAGCTCGCGAGGTCCAGCGGGAAGTTCCACGGGACCACGGCACCCACCACGCCCAGCGGGGTGCGGCGGACCGTCGCCAGGCTGCCCGGGGGCGTCGGCGCGATCTCGTCGTACAGCTTGTCCGCGGCCTCCGCGTACCAGGCGAAGACGCCGGCCGCGCCGGGCACGTCCGTGCCGTGGGACTCGGCGATCGGCTTGCCCATGTCGAGGGTGTCGAGGAGGGCCAGCTCCTCGGCGTTGGCGGTGATCAGGCCGGCGAGTGCGAGCAGGACGCGCTTGCGGGCCGCCGGGTCGGTGCGGGACCAGCGGCCGTCCTCGAAGGAGGCACGGGCCGCGCGGACCGCCGCGTCGATCTCGGGCGCTTCGCCGCGCGTGACGTGTGCGGTGACCTTGCCGGTGGCCGGGTCGGTGGTGGGGAAGGTGGCTCGGGTTTGCGACTCGGCCCATGTGCCGTTGATGAACGCCCTTGTGCGTGGCGTCAGTTCGGCTGCTCGGCGCTGCCAGTCTGCGTAGGTGTTCATGCGGCGGCTCCCCTCTATTTCTTTGAGATCGGATTCAAACAATGGGGCACCGGGTCGTCAATGCCCTGGGCGCAAGGAACTTGATTTATTTGAACCGGGTAACAGAGAATTAACCCATGGGGAACAAGCCTGGGAGACCGAAGAACCAGACGGCGCGCCGCGAGGCCCTCGTCGACGCGGCGGGGCGCGCCATCGCCGAGCGGGGCCTGGAGGGTCTGCGCATCAAGGACATCGCCGCCGAGGCGGGGATGTCGGCGGGGTCCGTTCTGTACTACTACCCGGAGATGGGCGAGCTGGTCCTGGAGGTGCACCGGGGCGCCGTGGAGCGCTATCTCGCCGCCCGGCAGGGGGCCGTGGACGGGGCGGCCGGGGCCGCCGCACGGCTGCGGGCCCTCGTGGGGAGCGGGCTGCCGGGCGGCTCGGGGGACGCCGTGCACGGACTGCTCTTCGAGCTGCACCGGCGCGCCGACCGCAGCTCCGGGCACGCGACTTTGATGGCGTCGCTCTTCGCGCGCGAGGTCGCCCTGTACGCGACGGTGCTCGAAGTCGGCGCGGCAGTCGGGGAGTTCACACTCGCGGAGCCCGTCGCCGACCTCGCGCGCAACCTCGTCGCGCTGGAGGACGGCTACGGGCTGCACATCGTCAGCCGCAACGCCGAGCTGACGCCGGATGTCGCCCGGCGCCTGCTCCTCGGCTACGCGCGGACGGTCACCGGCTGCCCGGAGCTGTGAGCCGGGCCCTCTCGCCGTCGTCGCCCGCGAGGGCCACCGCGGTGAGCGCCATGCCGAGCGCGCCGTCGAGGACCGCCCGGTCCGCTTCCGGGGTGACGCACGCCGCCGCGAACTCCTTCTGGTGGTTGACCGCGGGCAGCGAGCCGATGCCCAGGTAGGGGTGGATGGCGGGCAGGACGCGGGAGACGTTGCCCATGTCCGTGGAGGCGCGGTTCATCCGGGCCGCCGGGGATCCGGAGCTGTCGAACGTACGGCCGAGGGAGGTGGCCGCCCGGCGGTAGAGAGCCAGCATCGCGGCGTCGTTGCGGAACTCCGAGTACGGGCGGGACTCCGGCTCTATTTCGAGGTCGCAGGCCGAGGCCAGGGCGCCGGCCTCGAAGCACCTCTCGACGCGTGGCTGGAGCGCGGACAGTTCCTCGAGGCTGCCCGCGCGCACGTACCAGCGGCCCTCGGTCAGCTCCGGGATCGCGTTCGGGGCCTCCCCGCCGCGCGTCACCATGCCGTGCACGCGCGTCGTGGAGGGGAGCTGCTGGCGCAGGAGTCCGATGGCGACCTGGGCGACCGTGAACGCGTCCGCCGCGTTGCGGCCCCGCTCCGGGTAGGCCGCCGCATGTGCCGCCTTGCCGTGGTAGCGGACCTTGAGGTGCGCGACCGCGTACGGGTCGGCCTCGGCGACGTCCGCGGGCCCGGGGTGCACCATCATCGCCGCGTGCACCCCGTCGAAGGCGCCGCGCTCCAGCATGAGGATCTTGCCTCCGCCGCCCTCCTCGGCCGGGGTGCCGAAGACGGTGACCTTGAGGCCCAGCTCGTCCGCCACCGGCGCCAGTCCGGCCGCGGCGCCCACCGCGGCCGCCGCGATGACGTTGTGCCCGCAGGCGTGGCCGAGGCCGGGCAGCGCGTCGTACTCGGCGCAGATCGCGAGGTGGAGCGGGCCGCTGCCGACAGTGGCGGTGAAGGCGGTGGGCAGGCCCGCGGTGCCGGTCACGACGTCGTAGCCGAGATCGTTGAGCGCGTACGCGGTCCAGCGTGCCGCCTTCTCCTCCTCCCACGCCACCTCGGGGTTCGCGTGGATGCGACGGCTCAGGGCGAGGAGTTCGGGCGCCGCCTTCGCGACCGCCTCGCGCACGGGCCTCACTCGTCCCCCGGCACGCCGTAGTTCGGCGCCGCGTCCGGGGCGAGCGCCCGTTGGACATACGCCTCCTCCTGGGGCTCCCACCGTTTCCACAGGTCCGCGAGCTCCGCGATCGGATCGCCCTCGGTCCAGTCGACGCGCAGGTCCGTCACCGGCCACTGCTGTGCGTCGACGACGAGGAGCCCGGCCGAGTGGACGGGGCCCGCCTCGCCGCCCGCCGCCGCGCCCGCGGTCAGCGCGTCGACGAGACGGCGGGCCAGCGGAGCCTCGGGGTCCGCGGCCGTGAACGCGTCGAGTACCGCCCGGGGGACCCCGGGGCCCGACAGGAGGTTCCCCGCGGCCACGGCGTCGGGGCCGACCGCCTCCGCGTACGTGCCGAGGGTCCGCGCGCCCGAGAAGACCGCGCCGGGACCGAAGGCGCCGACGACCGTCAACTGCCGCCATTCGGCGTGGGGTTGGGCGGCCGCCTCGCGTACGGCCGTCTTCGCGGGCACCCCGGATTCCAGGAGGTCGAGCAGGCGGGTGCCCAGGCGCGGGTCGGTGACGTTCTGGGAGCAGACCGCGCCCACCCCGGGCCGTACGTGCGCGCAGCGCGCGGCGACGGCCGGCGAGGACGAGGTGACGGCCACCCCGAACCGGCCCGTGCGCGGACACCGCGCGGCGATCGAGAACGTCATCGGCGCTCCTTCGGGATGACGGCCGTCGCGTCGATCTCGACGAGCCACTCCGGACGGGCCAGCGCCGACACGACCAGGCCCGTGGAGACGTAGTGGACGCCCTTGAGCCAGCGGCCCATGACGCGGTAGACGGGCTCGCGGAAGCGGATGTCCGTCAGATAGACGGTGATCTTGACGATGTCGCCCAGGCGGCTGCCGGACTCCTCCAGGAGCATCGCGATGTTCGCCATGGCCTTCTCGGCCTGGGCGGCGACGTCCCCGACGCCCACGTTCTCGCGCGTGTCGAGATCCTGGCCGATCTGACCGCGCAGATAGACGGTGCCGTCGGCGACGACCGCCTGCGCGAGGTCGTTGGACAGGTCCTGCTCGGGATAGGTGTCCGCCGTGTTGAAGGGGCGGACGCGCCGGTGGGTCGTCACTTGGTCTTCCTCCCGAGCGTGCCGAGGACGTTGTCGCTGAGCCCGGCCGCGTCCTTCACCAGGTCGAGCGGGCCCTCCCAGTCGAAGTTGCGGTACACCGCGCCAAGGTGCGCGAACGGCGGGGACTGCGCGAACAGCTGGAACGTCAGACGGTGGCCCGCGTAGTCCGAGTTGAGCAGGTCACGGGCGTACGCGAGGAGCTTGCGGCGGTCCTCGGCGACCCAGTGCTCGTTGATCGAGTAGAACTTGTCGAGCCACGGCTTGGTGTCCGGGTGGTCGAAGGACGCCTTGTCGGGCGTGATGCAGATCTGGCCGCCGCACAGCTCGCGCGCGATGTGCATCATCTCGTGCAGCTGCGAGCAGGCCAGGACGCGGCCGGTGTACAGCAGCGACTGGTTCGGCATGAGGAGCCCGCCGGGGCTGGGCTCCGCCATCGCGATGGACGCGGTCAGGTGCGCGTTGATGCCCTCGCGGTAGCAGGCCAGCGTCGCGAGCTTCTCCTGCACGGCCTGCTGCTTCTCCAGGCCGGTCTGCTTCACGTTCCACAGGGCGGCGCCGATCATCAGGTCCGCGAGCCGCAGGTTGCGCTGCGTGAACGCGAACGCGCTGTAGCGGTGGAGCGTGGCGCGGATGAAGGTCGCGGCCTTGGTGTCCCGGTAGAAGAGGACGTTCTCCCAGGGGATCTCGACGTCGTCGAAGACGACCAGGGTGTCGACCTCGTCGAAGCGGCTGGAGACCGGGTAGTCGGCGGGCGGCTTCGTACCGGCGAAGCCCGTACGGCAGATGTACTTCAGGCCGGGCGATCCCATGTCGGCGATGAACCCGAGGGCGTAGTCGGAGAGTTCGGAGTCGCCCCAGTTCGCGATCGTCGGCTTCGTGAACGCCTGGTTCGAGTAGGCGGCGGCCGTCTCGTACTTGGCGCCGCGCACGACGATGCCGCTGTCCGTCTCCCGCACGACGTGCAGGAGCATGTCCGGGTCCTGGTCCTGGGGGCGCTTGGAGCGGTCGCCCTTCGGGTCGGTGTTCGCCGAGACGTGGAAGGGGTCGGCGTACAGCGCGTGGTCGATGTGCCGCTTGACGTTCTCCGCGTACGCGGGGTTGATCGCGTTGAGGACGTCCTGGCCGTCGATGAGCGACCAGACCTCACCGATCGTCTCGTCACCGACACGGGTCACGACGCCGCCGACGTCGCTCAGCACGGCGTCCGTCGCCGCCCGCTTCGCGTCCCAGTCCTCGCGGGTGCGCGGCGGCTTCTGCTGGATCGCGTTGACCTCGCCGGTCGACTCGTCCCGGTACGTCATGGAGTCCCGGGTCGCCGGGTCGTGCGCCATGTCGTAGATCCGGGCGCGTATGTCGACCAGCGGCTTGAACGCGGGGTGCGTGGTCACGTCGGTGACCTTCTCGCCGTTCATCCATACGTCGCGGCCGTCGCGGATCGACTCGCGGTACTGGTCTCCGGTGCGGATCATGCGCCGTGCTCCTTGAGGGAGTTGAGGGGGCTCGGGGTGGCATACGTACGGGCGTGGTGGACGAGGGGGTGCGCGCCGGACACCGCGGAGGCGACGACCGCGCCGAACAGGACCTGGTGTGTGCCCTGCGTCACGGAGTCGGCCAGCCGGCAGTCGAAGGCGGCGGCGGCGCCGCGCAGGACGGGGGCGCCGGTGGCGAGCACGTCCCACTCGGCGCTGTCGAAGTCGTACGGGCCGCTGCCGTGGGCGGGGCGGCCCGCGAACACGTCCGAGACGTGGGCCTGGCCGGCGGCGAGGACGCTCACGGCGATGACGCCGTTGCGCACGGCGGCCGCGGCGAGGGGGCTCCGCTCGTTCACACACACCAGCAGCGAGGGCGGGTCGGCGGAGACGGAGCACATGGCGGAGACGGTCTGGGCGAAGCGACCGGCCGGTCCTTCGGTGGAGACAACGGTCACGCCCGTCGCGGCGTTCCCATCGCGGCCACGAAGTCCTGGCGGGATGTGAGGAGTTGGTCCGGAGCAATGGTCACGAGCGGCCTCCCTCGGAGCGAGTGGGCTGTGGTGGGACCACTATGGGAGCCGGGACCTGCATCCGTACAACAGATCTTTTAGCGCTATTGCATTTGTTTTGGAGATGCTCGGGCCTGAGCTGCTCGTTCAGGCGCGCAGAGCCTCCCTGCAGGCCGTCGCGAACGCCTGCGCGCGGCCTGTCAGCCGGACCCCGCGCAGCTTCGCCAGGACGACGGGGAGCGCGGGCAGGGAGTCGGCGAGCGGCAGCGCGACGACGCTCGACCCGTCGTATGTGCGGTCGTGCGCGGGCCTCTGATTGAGCAGCGACCAGCCGTATCCGGCCGCGACCAGGGCGCGCACGGTCTCGTAGCTACGGGTGCGGTGGCTGATGCGCGGTTCGACGCCGGCCTTGGCCGCGACGGAGCGGAAGTAGTCGCGGCTCGCGGGCAGGTCGAGCAGGATCATCGGCTCGTCCGCGAGGTCGGCGAGCCGGGCCCGGCCACCGCCCGCGAGCCGGTGCCCCTCGGGGACGAGGGCGTAGGGCGGGGCCATCGCGAGGACCTCGCACTCGATGTCGGCGTCGAGATCCATGTCGTAGAGCAGCGCCAGTTCGCAGGCGCCCGTGCGCAGGCTCTCCTGCACGGCCGGGATGTCGCCCTCGACGACCTCGACGCGTACGGCGGGCTGGCGCTCGCCGAACTCCCGCAGCAGGCGGGGCAGATAGAACGGGGCGAGGGTCTGGAAGCAGCCCACGGCCAGCTCGCCCACGAGGTCGGCGCCCAGGCTCCTGGCCGACTCGGCCAGCTCGTCGGCGTGCGTGAGGAAGCCGCGCAGCTCGTGCAGGAACCGCTCCCCCGCCGCCGTCAGCTCCAGGCCCTTCGCGTGCCGGCGGATCAGGAGCTGCACGCCGAGCTCGCGCTCCAGGTGGTGCACGGCGGTGGAGACCGCGGACTGCGAGACGTTGATGCGGTGCGCGGCGGCGGTCATGCTGCCGAGCTCGGCCGCGGCGAGGAAGTACCGCAGCTGCACGAGGGTGAAGTTCGCGTCCTTGGCCATGGCGGGATTGTGCCCCGGGCGCCCGCGAGCTGTCTGCATCTCGAAATCAGATGTAACTCCCGGGAAATCGATGTTTGACCGTTGACTGAAACCGTCGCGAGACTCCCCCGACCGACACCGCCCCCCGTACTCCCCCCGCCCCGCTCAGACAGGGAGTCCCACATGCCAGACCCGTCCCCGTCCCCTGCAGCTTCCGCTTCCGCGTCCGCATCTCCCTCGGTGGAGCAGCACACCATCGACCACGTCCCCGAGAACGAGCGCCACGGCCGCGTCCGTGACCTGTTCACGATGTGGTTCGGCACGAACATCGCGCCGTTGCCGCTGGTCACCGGCGCCATGGGCGTCCAGGTGTTCCACCAGTCGTTCTGGTCCGGCGTCCTCGCGATCCTGGTCGGCCAGCTCGTCGGCGCCGTCTTCATGGCGCTGCACTCGGCACAGGGCCCGCAGCTCGGCGTCCCGCAGATGATCCAGAGCCGGGCGCAGTTCGGCAGCGTGGGCGCCCTGCTGATCGTGGTCGTGGCGGCGGCGATGTACATCGGCTTCTTCGCCTCGAACATCATCCTGGCGGGCAAGTCCCTGCACGGCCTCGCGCCCGCGGTGCCGGTCGACGCGGGCATCGCGCTCGGGGCTCTCGGCTCGGCCCTGATCTGCTGGGTCGGCTACCGCCTCATCCACACCCTCAACAAGATCGCGACGTGGGTGCTCGGTGCGGGCATCCTGGTCGGCCTCGCCGTGGTGGTCGGGCGCGGCCTGCCCGACGGCTTCTTCTCGGCGGGCTCCTTCACGTTCGCGGGCTGGCTCGCGACGGTGTCCCTGAGCGCCCTGTGGCAGCTGGCCTTCGCCCCGTACGTCTCCGACTACTCCCGCTACCTGCCGCGCACCGTCCGTACGGCGTCGACCTTCTGGGCCACGTACTGGGGTTCGTGTCTCGGCTCGACGCTGCCGTTCCTCGCCGGCACGGTGATCGGCCTCGCGTCGCCCGGCACGGACGACACGGTGGCGGGCTTCGACAGCGCGGCGGGCGCCTTCGGCCCGGTCGTGCTGCTCCTGTTCCTCTTCTCGGTCGTCAACCACAACGCGCTCAACCTCTACGGCGCGGTGCTGTCGCTGATCACCATCTGCCAGACGTTCCGCCCCGCGTGGACCCCGCGCCACAGGGCACGCGGCACCGTCTCCGCGGTGGTCCTCGCGGCCGCGCTGATCATCGCGACGGCCCTGTCCAGCGACTTCGTCTCCAGCTTCGTGAACCTCGTACTGGTCCTGCTCGTCGTCCTCGTCCCCTGGACGGCGATCAACCTGATCGACTTCTACCTCGTCCACCGCGGGCGCTACGCACTCGGCGACCTCTTCGCTCCCGACGGCGGACGCTACGGCCGCTTCAACCCGGTGGCCCTGACGTCGTACGCGATCGGCATCGCGGTCCAACTCCCCTTCGTCGCCACGTCGCTGTACACGGGCCCGCTGGTGGCACCCCTCGGCGGCGCGGACCTGTCGTGGCTCGTGGGACTGGTCGTGACGGCGCCGGTGTACTACGTGTGGGCGCGGAGGGTGGCGCTGCGGGGCGGGAGCGATGTGACGGAGGCGGAGACGGGGTCGGCCTCGCAGACGGGGGTGGCATCGGAGTCGGCTTCGGCGACGGCGTGACGGCGGCTTGCCCGGCGGCGCACCACGAACGGCACCGGACGTGACGCGGACGCGGATACGCGCGGACAGGTGCCGGCTTGGAAGGCGGGAGTGACCCCCGCAGCGATCGGTGAGCTGATGCACGTGCGGATCCCCGCCGAGGCCGAGGACCGCCGCGCCGCGTACCAGAACGGGTTCCAGGACGATGGTCTTCTTCTGGCCTTTACTGTGCTGACAGCGCGTGTGGACGCGTTTGTGAAGCGGCTCGCCCCCGAGCAGGAACTCACCCACCGCGCCGAGCCCTTGCAGCAGTCGGCGAAGCCCATGACGCCGTTCGCGCACCTCGGGCTCAAGGAGCCGGAGACGCTTGCCGACGTCCGCAACGGACCCGTGTGCGCGCCCTGCGCCGGCGAGCTGAACTCCCTTGAGGTGACCGTGCATTCCCTCGATGCGCAGACCAGCCAGGTCTATCTGCGTGGGGTCGACTGACGGGGCCGGGTCCGCCGAGCGGCATTTCGCGCCGCACGGTGGTGGCGTTGAACGGGGGCCGCTGACGAGGCGCTGATCCCAGTGACTACAGGGGCTGTGGTGACTGGAGAGGCGGTGCATGGGGCCCCGCCCTACGATGGGTCTGGGTTCGTCCTGCGGGTTCTTCCTCACGTGGGTTGGAGTCGGCTCATGACGCATTCGACCCGGGGGTTGCGCAGGGGGGCTGTGACCGTCGTAGCGGTGGTGACGCTCGCGGTGCCGATAGCGGGTGGGTCCGCGTTCGCCACGCCGGCCTCCGTTTCCGCCGGCTCCAGCTCCGCCTCCGTCATCCGCGCCGCCGACCCGCCCTCCCCGTCCGATTCCGCGTCGACCGCTCCGGGGCAGGTCCAGAACCTCACTCCCGCCGTGGAGAGGGAGCTCGACACCGCCGTGCGGAAGGTCATGCGTGAGGCGAACGTGCCGGGTGTGACCTTCGGCGTGTGGACGCCGGACAAGGGCGAGTACGTGAAGTCCTTGGGTGTCGCGGACAAGAGCACCGGCCAGAAGATGTCGCCCGACCTGCACATGCGTATCGGCAGCGAGACCAAGACGTTCACCGTCACGTCGATACTGCAACTGGTCGACGAGAAGAAGGTCGGCCTCGACGATCCGATCGGCAAGTACATCGACGGCGTCCCCAACGGCGACAAGATCACGATCCGTCAGCTCGCCGAGATGCGCAGCGGACTCTTCAACTACTCGGAGGACGACGGCTTCTACAAGGCGCTGACGTCGAATCCGGAGCGGCCGTTCACCCCGCAGCAACTCCTCGACTACGCGTTCAAGCACCCCGTGCTGTTCGAGCCGGGCAAGCAGTTCTACTACAGCAACACCAACCTCATCCTGCTCGGCCTCGTGGTCGAGAAGGAGAGCGGCCGGCCGCTCCATGACTACATCCAGGACAACATCCTCACCCCGGCCGGCATGAAGCAGACGCTGTTCCCGACCGGCAACGAGTTCCCGGAGCCGCGCTCGCAGGGCTACACGAACCAGACCGCGAGCGGGAAGGTCGAGGACACGGTCGACTGGAACCCGTCCTGGGGCTGGGCGGCAGGCGCGATGATCTCCACCCTCGACGACCTGCGGATCTGGGCACCGACGGTCGCCACGGGCACGTTCCCCAATGGTGACGCGATGATCAGCCCCGCCGCGCAGAAGCAGCGCCTCATCACCCCGAAGACCACGATCCCGGGCGCGGGCTACGGCCTCGGCATCTTCAACGTCCAGGGCTGGATAGGCCACAACGGCTCCCTGCCGGGCTACGAGTCCCTGACGGTCTACCTGCCGTCGGCCAAGGCGACCCTCGTGGTGGTCCTGAACACGGACATCGACCACGACAACTCGGAGCCGAGCACCCTCGTCGGCCAGGCGATCACCGAGATCATCTCGCCGTCCAACATCTTCAACCTCCCGGCACAGCCGGCGGCGCAGTGACGGACTGTCCTGCGGACGCAAACAGAATGTGCAGCGTCCGCCGACGTCCGGCCACTCTCCGTCACCAAGGGCGCGTTTTTGCAGGTCAACACTGGTCGGCCTCTTCGTTCCAGGGCCTGTCCGAGGGGTCGCGTCACCGACCCGCACCCGACAGCACCGCCACCCGAATGGCCCAACATGACGTGCCACCCACATGGGTGCAAGCTGACAGTGCCCCCCGAGGAAATCCGTGAAAGGGGAAACAAATGCGCATTCGACGAATCCTCGCCGCCGTCATCGCCACGGCAGCCCTCGCCGGACTCGGCCTCACAGGCGCAGCCAGCGCCATCGCACAGGGCGCCCCATCCGCCGTCACCCCTTCTGAGTGCAAGCAGGGCGGCGGAACGGCCGATCTGACGGACAACCTCTGCAAGGGCGGTATGCACGACGGGGAGACGGTCGACTGAACCCCGCAAGGCGCCCCTGAACCCCACAAGGTGCCCCGCAGCCACGCGCCGCGGGGCGCTCCCGAACTCCGTCGCGCGCGAGCGCAGCGAGCTGCCAAGGGGGAGGCGCTCAGGCCGCAGGACCCGCAACCCGCCGCGCTGGGGTTCCAAAGAGGTCCCAGCCCATGAAAATGCCTCCCACCCGCGCCATATGCGCAGGCGGGAGGCATGATCGTGAAAGCTACTTCTTCTTACCCTGGTTCTTGACCGCCTCGATCGCCGCCGCGGCCGCGTCCGGGTCCAGGTACGTGCCGCCCGCCTTCAGGGGCTTGAAGTCCGCGTCGAGTTCGTAGGACAGCGGGATGCCCGTCGGGATGTTCAGGCCCGCGATGTCGGCGTCGGAGATGCCGTCGAGGTGCTTGACGAGGGCGCGCAGGCTGTTGCCGTGGGCCGCGACCAGGACCGTCTTGCCGTCCAGGAGGTCCGGGACGATGTCGTCGAACCAGTAGGGGAGCATGCGGACGACGACGTCCTTGAGGCACTCCGTCTGCGGGCGCAGCTCCGGCGGGAGGGCCGCGTAGCGGGCGTCGTTGAACTGGGAGTACTCCGCGTCGCGGGCCAGCGGCGGCGGCGGGGTGTCGTACGAGCGGCGCCAGAGCATGAACTGCTCCTCGCCGAACTCGGCCAGCGTCTGCGCCTTGTCCTTGCCCTGGAGCGCACCGTAGTGCCGCTCGTTCAGGCGCCACGAGCGGTGGACGGGGATCCAGTGGCGGTCCGCGGCCTCCAGCGACAGCTGCGCCGTGCGGATCGCGCGCTTCTGGAGCGAGGTGTGTACGACATCGGGGAGCAGGCCTGCGTCCTTGAGCAGCTCACCGCCGCGGACTGCCTCCTTCTCGCCCTTCTCGTTGAGATTGACGTCCACCCAACCGGTGAACAGGTTCTTCGCGTTCCATTCGCTCTCGCCGTGGCGGAGGAGGATCAGCTTGTACGGTGCGTCGGCCATGGCTCCGAGCCTAATCCAAGCCTCCGGCGCCCCGCGCCCCCGGCCACGGGCCGGACGGTACGGGTCCGGCGGCACGGATACGGGGCCCGCCGCCGATTGACGCCCGGCGTCAATTGAGTGGCTCCCCCGGCCCCCTGCCCCGTAAGTTTCGTACACCAGCCGCGCCGCTTACCAGCACTCCCAGGGGGACCCGTTCCGATGTCCGTCACCGCTCTCAGACGGGCCGCACACGAGAGTGTGTCCGGTCTGCCGCGCCAGTTCTGGTGGCTGTGGACCAGCACCCTGATCAACCGCCTGGGCGGCTTCGTCCTCACGTTCATGGCGCTGTACCTGACCACCGAGCGCCACTTCTCCGCGTCGTTCGCGGGCCTCGTCGCCGCGCTCATCGGGCTCGGCGGAATGATCGCGTCGGTGGTCGGCGGGGTGCTCGCGGACCGGATCGGGCGGCGGCCCACCCTCCTGACGGCACAGCTCGCGACCGCCGCGACCGTCGCCGTCCTCGCCTTCGTGCGCGACCCCGCCGGGATCGCGGTGACCGGCTTCCTGCTCGGTGTCGCCTCGAACGCGTCGCGGCCAGCCGTGCAGGCGATGATGGCCGACCTCGTCGCGCCGAAGGACCGCGTGCGGGCGTTCTCCCTCAACTACTGGGCCATCAACCTCGGCTTCGCCGTCTCCTCCGTCTACGCCGGTTTCCTCGTCGCCGCCAGCTACACCGCCGGCTTCCTCCTCGAGGCCGCGATGACGCTGGCCTGCGCGGTCCTGGTGTTCGTGAAGGTGCCCGAGTCGCGGCCCGAGCGCGCCGCGCCGAAGGCCGACGCGACGCCCGTCGCCGACGTGACGATGCTGACCGTCCTGCGCGACGGCCGGTACATGCTCATGGTCGGCCTCTCGTTCCTCATCTCCGTCGTCTTCACGCAGTCCTCGTCCGGCCTGCCCATCGTCATGGGGCAGGCGGGGCTGAGCAGTTCGGACGTCGGGCTCGTCGCCGCCGTCAACGGCATCGTGATCGTGGCGCTGCAGATCCCACTCACCCGCTTCATCGAGAAGCGCGACGCGGGCCGGCTCCTGACGGTCTCCTCGCTCCTCATCGGCTACGGCTTCGCGCTCACCGCGTTCGCCGGGTCGATGGCCGCGTACGCCCTGATCGTGGTCGTGTGGACCCTCGGCGAGATGGTCAACGCCCCCACCCAGTCCGGTCTCGTGGCGCGGCTCGCCCCGACCCACGGACGCGGCCGCTACCAGGGCATGTACTCCATGTCGTGGTCGGTGGCGGCCCTGGTCGCGCCGCTCGCGTCGGGCGTGACGATCGACCGGTTCGGCGCGGGGTGGCTGTGGGCGGGCTGCGCGGTGATCGGGACGGTCGCGGCGGCCGGGTACTGGATCCTGATGCGAGGGCTGCCCCCGGAGGAACACCCCGTCGCACCCGTCCCCAGCCCCGAGAAGACCCGGACCGAGCCCGAGCTCACCGCCTGACACTCACCGCCCGACGCTCACCGCCCGACCGACGACCGCTGTGCGTCGTACAGGTTCCGCGGCCGGACCGTGTCCGACACCCCGTCGCCGTACAGCTCCAGCCGCGCGTGCAGGTCGCCGGTGAAGTCCGGGACATCGATCTGGTCGAACTCGCGGACGGTGTTGACGGCGACGGTCGCGCTGTACGGCGCGAGTCCGTCGAGGCGCATCAGACCGGCGCGCTGGTTCGTGACGCGGATGTTCCAGTGCGTGAAGCGCGCGCCGAAGAGCGGTCCCGCCGAGGCGTCCCCTCCGTGGCGGCCGTTGTTGTTCACCGTGATGTCCGTGCGCACGTTCGCGAACGGCATGCCGCGGTGCGAGTCGAACGTGCCCATCTCCATCTCGCCGCGCGACCACACGTTGTACGACGACAGGCCCTCGACGTTGATGCCGTGCAGCTGTGTGCCCGCGGGGGCGGGGACGGTGCGCTGCTCGATCGTGAACGACTCGACGAGGTTGTCGTGGGAGCCCTCGCGGCAGAAGTACGGGTGGTGCGAGCCGCGGCCCGCGACGCGGGTGCGGCGCAGGGTGCAGGCGGACGCGGCGACCAGGCCGAAGCCGTTGTCGACGTGGCGGACGGTGACGTCGTCGGCCCAGCAGTCGTACGCGCACTGGAACGCGACGCCGTTGTAGCCCTTGTCCAGGAGGTGCTGGGACTGCGGGGTCTCGACCGCTTCGAGGGTCAGCGCCTCGACGCCCGAGCCGGTCAGGGCGCCGACGTGCGTGGTCAGCCGCGGGTCCCACTCCGGGCGCACGTCAAGGGGGAGCGGGCGTTCGAAGGTGACGCGGCGGCCGTGCACGGACTCGATCCGTACGGGCCATTCGTAGGGGACGTACGAGGTCAGCTTGGTCTTGTCGTCCCAGAAGTACGCCTCGGGGCCAGGGCCGCCGCCCGCCATGTGTTCGAGGAGGGTGTGCCCGGAGTCGTCGGCGAGGCGCAGGAGGACCAGGTCGCCGCGGGAGAGGCGGGACGCGTCGGCGACCGTCACCGACCAGGAGCCTCGGGTGGCCGGTTCGACCGCCGTCAGTGTGTCCCACTCGTCGCGCTTGTTGCCCGTCCAGCCCTCGAAGGGCCAGGCCTTCGCCCTGATCGCGTCGGTCAGGGTGCGGAAGCGGTCCTCCGGGCAGAGCCAGACCAGGCCGCCCGCCCAGGACCAGCTGGACTTGTCGCCGCCGTAGCGGGAGCCGTAGACGCCGATGAGCTCGGTGAGGCTGCGGGTCGCGTACAGCTTGGTGCGGGTGCTGCCCGCGCCGCGCAGGACGACGCCGCTGTGGCCGATGCGGATGAGGTCGTCGATGCGGTACGTGCCCGGGGGCAGGTGGACCGTGCCCCCGCCGGCCCGTCCGGCGTCGGCGAGGGCACGGTTGATCGCGGGGGCGGCGTCGGCCGAGCCGTCGGGCAGGGCGCCGTAGTCGCGTACGACGTCGGCGACGACGCGGGGGCGGGCGAAGCCTTGCCGGCCCCCGCGGTATCCGGCCCGTCCGACGTAGGGGATCTGCGGGTGCGTATAGGGGGTGCGGGTGAACTCGCCCCAGACGGACGGCACTTCACCGGACCGGGCCGTGGCGGCCCGCGCGCCGGTCCCCGTCGCCGTCATGGCCGCCACCGCGATCGCGCTGCCCAACAACCCGCGTCTGCCGAGGTTCTCCACCGCCGCCACCCTCCACACATTCCATACGTTCAACTATGTGAACGTCGTTCATGTCTGCGTCGGCCGTGAGCATGCCACGGCGACCCCCGTGACGGAAGGGGGCGTGCAGCAGTGAACGGGCGGGAGGGAAGGGCTACTTGGTGGGGCGCTGGGTCAGATTCGTGAACGCGTCGAGGTTGCGCGTGGACTCCCCGCGCGACACCCGCCAGGCGTACTCGCGGCGGATCGCGCTCGCGAAACCGAGCTCCAGAAGCGTGTTGAACGCGCCGTCCGCGGCCTCCAGGACCGAGCCGAGGAGGCGGTCGACCTCGTCCGGGGTGACGGCCGCGAGGGGCAGCTTGCCGGTGAGGTAGACGTCGCCGAGCTGATCGACCGCGTAACTCACGCCGTACAGACGGAGGTTGCGCTCCAGGAGCCAGCGGTGGACGCCCCGCTCGTTCTCGTCCGGGTGCCGGATCACGAACGCGTTCAGCGAGAGCGAGTGCTTGCCGACGAGCAGCGAGAGCGTCGTCGACAGCTTGCGCGTCCCGGGCAGCTTCACGACGTACGAAGAGCCGGGCTCGGGGCTCTCCCACTCGAGCTCGGCCTCGGTGAGGACCTGCTCGATGACCGCCGCCGCGCCGGCCATGGTGCTGTCAGCCATGCAGCGAGGGTACGTGACGGGGGTGGCGGTGCTCGTAGGTGGCCGCCGTGTACACATCGGCCGTCGCGGAGGCCGCGGTGTCCCAGCCGAAGCCCTGCGCGTGCGCCGCCGCCGCGGCACCCATGCTGTCCACAAGCTGTGGACGGTCGGCGAACTCGCCGAGCCGGCGCGCGTACGCCGCCGGGTCGTGGCCCGGGACCAGGAAGCCGGTCGACTCGTCGCGCACGGCGACGGGCAGACCGCCGACCGCGGCCGCGATCACCGGCGTACCGGCCGCCTGCGCCTCTATGGCGACGAGCCCGAAGGACTCGTTGTACGACGGCATGACGAGGACGGACGCCGCGCGGAACCAGTCCGCGAGCTGGTCCTGCCCGACCGGCGGGCGGAAGCGGACGACGTCGGCGATGCCGAGCTTGGCGGCGAGCTTCTGCAGCCCCTCCGGCTTGGCCAGACCGCTGCCGCTGGGGCCACCCACGACGGGCACGACCATCCGCGAGCGCAGCTCGGGCCGCTCGTCGAGGAGGACGGCGACGGCCTTGAGCAGGATGTCCGGGGCCTTCAGGGGCTGGATACGGCCCGCGAACAGCGGGATGAGGGCGTCCTGGGGCAGGCCGAGGCGGTGCCGGGCGGCGGCGCGGCCGTCGGCGGGACAGAAGCGCTCCAGGTTCACGCCGGGGTGGACGACCGCGACCTTGCCGGCGTCGGCCTCGTAGTGGCGTACGAGCTCGTCGGCCTCCTCCGCGGTGTTCGCGATGAGGCGGTCGGCGGCGCGGACGATCTGGGTCTCGCCGATGACGCGCGCGGCGGGCTCGGGGGTGTCGCCCTCGGCGAGCGCGGCGTTCTTGACCTTGGCCATGGTGTGCATGGCGTGCACGAGGGGGACGCCCCAGCGCTCGGCAGCCAGCCAGCCGACGTGACCGGAGAGCCAGTAGTGCGAGTGGACGAGGTCGTAGTAGCCCGGCCGGTGGCCCGCCCACGCCTGCATCACGCCGTGCGTGAAGGCGCACAGCTGGGCCGGCAGCTCCTCCTTGGCGAGGCCCTCGTACGGGCCCGCGTCCACGTGCCGGACCAGGACGCCGGGCGACAGCTCGACGGCGGGGGGCAGCGCGCCGGTCGTGGCGCGCGTGAAGATCTCGACCTCGATGTTGATCGCGGCGAGGCGCTTGGCGAGCTCGACGATGTAGACGTTCATGCCGCCCGCGTCGCCCGTGCCGGGCTGGTGGAGCGGCGACGTGTGCACGCTCAGCATGGCGACCCGACGCGGTCTGCGGTGCGCGCCGGGGAACCTGAGCCGCTGGGACGAGGCCCCGGAACGGCGGAGCCTGGACACGTACTGGCTCACGTGGCGGTCCTCCTTGCTGCGGGCACGGCTTCGGGGGCCCGTGACCGCGGGCACCGAGCCCGGGCGCGAACCCTCCTTCAGCGGCTGCAACACCGGATCCCTCCGCTCCATTTCCGTTTTGCCGAATCATTACCGTCGGGGACTCAACCCGGGGACCGCGGACCCGGGCGCATACCCTCGTAGCCATGAGCCCGCGCCCCCCGTCCCGCCCCGTGGGAGCGGTCACACGCGGGACCACCAACCCCAATCGCCTGCGCCGCATGGACCGCTGGATCGCGGCCACGCACGGCGCCGCCCTGCGCCGCGCCGACCACCCCGTCGCCGTCGACCTCGGCTACGGCGCCGCGCCCTGGACCGCGGTCGAACTGCTCCAGCGGCTGCGCACCGTGGCGCCACGCGCGTGCGTGGTGGGCATCGAGATCGAGCCCGCGCGGGTCGCCGCCGCCCTCCCCTACGAACGGGACGGCCTCACCTTCCGGCACGGCGGCTTCGAGGTGCCCCTCCCCCACGACCCGCTCCTGATCAGGGCCGCGAACGTGCTGCGCCAGTACGACGAGGACCAGGTCGCCGAGGTCTGGCGGCGGCTGACCGCGCGGCTCGCGCCCGGCGGGCTCCTGGTCGAGGGGACCTGCGACGAGATCGGCCGCCGCCACGTGTGGGTGGCGCTCGGGCCGGAGGGCCCGCGCACGGTCACCTTCGCGACGCGCCTCGGCTCCCTCGACCGCCCCTCCGACCTCGCCGAGCGGCTCCCCAAAGCGCTGATCCACCGCAATGTGCCGGGCGAGCCGGTCCACGCGTTCCTGCGCGACTTCGACCGCGCCTGGGCGGCGGCCGCCCCCTACGCCTCGTACGGGGCGCGGCAGCGCTGGATCCGGACGGCACGGGCGCTGAGCACGGACTGGCCGGTGCTCGACCGGCCCGCGCGGTGGCGGCAGGGGGAAGTGACCGTCGCCTGGGGTGCGTTGGCGCCACGGGGCTGACGACGGACCGCCCGGAGCCGGAGGGAACGATCTCGCAGGTCCGTACGTCAGACGATGCGGGAAGGGGCGTACGGGGTTGAGGGGGCGGTCCGGGAGCGGATGGGGAGTTGTTGCCCGGGTCTGTCACATTCGGCGCCGCCATGGCACCATCCCCAGGGCATCCGTAAGTTACTGACGGTAAATCAGTTCTGGTGAGTCTTCACTGCTTGGGGGCGGAGCGCGATGAGCAAGCGGACCACGACAGTCATGGCGGCCGTTGCACTGGTCAGCGCGTTGACCGTACTGACGGCGCCGGGCGCCGCGTACGCGAGTCCCGCGCGGCCCGCGCCGCCGTCGACGGCGGACAGAGGCCCGGACCTCGAGGCGGTCCGCGCCAAGCTCGACGGGCTCTACCACGACGCGGCCGTCGCCACGGAGGCGTACAACGCGGCCGAGGAGAAGGCCCACAAGCAGTCGGGACAGATCGTCCAGCTGGCCAAGGACATCGTCGCCGGCCAGAAGAAGCTGGACCGCCTGAAGTCCCGCGCGGGCGCCGCGGCCCGCCAGCAGTACCGCGACGGCGGGATGCCGCCGGAGGCGCAGCTGATGCTCACGGACGACCCCTCGCGGTTCCTGGACGGCGCGGACCGGATGCGGCAGGGGCAGCACGCCACCAAGGGACTCATGGGCGAGCTGACCCGGACGCAGGAGGACCTGCAGACGTACGCCCAGGACGCCACGCGGAACTGGAAGAAGCTCGAGGCCAACCGCGTGGACAAGGCCCGGGCGAAGAAGAGGATCAAGAGCAGGATCGCGGAGGCCGAGAAGCTCGAGTCACAGCTCGAGAAGAAGGAGCGGGAGCGCCTGAAGCAGCTGGAGCAGCAGGCCGAGTACAAGCAGCAGA
Source organism: Streptomyces sp. NPDC107517 (assembly GCF_055582645.1). NCBI lineage: Bacteria > Bacillati > Actinomycetota > Actinomycetes > Kitasatosporales > Streptomycetaceae > Streptomyces > Streptomyces sp. NPDC107517. Next base: position 79,097 of record NZ_JBVJPM010000004.1, on the reverse strand, counting down.
CGGCCTGGCTCAGCTCGGGGGTCCTCAAGGACATCAAGGGCAGCGCGTCGGCGCGGGGCAAGAGGGCGGTCGCGTTCGCCACCGGCCAGCTCGGCAAACCGTACGTGTGGGGCGCCGAGGGGCCCGGCTCGTACGACTGCTCGGGGCTGACCTCGCAGGCCTGGTCGGCGGCCGGGCGGCCGATCCCGCGGACCTCGCAGGAGCAGTGGAAGCAGCTCAAGCACATCGACATCAAGGACATGCGTCCCGGCGACCTGATCATTTACCACGACGACGCCAGTCACGTCGGGATGTACATAGGGGACGGCGCGATCGTGCACGCCCCCCGGCCCGGGCGGAACGTCACGGTCGCGGGCGCCGGCTCGATGACGATTCTCGGGGTCGTCCGCCCCGACGCGTAAGGGCCCGCGCGGGGCCGGCTGCCGTGACCTGGGCCACGTGACCCACCGCACTCCGAGGCCCCCGGTTGCAGGGAAACGACGTGACCTTCGTCATCCCCGAAAGGGTCGATCGGCCCTTTGGCGTGCCCAATTCCGTTAGCTGACGCGGCATATGACAGTGGCGGTTTGCCTCTCACCATTCCGTTGCCGGGCCGCCTACCGCTAAGGTCCACCGTCGGTGGTGCGACGATCCTTCGCTCCACCACGCCCTCGGGGGGAGGGAAGGAACCGAGCGATGCCCGTACCCGTACCGCGGCAGAGAGCGATCCCGGCCGTGGAAGGTGGTCAGGCTCCGACTGTGCCGACACCGCCCGTCACGCTGCCCCGGCAGCCCACGGCCTCCGGTGCCCAGAGCGGCGGAGGTGGCCCTCTGACGCTCCTCGTCATCGAGGACGACCCCACCGCCTCCCTCGGCGTGCCCGAACTGACCGACTCGGCGGGCAAGCCGATCCGCGTCCGTACCGCCCGCAACCTCACCGAGGCCGAGCGGCTCCTCACCGACGACGTCCACTGCATCCTGCTCGACCTCGCCCTGCCCGCGCCCGGCGCGGCCACGGACGCCGACGAGCTGGAGACACTCCGGCACGTCCTGCGCCTCGCGCCGCGGCACGCCGTCCTCGCCCTCACCGCGTCCGGCGACGCGGAGCGCGGCGCCGAGGCCGTGCGCGTCGGCGCCCAGGACTATCTGTTCCGCGACGAGCTGGACGGCCGCCTCCTCGGCCGCGCCGTCCGCTACGCCGTCGAGCGCAGGCGCGCCGACGTCGCCCAGCGCAAGCTCGCCGAGTCCCGGCTGCGCGCCCAGGAGAACGCCCGCCTGGAGCGCGGCCTGCTCCCGACGCCGCTCCTGGACGGCTCCCCGCTGCGCTTCGCGGCCCGCTACCGCCCCGGCCGCTCCCGCGCGCTGCTCGGCGGCGACTTCTACGACGCCGTCCGTACGCCCGACGGCACGGTGCACGCCATGATCGGCGACGTCTGCGGGCACGGCCCCGACGAGGCGGCGCTCGGCGTCGAACTGCGCATCGCCTGGCGGGCGTTGACGTTCGCCGGCCTGTGCGGCGACGAGCTGCTCTCGACGCTCCAGCAGGTCCTCGAACACGAGCGGGCGGACGACGAGATCTTCGCGACGCTGTGCACGGTCGACATCTCCCCCGACGGCCGCCGCGCGGGCCTGTGCCTGGCCGGGCACCCGTCGCCGCTGATCTCCCGTCCGACGTACACCCGGGTCCCCGGCTCCGCCCGCGTCCCCGGGACCCCGACCGCCGAGCTGCTCCCGTACGAGGACAACGGCCCGGCGCTCGGTCTGCTGCCGCGCGCCCGCTGGCCGCGCCGCCACGTGGAGCTCGGCCCGGCGTGGAGCCTGATGCTCTACACGGACGGCCTGATCGAGGGGCGGGTCGGCGACGGCAGGCAGCGCCTCGGCCAGGAAGGCATGGTGGACATGGTGCGCCGCAGGCTGGCGGAGGGACTGCGCGGCGAGGAACTCATCGACGCGACGGTGAACGAGGCCCGCGACCTCAACGGCGGCGACCTCACGGACGACGTGGCCGTCGTCCTCCTGGACCGGGGGAACTAGCCACTGAACCGGGGCGCCGACCGCGCCCCGGGGGGCCGGGGGGCTCAGCGCCCGCCGTTGTACGGCCCGTACGGACCGTCGCTGCTGGAGCCGCCGCCGCGTCGGCCCCGGCCGCCACCCGACACCTGCTGGAGCGCGGGCCGCACGTCCACGAAGAAGACGATCGTCGCGACGAGCCCCGCGAGCTGGAGGAACAGCATCGGGATCAGGAGATTCACCGCGACCGCGATACCGAGGATGATCAGCCAGAACATCTTGTTCTGCTTGTCCGCCGCGCGGAACGCGTCCTCGCGCGAGAACGCGGCCATCACCAGAGCAACCACCGCGAGCACGAGCATGGCGGTGTAGAGCAGCCACATCAAGCCGCCGAAAGCCGACATCAGCACAACGCCCACCACCCGAGTCAGATCAGTCCTACGCGGTCACCGTACCCGGTGAACGGGCCGGACACTCGGTAAGTGCCCGGCCCGCCCCCCGGTACGCTCCGTACCGCTTTCCTCACCCCGCCGTGCCGCTACTTCGTGGAAGGCGTGGTCTTCTTCACGGTCGTCGTCTTCTTGGCCGGGGCCTTCTTCGGCGCCATCGGCTTCCTGGCGGACGCGTCGGCCTGCTGGGGCTTCGCGGCGCCCGGCTCGTCGGCCACGGCGACGGGCTCCGCTTCCGGCTCGACGGCCTCGGCGACCTCGAGGATCTCGTCGGCCGCCTCACCGCGCCAGGCCCGCACGGTCTCCTCGCCGTGCTCGGCGACCTTCTCGTACGTCTCGCGGGCCTTGACGGCGTACTCGGCGGCGACGCCGACACCGCGCAGCGCGAGGTCCTGAGCGGTCTCGCCGATCTTCTTCAGGTCGGTGTCGAGGGTGCCGAGCACCTCGTTGACCTTGGCCTGGATGGCCGCCTGGGCCTCCTTGGCGCGGCCGGCCGCCTTCTCCTGAACGTCCTTCGGATCGGTGTTGCGCACGGCCTCGAACCGGGCCGGGGCCTCGGCACGCAGCTGCTCCACGATGCCGGGCACCTTCTTCGCCTGCTGGTAGGCGAGCTCGGCCGTGCCGGCGGCGAAGTAGAGGGGGGTCGGGTTGCTGAGGGTCTTGCGCAGGTCGTCGGTGATGGCCATGGCGTGGTCCTCCCGGATCACATCGGCTTCAGCTTGAGGGTTCGGCACCGCTGTCCCCGGCCGTGCGGGGGCCGTCGGCGGGGTGTTCCTGACGGTTGTGCTGCGCCTCGGTCCCGTTCTCTTTCCTGAAGGACTCGTAGATCTGCAACAGCACTTGTTTCTGGCGTTCGTTGAGCGAGGAGTCGGCGAGGATGACGGCGCGCGTCTCCACCTCTTCCCGGTCCCGCTCCGCATCGAGGATCCCGGCCCGCACGTACAGCGTCTCCGCGGAGATCCGCAGGGCCTTGGCTACCTGCTGGAGAACCTCCGCGCTCGGCTTGCGAAGACCGCGCTCGATCTGGCTCAGATACGGATTGGACACCCCGGCGGCGTCGGCGAGCTGCCTGAGCGAGAGCTGCGCACTGCGGCGCTGCTCGCGCAGGTACTCACCGAGGTTGCCGACGTTGAGCGATGCCATGTTCCGATAGTGCCTCGCCGGTGCTAACTATTGCAAGCGACTGCTTGCAATAGTGTGCCACGCCACCCGGAAGGCGGCGCGAGCCCGGTCCGACCCGGGCGAAAGGCCCTCCGAAGGCCCCGCGACAGGCCCTAGGCGCGAGGGCCCGCCTCCGGTTCCCCGTCGAGGACTTGGGCGCTGCCCACGGGTCCGTTCCTGACCGGCCGGGTGAGGATCTTGGCGACGCACGCGGGTATGACCGCGCCGGGCTCGTGACTGCGGGCCCGGTACGCGCTCGGGGTCTCGCCGACCAGCTCGGTGAAGCGCGAGCTGAACGACCCCAGCGACGTACAGCCGACCTCGAAGCAGACCTCCGTCACGCTCAGATCGCCCCGCCGCAGCAGCGCCTTGGCCCGCTCGACGCGGCGGGTCATCAGATAGCTGTACGGGGTTTCGCCGAAGGCGGCACGGAAGCTGCGGGAGAAGTGGCCGGGCGACATGTGCGCGGCGCGCGCCAGGGCCGCGACATCGAGAGGCTGTGCGTAGTCCCGGTCCATCATGTCCCGGGCCCGGCGCAGCCGTACGAGGTCATCGAGCGTCACGCTGCCAGCGTACGGCGGGGCCCGGGTCCCCGTACGGCCACTCGCCGTACCGCCCCGCAAAGCCGCGACTCCGCAACCGCGACAGATAATCCGCAACGGATCGAATTCGTTACCCTGGCACTCATGACCTCCATGGCACCCACCCGCACCGAACCGGACCTCTCCTTCCTGCTCGACCGCACCAGCCATGTGCTGCGTACGCAGATGGCGGCGGCCCTCTCCGGGATCGGCCTCACGGCCCGCATGCACTGCGTACTGGTGCACGCCCTCGAGGAGGAGCGCACACAGGCGCAGCTCGCGGAGATCGGCGACATGGACAAGACCACGATGGTGGTGACGGTCGACGCGCTGGAGAAGGCGGGCCTCGCCGAGCGGCGCCCGTCCGCGCGGGACCGGCGGGCGCGGATCATCGCGGTCACGGAGAAGGGCGCGCAGGCCGCCGTGGAGAGCCAGGCGATCGTCGACCACGTCCACGAGGAGGCGCTCGGCTCGCTCCCCGAGACGGAGCGCGAGGCTCTGCTGCGAGCGCTCAACGCCCTGGTCGACGGCCACCTGGCCACCCCGCCCGAGAGCCCGCACCCGGCCCCCCGGAGGGCGCGCCAGCACTAGCCCCGACCCCTCTCGCCACCCCACTCCCCGACCCACCCCCACATGCACCCGTAAAAGATAGTCCGCAACAGAACTATCTGCTACGGTCATTCCTGTTGGCTCGCCGCGGCTCCCGCAGTGACCCTTTGACAGGAGATGACCGTAAATGGCTGCCGTTTCCGCACCACTTCACGCCCTTCCGGCGCTCCTCGCCCCCCAGCGCTCCCGGTGGCCGGCCCTCGGTGTCCTGGCCACGGGGATGCTGATGACGGTCCTCGACGGCAGCATCGTGACCGTGGCGATGCCTGCCATCCAGAGCGATCTCGGGTTCACCCCGGCCGGACTGAGCTGGGTCGTCAACGCCTACCTGATCGCGTTCGGCAGCCTGCTGCTGCTCGCCGGGCGGCTGGGCGACCTCGTCGGGCGCAAGCGGCTGTTCCTCGCGGGCACGATGGTCTTCACCGCGGCCTCGCTCCTGGTCGGCACGGCCACGAGCCCCGAGGTCCTGATCGCCGCGAGGTTCCTCCAGGGCGTCGGCAGCGCGCTGGCGTCCGCCGTCGGTCTCGGCATCCTCGTCACGCTGTTCACCGAACCGCGCGAACGAGCCAGGGCCATCGCCGTGTTCAGCTTCACCGGCGCCGCCGGGGCCTCGATAGGGCAGGTCCTGGGAGGCGTGCTCACCGACGCGCGCGGCTGGCACTGGATCTTCTTCATCAACCTGCCCATCGGGCTCGCGGCCCTCGCGGTCGCCGTGCCCGCCCTGCCCCGCGACCGCGGCCTCGGACTCAGGGCCGGCGCCGACTCGGCCGGCGCGCTGCTCGTCACCGGCGGCCTGATGCTCGGGATCTACTCCGTAGTCAAGGTCGAGGAGTACGGCTGGACTTCGGCGCGCACGCTCGGGACCGGGGCCGTCGCCGCGCTGCTGCTCGCCGGGTTCTTCGTCCGGCAGGCCAGGGCCCGTACGCCGCTCATGCCACTGCGGATCCTGCGCTCACGCAGCGTCGCCGGGGCCAACCTCGTCCAGATGCTGATGGTCGCCGCGCTCTTCTCCTTCCAGATCCTCGTCGCCCTCCACCTCCAGAACGTCCTCGGCTACGGCGCCGCGGAGACCGGCCTCGCCATGCTCCCGGCGGCCGCCGCCATCGGCGCGGTCTCCCTCGGCGTCTCGGCCCGCCTGTGCGCCCGCTTCGGCGAACGGAACGTGCTGCTCGCCGGGATCGTGCTCCTCATCGGCGTACTCGGACTCCTCGCCCGTGTCCCCGTGCACGCGCACTACGCCACCGACATCCTCCCGGTGATGTTCCTCGCGGCGGGTTTCGGCCTCGCCCTGCCCGCGCTGACCTCGCTCGGCATGTCCGGGGCGAGCGAGGCCGACGCCGGGCTCGCCTCCGGCCTCTTCAACACCACCCAGCAGATCGGCATGGCCGTCGGCGTCGCCGTGCTCTCCACGCTCGCCGCGTCCCGCACCCGCTCGCTCACCGCGCACGGCGCCACCCGCGCCGAGGCCCTCACCAGCGGCTACCACCTGGCCTTCACGGTCGGCACGGGTCTGCTCGTCGCCGCGTTCCTGCTCGCTCTCGTGGTGCTGCGCAGGCCCCGTACGACGACCTGACCAGCCCCGCCCGCCCACGACCGCGACATCCACCGACGGAGGCGTCATGACAGCGAAGAGCGGCCCCGCACCCCGGATCCTCACCGACGAAGAGCTCCACATGCTGCTCTCCCGCAGCCGGTTCGGAACACTGGCGAGTGTCCGGCGCACCGGGCACCCGCACCTGTCCACCGTGCTGTACCACTGGAGCCCCGAGGAGCGCGTCGTGCGCGTCTCCACCACGGCCGACCGGATCAAGGCCCGCCTGCTGCGGAGCGACCCGCATGCCGCGCTGCACGTCAGCGGCCCCGACGTGTGGTCCTTCGCGGTCGCCGAGGGCGAGGCCGAGGTGTCGGAGGTGACGGCCTCGCCCGGTGACCCCGTCGGACGCGAACTGCTTGCCATGACACCGGGGTTCGGCGACCCCGAGCAGGAGACGGAGTTCCTCGCGCAGCTGGTCGAGGAGCGCCGCGCGGTGATCAGGCTCCGCGTCTCCCGCCTCTACGGGACGGCCCTCGACATCCCGAAGTGAGCGGGCGCCTCAGGCCGCGTCCGGGCCGAACGGCAGCGGCCGGCTGTGCACGACGTCGAGGCGGGAGACGGCTCGGGTCAGGACGACGTACAGCCGGTGCAGGCCGCGGCGCTCGGCCTCGGCGACGGCGGCCGGCTCGACGGCGACGACATGGTCGTACTCGAGGCCCTTGGCGACATAGGCCGCGAGGACGGTCACGCGAGCCCGCGGATCATCCGGCCCACCCACCTCGATGCCCTTGCTGATCAGGGCGGTTCGCAACAGCTGAACCGTCTCCTCGTCGGCCGCGACGACGCCCACCGACCCCTCGTACGCCAGCGCCTCGTGCACGGCTTCGACACTCTCCGCGATCACGTCGTCAGTCCGTCGCATCCTCAACTCGCCGTCCTGGCGCAGGGAACGGGCGGGCGGCACGTCCACGTCGAGGAGTCCGAGAAGGCGGTTGGTGAGGGCGACGACCTCGCCGGGGACACGGAACCCCGTCGTCAGGGGCGCGACCAGGGCGTCGGGCTTGCCCAGGTGGCCGAGCAGCTCGGCCCAGGTACGGGCTGCCCACGGGGTGGTGCCCTGCGCGAGGTCACCGAGGACGGTGAGCGAGCCGTACGCGGCACGGCGCGCGATCGACCGGGCCTGCATCGGGGAGAGGTCCTGCGCCTCGTCGATGACGATGTGCCCGTAGCCGGCGGGGTGTTCGAGGAGCCCGGCGACCTCGTCGAGGAGTACGAGATCGGCCGCCGACCAGGAGGCCGAACGGAACGAGCGCGGGGGTTTCGCCCACAGGATCGACCGCTGCTCGTCGGCGTCCAGGATCCCGTCCGCCGCGGCGGCGAGAGCGTCCGCGTCACCGAGGAGCCCGGCGACGACCTCCTCCGGCCGCACCCTGGGCCACACCGCGTCGACGTACGCGCTCATCGGCCGCGCCCTGCCGACCTTCTGCAGCCAGAGGTTGTTCACCGGTCCCGACCTGCGTTCGGCCTGCTCCTGAAGGTGCCGCACGGCCCGGCTGCGTACGCGCTCCCGCCCGATCGCGTACGGCGGCTCCTCCTCGCGTACGCCCGCCACGATCCGCCCGAGCACGCCGGCCGGCACCCGCCAGCGGTAGGAACCGTCCGCGATGGCGACGGAGTCGGCGGCCTCGGGCCGTACGCGGGAGTAGAGGGCGCGGTGCAGGACGTCGGCCATGCGGGCGTCGTGTTTCACGGCGGCCGCGGCTTCGGCGTCCTCGTACGTCCGCGCCCTGGCCACCGCCGTGCTGCTCTCCTCGACGAGGATCTCCTCGACGGTGGACTGCCGCACGCCGCTCTCGCCGAGCGCGGGCAGCACCTCGGAGATGTAGGTGAGGAAGGTGCGGTTGGGGCCGAGGATGAGGAGTCCGCCGCGCTGGACGCGCTGGGGGTGGGTGTAGAGGAGGTACGCGGCCCGGTGCAGGCCGACCGCGGTCTTTCCGGTGCCGGGGGCGCCCTGCACACAGACGGAGGTGCCGAGATCGGCGCGGACGAGGTCGTCCTGGTCGGGCTGGATGGTGGCGGCGATGTCGCGCATGGGGCCGACGCGGGGGCGCTCGATCTCGCGGGCGACGATTCGGCTGCCCTCACCCGAGCCGGAAACGGGAGCGGCACCGGGCTCCTCCCCGGCCCCGCCCTCCACCGTGAGCCACTCGTCCTCCAGGCCGGTCAGATCGGCGGAGTCGCCTTTGCTGGCGGGGGCCCATCCGAAGCGGCGCCGGACCGCGACGCCTTGCGGTTCCTGAGGTCCGGCCTGGTAGAAGGCGCGCGAGACGGGGGCACGCCAGTCGACCACGAGGGGCGGGGCGGCCGGGTGCTCACTGACGCGGCGCCGTCCCACGTGGTAGCTCTGCCCGGCGTGGTCGCCGTCACCGTCCGCGAAGTCGAGGCGCCCGAAGAAGAGCGGGACCTCGGGCAGTTCGTGCAGTTCCTTGGCCTTGCTGCGCAGCTGGTACCCGAGCACTTCGGCGTCGGCCCCGGAGGCGGAGGCGTTCTCGCCGACGATCACCTGTTCGTCGGCGCCTTCGATCATCGCGGCGAGGGCGGCGCGGCAGAGGTCGTGGTGGTGGCGTTCCTGGACGAGGGCACGGAGATCGGCGGAATCGGTCACCGAACGAGAATAACGTAACCGAGTAACATTTTTTACTCACCCTCAGGTTGCGAACCGTCCTCAGGTTGCGAGCCGCCCGCGCCCTCGGACCGTGAGCCGCCCGCGACCTCCCCGCATCAGCCCCCGCGCTACTACCTGCGCCGCTCCCCGCACCCGGCCCCTGCGCCAAGCCCCCGATCCAACTGCCGGAACCCCAGCTCGGCGGCCTCCACCGCATCCGGCCACACCGCGTCGGCGCTCTCCCCCGCGGCGATCCGACGCCAGTTCTCCATGGCGAGAACCCGCTGCACGGCAAAGATCTGTCCGGCCCCGAGCGCCGCCCCGACCCCCTCGCCGAGCGCGCCCGCCAGGATCTTCTCCGACCGCTCCTGGTACCCGTACGCCCGCGCGACCAGAGACGGGGTGCCGTAGAGCAGCCGGTGAAAGGCGAGCACCGCGGGGTGGTCGTTCAGCCCGGTCACCGGGTCGCGCCGCTCGAGCCCGTCGAGAAAGTGCGCCCGCAGCGCGGCGAGCGGGGTCACGCCCTCGCCCCGCCCGGCGACGACGCGCGCGGCCTCGTCCTCGTGATCCGCGAACCGGTGCAGGACCAGGTCCTCCTTGGTGGGGAAGTACCGGAACAGGGTCGGCTTGGAGATCTCGACGGCGGCCGCCACCTCGGCGACGGACACCTTGTCGAACCCCTTCTCCAGGAACAGCCCGATGGCCGCCTCGGAGATCGCCTGATACATCCGCCGCTTCTTGCGCTCGCGGAGGCCCATTTCGCCGGTCTCGCCACTCATGGACGGAAGCGTACGCATGGCGGGCGTTACCCGGCCGGAGCCCTTCGCCAGGAGGGCGCCGCGGCCAGAATCCACAGATCGTCGAAGTGCTTGATCCAGCTGGCGATCGCGGCGTCATCCGCCGTCGCGCCTTCACGCGTCCAGACGTTCAGGTCCGTGTTGTAGCCCTTGGGGTCGTAGAACTCGGGGTCGGAGCTGTGCAGCACCGTGCGAGCCACCACGTCGTAGAGGCCGTGGAGCACCTGTTCCCTGTTGAAGATGCAGATCTTGTCCCGCGGGATCCCGGGATAGAGCCGGTACTCACACTCGACCGTCATCCTGCCCGCGTCAGTAAGGCGTGTCGCGAGTCCCGCCAGTATCTGGTCGTACTCCCGAATCTTGCGTTCCAGACGCCTGCGGAACTCCGGATCGTCCACAGGCACCCCGCCCTGCCCTACCCGTGAAGGCACCGTCATCGGCTGCCCGAAATCCGGGACCAGCACCCTGACGGTGACACGCCTGGTCAGGCCGGAGTCCTCCATCAGCCCCTCAAGCCGGTGGTAGAGCTCGTTGTAGAGCGTCTCCCCCGTGTAGCCGAGAAAGCTGATCTCGACCTTCCTGGCACGGAACGCCTCGCTCACGTAGCCACCGAGGTCCCGCGAGTTCACCATGCCGCGCGCCGGCAGCCTGACCGACGAGGTGAGCTCCTTCAACGCGTCGTAGAGGACATACGCCACCAGGCTGAGCAGAGCCCCGTTGAGATACGCCTTGCCCTCCAGAGCGTCCCCCACCGGCTTGACGAACTGGGCGAGCAGACCGATGGCGAAGATTCCCAGGAGCACGACACGCATGACCCACGGCTCGAATCGGGCCTGGAACCGCCTGAGGCGCCGGCCCACGCCTCCTCTGGGCCGCCCGGCTCCACTGGACATGCACAGTCCCCCTCCGCGAGGCGCGCGACTGGCGGACGGACGTCACGCGCCTGTCAGAGGCCCTGCTGTCCTTGAGCCGCCATGATCCCCTCTTGGCAGCACACGGACAAGATAGGGATTCGTCACGTGGCGCCTCCGCAGCCCCAGATTCGCTGTGGCCGCATTGAGCGTCATCGCGTACGAGTCGACCGCCCGGCGGACGTTGGGGGCATCGAGGTTGGCGTTGGAGACGAGCCGGTCCAGGTCCACATAGGCGGACCGGACGGTCTCCAGGTTGCGGTAGAAGCGCCTGTCGTCCTCCCAGCCCTTGGTGTACTCGTCGGGCAGCTGACGGCTCCAGCGCGCGAACATGCGGTCCTGGATCTCCGGAGCCGTCGGCGTCAGGTGCATGTGGCGGATCAGGTCGTACAGGGGGTCCCCGACCATCGCCATCTCCCAGTCGATGAGGACAAGGCCGCAGCCGTCCTCGCGGCGCACGAGGTTCCATGGGTTGAGGTCGCCGTGCAGGAGGACGGAGGTCCGCAGGGCCGGCGGCCCCACGGTGAGCAGGTCGTCCAGGAAAGCGTGGTCGGGCAGGCCGAGCTGCCTCCCGAATTCCTTTGTGCCGCGCGGCAGTTCCTGCACGAGCCGGCCCATCTCCACCCTCAGGAGATGGCTGAAGTCCTCGGCGGGCCCTTCGCCGCTCAACGAGGAATGGTCGATCTGCGTCAGCTCGCAGAGCTGATCCACCAGGTCGTCGGCCTCCCGCGGGGTCAGGCCGTCCACGGGGTGGGCCGGTCTCGCGCGCCGGCCCACCGGCCCTTCGTAGGTGTGGATGGTGAACTCGTCACCGAGCTCGCTGATGCCCCGGGCCAGCGCTCGCGGGGCACGCACGTCCCGGCCGGCCTCCTCGATCGCCCGCAGGACGTCGTACTCATCGAGAAAACGCCGCTCCAGCGGGGTGGCCGAACTCGCCTTGCGCCGCACCATGACGCGGTGGGGGAAACCATTCACCTTCACGACCGTGCTCAGGTGGGCCGTCCCCTTGAACACCTGGTCCGCGGGCGCGGCCCCCTCCGCGTACAGGGCTCTCGTCACCGCCTGGTCGGGGAAGTCGGGGTGCGGCAGGTCCCTGTCGTCGCGCACCCAGAAGTACTGGGCCGTGTCCCGGTCGACGGCATGCCGCCCGCCCCTCGACTTCTGCCAGCGGTAGAGGATCTTCGTGATCGTGGTCTCGTCCGGCACGCTCGTGAGCTTCAGCGGCTCCCGCGCGGTCTCCAGGGCCCGGTGCACCTCGCGGGCCGCGGCGTCCAGGTCCGCCTGGGCGTAGTGGCCGAGAAGTGAGTTCGCAGCCCGCATCACGTCCGGGTAGACGGACTGGGCCCGCTCGAAGTCCACGTAATGATCGAGATCCTGCTCGAAGCCGTTCACGGCGGCGGGGCGCCGCTTCAGCATCGCCTTGCACCACGCCTCCTGCACCGCCCGCCACTGGGCGTCCGGGTACTGCATCCGCACCAGGTGGGTGGCGAGGTCGTGCAACGGGTCGCCGTAGGAGGCGAGCTCCCAGTCGACGCCGATCAGGGGCGGGGCGTCGCTGTAAGGGAGGATCACGTTGTCGCGGTGCAGGTCGGTGTGGAGCAGGCTGAACGGGCGGCTGATCAGCGTCGGAAGCCGCTCCGCGTAGTACGTCAGGGCGCGCTCGCTCACCCCCAGCTGAGCGAACAGGCCACCAAAAGCGGCCCAATTGGGCCGCCTGACCTGCTCCTCCGCAGCGAGCACGAGCGCTCTCAGGTACGACGTCCTGCCCTGGTTCTTCCGCGGCCAGTGCGGCGGCAGCGGGGGCAGCGCGCTCCGCTTCACCTGCGTCATGTCTGCGAGCAGCTCCGCCAGGGCGCTGATCACGGTCCCGTCGACCTTGGTGCCGCTGGGGCAGACGCTGGACAGCGGAATGCCGTCCACAAAGCTGAGCACGGTAGTGCCCTGACGCCTGAACAGGCACTCGGGCACATGGGGCAGCGCCCCGCGCACCGCGCCGAGTACGGCCGCCTCGTCCTGCCAGGTCCTGATGACCACGGGCAGCGCATCCCCGATCGGCTCCCGCACGATCACGTACTCGCCTTGCGCGCAGCCCAGAATCCGGCGCTCGCCCTCGCCGGGCATCACCACCCAGTTCTGGTTGTGATGCCCCCCTACGGGTTCCCCCTGCTTCTTGGCACGGTTGATGAAGCTGATGTACGCAGAGTCCGTCGCAGCCGCGAAGACGGGGGGACAGGGCGCAGGCGAACCACCCACGGGCCACTCCTGGATAGTCATGCGAAGCCGGTGGAAATTGTGCACACCCTAATGGCCGCGCGAGATCCCGACGACTCGAGTCCGCCAATCCATAGGCCAATGGGGGACACGACCGTCTTGGCATTCGACTGACGCGCGCCTCAGACGCGTTCGGCGATCAGGTTCCAGACGGAATCGAACCAGGCCCCCATGCTCTCCACGAAAACGGATCCGCGGGAGTTGGGATCGCCGTCCGTCACGTAGTGCGTGAGTGTCGCCCCGAGGCCCAGGACGTCGAGCGCCGCGATCTCCTCACCGCTGTCCAGCACGACCGGCCGCTCGACGACCTCGTACGGACCGTGCAGTGCGTCGGTCCCGTTGAGCAGGTAGAGCTTGAAGGTCGGCGTGAGTGCCGCGTAGCGCATCTCGATGTCGGCGGCCGGGACCAACCCCTCCGCCCGCAGCTGGCGTAGCTCCCGGCGCAGTGAGGACGTGTGGCGGCGCGTGATGCCGTGCAGGCGGTCCCGCAGTCTCGGATCCTCGGAGGGGTCCAGTGCGCGCGGGTAGGGCAGCTCAAGGGACTCGGAGGGCAGCAGCATGCGCAGGGTGATCCGCTGCGGGGAGATCTCGCCGGCCCGGATCCGCTCGGTCTGGAGCCGGATGTGCGTGTCGAGCGACTCGGACGTCAGCGTATAGACATCCAGCGTGACCTCGGCGCGCTCGAACGCCTCGCTGATCAGCGGGCCGAGGGACACTCGGCCCTCCCGCGACGCCTTCGCCGTGTAGGACTGGATCCGCTGCGTCTTGACCACTCGGGATCCACTGCCCTGGCGGGACTCGATCCAGCCCTCGCTCGCCAGCTCCCTCAGGGCTCGCTGCACAGTGTCTCTGGAGACCCCGAATTCCGTGGCGAGCTCCCGCTGTGGCGGCAGGAGGCTCTTCAAGGGGTAGCGTCCATCGGCCATTCGGGCGCGCAGCGTCTCGGCAACGCGCCAGGTCTCCCTGCCGCCGCCGTCCCGTCCCAGCACACCGGCCATAGGAGGACCGTACCTCTTTCAGGTCCGCGACCACACCGAAACCAGTCAACTTTCCTTCCATTGCGGGCCGTTGGTTAGCCGATCATTCAGCCAGGGAAAATCCAATTCAAGTCAACCAGTCCAATTGGACGGGTAGTTGATCACTTAGAAGTACGTACCAAGGGGTGGGAACATGGTCATCATTCAGTTGCTGTCGACCCTGGTGGCCCTCGGCTTCGAGCAGCTCGTCCAGTGGCGCTACGGGGCTTTCGGACTCTTCGCCCTGGTCCTGCTCACCGCGAGCATCCGGATGCGCAGCGAGAAGTGGCTCGCCGTCGGCGCCATCCTTCTTGTGCTGCTGACCATGCAGGCCTGAAGGCGCCTGAAGCCGTCAGCACCGCTCCCGCAGCACTCCCAGGAGCGGTGCCAAGGACGTCACCACCGCCTCCGCCCCCGCCTCCCTCAGCACCTTCGCCTTGCGTTCGTTGCGGGCGTAGCCGAGGAAGGCGATGCCCGCCGCGGTTGCCGCTTCGAAGTCCGAGGGGGTGTCGCCGATCATCAGGGACGCTTCGGGGGTCGCGCCCAGGGCGCCGAGGGCGCGTTGCACGCAGTGCGGGTGGGGCTTCAGGAGGTGGAGGTCCTGGGTCCGGCCGTATATGTGCGGGGTGAAGCAGCCGGCGAGGCCGCGCGTGGCCAGGTAGCGGGACGCCACCGCCGGGGAGTTGTTCGTCGTGACGGCCAGATGGGCACCCCTCGCGAACCACGTCCTGATCAGCGGGTCGGCGTACTGCGTGGGCCACGCCGAGGCCACCGCCGTGAGCTCCTGCTGGGTGAGGCGCTCCTCCAGCTCGACGACCAGGTCGCTGCCGGGGCGCCGGCGGTCGACGGCGCGCAGGACGGCGTGCGGGTCCGGTTCGTCGCGCTCCTCCTCGCTGAGCAGACCGCGCAGCCCGCGCTCCTCGAGCCACCGCACCTGTTCGACGGCCACCCGCTCCGCCGAGTGCCCCGCGAAGAGCCGGCAGATCGGCCCGTCGAAGTCGAAGAGCACGAAGCGCGCCCTTTTGATCAGTTCCCGCAGTGATTCCGTCGCTTCAGCCACCGGAACAGTCTGCTTCGTTGCATCAGAAGTCACTAGGAGAGTGTCAGGTCCGTGGTGATGGTTTCCCAGAGGGCGTCGAACCACTTCTGCGATTCCTCCACGAACGCCGTGTCCCGCTGCCCGGCCCGCTTCTCGAACGAGAACAGCAGCGACTCCGTGCCGAGCGTGTCGTACATGTCGAGCGTGCCGCTCTCGATCTCCTCCTCGCGCCGCGTGACCAGGTAGTAGGAGAGGAGCGCCTCATTCCCGTTGAGCAGGTAGAGCTTGACCGGCGGAGTGAAGGGAAGCGCGCGGAACGTGACCCGTACGTCGATGCCGTGCGAGGACCGCAGCGAGCGCAGATTGTGGCGCAGGACCTGGCCCTGCGCATTGCGCTGGTCCAGCCAGCGCTGGTGCACGACATCACGCTCCCCGGCTCCCGCGTCCTCGACCGATACGGGGAAGGCGAGATTGATGTCCCTGCCCGGCAGCAGGATGCGCACGTCGACCGAGTCGGGGCGTATACGGCCCTCGTGGATGAAGCGCAGCGGCTCGCCGAGCGCCAGCATCAGGGTCTCCGCGGTGAGGCAGACGGCGTCGATCCGCACCTGCGGCGACGCGAACGCCTCGGACAGGCGCGGCGCCAGGCCGACCATCGTGCGCTGCGGTTCGTCGCGGGCCGGGGCCTGCTCGGCGATCCTCGGCGGGCTGCCCTTGCTCACGTTGCTGAGCAGGCCGTCCTCCTGGAGGGAGCGCAGGGCCTGCCGCACGGCGCCGCGCTCCACGCCGAACTCCTCGGCCAGCTCCGCCTGCGTCGGCAGCCGCTCGCCGGCGCGCAGCTCACCCGCCTTGATGCGCTCCCGCAGGACGTCGGCGATCTCCTGTGGTGAGGACCTTCTGCTGCCGTTCACTGCAACGCTCTCCTGAGTCACAACCAAACGCTACAACTAACCACCACTTGGCGGGAGTTGTTGAAAAGTTGTTTATTCATCGTGACCAAGTGGGGACAACTTCATCGTAGTTGGTTACCAACTTGGAGCAAGATGGCCGAAGGAGGAACCACCATGCCCGTCCTCACCTTCTTCTCCGCCGTATTCGTGATCACCTTCGAGCAGCTGGTCCAGTGGCGCTACGGTCCCGTCGGGATCACCGGCCTGCTGCTCCTCACGATCGGCGTCAAGGCGAAGAGCCCCACCTGCAGCTCCGTCGGCGCCGTACTTCTGGCTCTGATGATCGCCGGACCCGCGCTCTGACACAGGCGGGTCCGGGTCCCCGCACCCTCACGGCGTGAGCGTCAGGTCCGAACTGATCGTGTTCCAGAGGCTGTCGAACCACAGATGGGACTGCTCGACGAACGTCGTCTCCCGCAGCCCCTGCCCCTGGGCCTGTTCGAACCTGAAGAGCATCGACCGCGTGCCCTGCACCCCGTACGTCTCCAGGTACTCCTGGTCGATCTGCTCGTCCCGCCTCGTCAGTGTGTAGTACGCGAACAGCGCCTCGCCGCCGTTGAGCAGATAGAGCTTGATCGGTGGCGTGAACGGCAGTGCCCTGAACGTGACATGGACGTCGATCCCGTGCGTGGAGCGCAGGGCGAGGAGGTTGTGGCGCAGGACCTGCCCCTGCGCGTTGCGTTGCGCCAGCCAGTTCCTCTGGAGCCGGGCGTCCGCCGTGCCCACCCGCGTCGGGAACGCGAGGTCGATGTCGCGGCTCGGCAGCAGGACGCGGACGTCGACCTTGGCCGGATTCGAACGGCCGGCGTGGATCTGACGGAGCGGCTCACCGATCGCGAGCGTCAGCGAGACCGCGGTCAGGCAGAGGGCGTCGATCTGGACGTGCCGGGCGCCGAACGCGGCGGTGACCCGCGGGCCGAGCCCCACCATCGTGGGCTGGGGTGGCGCTCCCGGGCCGGTGAAGGCGGGGCCCGTGTGGTGCGCGACGGTGGCGGGGGCCCCCTTGGACACATCGGCGAGCAGGTGTTCCGAGCGCAGGACGCGCAGGGCCTGGCGCACGGCGGCGCGCTCCACGCCGAACTCGTCGGCGAGACGGGCCTGGGTCGGCAGACGTTCACCCGGCCGCAGCCGGCCCGCCCTGATCCGGGCGCGCAGCTCGTCGGCCACCTGGCGATACGTCGCCGGCGGCTCCTGGTGGCCATTGACCGCGGCAGGTTCCGAGCCCACAGACGAACCCTACAACTTCCCGCCATCTTTGGGGAGTTGAGGGAAAGGTGGTTATGAGTCGGCGTTGGGCGGAGATAAGTTCAGTGGAGTTGGTTGCCAACTTGAACCATATGGTCGGACATCCTCAAGGGTTGGCCCGGTTGGTCATCACTCCCGAACTGAAGGGGGACCAGACATGCCGTTCATCGCCATCGCCGTAGCAGCCCTCGCCATCGGGTTCGAGCAGCTGATCCAGTGGAAGTACGGGCCGATGGGCATCATCGCGTTCGTCGCGCTCTCCATCGGCCTCAAGGCCAAGAACAACCTCATCAGCGGCATCGGGGCCGTGATCCTCGTGATGCTGCTGGCCCAGAGCGGCTGACCGGGCTCCCTCCCGGAGGGGAGCCGGGAGCCCGGTCACGCCACGGCGTCGCAGCGCGCCGGAGCACCACAGCACGCCTCTGCACATGCGCCTCAGAAGACGTGCCTCAGCACATGCGCCTCAGAAGACGTCCGGGCACCACGGGCGCCTGGACGTACGCAGCAGGGCGTCGGCAACGGCGGCGGCGCCCGCCCCCTCCTCCCTGACGCGGCCGAGCGCGGCGAGCCGCACCGCGGACTCGTCGCCCAGCCACAGCGTCCCCAACTCGCTCACGTCCAGCGTGAGTTCGGGTTCCTCCGAGGTCGGTGCGCACACCGCACCCCCGGGCTCCGCGTCCAGCCGGTAGCGGCCCCCGGAGAGGCCGGCCGCGTCGCCGACCTCGAGGACCAGCGATCCCGTCCCCGCGTACGTACGCGCCTCAAGCGCCCTGACGACATCCAGGATCCGCACCCACAGCCAGTCCGCGTGCGTGACGACGCGGGCCGCGCGCGGGTCGGGCAGCAGATGCGGCAGCAGGTCGTCCGGGGGCCGGTAGCCCGTGCGGACGGTCGCGATCCAGTCGACGGAGCAGACGTAGTGCCACAGGGCACGCTCGGCGGCCGGGGTGACGGCGATCAGGTCGCGCACGGTCGCCGTGTTGTGCGGCTGCTTGGCGTCGCCCCAGTTGTCGTCGACGGTGTAGACGATCAGGCCCTCGGCCTCGCCGTTCGGCGCGCGGTAGATTGCGTAGAAGGGCTGCTTCCAGGGCTCTTCCGGGGTTTCGAGGAGTCCCGTGGTGCGGCGCCACCAGAATCCGTCGCGGTCGATGACGCCGGGCCGGCTCGCGCGCAGCCGCTCGTGCAGCTCCGGACCCGTCTTGCGGACGTCCTCGCCGTCGACGAGATCGATACGGCCCCCGTCGTCCGGCACCGGCCGGCGCGGGTCGAGACCGGCGCGCGGCACGTCCACCGCCCACTCGGTGAGCGACGTGGCGGGCCCGAAGCCGAACCGGCCGTAGATCGGGTACTCGGCGGCGATGAGCGTCGCGACGACGTCGCCGCGGGTCCTGGCGTCGGCCAGGTCGGCCGCCATCATCCGGCTCAGCAGGCCGCGCCGGCGGTGGGTCGCGCTGACCGTGACGTTCGAGATCGCGTCGGCGGGGACGGCCGCGCCGCCCGGCACGGTGAGCTCCTGCGGGAACGAGCGGAAGGTGGCGACGCAGCGCCCGCCGTCGAACGCGCCCAGGATCCGGGAGCCGCGCGCCTGTTCCCTGCGTTTGTCGAGGGTTTCCCGCGAGTCGGGGGTACTTCGCAGGAAGCCGGTGTTCAGCGCCCGGGACCAGTCGGCAAACTCGTCATCGGTGATCGGCCGTACGCCGATGTCGTCGCGGGTCATCCCGTCACGCTAAGCGGCGTCCGCGGGGTGAGGCCACCCGTTTACCGCGCGGACCCCGTCCCGTCCGGCAGCGCGGCCGGGAAGACCGCCCGGATCTCCCCCACGACGGCCCCGCCGCCGTGCAGCGGCGCCGCGCCGATACGGGCCACGACCTCGCCGTCCACGCCCAGCATCCGCAGCGCGCGGGCCAGGACCGGGCCGAGGGCACGCGTCGAGCCGTCGTCGATCTTGAAGGCGAGGGCCCGCCCGTCCGGGAGCGCCACGGCCTGGACCGCCTCGGCGCCCATCTTCGACAGGGTGCCCGGCACCTCGCGCATCAGCCACGTGTCGGGGCGGCGCGTACCGGCGACGTACTCGGGGTGCGCGCGCATCGCGTCGGCGACCCGGCGCTCCGCCGAGCCCTCGGGGGCGAGCACGAAGTGACGGAAGGCGCGGGCGAGGCCGGTGAGGCTGATCGCCATCAGGGGCGCCCCGCAGCCGTCCGTACCGACCGCGGCGACGGGCTCGCCCGCGGCCTCCTCCACGACCTCGTGGATGAGCTTCTGGAGCGGGTGGCCGGGGTCCAGGTAGGAGTCCTTGGGCCAGCCGTTCAGGTCGCAGGCGGCCAGCATCGCCGCGTGCTTGCCGGAGCAGTTCATCGTGACCCGGTCCCGTACCGCGCCCGCCGCCAGGTACGTCTCGGTCTCGACCGGGTCGAGCGGCAGGTCGGGCGGGCACTGGAGGTCGGCCGGGGTCAGCTCGCGCTCGGAGAGCATCTTCTGGACGAGATCGCGGTGGAAGGTCTCACCGGAGTGGCTCGCGGCGGCGAGCGCGAGCCGCTCGCCGGACAGGTCGAGGCCCGCGCGCAGCACGCCCGCCGCCTGCATCGGCTTGTTCGACGAGCGGGGGAATACGGGAGCGGTCACGTCCCCCAGGGCGAGCTCCACGGTCCCGTCCGCGGCGAGCACGACCAGGCTGCCTCGGTGATGGCCCTCGACGAAGCCGGAACGGACGACCTCGGCGAGGACCGGGGGTATGGCGGCGGCGGAGGAGGGGGACATCGGTGGCCTTCCGGGGCGGGTCCATGGCGGGCCATGGACAGACCCGCCCCGCAGCGGGCCACCGGGGTCACCGGTACGGCCGCGTCACGCGAGCAGGTCGTCTACTTGTGCTTCGCCTTCACGGTACCTGCGGGCGATCTCGGCGCTGCAATCGTCGGCCGTCGACTGGAGCAGCTGACGGCGGCGCGAGACCTGCTGCTCGTAGCGCACGAGACGGCCCATCGCCGTGTGCAGCTCATCGTCCGTTCGGGCGTCCAGGTCCGACAGCTCGACCTCGGCGAGCATCTCGGCGGCCAGGCCCCGGTACTCCTCGCTGCGGGGCGTGCCGAGGGTGACGTGGCGGGCGGAGGAGCGGTGCCCGGCGGCCTTGTCGGTGAGGATCTCGGAGAGCCGGTCCACGACCGGCGCCTCGGGGTCCCTGCGGCGGGCGACCTCGGCCCGCAGGATGTCGATACGGCCCTGGAGCAGCCGTCGCACGTAGCTCAGGTCGGCCTCGTCCTGCTGGGCGTCGCGGCGCAGTGTGCGCAGCTCGGGAAGCCGGAGCGCGGACAGGTCGTGCCCGGGTGGCTCCGGAAGGTCGGGGCCGGCGACCCGCTGCTTCGGTGGGCGCGCCGTGCTGAGGCGGTTCGTACCGGTGATGCGACTGGCGTGCGTCAACGAAACGGGGGCCCCTGGAGGCTGCCCGATGCTCGATGTGTGGCTCATTGCGTCCCTACCGTCCCCTCGACCGGACCGACGCGGTGCACCGCGTGGAAGCATCGTGCCACTCCGAGTGGCCGCTCTGTGCATGAGTGCCCCTAATCCGCCCCGGATGGGCGGTTCGGGCGCACGGCATGATGGTTCGTATGCGTGCAGTGGTGCAGAGAGTGGACGGCGCGAGCGTCGTCGTGGAAGACGAAGTCGTGGGCGAGATCAAGGGCGAGGGGCTGTGCGTCCTCGTGGGGGTCACCCACGAGGACACCAAGGAGAAGGCGGCCCAACTGGCCCGCAAACTCTGGTCCGTACGGATGCTCGCCGACGAGAAGTCGTGCAGCGACATCGACGCCCCGCTCCTGGTGATCAGCCAGTTCACGCTCTACGGGGATGCCCGTAAGGGCCGCCGCCCCACCTGGAACGCGGCGGCGCCCGGACCGGTGGCCGAGCCGCTGGTCGACGAGGTCGTGGCGCAGCTGCGGGCCCTTGGGGCGACCGTGGCGACGGGCCGGTTCGGGGCGCAGATGCGGGTGTCCCTGACGAACGACGGCCCGTTCACGGTGCTTCTGGAGATGTAGCCCGACCCCTGAGGGGTGTCAGGGCTCGACGACGACTTCCTGCGCGGCCGCGGTCGTGTCCACGATGAGGTCCGCGTCCACCGGCACGTTCCGCTTCACCAGGGCGAGCGCGATCGGGCCGAGTTCGTGGTGGCGTACGGACGTCGTCACGAACCCCAGCTGGCGGCTCTCGGGGCCGTCGGACGCGAGACGGACCGGGGCGCCGTGCGGGGGCAGGTGCACATCGCTGCCGTCCAGGTGCAGGAAGACGAGGCGGCGCGGGGGCTTGCCGAGGTTCTGCACGCGGGCGACGGTCTCCTGGCCGCGGTAGCAGCCCTTCTGGAGGTGGACGGCGGTGCCGATCCAGCCGAGCTCGTGCGGGATGGTGCGGTGGTCGGTCTCGAAGCCGAGGCGCGGCCGGTGGTTCTCCACGCGCAGCGCCTCGTGGGCGAGGAGCCCGATCGCGGGCCCGTTCTGCTCCGCGTACGCCTCCAGGTCGGCGCGCGGCAGGAACACGTCGCGGCCGTACGCCGTCTCGCGCACCGCGACGCCGTCCGGGACCGGCACGATCGAACCGGCCGGCAGCTGGACGAGGGCGAACTCCTCGGTGCGGTCGGCGACTTCGACCCGGTAGAAGAACTTCATCGACTCCAGGTAGGCGATCAGCGCCTCCTGGGAGCCGGGCTCGACGTGCGCCCAGGTGGTGGTGCCGTCGTCGACGATGTACAGGGCGTGCTCGATGTGGCCGTGCGCGGAGAGGACGAGCGCCTCGGTGGCCTGGCCGGCCGGGAGGTCGCTGACGTGCTGCGTGAGAAGCAGATGCAGCCACGCGAGCCGGTCGTCGCCGGTGACGGTGATGACGCCGCGGTGGGAGAGGTCGACGAGGCCGTTGCCGTCGGCGAGGGTGCGCTGCTCGCGGAACAGGTCGCCGTAGTGCGCGGCGACGCCTTCGTCCACGCCCTCGGCGGGAACGGCGCCGGGCAGGGACAGGAGGGGGCTCTTCATGTTCACAGACACTACGACGAGCACACGGACGCGCTTATTCCTGAGGGGCGTCCGATCCGTCGTCGCGCTTGATCTCCTTGCCGTCCCGCTCGGAGCAGTCGGCGCAGCGGCCGAAGATCGCGAAGTGCTTGAGATCGGTGTCGAACCCGAAGGTGTCGCGCAGCTTCGCCGTGAACTCGGCGGCGACCTCGATGTCGGCCTCGATCACGTTCGTGCAGTCCCGGCACACCAGGTGGATGTGGTGGTGCCGGTCGGCGAGGTGGTACGTCGGCGCGCCGTGCCCGAGGTGGGCATGGCTGACGAGGTCCAGCTCCTCGAGCAGCTCGAGGGTGCGGTAGACGGTCGAGATGTTGATCCCCGACGCCGTCTTGCGCACTTCGCAGAGGATGTCGTCGGGGGTCGCGTGCTCGAGGGTGTCGACGGCCTCGAGGACCAGCTGACGCTGAGGCGTCAGCCGGTAGCCGCGCTGCCGCAGGTCGCTCTTCCAGTCGGTGCTCACCACACCGCCGAGTGTAGGTCCACTTGCCGCGAACGACTTCTGGACCGCGGGACTTCTGGACCACGGGACCGTTGGACCACGCGACTGCTGGACCGCTGGACCACGGGACCGCGGGGCCGGCTGGACTACTTGAAGAAGGCGATGCCGTCGTCGGGCAGGTCCGGCAGGTTGCGGGCCATCTCGGCCACGTCGTCCGGGGAGACGACCTTCTTCAGCTGAGCCGACATGTAGGGGCGCAGCTCGACCTCGGGGGTCTGCTTCTCGCCGACCCACATCAGGTCGCTCTTCACATAGCCGTAGAGCCGCTTGCCGCCCGTGTACGGGCCCGAGGCCGCGGTGCGCGCGACGGCGTCCGTGACCAGGTCGATCTGCGGCTTCTTGTCGGCGAGCTCGCCGTACCAGACCTCGACGACGCCGTCGTCACGGACCATGACGACCTCGACCTTGCGGTCCTTGTCGATCCGCCAGTACCCGGACTCGGACTCCAGGGGCTTCACCTTGTTTCCCTCGGAGTCGAGGATCCAGGTGTGCGAGTGGTACTCGAGGAAGTCCCGCCCGTCGTGGGTGAAGGACGCCTCCTGCCCGAAGTTCGCCTTCTCGGCGCCAGGGAAGTCGGTGACGCCCGCGCCCGCCCAGTTACCGAGGAGGAACACCAGGGGGACGAGGTCGGGGTGCAGGTCGGACGGGATCTCGATCATGGTCTGCGAAGCGTCTCTCTGGTGGGGGTCAGCGCTGGCCCTGGTACAGCTTCTTCACGGTCAGCCCGGCGAACGCGAGAACGCCGACGCAGACCAGGACAAGGAGAGCGGAGAAGAAGGCCTCAAGCACGGGGTGCTCCTCGGTGAGCGGTGGTCGGTACAGAGCCGGGCCCCACTTTAGTCGGGTGGGGCCCGGCTCTCTCGATGAGGTCACCCAAGCGGGGTGCGGACGGTCAGCTCAGGAGCTGGCTCTGCAGGACGACGGTCTGCTGGAAGGTGATCCGGGGCGGCAGAGACGCCTTCCCGGACTGGATCACCAGGGCGATGACGTCACCGGCCTCGATGTAGGCGTACCGCACGGCCGTCCTCCCGTACGGCTTCGCCTCCGTGAAGACGTTCCGCTTCGTGTACTGGATGTCGACCTTCTCCGCCCAGCCGCCGTACTCCTCGTCGGCGTACGGCGCGTCCGCCGGGGAGGCCACGTTGTCCGTCAGGTCGGCGTGGACGATCCGTGTGAAGGCCGCCGAGGTGAAGCGCAGCGCGTAGATCCGCGTACGCGTCCCGTCGGGCGTGGTCCAGCCGCGGGCCGCGATCTGCCGCAGCCCGTCGTCCTTGAGCTGCTGCCCCAGGTCCTGGCGCGCCTCCTTCTCGTACGCGTCGAGGTACACGGACGTGGGCAGCCACCCGTCCTTCCCGGCCAGTGCCGTATCGGGCGTGGCGCCCCGGGGCAGGGGCAGGACCAGCTTGCGCAGATCGGCGTAGTGGGTCTCGCTGTCGTTGGCGTCGGCGAAGGGGGCCGGGGAGCCGGCGGGCAGCGGGGGCTTCTCGATCGCCGGATAGGTCCACCGGCCGTCGCTCTCGGTGGCCAGGCCCGGCAGGTCGGTGCGCTTCTGCTCGGTGACGCCGTACGCGGTGGCCGCGCCGATCACGCCGAAGACGGCGACGGCGGCGGTCCAGCGCAGGACGGCGCGCAGGACGCGCCGGTTCCTGGGGGCGGGCGGGGCCGCCTCGGCAGGGACGAGACCCGGCTGCTGCGGGGAACCGGCGGCAACGGGGTCCAGCTGCTGCGGCTCCTCGGCCGGCTGCGGGGTCTCGGACAGCTGCGACTCCTCGGACAGCCGCGGCGTCGTCTCGGCCTGCTGCGGCTCCTCGGCCGGCTGCAGTGTCTCGCTCATACGAGCTGCCCTCCCTGCGACGTCAGACGGTCGAGCTGCTGGGCGAGCAGGTCGGCGACCTCGGCGGTGTTGAGCGGCTTGGGGCCGTAACCGGTGGCGGTGACCAGGACGTCGTCCTCGTACGCGCTGCAGAGGACCATTTCGAGCTTGCCCTTGCTGTCCTTGGGTGCGAGGAAACAGTCGGCGTTGCGATGGCCCTTGACCTTCGGCCCCTTGGGGAACACGCCGACCGAGCGCAGGAACTCGCTGCGGAACTCCTTGAGCTGACGCCCCGCTCTGCGGTTCTGCATCTGGGCGAGCTGCATTTCGACGACGAGGGACTTCTTGTCGTCGTCCATCCCGAATCCCATGGAGCCGCTCAGCTGGTAGCTGCGCATGGCCATGCCCCTGACCTTCAGCTTGTCGATGGCTTTGTCCTGCGCCTCGCGCTGGCGGGAGGGCAGGTTGCGCGTGCCCTTCTTGAGGCGGGCGGTGGCTTCGCTGCCGCTGAGGGTCTTGTCGTTGCCGTACTCGTCGATGTCCGGGCCCGGCCGGTAGGCCTTGGGGACCGGCAGCAGCCGGGCGCTGAGCCCCTGGGCCTTGGCCTGGCCGGGCTTCGCCTGCTTCTGCTCCTTCGGCTTCGCCCACACCTTGGTGGGCGCCGAGCGGTCGGCGGCGTTGACCTTCATGACGGTGAGGCCGGTGCCGGCCCCGACGGCGAGCACGACGGCGCAGGCCACGGCCACGACGGGCCAGCGGCGGACCGCACTCCCCGCGACGGGAGCGGGATCCGTGGCGACCGGGGTGGGATCCGGGGTGGGCCCGGGTTCCGGAAGCTGTGTGTCCAGGTCGCTCACAGTCGCTCCAACTGGCGCTTCGCGAGAGACATCACGGTCTTCTCGGGGATCGGCCTGGTGTCGTACAGCCGGATGTCCATGACGATGTCGCCACGGGCCGCGAGCGCCCTGGCCTGGTACACCGGGAGGTAGCCGGCCTCGGTGTGCGGCTTGTCGTAGACGTAGACGCGCCCGTTGCCGCTGCCGGTGAGCGGCACCCCCTCGTTGCCCGCCCAGTCGCTCTCACCCATGTAGCTCTGCTGGCCGTCCAGGAACTTGCGCGAGCCGGAATCGGTGTCGTCCCGGAACTGGATGAGCTGGACCTCCGTCGTGGACTGACCGCGCCGCCAGGCCTCGATCGTGGCCCGGCGGAAGCCGCCTTCGGCGAGCTGCCCGAACATCCAGCGCGGATCTTTGAAGCCGTTCGCGAAGTCGTACTGGTTCAGCCAGCCCTGCCGCGCGTCCGACTTCTGCGTTCCGGCGGGCCTGGGCGCGAGGAGCTTGCGCAGATCGCCGTCCTGGGCCCGGGGCGCCGCCTTGGGCCCCTCGCCCTTCGCCTGCCCGACCACCGCCAGGGACAGCGGCGGCAGCGCCGTCGGCTCCCGGTCCGCCTGTACGACGTAGCCGGTGCACACGCCCGCGACAGCGCCGAGCAGGGCGGCGCAGGCGATCAGCAGGGTGGTGCGGCCGCGGCGCCGCGGTCTCTCCGGCACCGCGGGCACGGACGGCTCCGGCGCCCCTTGCGGTATTCGTTCGTCATCCAACGGGTCCCCCCACGGAACTCGAAGCGCGGATTCCGTATCCGCGCGCACAGGAGACCCACGGGCAACATCCCTGGTTGTACAGGAGTTGATTACGATTCAGCCATGGCGACCAAGCTCGTGATCAAGGTGACCGCGGGGGCCGATGCCCCCGAACGCTGCTCGCAGGCCTTCACCGTGGCGGCGGTGGCCGTGGCCAGCGGGGTGGAGGTCTCGCTCTGGCTGACCGGCGAGTCGTCGTGGTTCGCGCTGCCGGGCCGCGCCGCCGAGTTCGAGCTGCCGCACGCCGCGCCGCTGCCCGACCTGATCGACTCGGTCCTGGCGGCCGGGCGGATCACGCTGTGCACGCAGTGCGCGGCCCGCCGCGAGATCACGGAGAAGGACGTCATCGAGGGCGTCCGGATCGCCGGCGCGCAGGTCTTCGTGCAGGAGGCGATGACGGACGGGACGCAGGCGCTCGTCTATTGACGCGGAGCGGACCTACGCTGGGAGCATGTACTCGCGGCGTCGTCATCTGTACTTCGCCATGATGGGCTTCTGCATCGGCCTGTTCGTCCTGGCCTGGGCCGTCGTGCGCCTCTGGTCCGTGCCCGCCGCCGTGGCGATGTGCATCGTGGCGATGGTGATCCCGCCCGTCGCCGCGATCGTCGCCAACCGCCGCGGCCCCGACGACCGCTGGTGGGACGACCCTTCCGGGGACGCGAAGTCCGACGAGTGGTGGGACGAGCTGGACGGCAAGAGGCGGCCCGAAGACCACTAGGGCGCCTGGGACCCCCGGCCCCTAGGAGGCCTGAGACCCCTCGCCCCGGCCGGCGCGGCGCATCGAGACGATCTCCGCGACCGTCTCCAGCCACCGCGCCGCGCGCGTCTCGTCACCCGGTGCCCCGGCCACCTGCGCCGCCGTCTCCAGCCAGTCCCTCAGGCAGGCGGACGCCTCACCGGACGGCAGCGGCTCGGGCAGCGCGGCCGCGTACGCGAGGCCGCGGGCCCGGACGATCTTCGCCACGTACGTCACCGAGCGCGGCAGCACGCCGAGCCGGTCGAGGGTGACGGCGGCGGCGATCGCGCCGTCGCCGAAGAGCGCGGTGCGGAAGGTGTCACGGGCCAGGCCGTGGCGCAGCAGCGTCGGGACGTCGGTGGCGGCGAGCACCTCGTCGTCGGTGCGCGGTGCGCGGCTGGTGGGCTTTGGAGTAACGGTTGTCGACGGCGGACTCGAGATCACCGTTGATGAAATCGTCCTCGCTGATCCAGGACGTGGTGCCCCACGGGTTGTAGACCTGCAGCTTGCCGTCCTCCTGCCCGATGATCACCAGGCTGCCTGCGGCAGGCCCTTGCGGGCGATCTTGTCGATCCGGTCGCTCACGGCGTCGGTCTGGCCGGTGTAGCGCTTGCCCAGCGCTTCGATCACCTTCGGGTCGCCCACCGGCCCCGAGACGCCGAGGGCGTCGTCGATCGCGTCGATCAGGTCGTTCTTGCTGCCGGCCGAAGAGATCCTGTCGCGCAGGCCGTTGAGCTTCTGCCTGCGGTCGTTCGTGGATTCCGACACGGTCGCAGGCCCCGTCAGTAGCCGGACAGCGCGGACGGGCGCTCGGCGTACGTCGGCATCGTACTGACGCGCTCCCCGGCCGCGGAGCCCACGGACACGGACTTCGCTCCGTCGCGTACGCCGATGTCGGAGCCGGAGTAGGCGCGGCTGGACAGGCGGACCTTGTCGGCGAGTTCGTGCAGGGCCGCTTCGAGGACCTTGGTCTCGGCCTCCCAGGCGGCCGCGAACGTGTTGAACGCGGGAGCGGTGTCGGAGCCTGCGAGCACGTCCTGCGAGTAGCACATCGTCGAGGCGATCGCCTTGCCGATCCTGCCGACGTCGCGGCCCGCGCCATCGAGTTCGCCGGCCTGGCCCGACATCCCCTTGTGCCCGACCTGGTAGCCCTCCGCAGAGCCCATGGCTCTTCCCCCGATTTCCTGCGTCCACGACCTGGACACGCCTTCCGGACAAGAAAGTCGGGTCAGGTCACGGCTGTCAAGAAATCAGCAGAATACGGCCGTGTACATGCCTGGCACCAGGGTCCCTGCACAAAGCCGAGGGACCGCACCCCGATTCCGTAGGCGTCCAACCCCCGGAGGTGCGGCCCCTCGGCCGTATCTGCGCCGCCGTCACACGGCGAGCCGTGTCAGACGGCGATGGCGACCTCGGAGAGACCACCGGTCTGGGCGACGACCGTACGGTCCGCCGAGCCGCCGGGGACCAGGGCGCGCAGCGTCCACGTGCCCTCGGCCGCGTAGAAACGGAACTGTCCCGTCGCCGAGGTGGGAACCTCGGCCGTGAACTCGCCGGTCGAGTCCAGCAGGCGCACGTAACCGGTGACGGGCTCGCCGTCGCGGGTCACCTGGCCCTGGATGGTGGTCTCACCGGGCTTGATCGTCGAGGCGTCGGGGCCGCCGGCCTTCGCTCCACACATGTGCTTCTCCAAAAAGGTCGGTCAGGTCTGTCAGGGGGGCGGGCAGGGTTACTTGTTGGCGCCGAGCTCGATCGGCACACCGACGAGCGAGCCGTACTCGGTCCACGAGCCGTCGTAGTTCTTGACGTTGGCCTGGCCGAGCAGCTCGTGCAGGACGAACCACGTCAGGGCCGAGCGCTCACCGATGCGGCAGTACGCGATGGTGTCCTTGGCCAGGTCGACCTGCTCGTCCTCGTAGAGGGCCTTGAGCTCGTCGTCCGACTTGAACGTGCCGTCGTCGTTGGCGTTCTTCGACCACGGGATGTTGCGCGCGGACGGGACGTGGCCCGGACGCTGCGACTGCTCCTGCGGGAGGTGCGCCGGGGCGAGGAGCTTGCCGGAGAACTCGTCGGGCGAGCGCACGTCGACGAGGTTCAGGCTGCCGATCGCGGCGACGACGTCGTCACGGAAGGCGCGGATCGAGGTGTCCTGGGCCTTGGCCTTGTACTCGGTGGCGGGGCGCTGGACGATCTCGGCGACGAGGTCGCGCGAGTCGAGCTCCCACTTCTTGCGGCCGCCGTCGAGCAGCTTGACGCCGTCGTGGCCGTAGAGCTTGAAGTACCAGTAGGCGTAGGACGCGAACCAGTTGTTGTTGCCGCCGTAGAGGACGACCGTGTCGTCGTTGGCGATGCCGCGCGCGGACAGAAGCTTCTCGAAGCCGGCCTGGTCGATGAAGTCACGGCGGACCGGGTCCTGGAGGTCCTGCTGCCAGTCGACCTTGATGGCGTTCTTGATGTGGTTCTTGTCGTACGCCGAAGCGTCCTCGTCGACCTCGACGATGACGACCTTCGGGTTGTCGAGGTTCGCCTCGACCCAGTCGGCGTCTACCAGGACGTCGCTGCGGCTCATGTTTTCTCCTCCGGGGCAGTTGCGGCGGGGTGCGGGAGTGCGGGTGCGGTGCGGGCACGATCCCTGCATGCGGACAGGGACGGCATTCGGCGCGCGCGAGGGGAGGCCTCAAAGGGGCCTGGGGAAGCGGGAGTTGCCGTCCCGCTCAGGCGGTGCGACAGAGCATGGCGGCGACGCGGCACAGGTCTACTGCCCGCCGCTTCGTGAGATCCGCCTGTCGCTTCATGCCACCGATCGTAGGTACGCACGGGCGGCCGTGTCACCGGCGTGTCGCATCCTGAGACGCGATCGTCCACGATACGAGATGGGTGCGGCCCCGGAGCCGCTCGTCCCGGGCTCCGGGGCCGCTGTGGCTACGCCGATCGCTGCTGTGCGGACAGCGTCGTCTCGCAGTGCGGACGCGCCGTTTCCGGGTGGCTACCCGACGAGGTCGAGATCCGAACCCTTCACCGAGATCTCGACGCCGTCCTTGACCGCCTCGACCCGGTCCAGCTCGATCCCGGCCGGCAGGTCGTCGATCGCCTGCTGGAAGTCGGTGACGGCGCGGATCCGGCCCTCGGCCAGGTCCAGCGCGCCCGCCTTGGGCAGGCTGTCGGCACGCGCCGAGACCTTGCCGTCGGTGACCTTGACCGAGCTGAGGACGGTGGGGTGCAGGGTGCCCACCGGCGTGTGCACGGTGATCGTGACCTTGACCTTGTCGCCGCCGCCGTAGGAGAGGCCCTCGATCTGGGCCGTCACGCCGGGGGCGACCTGGGCGGCGTCCTGCTTCCTGACCGCCCTGAGCAACTCGGCGTAGGTGATGCGGGCGGTGCCGGTGGCCGAGTCGGCGGTGGCGGAGCTGAAGCTGCTGTTGAACCGAACGCCGCGCATCTCGGCGTTCAGATCGGCGATCCGGATCGACTCGCCGCCGCTCTTCGCGTCGTAGTCCTTGATGCCGATCTCCACGTCGTCCAGGGTGCCGCTCGCGGCCTGGGTCAGGAACGGGAAGCCGTTGATGGACACATCGGGCGTGCCGGCGAGGCCCTCGCTGGTGCGCACGCGGTCGGCCGCCTCGCCCTCCGCGTAGTGCACCGCGACCCGGTCCGCGATGACGAACAGGCCGCCCAGGATCACGACGACGATCAGAAGTATCCGCAGAGCACGCATGGCCCGGTGTTTCCCCCCACCTGGACGACAGTTCCTGATCGCGAGAGTACGGGCCGGACCCCCGCGAAGGGGGCCCGGCCCGATTCTTGTCGATCAGCTGTGACAGGCCGTACGCCCGCCGGACGCTCAGCCCACGACCCGCCCGAGCAGGTAGACGGCCGGGGCCGCGGCGGCCAGCGGCAGGGCCACGCCCGCCGTCATGTGCACGAAGCGGGACGGATAGTCGTAACTCGCGACGCGGTGGCCGATCAGCGCGCAGACACCGGCGCCGAGGCCGAGGAGCGCGCCCTTGGATCCCATGTCCGTCATGCCGCCGGCGGCGATGCCTGCGCCCGCGGCGGCGAGCAGCGCGACGGCCACGGAGGCGGGCGTCGGCAGCGGGAGCGCCCGCGCGAGGACGGCGACGGCGACGGCCACGGCGCCGACGGTCACGGCGTCCGGGTCGGCCGCGAGGTGCCCGGTCGCGACGATGGTGAGCGCCGCGGAGGCGACCGTCGCCATCAGGCCGTACATGCGCTCGTCCGGTGCCGCGTGGCTGCGGAGCTGGAGGACGAGGGTGAGCAGGACCCAGACACCGAGGGTGCCGAGGATCGCGGCGGGCGCGTTCTCCCGGCCGGTGACGAGCAGCGCCGCGTCGGCGGCGAGGCCGCCCGCGAAGGCGAGCGCGATGCCCTGCCGGGCGGGCCACATGCCGTTGAGCCGGAACCAGCCGGCGGCCGTGACGGCCTGGAGCAGCACGAGCGGCACGAGCAGCGCGTACTGGCCCACCGCGGCGCCGCCCGCGAGCAGCAGCCCGAGCAGCGCGGTCAGCGCGGCGGGCTGCATCCCCGGCTCTATGATCGGCGACCGTCCCTCGGCACGGGCGCGCTGCGCGTCGGTGACGCGGGCGTTGCCGGTGACGGTGGCGGGCCCGTAACCGGCGGCCTCCGGCTCGGCCACGGGCAGCGGCTGGGCCGCCGCCACCGTCCCGAAGACCTGCGTCTGCTGATCGGCCCCGGGGGCCCCGGGCGCCTGGCCGTACGCGGCATGCGCGGGCGGCGGAGTGGGGCCACCGGGCGTCTGAACCGCGGGCCCCTGCCCGTACGGCACCGGCCCGTAGCCGTAAGCCTGCTGGTCACCGCGGTAAGCCTGCTGGTCACCGCCGTAGGCGTGCTGCTCACCGCCGTACGCCTGCTGGTCGCCGTAAGCGTGCTGCTCACCGCCGGTCTGGCTCACCGGACCCTGCCCGCACTCGGCCTGCCCGTACGCGGCCTGGCCGTACTCGGCCTGCCCGTACGCGGGCTGTCCGGGCTCGAACCCCTGGGGCGGCTGATACGTCGACTGGGCCTGGGTGTCCCAGGTCCGGCCCTGCCAGTGCTGGGTCTGCTGAGGCGGCTGCTGCCGCCCGTACTCGTCTTCGTACGGCTCGTCACTCATCGCGGTCACCCTCCTGCGAACGGCGGGAGCACCTCGACCGTGCCGCCCTCGGCAAGCCGTACCGTCTCATGCCCGCGCTTGCCGACGGGGTCACCGTCGATGAGGAACGAGGAACGCTGCAGGACGCGCACCAGGTCACCGGGGTGTCGCGTACGCACGCCCTCCAGCGCGTCGGCCAGCGTCTCGGCCTCGTACGGCTCCTCGGCGACACCGGCGGCCGCCTTGGCCGCGGCCCAGTAGCGGATGGTTCCGTTGGCCATGTGCGGCGTTCCTCCCATGCGGTCTGTCCATACGGTCTATTCGGCGGTTGCCGTCGTCCATGATGCCGTGGCCCAGCCACCGATCCGCGCGAGGAGCCCGTTGTCCGTCGCGTGCTCGGCGTGGCCCATGCCCGGTTCCAGCCACAGCTCGGCCCCGCCGGGCGCGGCCGAGGCCAGCATGCGCGGGTGATCGAGGGGGAAGTACGGATCCCGGTCGCCGTGCACGATCAGGAGCGGCGTCGGCGCGATCAGCGGCACGGACTCGACCGGCGAGAGCGGCACCGGGTCCCACTCGTGTGGGTGAATGCGGGTGCGGAGCCCGATACGGCCCACGATCCGCCCGGCGGGCCGCGTCACCAGCCAGTGCAGGCGCCGCATCGGCGCGGTCCCCCGGTAGTACCAGCGGGCCGGGGCACTGACCGCGACGACGGCGTCGGACCACGCTTCCGTGCGCCCCCTGTGCAACGCGGCGTGCCGCAGGACGACGGACCCGCCCATCGAGAATCCGACCGTCACCACCTGTTCATGCCCGAGTGACCTCGCCCACTCCACGGCGGCCACCAGGTCGAGCACCTCCCGGTCGCCGACGGTGGACCGCCCGCCCGACCGCCCGTGCCCCCGGAACGAGAACGTGACCACGGCGGCACGCTGCGCGAACACCCCCGCCGCACGCCGGACATGCGGCCGTTCCAGATCGCCCGTGAACCCGTGCGCGACCACGATCACCGGGCCCCCGGCGGGCCCCGGCCCGGGGTCGTAGGCGGCCTCGATCGGCACACCGTCCCGCGTGCGCAGCATCACGCGCCGTGAGCGCGCAGTGATCGGCTGCACAGAAGATCGTGCGTCTTGACCTGCCGGACCGGAACTCATGTGGGCTATTCTCCTAGGCAGAGGATCCGGGCAGCGAAGCCCCCGGGTCCTTTTGTGCTTTCGGACCGCGTTGTATACGAACGCGGACCGCACGGCGCGCAGGGCCCCAGGGCGCGGGGCCCGAAGCAGTGCAAAGCAGTACAGAAGTGCAAGCAGTACGTACACGCGGTACGTACAAGCAGTACGAAGCAGTGCCGTAAACGTCCTCGCAGGGACCGAGGAGGAACCAGACGTTATGGGCGAGCGAAACGTGCACGACCGCAGGACGACCCAGGCAGGTGGGGCGCGATGAGTTCATTGCTGCTCCTGACCAATGCCCTTCAGCCGTCGACGGAGGTGCTCCCCGCTCTCGGCCTGCTGCTGCACAACGTGCGGGTCGCCCCCGCCGAGGGCCCCGCTCTCGTCGACACCCCCGGTGCCGACGTCATCCTCATCGACGGGCGCCGCGACCTCCCGCAGGTACGCAGCCTGTGCCAGCTTCTCCGCTCCACCGGGCCCGGGTGTCCGCTGGTCCTGGTCGTGACGGAGGGCGGCCTCGCGGCGGTCACCGCCGACTGGGGCATCGACGACGTACTCCTCGACACGGCGGGACCCGCCGAGGTCGAGGCGCGGCTGCGGCTCGCGATGGGCCGCCAGCAGATCGTCGCCGACGACTCCCCGATGGAGATCCGCAACGGCGATCTGTCGGTCGACGAGGCCACCTACAGCGCGAAGCTGAAGGGGCGGGTCCTCGACCTGACCTTCAAGGAGTTCGAGCTCCTCAAGTACCTCGCGCAGCACCCGGGCCGTGTTTTCACCCGCGCCCAGCTGCTCCAGGAGGTGTGGGGCTACGACTACTTCGGCGGGACCCGCACCGTCGACGTCCATGTGCGGCGCCTGCGCGCGAAGCTCGGGCCCGAGCACGAGTCACTGATCGGCACCGTGCGCAACGTCGGCTACCGCTTCGTGACCCCGGAGAAGGTCGAGCGGGCGGCGGACGCGGCGAAGGCCAAGGCGGCGGCTCCGAAGCCGGACACCGCAGAGCACGCGGCGCACGCCGAAGAGCCCGGCGACACGGACTCCGGGGCCGATTCCCGTGGCGTGCGGGAGCCGGTCGATCAGCCCCGGGCGGGTGCTCACCAGGCCACCGCCGGACGCCCTGCCCAGCGGTAGGTCCATCCGCGTAGACTCCGCGCGTGGCCAAGGTGACTCGGGATGATGTGGCGCGACTGGCGGGTACTTCGACCGCGGTCGTGAGCTACGTCATCAACAACGGACCTAGGCCGGTTGCCCCGGCCACGCGCGAGCGTGTACTCGCCGCGATCAAGGAGCTGGGGTACCGGCCCGACCGGGTCGCCCAGGCCATGGCGTCGCGGCGGACCGACCTCATAGGCATGATCGTGCCGGACGCGCGCCAGCCGTTCTTCGCGGAGATGGCGCACGCCGTCGAACAGGCGGCGTCCGAGCGCGGAAAGATGGTCCTCGTCGGCAACTCCGACTACGTCGAGGAGCGCGAGGTCCACTATCTGCGGGCCTTCCTCGGCATGCGGGTGTCCGGCCTCATCCTCGTCAGCCACGGCCTGAACGATCTGGCCGCGGCCGAGATCGAGGCCTGGGACGCGCGCGTGGTCCTGCTGCACGAGCGGCCCGAGGCGATCGACGACGTCGCGGTCGTGATCGACGACATCGGCGGCGCCCAGCTCGCCACCCGCCATCTCCTGGAGCACGGCCACCCGTACGTCGCCTGTCTCGGCGGCACCGCCGAGACGCCGTCAGTCGGCGACCCGGTCTCCGACCACGTCGAGGGCTGGCGCCGGGCCATGCACGAGGCGGGACTCTCCACCGAGGGCCGGCTCTTCGAGGCGCCGTACAACCGCTACGACGCGTACAAGATCGGGCTCGAGCTGCTCGCCGGGCCCCGGCGGCCGCCGGCGATCTTCTGCTCCACGGACGACCAGGCCTTCGGCATCCTGCGGGCCGCGCGCGAGCTGCGGATAGACGTGCCGCGCGAGCTGGCCGTCGCCGGGTTCGACGACGTGAAGGAGGCGGGTCTGACGGATCCGCCGCTGACGACGGTCGCATCGGACCGCTCGGCGATGGCGCGGTCCGCCGTCGACCTCGTCCTCGACGACTCGCTGCGCGTCGCCGGGTCCCGTCGTGAGCGCCTGAAGGTGTTCCCCTCACGGCTGGTCGTCCGCCAGTCCTGCGGCTGCCCCTGACCGCACACGAACGCGCGCCGGCCCCCGGACAGCGGGACCGACGCGCGCTTGCTGCGAGTCACTCAGAACACGTGCTCAGAACATCAGGTTGTACTGGTTGAAGCCGGTGCCGAGGCTCTTGCGCGCGCCGAAGACGTCCGCGGACGCCTTGTTGGTGCCCGGGTAGAGCCAGAGCGTGCCGCCCGAGTCGCGGGCCATGACGTCGGCGATGCCGTCGCCGGTCACGTCGCCGCTCGTCACGTACGAGGTGAAGTTCCAGCCCGTACGCGCCTGGATGCGCGTGGCGAACGGGGTGTGCTCGACCTGCGTGCCCCGGTAGAGGTACAGGACGCCGGAGCTGTTGCGGACCAGGAGGTCCGCCTTGCCGTCGCCGGTCAGGTCTCCGTGGCCGAAGATCTTGACGCCCTTCCAGGCCTTGTCGACGACCTTGACCTTGCCGTAGAACTCGCCGTTGCCCTTGCCCGGGTAGAGGTACGTCGAGCCGTCGGCGTCCACCGCGACCAGGTCGGGGCGGGAGTCACCGGTCATGTCGCCGGGGATGGCGTACGACTTGTAGCCGCCCCACACCGAGGTGATCTGCATCCACTCGAAGGCGTCCGACGCGTGGTTGTAGTAGCTGCGGTACAGCTTGCCGTCGGTGCTGTCGCGGATGATCAGGTCCTGGAAGAAGTCCCGGTCCAGGTCGGCCTGGAGGGCCCAGCTCGCGGTCTGCCAGCCGGCGCTCTGGTAGGCGCGCGTGGCGAGCGATGTGCCCTTGCTGTCCTGCTCGAACAGGCCCCCGGAGGGGGTGCGCGCCAGCAGGTCGGCCCGGCCGTCGAAGCTCAGGTCCGTGTCGTCGATGCGCGGCTGGGCCGCCCAGACGTACGAGGAGACCTTGGTGAAGACGGGGTAGGCGCCCTTCGCGGTGCAGCCGGAGACGCCCCACGAGACGATGCCGACGACGCGGCCGCCGACGACCACCGGGCCGCCGGAGTCACCGCTGCAAGGGCTCTTGGTGCCCTCGTCGGCGCCCGTCGCCGGGGTGCCCGCGCAGAACATCGAGCCCTCGATGAAGTCGTCCTCGCCGAGGACCGACTGCATCGCGCTGTTGCAGGTGGAGTCGGAGACCATCGGCAGGGTCGCCTTGCGCAGGGTCGCCGACAGGTCGGCGTCCTCGGCGCCGGAGGTCAGACCCCAGCCGTAGACGGTGGCGGAGGTGCCCGCCTTGTAGGAGGCGGTGTCGTTGCTCTGGACCACCTTCGACCACTGGTCCTCGAGCGGACGGTCCAGGGTGAGCACCGCGATGTCGTTCTGGATGGTGTCGGCGTTGTAGCGCGGGTGGTTCCACTGGCGCCAGACGCCCGCGACGGTGCCCTGGGCGCTGTCGAGCAGGCCGGCGGTGCCGGCCACGACCGCGCCGTTGTTCACCCAGTCGAGACCGGCGACGCAGTGCGCCGCGGTGAGGACCTTGTTCGGCGCGACGAGGGTGCCGCCGCAGAAGTAGCCGTCGCCGGACGCGGCGTCGTAGTAGGAGAGCTGGACCATCCACGGCGCGGAGGAGATCGCCGTCTCGGTGCCGCCGATGATGAACGGCGTCTTCTTGGGCTTCGCCTGGGGCGTCGCCTGGGTCTTCGCGGCCTCGACGACCCGCTTGCGCAGTTCGGCGTCGGAGGCGGAGGGGGCCGGATTCGCGGTACGGGCGACGCTCGCGTCGGGCAGTACGGGCGGATCGTCGGCCGCGGTGGCAGGGTGCGCCACGAGGGCGCCGGCGCAGCTCAGCGCCAGCGCGAGAGCGGCCGTGGACAACGCCGTGGCGGGGCGTCTCCAGCGGTCGCGCAGGGCAGGTATCACTCAGGGCTCCTGGTGTGAAGAGTGGCTTCAGGGCCCGAGAAGGGGCGTTACGACGCACACCACGGCCGGTACCGGACACAGAGCACACGAAGAATCGGGCTCAGCCCCGGACACCGCCGCAGACCCCCCTCCGGCGCACGGATCGTAGATCCCACGGCCCCCTGAACACACGGCCTTCACAGCAGGCAGGTGAGAGTTGTTCCGGCGCCCTCCCGTATCTCACCCCCCGTCAACCCGCCGTTTCCCGGGGCACCTTTATTTCGGGCAAACAGGGTTCTCGCGGGACTCTCAGGGCACGCTCAGGTGGCTCTCATGAACGCGGCTCAGGCTTACTGCCATGACCGAGAGCTTCCGCCGAAGCGGCGAGTACCCCCAGGGCCAGCAGCAGCACTCGCAGTCCTCGTATCCGGGGACCCCCGAGGCGGGCGGCGCCTTTCCGCCCCCGCCCGCGTACGACCCGCCGCAGCCGGTGAACGCCGCCCCGGGTTCGGCGATGTGGCCCGCTCCGGTCCCGGAGGGCTCCCCCGCGCCGCCCGCACGCCGGCGGCGGGTCAAGGGCCCGCTCGGACTTCTCGCCGCGGTCGCCATCGCCGCCGCGGCCGTGGGCGGCGGCACCGCGTACGCCTTCCAGGAGCTGACCGGCAAGGACTCCACGTCCACCAGCGCCGGCGCGAGCGTCGTGCCGACCAGCAAGAAGGGCACCGTCGCCGGCGTCGCCGAGGCCGTCAGCCCCGCCATCGTGGAGATCAGCGCGACCTCGAACGCGGGCAGTTCGACCGGCTCCGGCGTCGTCATCACGAGCGACGGCGAGATCGTCACCAACAACCACGTCGTCTCGGGCGCCTCGACGGTCAAGGTGCGGACTAACGACGGCAAGACGTACACCGCCGACGTCGTCGGCACCGACGCCAAG
Source organism: Streptomyces sp. NPDC107517 (assembly GCF_055582645.1). Lineage (NCBI taxonomy): Bacteria > Bacillati > Actinomycetota > Actinomycetes > Kitasatosporales > Streptomycetaceae > Streptomyces > Streptomyces sp. NPDC107517. The sequence continues at coordinate 40,940 of NZ_JBVJPM010000004.1, read as the reverse complement.
AAGGACCTCGCCCTCATCAAGCTGAAGAACGCGTCCGGCCTCACGACCGCGTCCCTCGGCGACTCCGACAACGTGAAGGTCGGCGACGAGGTCGTCGCCATCGGCTCCCCCGAGGGCCTGACCGGCACCGTCACCAGCGGCATCGTCTCCGCCCTCGACCGCGACGTCACCGTCTCCACGGACGAGGAACAGCAGCAGCAACAGGGCGGCAGCGACGGCCAGTGGCCGTTCGAGTTCGGCGGGCAGCAGTTCAACGGCGACACCGGCTCGTCCAAGACGACGTACAAGGCCCTCCAGACCGACGCCTCCCTCAACCCCGGCAACTCCGGCGGCGCCCTCATCGACATGAACGGCAACATCATCGGCATCAACTCCGCGATGTACTCGGCCAGTTCGGACAGCGGCTCCGGCTCGTCCGGCGCGGGCAGCGTCGGTCTCGGCTTCGCCATCCCCGTCAACACGGTCAAGGCCGACCTCGACTCGCTGCGCAGCGGGGGCACCTCCGGCAGCTGACCCCGCCCGCGCGCCGCCGCGCCGCACGCACCCGCAGCGCCACCGTGCGAGGCTGATACCGGCCCCCACCACCGTCCGCACCCCCGAGGAAGCCCGCCCATGAGTCCCGCCGAAGGCGACCGTGAACCCCAGCGCATTCTCATCGTCGACGACGAACCCGCCGTCCGCGAGGCACTGCGGCGCAGCCTCGCCTTCGAGGGGTACGGCACGGAGGTCGCGGTCGACGGTGCGGACGCGCTCGACAAGGCGGCCGCGTACCAGCCCGACCTCGTCGTCCTCGACATCCAGATGCCGCGCATGGACGGACTCACGGCCGCCCGGCGGCTGCGGGCCGGCGGGTCCAGGACGCCGATCCTGATGCTCACCGCACGCGACACCGTCGGCGACCGCGTGACCGGGCTCGACGCGGGCGCCGACGACTACCTGGTCAAGCCGTTCGAACTGGACGAGCTGTTCGCGCGGGTACGGGCGCTGCTGCGGCGCAGCGCCTACGCCTCTGCGGCGAGCCCGGCGGACGACGCCGGTGACGTCCTGTCCTTCGCCGACCTGCGCATGGATCTCACGACCCGCGAGGTCACCCGCGGCGCGCGCACCGTCGAGCTGACCCGCACGGAGTTCACGCTCCTGGAGATGTTCCTGGCCCACCCGCGCCAGGTCCTCACCCGCGAACAGATCCTCAAGGCGGTCTGGGGCTTCGACTTCGAGCCGAGCTCCAACTCCCTGGACGTGTACGTGATGTACCTGCGCCGGAAGACGGAGGCGGGCGGCGAGCCGCGGCTCGTTCACACGGTGCGGGGTGTGGGGTACGTGCTGCGCTCGGGCGGGAGCGAATGAACCGGGTCGTCCGCTACTTCCGGGGGCTGCCCCTCAGGTCCCGGCTTTCGCTCCTGACCGCCGTCGCCGTCGCGTTCGCCGTGGCCGCCGTATCGGTGACGTGCTGGTTCATCGTGGAGAAGCAGCTGTACAACAAGGTCGACGACGATCTGCGCGGGGCCATCCCCGGCGGGGTCACGCCGGGTCAGTACGCCGATCTGCTGGCCAACTGCACCCGGACACCCTCCACGGACAACGGCTTCGGGCGCCCTCAGGTGTTCTACGTCCAGGTCGTCAACAGCGACGGCACCGTCTGCGTCGCCGCGAACTCGGTCGGCCTGGTCGAGGCCACAGCCGGCGATCGGGCGGTCGCCAAGCGCGGCGACACCAACCACCTCTACTTCCGCAACGGCGTCGACAGCGACGGCAAGCCCCTGCGCGTCATGACCCGCGCCGCAGTCACCGACGGCCCGGGTGCGCACGGCGTGGTGCAGAACCTGGCGCTCACGGTCGCCGTACCCCTGACGGACACCGACAAGACCCTCAACAACCTCGCGCTGGTCCTCCTGGCCATCGGCGGTATCGGCGTCGTGGGCGCGGGCGCCGCCGGCCTGTGGGTCGCCCGCACAGGACTCCGTCCCGTCGACGAACTCACCGACACCGTCGAGCACGTGGCCCGTACCGAAGACCTCACCGTGCGCATCCCCGTGGAGGGAGACGACGAGATCGCGCGGCTGTCCGCGTCCTTCAACTCCATGACCGCCTCGCTCGCCTCGTCGCGCGAACTCCAGCAGCAGCTCATCGCCGACGCCGGGCACGAGCTGCGCACGCCCCTCACCTCGATGCGCACCAACATCGAGCTGCTCACCCGCAGCGAGGAGACGGGCCGCGCGATCCCGCCGGACGACCGCAAGGCGCTGATGGCCTCACTCAAGGCGCAGATGACCGAACTGGCGGCTCTCATCCGGGACTTGCAGGAGCTGTCCCGTACGGGCCTGACGGCCGGCGACGTGCCCCTCAAGGTCGTCGCCCTGCACGACACGGTCCGCACCGCGCTGGAGCGCGCCGCGCTGCGCGGGCCAGAGCTGACGATCACCTCGGAGCTGGCGCCCTGGTACGTGCGGGCCGAGCCCGCCGCCCTGGAGCGCGCGATCGTGAACCTCCTCGACAACGCGGTCAAGTTCAGCCCGGCCGAGGGCACGATCGAGGTCCACCTCATGCGCGGCCGGCTGACCGTGCGCGATCACGGTCCGGGCATCCCGGCCGACGAACTCCCGTACGTCTTCGACCGGTTCTGGCGTTCGCCGACGGCGCGGGCGCTGCCGGGCTCGGGCCTCGGCCTGTCGATCGTGGCCCGCACGGTGGAGAGCTTCGGCGGCACCGTCGAGCTCGGGGCCGCGGAGGGCGGCGGCACGGTCGCGACGGTGCAGCTGCCGGGCGCCCCGACGCCTCCGCCGGAGGTCCCCGAAGGCCCGCCGGACACGCCTTAGGGGCCGGGCCGCCCCAGGGGGCCCCTAGCGCTCGAAGCCCAGCCCCTCCCCCGTGAGCCCGACCCGGATCCCGTCCTTCTCGACCTTCACGTCGCTCAGCCGGACGTCGCCCGTCCCGTCGCCCGGCAGTTTCGGCAGGCGGAACGTCAGGGAGAGGCGGTCGGCGAGTTCGGGGCGGGTGAGCCGGGTGAGGCCCTGGAGCAGGGCCGGGACGAGGCCGAACCTCTTCAGGAGCGCCGGGTGCGCGAGCGCGAGGTCGACCAGGTTCAGGGACATCAGCCGGTGCACGAAGCGCGGTGATCCGGTGAGCTCGCTCAGGCGCCGGTCGCTGCGCAGCGCCGCGCGTACCGCCGCGTCGGGCACGCCGAGCCGGTGCACGAGCGACGGCACGGACAGCAGGGCCTTCGCCTTGGCGGTCTCGGTCGCGAGGCGCTTCACCGAGCGGCGGCTCAGGTGCAGGCCCTCGGACGGGCGGGTGCCGGGCCGGTACGTGGCGAGGCCGCCGATGTCGAGCCGCATGCCGCCGATGTCGGTGGCGATGCCGGTGTCACCGATGCGCCGGATCGTGGCGTCGGCGCGCACCCTCAGGTCGTGTCCGGCGACGGGCAGCGTGCCGCGCGCGAGGACCCGGTCGCGGCCGTGTCCGCTGAACGTGACCTGGGAGGCGCCGAGTTCGCGGTTCAGGTCGTCGAAGGAGAGCAGGACCTCGCCGGTCATGCCGCCGATGCGGGCACCGCGCACATCCGTGAGGCCGTCACCGTCGATGCGTACGTCGCGGACGGTCGCGGAGACCTTGGCGAGGGAGACGCGGCTCGCGGCGACGTCGGGGACGGTCACCTCCACCTCGTCCAGGCGCCGGTCGGCGAGCTGCGTCAGGAACGGGAAGCCCTCGATGTCGACCTCGGGCGCGGCGCTCAGGTGCAGTTGGTCCTTGAGCCGGTCGGCGGCGCGGTGCTCGGCGTACAGGAGGGCCCAGCGGTCCGCGAGGGTGACGAAGGCGGCGAGGACGAGGATCCCGACGACGGCCTTCGTGGCGAGCGGGAGTCCGGCGAAGCGGTTGCGGCGGCGGCTGCCGCGGCGGTGGTTGGGCCTGGACCAGGGCTGGTCGTCCGGGCCCGCCTCGGGGTCCTCCTCGTGGAGGAACTCGTCGAGCGGGTTGTCCGCGAGGGCGCCCAGCTCGTCGTACGGGTTGTGCGGCACAGTGCCCGATGGAACGGATTCCTCCGTACGTCCATCAGACAGTTCGGCGGACTCGGACGTGGACGTGGCTATGCGGTGGGGGGAACGCATCGTGAGATTTCACCACACGTCCCGATCCCACCGCTAAGCATTACTCACAGTAAAGGGCGTTTTGGGCCCCCAACTCGGCCGTGCGATACGTCACTTCACGATCGTGATCCGGTCCGCCTTCGGGGGCGCGATCGGCGACGTGGCCGACGAGTTGGCCGTCAGATAGTCGTTGAGCGCCTTCAGGTCGTCGCTGCCGACCAGCGGGTTCTTGCCCTGGCCGAGCGCCGCGAAGCCGTCGCCGCCGCCCGCGAGGAACGAGTTCATCGCGACGCGGTAGGTCGCCGCCGGGTCGATCGCGGCGCCGTTCAGCTCGATGGAGTCGACGACGACCCGGGCCGCGCCCGTCTTCGTCATGTCGAGCGTGTACGTCAGGCCCGCCGACGGCTGGAGGATCTTCGGCGAGGCCTCGTTGGAACCGCTGACCTGCTGCTGGAGCGCGGCGATGACCTGCGCGCCGGTCAGGTCGGCCAGGTTCACTGTGTTGCTGAAGGGCTGCACGGTGAAGCCCTCGCCGTAGGTGACCACGCCGTCGCCCTCGCTGCCGCTCGCCTTGTACACGAGGTCGGAGCGCACGCCGCCGGGGTTCATCAGGGCCAGCGAGGTCTTCGGGTCGAGGGTCTTGGCGTGCGCGAGCTGCGCGTCCGCGATCAGATCCCCGAGCGGCGCCTCCGGCGAGGCGGCGCCGCGGCCCGGGATGTCCGCCGAGATGTACCCGACGGGCCGGCCCGCGACGGGCGCGGCCATCTTGTTCCAGCGGCCGATGAGCGCGGTCATGTCCGCGGCCTTCGGCTGCGTGCGGCTCACCACGTGGTTGGCCGACTTCACCGACGTACGCACGATGTCCTTGGTGCGGCGGTCGTACGTCAGCGTCGTGTCCGTGTAGAGCTTCCCGTACGAGGACGCCGAAGTGACCAGGCGGGGCTTGCCGGACGGGTCGGGGATCGTGCAGACGTACGCGTTGTGCGTGTGACCGGTGACCAGCGCGTCGACCTTCGGCGAGATGCCCTTGGCGATGTCGACGATCGGGCCGGAGATGCCCGCGCCGCCGCTCGGGGAGTCGCAGTCGTAGTTGTACGAGCCGGAGGCCGGCACGCCGCCCTCGTGGATGAGCGTGACGATCGACTTCACGCCCTGCCTGTCGAGGATCTCGGCGTACTTGTTGACGGTCTCGATCTCGTCGTGGAACTTCAGGCCCTTGACGCCGTCCGAGGAGACGATGTCGGGGGTGCCCTCAAGGGTCACGCCGATGAACCCGATCTTCACGCCGCCCTGCTTCCACACCCAGTAGGGGGCGAGGACGGGCTTGCCGGTCTTCTCGTTCGTCACATTGGCGGCGAGGTAGGGGTAGTCGGCGCCCTCGAACTTCTTGCCGTCCTCGAAACAGCCGTCCTTGGGGTGGCAGCCGCCGTTCTGCATGCGCGCCAGCTCCGTGGCGCCCTCGTCGAACTCGTGGTTGCCCACGCTCGTGACGTCCAGGTCGAGCTTGTTCATCGCCTCGACGGTGGGCTCGTCGTGGAAGAGCCCCGACAGCAGCGGGCTGGCCCCGATCAGGTCGCCGGCCGCGGCGGTGACGCTGTACGGGTGACTCTTCCTGGCGGTCCGCAGGGACGTCGCCAGGTACTCGACGCCGCCGGCGTCGACCTTCCTCGTCGTGCCGTCCGGCAGGTTCTCCGTGACCTGGCCCGAGGAGCCGGCCGGCGGCTCCAGGTTGCCGTGGAAGTCGTTGAAGGAGAGCAGTTGCACGTCGACCGTGCGGCGGTGCTCGTCCCCGTGGTGCCGGTCCTGCGTGGCGTTCGCGGGCAGCGCCGCGACGAGCGCGCCGACGGTGGCGATCCCGGCCGCCGCGGCGAGTAGCCGCGATGCGGCGCGGCGCCCGGGCCTGTGCGGTGTCAGCGGAGTCATGGGTACGTCCCCCTGTGTGGGTGCTGTGAGACGGAAGTGCCTGCGGTGTGTCGTGACCAAGTCGGCAGCCTAGGGTCAACGCGCGTAGCACGACAGGTGTTTGCCGGTTACGGGCTGGTTGCCATCACTCGCCGCAAGCCCGGCGCGGGCCCGTCGCCGTACCCTCTTGTGCATGACCAGCGATGCCGTGCCCCCCGCCCCCGACCGCCAGATCGAGACGCTCACCGCCCTCACTCCGGACCAGGCGGAAGCCGTCCTGGAGATCCTCTCGGACGCCGCCCGTGCCGACGGGCAGCAGGCGGTGTCGGAGCAGGGCAGGCTGCAACTGCGCGGCGGCCCCAGGGAGGGCGTGCACCACTTCCTCCTGAAGGTCGACCGCGAGCTGATCGGGTACGGCCAGCTGGAGGACACCGACCCGATCGAGGCGCCGGCCGCCGAACTCGTCGTGCACCCCTCGCACCGCGGGCACGGGCACGGGCGGGCGCTCGGCTCGGCGCTGCTCGGCGCGTCCGGCAAGCGGCTGCGGGTCTGGGCGCACGGCGGCCACGCGGCGGCACGGCACCTCTCGCAGGTCCTCGGCCTGACCTTGTTCCGTGAACTGCGCCAGATGCGGCGCCCGTTGGCCGAGGGACCCCCGCTCGCCGAGCCGGTGCTGCCCGAGGGTGTCGTCATCCGGACCTTCGTGCCCGGCGAGGACGACGCGGCCTGGCTCGCGGTGAACGCGGCGGCGTTCGCCCACCACCCCGAGCAGGGCTCGCTGACCCAGCGCGACCTGGACGACCGCAAGGCCGAGCCGTGGTTCGACCCGGCCGGCTTCTTCCTCGCCGTACGGGAGGGCGACGGCGCGGTCATCGGCTTCCACTGGACCAAGGTCCACGCGGAGGAGCAGCTCGGCGAGGTGTACGTCGTCGGGGTCGCGCCCGGCAACCAGGGCGGCGGCCTCGGCAAGGCGCTCACGGCGGTGGGCCTGCGGCATCTGGCGGCGTCGGGCATGCCGACGGCGATGCTCTACGTGGACGCCGACAACAAGCCGGCGGTCACGGTCTACGAGCGCCTCGGCTTCGTCACGCACGAGACGGACCTGATGTACCGCACCGAGTCGTAGCCGGTCGCAGAACACCGGCCGCAGAACAGCAGAACAGCAGAACACAGCTCAGCAGCACCCGAGGGGCAGTCGTCACTTGACACTGCCCCTCTCCTGCACCACCCTTTCACTACTTGATTAGTGAAAGGGTGGTGTTGGAGAACGTGGTCGAGTACCGGATCGACCGGCGCAGCGGCGTCGCCACCTACCTCCAGATCGTCCAGCAGACCCAGCAGGCCCTGCGCCTCGGTCTGCTGGAACCCGGCGACAAGCTGCCCACGGCCCGCGAGGTCGTGGAAGCCACCGCGATCAACCCGAACACCGTGCTCAAGGCGTACCGCGAGCTGGAGCGCGAGGGCCTGGTCGAGGCCCGCCGCGGTCTCGGCACGTTCGTCCGCAGGACGCTCGGCGCGGCGGCCCCGGCCGACTCCCCGCTGCGGGCCGAACTCGCGGACTGGGCCCGCCGCGCCCGCGCCGCGGGCCTCGACCGCGAGGACGCGGCCGCCCTGTTCGGCGCCGTACTCGACGAAAACTTCCCGAAGGGGGATCAGTGAGTTCCACCAGCACCACCCCGGCCGTCGCCATCGAGGCGACAGGGCTCGGCAAGCGCTACGGCCGCCATGGCCGGGCCGCGCTCGACCAGTGCTCCTTCCGCCTGCCCGCCGGGCGGATCAGCGCCCTGGTCGGGCCCAACGGAGCGGGAAAGTCCACCCTCCTCGCGATCGCCGCCGGGGTCCTGCGCCCCACCTCCGGACACCTCACCGTCCTCGGCGCCGCCCCCGGCGTGCACCGCGACCGCGTCGCATACCTCTCGCAGGACAAGCCGCTGTACCCGCAGCTCTCCATCGCGGACACCCTGCGCATGGGCGCCGAACTGAACCCGGGCCGCTGGGACGCCGCGTACGCCGACAGGATCGTCGAGCAGGGCGACCTCGACCCCGCGGCCCGGGTCCGCTCACTCTCCGGCGGACAGCGCACCCGCGTCGCGCTCGCCCTCGCGCTCGGCAAGCGCCCCCAGCTGATGCTCCTCGACGAGCCGATGGCGGACCTCGACCCGCTGGCCCGCCACGAGCTGATGGGCACGCTGATGGCGGACGCCGCCGAACACGGCACCACCGTCCTGATGTCGTCGCACATCGTGGCCGAACTGGCCGACGCCTGCGACCACTTGCTGCTCCTGGGTGCCGGGCGCATCCGGCTCGGCGGCGGCATCGACGACCTGACGGCCGCGCACAGCCTCGTCACCGGGCGCGGCACGGCCGCCGGCCTCGCCCCGCACACCGTGGTCGAGTCCCGCGCCGCCGGCCGCGGGCTGACCGCCCTGATCCGCCGCGACGGACCGCTCGACAGCGCCTGGGAGGCGCAGGAACCGTCCATGGAGGAGCTGATCCTCGCCCATCTGCGCAACCCCGACGTCACGCCCCTGATCACCCCGGGCACGGCCGCGTCCGCCGTGGCGGTGACGGCATGAGCGCCACGACCCCGGTCCTCGACCGTCCCGCCCAGAGCCCCGTCCGGCGCCGGATGCCCGGCCCCGACGGCCTCGTGCGGACCGTGCTGCGCCTGCACCGCACCGCACTGTGGGTGTGGGGCGCCTACGTCGCGATCAGCGCGGGCCTGCTGCTGTGGCTGTGGGGTGCGGGCTCGTCGGCGGCGCGTGACGCGTTCGCCCGGTTCGGCTACGCAGGGGCACAGCAGAACGGGTGGGAGGGCCGCTCCGTCTCCTTCCCGGCCGTCGGCCACTCCTTCGACTCCCTCTTCTACAACCCGCTGTCACTGACCCGGCTCGCCGCGGTGGCCGTCGCCGTGTTCGCGGCGGGCCCGCTGATCGGGCGCGAACTGGAGCGGGGGACCGTCCGGCTGGCCTGGACCCAGTCCGTGAGCCCGGCCCGCTGGCTGGCGGCCAAGCTGGCGGTGCCCGCCGTGCTGATCGCCGTCGGCACGACCGTGGTCGTCGCCCTTTACGAGGTGGTGTGGGAAGCCCGCGGCCATCTGCTCATAGCCGGGATCGGACCGCGCGACTTCTACTTCTCCGTCGGCCCGACGACCGTCGCCAACGCTCTGTTCGGCCTCGCGCTCGGGACCGTCGCCGCGCTGGTGCTGCGCCGCACCCTGCCCGCGATGGCCGTCGCCGGGATCGGGCAGTACCTGGTGGGCGCCGCGCGCGGCAACTCCTGGCCGTTCCAGGGCGCGTACCAGCAGCCCGCGATCCCCGTGCACAGCAAGGCGGTCGACTCGGCGGGCGTCGAGGTCCGCGACCCCGGCTGCTACCTGAACGTGAAGTGCCTCGACCGGCACGACGTGTTCGGCTTCGACCGCCACTACCTCCCCTCCCCCGACTACTGGCCCCGCCAGCTCACGGAGACGGGCATCCTGCTCGCCCTGACCGCGCTCGCCGTCGTCGGCGCGTTCCTCGTCCTGCGCCGGTACCAGCCGCGCGCGCACCGGCCGAAGAGCACGCATGGGCCGAAGAAGGAGACCGCAGCATGAGCACCGCCACCTTCTCCCCCTCGACCGGGCTGACCTGGACCGTGCTGAAGGTGCACCGGCTCGCCCTGTGGCTGTGGGTGGCGTACGTCGCGATCACCGCCGCGATGCTGCTGTGGCTGTGGGGACCGGGCGCCTCGGGGATCCGCATCACCGGCACGTGCGTCGCGGGCACCACGAACAGTTGCAACGCCACGGGGCCGGGCGCGGGCACGTACAACTACCTGCTCTCGCTCACCACGAGCCTGATCACGTTCGTACCCGCGATCGCCGCGGCCTTCGCCGGCGGGATCCTCTTCGGCCGCGAGCTGGAGCGCGGCACGGCCGCCCTCGCCTGGACGCAGTCCGTCTCCCCGGCCCGCTGGCTGGCGACGAAGCTCGCCGTCCCGGCCGCGTTCCTCGTCGTCGGCACCGGCATCCTCGTGGTGCTGCGCCGCCTGGTGGCGTCGGGGGCGAGCAGCCTCCCCGACAACCAGTGGTTCTCCGCCGCCGGCATCTACGGCGCCCTCGGTCCGACCGCCGTCGCGCTCCCGCTGCTCGGCCTGGCCCTCGGCGCACTCGTGGCGTTCATCTCCCGGCGCGTGATCACGTCGATGTGCGTCTCGCTCGCCCTCACCGGCATCGTGATCACCGCGCTCGGTGAAATCCGCGGGCGCCTGTGGCCCCCCGTCACCGTCACCGGTAATGTCCGCGAGGGCTACCGGGGCTTCACCGGCCTCCTCCTCGACGAGGGCGCGGTCACCGGGAGCGGCGCCCACATCGCGGACCCGTTGTGCGTCGACGACAGGAGCTGCCTGGTCCAGCACAACATCACCGGCTTCTACCGTGAATTCCAGCCGTCCTCCCACTTCTGGCCGCTCCAGCTCGTCGAAACGGGCATCCTGCTCGGCCTGACGGCCCTCACGGTGACGGCGGTGTTCGCCCTCCTGCGCAGGAATCTGCGGCCGTAGGCGGCCGCGGGCACGCGGGGGCGCCCCAGGACGCCCCCGGGACGCCCCGCCATGCCCCGCACGTCATGTCGCCGTAACCAACCATTCAGACGGGCTTGCCACCCTCACAGAATGCAGCCCGCCGCGCCCGACCCCACCGGGGCACCGGCGGAGCGCTCCCCGAACGGGAGACTCCGCCTCACGCCCGCGCTCTCCGACGCGCCCATCGTGGTCCAGGCGCGGAAGAATGGGTCCATGAGCCAGCAGAACGCCCAGGACCAGGCCTCCGACCGGCAGGCGCAGCCGTCCGTCGGCTCCATAGCCGCGCACCGTCCGCACACCGTCGCAGGCGGTGACTTCAAGCCCGAGCGCCCCGCGCTCGCGGCCGACATCGACGCCGATCCCGACGAGTACGAGGACTACAGCGCCGAGCTGCCCCAGGGCCGCTTCCTCGACCGGGAGCGCAGCTGGCTCGCGTTCAACGAACGCGTACTCGAACTCGCCGAGGACCCGGACACCCCGCTCCTGGAGCGGGCGAACTTCCTGGCGATCTTCGCGTCCAACCTGGACGAGTTCTTCATGGTCCGGGTGGCCGGTCTCAAGCGCCGTATCGCGACGGGCGTCGCCACCCGTTCGGCCTCGGGGCTCCAGCCCCGCGAGGTCCTCGAACTGATCTGGAACCGCTCGCGCGAGCTCATGGCCCGGCACGCCGCCTGCTACCAGGAGGACGTCGCCCCCGCGCTCGCCGACGAGGGCATCCACGTGGTGCGCTGGGAGGAGCTCACCGACAAGGAGCAGTCCCGGCTCTTCACGCTGTTCAAGCAGCAGATCTTCCCCGTGCTCACCCCACTGGCCGTGGACCCGGCGCACCCGTTCCCCTACATCTCCGGCCTGTCCCTGAACCTCGCCGTCGTCGTGCGCAACCCGGTCTCCGGGCACCGCCACTTCGCGCGCGTCAAGGTGCCGCCGCTGCTCTCCCGCTTCCTCGAGGCCTCGCCGCAGCGCTACGTCCCCATCGAGGACGTCATCTCGGCGCCCAAGCACCTGGGCGAGCTGTTCCCCGGCATGGAGGTCCTGGAGCACCACATGTTCCGGCTGACCCGGAACGAGGACCTGGAGGTCGAGGAGGACGACGCCGAGAACCTCCTCAAGGCGCTGGAGAAGGAGCTCATGCGGCGCCGCTTCGGCCCGCCGGTGCGGCTCGAGGTCGAGGAGACCATCGACCGGTACGTCCTCGATCTCCTCGTGCGCGAGCTGAAGATCAGCGAGTCCGAGGTGTATCCGCTGCCGGGCCCCCTGGACCTCACGGGCCTCTTCGGCATCTCGAGCCTCGACCGGCCCGAGCTGAAGTACCCCAAGTTCATCGCGGGCACCCACCGCGACCTGGCCGAGGTCGAGTCCGCGTCCGCGCCCGACATCTTCGCCGCCCTGCGCGAGCGGGACGTGCTGCTCCACCACCCGTACGACTCGTTCTCCACGTCCGTGCAGGCGTTCCTGGAGCAGGCCGCCTCGGACCCGGACGTCCTCGCGATCAAGCAGACGCTGTACCGGACCTCAGGCGACTCGCCGATCGTCGACGCGCTGATAGACGCCGCGGAGTCCGGCAAGCAGGTCCTCGTCCTCGTCGAGATCAAGGCCCGCTTCGACGAGCAGGCCAACATCAAGTGGGCGCGCAAGCTGGAGGAGGCCGGCTGCCATGTCGTCTACGGGCTCGTCGGCCTGAAGACGCACTGCAAGCTGTCGCTCGTCGTGCGCCAGGAGGGCGACACGCTGCGCCGCTACTGCCACGTCGGCACGGGCAACTACCACCCGAAGACGGCCCGCCTCTACGAGGACCTGGGGCTGCTCACCGCCGACTCGCAGGTCGGCGCCGACCTCTCCGACCTCTTCAACCGGCTGTCGGGCTACTCGCGCCGCGAGACGTACCGCCGCCTCCTCGTCGCCCCCAAGTCCCTGCGCGACGGCCTCATTTCGAGGATCAACAACGAGGTCCAGCACCACCGCGCCGGCCGCCCCGCCTACGTCCGCTTCAAGGTCAACTCGATGGTCGACGAGGCCGTCATCGACGCGATGTACCGGGCGGCGCAGGCCGGCGTACCCGTCGACGTGTGGGTCCGCGGCATCTGCGCCGTGCGGCCGGGCGTCGCGGGCCTGTCGGAGAACATCCGCGTACGGTCCGTGCTCGGCCGCTTCCTGGAGCACTCCCGGGTCTTCGCCTTCGGCAACGGCGGCGAGCCCGAGGTCTGGTTCGGCAGCGCGGACATGATGCACCGCAACCTCGACCGCCGCATCGAGGCCCTGGTCCGGGTCTCCGACCCGGCTCACCGCGGCGCCCTGAACCGGCTCCTGGAGACGGGGATGTCCGACACCACCGCCTCCTGGCACCTGGGACCGGACGGGAACTGGGTCCGGCACGCCAAGGACGCGGAGGGCCGGCCCCTGCGGAACGTACAGGAGATGCTCATAGACGCCCGGAGGCGCAGGCGTGGCACAGCAACACCTTGAGACAACGGGAGCGGAGGGTTCCGCGGGCGAGGTCGTCGCGGCCCATCTGCGCGAGCAGGCCACGGAGTTCCTGCGCTCCCTGCGGCAGCACCGCGAGAGCGGCGGCGCCGCACCCGGGGGAACCGCCGAGGAGGCGGCCGACGCGGCGCGCGCCCTGCGCCGCTCGGCCCGCCGCATCAGCGGCACGCTCCACACGTTCCGTCCCCTCCTCGACCCCGAGTGGTCCGACGCGCTGCGCCCCGAACTGGCGTGGCTGTCGGGCACGTTGGCGCAGGAACACGCGTACGCGGGCCGCCTGGAGCGCCTGCTCTGCGCGCTGCACCGGCTCTCCGGCGCGCACGCGGTCCCGGCCCAGGCCCCCGCGGCTCTCGCCGGGCGGGTGGGCACGGCCCAGCTGGCGCGGGGCGAGAACACGGCCTCGGGGAATCTGACCGTGGGCGCGGCGAAGGCGGGCGCCCTCCTGGAGCGCCAGCTCACCCTCGCCCGGACCCGAGCCCACTCGACGGCGCTGCAGGCACTCGGCTCGTCCCGTTTCCACGCGGTCGCGGACAGCGTCGCCGTACTCGCCAGCGAGGTACCGCTGCGCGCCACCACGGCCGACCTCGAAGCGCTGGCCGCCACCGCGGAGTCCCGCCTCGCCGAGGCCGTCACCGCGCTCCCCCTCCACCGGGCGGGCCACCCCTACAACGCGGAGGCCCTCGTCCAGGGCCTCACCGCCGACACGGCGCCCCCGTCCCAGGACGCGCCCTGGCACCACGTACGCCTCCTGCTGCGGCTGCACCGCTATGCCCAGGAGGTCGTGCCGTGCGGACCCGGCGGCGGGCCGGCCGACGCGGAGACCGAGGCGGCCGCCGCGCTCGACCGGCACCGGGACGCCGCCGAGGCCGCGGCCGCCGCGGCCCACGCGGCCCGCACCCCCCGCATCGCCCCGGCGACGGCCTACGCGCTCGGCGTCCTGCACGCCGACCAGCGCCACGAGGTGGAGGCGGCCCGTTTTGGCTTCCAGCGGGCCTGGCTGAGGGAGACGGTCCACACCACATGAGCAGCGGCGACGACACGATCCGCGCGGCCGGCTGCGTGCTGTGGCGCCGCTCCTCCTACGACGACGGTCTTGAGATCTGCCTCGTCCACCGGCCCAAGTACGACGACTGGTCTCACCCCAAGGGCAAGCTGAAGCGCGGCGAGGAGGCCCTCGCGGGCGCGCTGCGCGAGGTGGCGGAGGAGACCGGGTTCCAGTGCGCTCCCGGCGCCCGCCTCCCCACCGCCCACTACATCGCGAGGGGCCGGCCCAAGCGGGTCGACTACTGGGCCGCCGAGGCGACGAACGGCGGGTTCACGCCGAACCGCGAGGTCGACCGCGTCGCCTGGCTCGCCCCGGTCGCCGCCCGCCACCGTCTGACCCAGCCCCGCGACAAGACGCTCGTCGACGCGCTGCTCAACGCCCTCCACCTGGCATAGTCGCACTACGCATCCACGTCGTCACAAAGTGTCACACATTACCTCACCGCACCGACCGCCGAGGTTCACCCGCCGTTCACTCATGCCCATCGGTCGCTTCACCTGTCCTGCCTAATTTCGGCCTTGCACGGTGCGAGTCGCCCACGAGGGCGAACACCGCACCGCCTACCTGGAACGAACAGACTTCGCACGCCGTACCGGATCTCCGACCGGCGGCTCCTGGAAGGAACATCCGAAAGTGAAGCTTCAGCGCAAGAACCGGCTCCGCGCCCTCTCCCTCGGCGCCATCGCCGTCTCCGGCGCCCTGGCCCTCACGGCGTGCGGCTCGGACGACACGAGTGCCAACGGCGGTTCGAGCAGCGCCCCGACGGCCAAGGCCGGCAGCATCAAGTGCGACGACGCCAAGGGCCAGCTCCTCGCGAACGGTTCCTCCGCGCAGGCCAACGCCATCCAGGCCTGGGTCAAGGCGTACACCGCCGAGTGCAAGGACGTTCAGATCAACTACAAGCCCGAGGGTTCGGGCGCCGGTGTCACGGCGTTCACCCAGGGCCAGGTCGCCTTCGCCGGCTCGGACTCCGCGCTGAAGCCCGAAGAGGTCACCGCCTCCAAGAAGGTCTGCAGCGGCGGCCAGGGCATAGACCTCCCGATGGTCGGCGGCCCGATCGCGGTCGGTTACAACGTCCCGGGTGTCGACAACCTGGTCCTGGACGCCAAGACCCTCGCCCAGATCTTCGACGGCAAGATCAGCACCTGGGACGACGCGGCCATCGCCAAGCTGAACCCCAAGGCGAAGCTGCCCAAGACCAAGATCCAGGCGTTCCACCGCTCGGACGAGTCCGGCACCACGGACAACTTCACCAAGTACCTCAAGGCCGCCTCCCCGGCGGACTGGAAGTACTCGGGCGGCAAGGCCTGGCAGGCCAAGGGCGGCCAGTCGGCGCAGGGCTCCTCCGGTCTCGCCCAGCAGGTCAAGCAGACCGCCGGCGCGATCTCCTACTTCGAGCTCTCCTACGCCAAGGACGGCATCAAGTCGGTCGACCTCGACACGGGCGCCTCCGCGCCGGTCAAGGCCACCGTCGAGAACGCCACCAAGGCGATCTCCGAGGCCAAGACCGTGGGCACCGGCAAGGACCTCGCCCTCGAGCTGAACTACGCGACGAAGGCCGACGGCGCCTACCCGATCACCCTCGTCACCTACGAGATCGTCTGCGACAAGGGCAACAAGGCCGACACCTTCAAGGCCACCAAGTCCTTCCTCACCTACATCGCGAGCCAGGACGGCCAGGACTCCCTGGCGGCCCTCGGTTACGCGCCGATCCCCTCCGAGATCAACACCAAGGTCCGCGACACCATCGCGAGCCTGAGCTGACCCAGTGTGCGGCCCGTCCCCGACCGGGGGCGGGCCGCACCGTCCGGTGCACCGCCGCCTGGAGCCGCCCGACCGCGGCTCCGCAGACCGGAGAACCCCATGGATATATCCACGAAGACGACTGCTCCACCCACCCCCGCCGACCCGCCCAGGCCCACGCTGCACAAGCGCGCGGCCCGCGGCGCCACCCGCCCCGGTGACCGGATCTTCCTCGGTCTCTCGCGCGGCTCCGGCATCCTGCTTCTGGTGATCATGGCCGCCATCGCGGCCTTCCTCACCTACCGCGCCTCGCTGGTGCTGTCCAAGAACGACGGCAACTTCCTCACGACCTTCGAGTGGAACGCCAACGCGACCCCGCCGGTCTTCGGCATCGCGGTCCTCGCGTTCGGCACGATCGTCTCCTCGGTCATCGCCATGGCGATCGCCGTCCCGATCGCGGTCGGCATCGCGCTGTTCATCACGCACTACGCGCCGAAGAAGATCGGCGGCGCGATCGCGTACGTCATCGACCTGCTCGCCGCCGTCCCGTCCATCGTGTACGGCCTGTGGGGCGCCCTCTTCCTGGTGCCGCACCTCACCGGCTTCTACAGCTGGCTCGACGACTACTTCGGCTGGACCGGCATCTTCGAGTGGCAGGGCGGCGCCCCGCGCACCCTCCTCGCCGTCGGCATCCTGCTCGCGATCATGATCCTCCCGATCATCACGAACGTCAGCCGTGAGGTCTTCCGGCAGGCGCCCCTGATGCACCAGGAGGCCGCACTCGCGCTCGGCGCCACCCGCTGGGAAGTCATCCGCATGTCGGTGATCCCCTTCGGCCGCTCCGGCGTCATCTCCGCCTCGATGCTCGGCCTCGGCCGCGCACTCGGCGAGACCATGGCCGTCGCGACGGTCCTCTCCCCCAGCTTCGAGATCAACGCCAGCCTGCTCGACCCGGGCGGCGGCACCTTCGCGCAGAACATCGCCGCGAAGTTCAGCGAGGCCACCGAGCAGGGCCGTGACGCGCTCATCGCCTCCGGTCTGGTCCTGTTCATCATCACGCTGGTCGTGAACGGCGCGGCCCGCGCGATCATCGCCCGCCGCAAGGAGTACTCGGGGGCCAACGCATGAGCAACGCAACCATCACCCCGCCGGCCCCCGGCACCAACTCGCTCAGCGCCGCGCGTCTGCCGCGCTGGTCCCCGTACGCCATCGCCGCCGGCGCCATCGCGATCGGCTGCGCGATCGGCCTGGGCGCCGGACTCGACAGCCAGATCCAGTGGGGTCTGATCGCCGCCATCCTGTTCGTGCTCGGCACGTACGGCATCGCCACCGCCGTCGAGGGCAAGCGCCAGGCCAAGGACCGCGTCGCGACCAGCGTCGTCTGGGTCGCGTTCATCCTCGCCGTGATCCCGCTGGTCTCCCTGATCTGGGAGACCGTCTCGCGCGGCGTGAAGGTCCTCGACGGCTTCTTCCTGACGCACTCGATGGGCGTCGTCACCGACTTCGAGCCGGGCGGCGGCATCTACCACGCCATCATCGGCACCCTGGAGCAGGTCGGCCTCGCCACCCTGATCTCCGTGCCGATCGGCCTGCTCACCGCGATCTACCTGGTCGAGTACGGCCGGGGCAAGCTCGCCAAGGCGGTCACCTTCTTCGTCGACGTCATGACGGGCATCCCGTCGATCGTCGCGGGCCTGTTCATCCTCAGCTTCTGGATCCTGATCCTCGGCTTCAGCTACTCCGGCTTCGCCGGGTCGATGGCGCTCTCCATCCTGATGATCCCGGTCGTCGTCCGCTCCACCGAGGAAATGCTCAAGCTCATCCCGAACGAGCTGCGCGAGGCCTCCCTCGCGCTCGGCGTACCGAAGTGGCGCACGATCCTCAAGGTCGTCCTGCCGACGTCGATCGGCGGCATCACGACCGGTGTGATGCTGGCCATCGCCCGTATCGCCGGTGAGACCGCGCCCGTGCTGCTGCTGGTCTGGGGCAACCCGCTCATCAACACGGACCCGTTCCAGGGACCCCAGTCCTCGCTGCCGCTGTACATCTACCAGCAGTACCAGAACAGCGGCGGCAGCCCGGCGGCGTACGACCGTGCATGGGCGGCGGCTCTCGTCCTCATCGCCTTCATCATGATCCTCAATCTGGTGGCCCGCGGCATCGCCCGCTGGAAGGCCCCGAAGACCGGTCGCTGACGCGACCATCAGCGACCCGGAAGTAGTGAGTTAGTTATGGCCAAGCGAATCGACGTAAGCGGACTCACCGCCTACTACGGCTCCCACAAGGCGATCGAAGACATCTCCATGACGGTGGAGCCCCGCTCCGTGACGGCCTTCATCGGCCCGTCCGGCTGCGGCAAGTCCACCTTCCTGCGCACCCTGAACCGCATGCACGAGGTCACCCCCGGCGGCCGCGTCGAGGGCAAGGTGCTCCTGGACGACGAGGACCTCTACGGCACCCACGTCGACCCGGTCGCCGTGCGCCGCACGGTCGGCATGGTGTTCCAGCGCCCGAACCCGTTCCCCACCATGTCGATCTTCGACAACGTGGCGGCGGGCCTGCGCCTGAACGGCTCGTACAAGAAGAGCGAGCTCGGCGACGTCGTCGAGAAGTCCCTCAAGGGCGCCAACCTCTGGAACGAGGTCAAGGACCGCCTCAACAAGCCCGGCTCCGGCCTCTCCGGCGGCCAGCAGCAGCGCCTGTGCATCGCCCGCGCCATCGCGGTCGAGCCCCAGGTGCTCCTCATGGACGAGCCCTGCTCGGCCCTCGACCCGATCTCGACCCTCGCCATCGAGGACCTGATCGGCGAGCTCAAGGAGCGCTTCACGATCGTCATCGTGACGCACAACATGCAGCAGGCGGCCCGCGTCTCGGACCGCACGGCGTTCTTCAACCTGTCCGCGGTCGGCCAGCCCGGCAAGCTCGTCGAGATCGACGAGACCGAGCGGATCTTCTCCAACCCGTCGGTCCAGGCCACCGAGGACTACATCTCGGGCCGCTTCGGCTAGACACCACCTGCTCCTTGCGGTGCTGCATGGCGGTGCCACCGCAAGGCAAAGGGCCCGCCCCCTGGCTCCCGGGGGGCGGGCCCTCTTTTCGTACGTGGACCGCGTACTAGCCGAAGGCCAGGTTCACGACCCAGTAGCTCCCCGCCGCGACCAGCGCCGCAGCCGGCATCGTGATGAACCAGCCGAGGACGATGTTCTTGGCGACGCCCCAGCGGACCGCCTTCACACGCTTGGTGGCACCCACACCCATGATCGCCGAGGTGATGACGTGCGTCGTCGAGATCGGCGCGTGGAACAGGAACGCCGAGCCGAACATGATGGACGCACCGGTCGTCTCCGCCGCGAAACCCTGCGGCGGGTCCAGCTCGATGATCTTGCGCCCGAGGGTCCGCATGATGCGCCAGCCACCCGCGTACGTACCGAGCGACAGCATCAGGGCGCAGACGAGCTTGACCCAGACCGGGATCGGGTCGCTGTAGGTCTCGTGCCCGGAGATGACAAGGGCCATCACCACGATGCCCATCGTCTTCTGCGCGTCCTGCAGACCGTGGCCGAGCGCCATACCGGCCGCCGACACCGTCTGCGCGATACGGAAACCGCGCTTGGCCTTGTGCGGGTTGGACCGCCGGAACAGCCAGAGGATCGCGCACATGACGAGATAGCCGACGATCAGACCGATCACCGGCGAGGTGAGCATCGGGATGACGATCTTGTCGAGCACGCCGGACCAGTAGACGGCCGTCCCGCCGGCGAGCGCCGCGCCGACCATGCCGCCGAACAGCGCGTGCGACGACGAGGACGGCAGACCGAAGTACCAGGTGACCAGGTTCCAGATGATCGCGCCGACGAGCGCGGCGAAGAGGATGCCCATCCCCTTGCTGCCCTCGGGCGTGGCGATGATCCCCTCACTCACCGTCTTGGCGACGCCGCTGCCCATGAAGGCGCCGGCGAGGTTCATCACCGCGGCCATCGCCAGCGCCGCCCGAGGCGTCAGTGCACGCGTGGAGACCGACGTGGCGATCGCGTTCGCCGAGTCGTGGAAGCCGTTCGTATACGTGAATCCGAGCGCGACGCCAATCGTCACGATCAGTGCGAAGGTGTCCATGAGAAGGCCTCAGGACTCCTTGACGGCGATGGTCTCCACCGTGTTCGCCACGTGCTCGAAGGCATCCGCCGCCTCTTCGAGCACATCCACGATCTGCTTGAGCTTCAGGACCTCCATGGCGTCGTACTTGCCATTGAAGAGATGCGCGAGCAGCTTGCGGTGGATCTGGTCGGCCTGGTTCTCGAGCCGGTTGACCTCGATCCAGTACTCGGTGAGGTTGTCCATGGTCCGCAGGTTCGGCATGGCCTCGGCCGTCAGCACGGCCGCGCGCGCCAGAACCTCGATCTGCTGCTCCACACCCTTGGGAAGCTCTTCGATCTGGTAGAGGACGACGAGGTCGACGGCCTCCTCCATGAAGTCCATGATGTCGTCGAGGGACGACGCGAGCTTGTAGATGTCCTCGCGGTCGAAGGGCGTGAT
This sequence comes from Streptomyces sp. NPDC107517, assembly GCF_055582645.1. NCBI lineage: Bacteria > Bacillati > Actinomycetota > Actinomycetes > Kitasatosporales > Streptomycetaceae > Streptomyces > Streptomyces sp. NPDC107517. Next base: position 20,588 of record NZ_JBVJPM010000004.1, on the reverse strand, counting down.
GAACGAGGAGTTCAGCTGGTGGAAAATCGCGTGGGTGGCGTCGTCACCGGCGTGTTCCGCTGCCCGCATCCGCTCCGCGATCTCGGCCCGGGCGGAGGAATCCGCCCCGAGCAGTTCCATCAGGAGTTTCGAGCCCGTGACGATGTTGTCCGCGGATGCGGCAAACATGTCGTAGAAGCTCGTCTCCCTGGGGGTCAGACGAAAGCGCACGTGGGGTCCTCGGGGTGCTTTGGATTCGGTCAGGCTGATGCTAGGCGCATCATCCGGCCACGGCTAACCGGCAATACACCAGTGTCGCCCATCAGACACTGTGGTCAGCACGGGGTACGGCGAACCCGTCGGACCCACTCGAAATTCGGTATCATATACCCACCAGGGGTATACAACGGGAGGACGCGATGACCACGGAAGCGACCGAGATCGTGACCGACCACGACGGCGAGACCGTCACGGACCACGACCGTGGCATTCACGGGTACCACCACCAGAAGGCCGAGCACCTCAAGCGCCTGCGCCGCATCGAGGGCCAGATCCGGGGCCTGCAGCGCATGGTCGACGAAGACGTCTACTGCATCGACATACTCACGCAGGTCTCCGCCTCCACGAAGGCTCTCCAGTCGTTCGCGCTCCAGCTCCTCGAGGAGCACCTGCGCCACTGCGTCGCCGACGCGGCGGTCAAGGGCGGCGAGGAGATCGACGCGAAGGTCGAGGAGGCGACGAAGGCGATCGCGCGGATGCTGCGCACCTGAAAGGCCCGGGACGCGCACCGCGCGCCCTGCCCCTGTGAGATACCCGACCCGGAGCCGGGGCGCGCCGGACGACCGGCCGCGCCCCTCACGGGTTCAGGACTCCCGGAACCCCTCGCCCCGGGGCCACCGTTCCTCGGCGACCCTCAGCACCTCGTCGATACGGTCCGCACTGAGCCGGTCCTCATCCGCGGCCGAAGCCGCGATGATCAATTCACCGCACAGCTCGATCTCGGCGAGGGCGACGTGGTCGTGAACCGCCGTGCCGCCCACCGGAGCCACGCTCATCACCTCTTCCAGCCGTAAGCCGTAGCCGTAACCGACTTCCTAGAGTAGGGAGCGGCCTACACGCCGCGCATGGCACGGACGGACCATTTCCGGACGGCTAGTTCTCGGCGATCTTCCCGGCGAAAATGTCCTTTGTGTCGGGAAGTTCGATATGCGCCGTAACCCCGAAGCCATAGAGCAGAGTGGTGGACGCCACATCGACGACGTCCCTCTTCCCGCCCTGCCCTTTCCCGTTCCCCTTCACCGCAGTCGTCTCCTTCGTATTCACGAAGCTGAACCGGTGCCGCACTTTCCTGATCCGGCCCTGGTCGTCGAGGTACACGTCGAACGGCACCTGGTCCTTGGCGAACCCTTTCGCCGCGGCCGTCAGGGACTGCCGGCCGGCCGGGGAGGCGGCGTGGGCGGCGGCCGCCATGTCGACGGTCCCGCGGTAGTGCCGCACCTGCGTCCCGGCGAGCTCGCTCTCCCCCACATACGTCACCTTGCGCGCGCCCCGCAGCAGTTCGGCCGCGGCCAGCGGATCCGTGGCCCCGCCCGTGACCAGGTTCCCGTCCGGCAGGGACGCCGTCTCGACCCGCACCCACTTGTCGGCGGGCACCCCGGCACCCCGGTTCTTCATGTACAGGGCGCCGGGCGCGAGGAGTTCGGTGATGGGGCGGTGCTCCTCGACGCCGGAAGGATCCTGCGGAAGCACCACCTTCAACTGCCCCACGCGCGCCCGGTAGTCGTAGACACCCTCGCCCCTGATGGTGACCCGGGTCCCGCCACTCGCCATCTCCATGGACGTACGGGCCTTGGAACTGCCCTCCCTGACCAGGCGGTCCGCCGCGTCGTGGACGGCGGCGGCGGAGTCGGCCGGGCTCTCGTTGTCCGCCTCCGCGGCGGCCGAACAGCCGGTGGTGAGGCTCATCACTCCGACCGCCGCGGCCGCTGCGACCGCCCGTGCTGCGCGTCCGTGCTGCACCATCGCCTGTCTGCCCCCAAGCTCTGTCAGTCCGAGCGTCCGCGGCCCCTCTGTCGACCGGATAACGACAGTTGCCTGCACCCGTCACGCGTACCGTTGAGGTGTGGCACACGAGCAGTCCCAACTCCCCGAAACCCACCGGACGACCACGGCCGAACAAGGCCGTTTCTGCCTGGCGCGCTGCACCTGCGGCTGGCGCGGCCCCTCCCGCAGAGCCCGCTCGAAGGCGAGAAGCGACGCCGAGGAGCACACCGCCCACCCCTGACCCGACCGCCCGGCGTGGAACCCCGCGCTCCCCGAAGACGTCTCGTACCCCGGGAAACAACGGGAGGCGTCCATGGATCGGCGTACGTTCATCGCAGTCGGCGCGGCCACTGTCACGGCAGGCGCGGCCACGGCATGCAGCACCGGCACGGCGGGGGCCGGTGGCGGGCGGGCGACGCCCGGCGCGACAACCGGCGCCACCATCCGCACCACCAGCGCGAGCGCCTCCGCCGCGGCGAACCTCAAGGCGCTCGCCAAGGACCTCGACGGCACGCTCGTCACCCCCGGCCAGGCCAAGTGGGCGGCCGCGCGCCAGCTCTACAACACCCGCTTCGACAGCCTGAAGCCGACCGCCGTCGCCTATGTCGCCCACCCCGACGACATCCGCACCACGCTCGCCTACGCGCGGGCGCACCACGTACCCGTCTCGATCCGCAACGGCGGCCACTCGTACGCGGGCTGGTCGTCCGGCGACGGCCGCCTGATCCTCGACGTCTCGAAGCTCTCCGCGATCAGGGCCTCCGGGGGCGAGGCCGTGGTGGGCGCGGGCGCCAAGCTCATCGACGTGTACCGCGCGCTCGCCGCGAAGGGCGTCACCATCCCGGCCGGGTCCTGCCCCACGGTCGGCGTCTCCGGCCTCACCCTCGGCGGCGGTCACGGCGTCGTCTCCCGCGCTTACGGCCTGACCTGCGACAGCCTCACCCAGGCCACACTGATCACGGCGGACGGCAAGCAGGTCGTCGCGAACAGGAGCGAGAACAAGGACCTGTTCTGGGCCCTGCGCGGCGCGGGCAACGGCAACTTCGGCGTGGTCACCGAGCTCCGCTTCCGCACGCACCCCGCCCCGCAGGCCGTCTCCGCGTACATGACCTGGCCCTGGTCGAAGGCCACCGCCGTCCTGAAGGCCTGGCAGGAGTGGGGTCCCTCGCAGCCCGACGAGATCTGGTCGTCCTGCCACATGGCGAACGCCGTCGGAGGCCGGCCGACCATCTCGGTCGCCGCGTTCTCGCTCGGCACGTACCGCGAACTCCAGAACGCCGTCGACCGCCTCGCCGACGGCCCCGGCGGCCCCGGCCCCGCGTCGAACGTCTCCCTCAAGCGCCGCTCCTACGAGGAGTCGATGGAGGTGTACGCGGGCTGCTCGGCGTTCGCCGAGGACGCCCAGTGCCACCTGCCGGGCACGACCCCGGGGCGCAGCACGCAGGGGGCGCTCGGGCGCGAGACGTACGCGGCCCACTCCGACTTCTTCGACCGCTCGATCTCCTCGGCCGGCATCCGCGCCATGTTCGCCAAGATGGAGAACGTCACCTCGGGCGCCGGCAGCATCGCGCTGACCGCACTCGGCGGGGCGATCAACCGCGTCGACCCGACCGCCACCGCGTTCGTGCACCGGCGCTCCCGGATGCTCGCGCAGTACATAGTCTCCTGGCAGGCCGGAACGTCCGGCTCCACGGCCCGCGCCTGGCTCGATTCCGCCCACACGGCGATGCGGCCGTACGCGTCGGGGGCGGCGTACCAGAACTACACGGACCCGACACTGACGAACTGGCGCAAGGCGTACTACGGCGACGCGGCCACACGCCTGGCGACAGTCAAGAAGCAGTACGACCCGAACCACTTCTTCACGTTCCCGCAGGGGCTGTGAGGGCGCCCTGATCCGAGCGCCCCGTCAGGGGCGCGGGGCTGTGCCGATCCGCGGCTCCGCCGCGTGCGCGCCCGGCCCTCACCGGACCCGCACCCGGCGCACGGCCGTTCCGGCGGTACCCGACACGGACGGCCCACCCAACACGCCCTCGACTGGCCCAAAGCGGCCCACAGGGTTCCGCTGGGACCATGAACAAGCCCCGAATACCCCGAATACCCCGTACAGCCGCCGTCCTCGCGATCGGCGCCGCCGCGCTCGCCGTGGGCGTCACGGCCGCCGCCGTCACCGACGACGACTCGGAACACCCCGGTTCGGGCACCCGCGCCATCGCGTCCGGCGCCGTGGCGCTCACCGCCGCGGGCGGCGGCGCCGTCCTCCTGTGCCGACGTGAAGCAGAGAAGGCTAAGCGGCCAGATCCCGCTCTTCAGACTCCCGCGGCTCAGGAATCTCCACCGTCTCCCGAGCCGGCGCCGCCTCGCTAGGCGACCACACCAGCCAGCGCAGCCGCTTCGTCCGCCCGACGGTGCGCGCCAGCGGGGTGAGCAGCGCGGACGCGAGCGGCGACAGGAGCAGTGCCACCGCCGTGCCGAGGGCGAATCCGCCGACGACGTCGGTCGGGTAGTGCACGCCCATGAAGACCCGGCAGAACCCTTCGAGCACCGCGAGCCCGAGACCGATGAGCCCGAACTTGCGGTGGGCGACGAAGAGACCCGCGCCGATGGCCATGGCGAGCGTCGCGTGGTCACTGACGAAGGAGAAGTCCGACTTGCCGGCGACGAGGACGTCGAGGCCCTCGTGGTCGGTGAAGGGCCTGGGCCGCTCCACGAAACCGCGGATCGGCACGTTCACCAGGACGGCGATTCCGGCCGCGAGCGGGGCCCATACGACGGAGGCGACCGACGAGGCGGCGTCGTCGAGCGAGTCCCGCTTGCGCACACCCCACCAGCACCACAGGGTGAGCAGCACGAGCGCGAGCAGCAGACCGTACTCACCGACGAACGCCATGGCGCTGTCGACCCAGCCGGGGGCGTCCTTCGCCAGACCGTTGATGTCGTAGAGCAGACCGACGTCCGGGTTGGACCCGGAGGCCCCGAGTGCCGAGAGTCCAGCCAGTCCAGCCATCTCGCCGCGGCCCCTTCGTCTTGCTGCTCAGTGGGCGCACACGTGCCGTGCGCCGCTCGTCCACCCCCGTGGTCATAGATCCGCGGTCTTCGTCGATCCGCGATCGGCTCAGGAAAAGGAACGCACGGCCCCCACTCCTTCGTTCCGCACTCCACCGAATGATCACGCAGACGTTATCGAAGAGAGACACGAAGCCGCAGCTCAGGGCAGGGCTCTGACGGAGAGTTCCCGCCACGTCACACTTCGGAGTTCCCGGTCGGCCTCTCGCTCGGCACCGCCTTCGCACCATCCTCGGTCACCCGCGTCGCCCCGAAATAGTCGGGTGTGTCGACCGGGTCGAACCGGATCACGGCACCCGGCCGCGGCGCGTCGATCATGTAGCCGCCGCCCACATAGATCCCGACGTGCCGGATCGCGCGGCTGTCGGTGAGGTCGTCCGAGAAGAAGACGAGGTCTCCCGGCAGCAGCTCGTCCCGCTTGGGATGCGGCCCGGCGTTGTACTGGTCGTTCGCGACCCGCGGCAGCTCGATCCCGACCTCCCGGTACGCGGCGAGCGTCAGCCCCGAGCAGTCGAACCGGCCGCCCTGATCGGCGGTCCCGTTCCCGCCCCACAGGTACTCGGTCCCCAGCTTCTTCTGCGCGTAGTAGATGGCACCCGCCGCCTGCTGCGACGGCTGCACCCGCCCGACCGGCCGCGCGAAGCTCTTCTCCAGGTTCGTGATCGTCTTCACGTAGTTCTGCGTCTCGCGGTACGGCGGTACGCCTCCGTACTTGATGACGGCGTACGCGCCCGCGTTGTAAGCGGCGAGCATGTTCTCGGTCTGACTGCCCGGCGCGTCCTTCACGTACTTCGCGAGCGAGCAGTCGTACGAGGCCGCGGACGGAATGGCGTCCTTCGGATCCCAGATGTCCCGGTCCCCGTCCCCGTCACCGTCGACCCCGTGCGCGGCCCACGTCCCCGGGATGAACTGCGCTATGCCGAGCGCCTTCGCCGGACTCTTCGCGTTCGGGTTGAACCCGCTCTCCTGATACAGCTGAGCGGCGAGCAGCGCCGGATTGATCGCGGGGCAGAGGTTCCCCCACTCCTGCACGATCGACTGGTACGCGGCGGGCACGGCGCCCTTGGCGAGCCCCACGGCCCCCTTGCCGACCCCGCTCGCGAGAGAGCCGGCCGCCATGTACGTACCGACGACGACAAGGGTCACGAACCCGGTCCCCCCGGCAGCGAGCGCACCCCCGACGACCCACGCCTTACGCACCGTCAACCGCCCTCCGTCGCAAGGCCATCAGTCTAGATGCGGGCCCGTCGGACGGGATGGACCATCTCCACACTCGGGACACCTGACTCCGCGTCTTCGGCGACCGCGCCATGACTCTGCTCGCACCCAGGGACCGCCGCCTGTTGATGACCCGGAAAGTCGCGCGCTTGTTTGAGCCGGCGATGTACCCGAGTATCGACGTCACTTGAGGGCTCGCAGCGGCGGGTCCGCTCGCTCCTGGGGAGGGCTTGTGCGGGTGCGGGTCGCATGCTGCGCGGTGACCGCCGGCTTGCTGATGGCGGCGGGGTGCGGCACGAAGAGCACGGGCCCTGGCGCGGACAGCGGCAGCAAGCCGCACTCCGCCACGCCCCCGGCGCCGCGCAGCACCACGCCCCCGAAACCGGATCTCAGCGCGCTCCCGACGCCGTCGCACCCGGTGGCCGGGGTGGACGGAACACCGGCCGATGGGCAGACGTTCAACGTCACACAGGTCAAGAGCGCGCTGCTGCGGCCCGGGGAGATGCATCCGGCCGGGACCACCAGAGCAGAGGCGTACGAGGGCGACATCAACCAGTACTCGGGGCTGTCGGCGGGCTGGGAGGACTGCGGGACGCGGGTGGACGGCCCGCGCAAGGAGCTGGAGGAGTTGCACGGCCCGAGCGCCCAGTACATCGCGCGGCGGCCGATGACCGGCAAGGAAGCCCGCAAGCGGGACGCCAGCCGTACGGCCGTCGGGTTCGAGCGGTTGGCCTCTTTGCCGGACACGCAGTCCAAGCGCTATGTCGAGCTGCAGTACCAACTGCACAAGTCCTGTCCCAGCTCCCTCAGGGACACGGACGGTGCGCCGGAGGCGGAGTTCCGTGCGGCGGAGCGGCTCACCGGCCTCGGCGACCAGGCGGTCCTCACGGCACGCGGGTTCCACACCAACCCCAATGACCCGGCCGACAGTGGCGTGAGCTGGTCTTACACCGTCGAGGTGCGCATCGGCACCGTCATCGTCACCGTCTCCCCCGAGGCGGCCGAGGAGAGCAGTCCCGACGACGTCGTGGCCCTGGCCGCCAGGGCAGCCCAGCGCGTCCGGGACACCCTCTACGCCCAGGTTCCGACGCCAACCGCCTCCGGGACGCCGGATGACGGACACCACCCCAGTGCGACCTCGGGCGCAACGTAAAACTGCCGGGTGCGGATCGTGCGCGCGGGACACCCGGCCTGACTGCTCCCACGGATTACGGATACGGATTCCGAGACCGGCCACGCCCGCCGCCTTCGCCGGTCTGGTTCGGCGGGTGCGGGTCACCGATCAAAAGCAGATTGGGTGGCTGGAGTGACTGGGTGGTTGCTGGCGGCCTCCGTACGCCGTCTTTTCGTCTGCGGCTCGGTGGGGGCTGACTTTCGTCGGCTGATCTTCGTACGGGGTTGGAGGGGGAGCCAGATTTTCCTTCAACGCCCAACGGGCTCCGGACTACCAAGACCAAAGACGAAAAGCAGGCAGCAACAGCAAGCAGAGCACGCGGCAGGGTCAGGGCGGTCCGCTCTCTCGCGGGCGGCTGCGGCCCGCCGGTTGGGGGCAAACGACCTCTCCGGAGGCCGAGATCTGCCACTCACACCCCCACGGGCCTCACGCTCCGCCGACCCTTGACGTAAGCGCAGCTCAGAGAACCGCCTCCCTGACAGTGCTCTCATGACTGGCAGATTCAGGCCAGTTCGGGCAGTCCCGGTCCCACCCCTCCTCCCGTAGCCGCACGGGCACGGGCACGGACACGGACACGGACACGGACACGGACACGGGCACCCTCATACGAACCGGCCCGCACCCGGCAATCCACCCTGCCCTCCCTTCCCCTCCCTCCCCGCAGCCGCCTGCTTTTCGTCTTTGGTCTTGGTCGTCCGGGGACCATTGGTGGTCGGAGCGGATGAGAACCCCCCTCCCCCGTACGAACATCAAGCGACGAAAGTCAGCCCCCACCTGGCCGCAGAGAAGAGGACGGCGTGCGGAGGCCGCCAGCAACCACCCACGGACCCCAGCCACCCCATTCGCTTTTCATCGGTGACCGCAAGGAAGGACGCCCTCATGCCCCATGACGAAACCTCACCCCCCGCCCAGCTCGACAGGACCCGCGCCGCCCCAGAGGGCGCGACCGGGGACGGCCCCTGGATAGAGATCGCGTTCGGCGCCGGCGACCTCGTGTACCTGCGCGAGACGTCCGTCCCGGACACCGTCGTCACCACGACCCGCTCGAAGTGGGACGCCTTCGTACTGGGCGTGCATGCAGGCGAGTTCGACCACTTCGCCGAGGACCTCTGACGCGTCCGGCGACAGCCAGTGAGTGGCCAACGAACCGTCACCGTCCAGGTCACGGCACAGACCTGAGGTTCATTGCCCGGAGTGACGCAGCGTGATACACAGAGTGACCATACGTTCCCTCGTATACGCAACCATGTGAAGACGTTGGAACTCAGCCAAGGAATGGCGCCAAGTCGGCGGGCATCCGCGGCGATCTGGGCAAGAATGGGCCTGACCTCTGCGCTGCGGCGGGGGCGACAGAACTACCCACATGGGGCGGTGAGTTACACATGCTGCTGGCAGCCGGCAAGGGCAACATCGACACCATCATCGGCGGGATCGCCCCCGACTGGGGCCCATTCCAGAATCTGGGCAAGGAAGCTCAGGTGATGGTCGAGGTCGTGATGGCGGTGGCGATCCTGCTGTGCCTGGGCATCGCGATCTGGGGCGCGGCCAAGCAACGGATCGGCGCGACGGCCCTGCGCGACACGTTCAGCGCCGAGCAGGGCAAGGGCCTCATCATCGCGGGCCTGACCGGCGTATTCATCATCGGCTCACTCGGCACGCTCTTCACCATCGTGTACGGCATGGCGATCTAGCCCCTGTTCCGCCCGCTCCGGTCCCACCTGCACTGAGGTTGCAACTCCCTGATGTCCAGTCACCACACCGCGCCCGCGCGGAAAGCAGCGCGGCTACCGTCGTACGCGGCGGTTCAGCACGAGCCTGAGGGGGCGTACGCGGGATGAGTCCGGGCGACGGCAACGACGACGACGGCCTCTACGGCGGCACGGGCCAGACCCGTACCCGCCTGCCCGACGGGGGTCAGGGCGATGTGTACGGGGGCGCTGCGCGCAGACCTGCCCGGTCTTCGTCGCGCAGTCTCATCACCGTGGTCGGAGTGGTGGTCCTGCTCGTCGCGGCGATCGCCTTCGCGAACCGGGACGGGGACGGCTCCTCTTCGGGGGGCGGCGACAGCAAGAAGCCGGGCGCGTCCGCGACGGCGGCGACCGGAACGAAGCCGGTCGCGTCAGGCTTCGCCCATGACGAGCAGGGGGCGCAGAGCGCTGCGGCGAATTATGCGGTGCTGCTCGGTTCGGCGGAGATGTTCAACAAGGCCCAGCGGGACCGCATCCTCAATGAGGTCATCACGCCCTCCCGCGTGACCGGCTTCGAGGGCACCCTCGACAAGGCCTACTCCCCTGAGTTCAACAAGAACGTTGGACTCAATGAGGACGGATCGTCGCCCCACGGCTACACCTTCGTCTCGCGCACCATCCCGATCGGCACCAAGACGACCGACTCCTCCGCAGGCACGGCGAACGTCGATGTCTGGTGCAGCGGCCTGCTCGGAATGGCTGGAGAGAACTCGAAGAACCCGGTCACGAACAGTTGGTTCACCATCTCCATGAAGCTCGAGTGGACCGGCGGGGACTGGAAGATCGTCACGCACTCCCAGAAGGACGGCCCCGCCCCGGTCCCGGGCGACGAACGCGCCTCCAGTTCTGACGAGATCGCGAACGCGGTCGAGGGGTACGGAGGGTTCACGTATGCCCGGTAAGCGGCACTCGCTCAAGCTCACCACTGCCATCACGGCCGTGCAGACCGCCGCGTTCCTGTTCGCTACACGCGCATACGCGGCGCCAGACCCGAAGAGCTCCAACGATCCGTGCGATCTGATCCACGGCCCCGCCAAGGCCTACTGCGAACGCGGCAACGGAAAGTCCGGCGGCACCTCCCCCACCACACCCCCCGGCACCACCAACCCCCTGGACCCCCTCTCCTCCCTCGCCAGAGGCTGTGCCGACGCCGCTTCCTGGACTGTCGACATGCTCAGCAAGTCCATCAAGCAGACCGCCAACGTCGACTTCACCAACCCCAGGTTCCTCCAGCAGTACGCCATCGTGTTCGCCGCGTCCGCGATCCTCACGTTGCTGCTGTGGCTGCTCGCCGTGGCCAAGCGGGCGGTTCGAGGGGTTCCCCTCGGGACCGCGGTTTCCGAGGCCATCGGGTTCCTGTGGCTGACGGTGCTCGCGTCCGCGTTCACGCCGCTGATCCTCTACACCGTCGTCTCCGCGACGGACGGTGTCTCGGATGTGCTGGCGAAGGCGACGGGGGATCAGACGGACGCGTTCTTCGGGACGTTCTCCGGTGCGCTGAAGAAGGGCGACGACATCGGGGGCGGGCCGATCATGCTGATCGTTGTCTCGCTCGTGTCGATCCTCGCCGCCGGTGTGCTCTACCTGGAGCTGTATCTGCGGGCCGTGCTGCTGTACGTGGGCGCGCTGCTCGGCGTCGTCGTCTACGCGGGGCTCGTCGACAAGAACCTGTGGGGGCACGTCCGCCGGTGGGCCGGCGTGATGATCGCCGTGATCCTGGTGAAACCGGTGATTGTCATCGTGCTCGGGCTGGCCGGCGCGCTGTCCGGGTCGGAAGGGCCGGACTCCCTCGCCGCCGTCGTCTCCGGTCTCGCCATCGTGCTGCTCGCGATCTTCGCCAGCGGCATGATCTATCGCTTCGTACCCGGCTTCGGCGACGAGATCGTCAACGGCCGCAACAACCGCATCATGCGCGGCGCCGAGAACAAGGCCGCCGCAGTCATCAGTTCACCCGCCGCACTCGTCTCGCAGGGCATCAAGACGCACAGCGCCCGTGCGGACGGTGGCGGCGGCAGCGGTGGCGGCCAGTCCCAGGCCCGCCCCGCGAACCCCGTGTCGGGAGGCGTGGCCGCACACAGCACACGCCCCTCCTCCGGGGGCAGTGGCGGTGGCGGCGGATCTGTCCCCTCCGCCGCACCTCCGCCCCGTACGAGTCCCACGAACACGCCGCACGCGCGCAGTACGCGTAACGGCGGGAACACCGGCAACAGCAATCGGCAAGGAGGTGCAGGGCGTTGACGACCCAGTCCCATGTGTCCCCATCGGTCACGCCCCGCCGTACGTATCTGATCGGCCGTGCCCGGCCGAACGCCATCGTCGGCAAGAACCGCGAGACCGGCGAGATCGCCCTCATCATCGGGGGCGCTTTCCTGGGCATGATGTGCGGGCTTCTCGTCCCCGCCCTGTCCCTGCGCATCATGCTGCTCCTGGGCTTTCCGCTGATCGCGCTCGCGGCCGTCTACATCCCGTACAAGCACCGCACCTTCTACAAGTGGTTCGAGATCAACCGCAGTTACAAGCGGCAGCTGAAGCGCGGCACGACGTACCGGTCGCGGGCCATGGACGCGGGGGTGCGGCTCGACGGGCGCGAGGTGGAGATCGGGCCGCCGCCCGGCATCGGCCGGCTGACCTGGCTGGCCGCGCCGTTCGGGCCGGACGAGATCGCCGTGCTGCTGCACGCCGACCGGCGGACCGTCACGGCCGCCATCGAGATCGAGGGCCCGGGTGTCGGGCTGCGGGACAGCGAGGACCAGGAGGCGCTGGTCGACCGGTTCGGGACGCTTTTGAAGCACGTCGCGAACGGGGACGGGTTCGTCACGCGGCTGCAGATGCTCGCCCGCACGCTCCCCGCCGACCCCGACGCGCACGCCAAGGACGTCGCCGTGCGCGGTGACGACCGCACGCCGGGCTGGCTGCAGCAGTCGTACAACCAGCTCCAGTCCATGGTGTCGACCAGCAGCGAGCAGCACCGCGCCTACCTCGTGGCCTGCATGCACTACACGCGCGAGCTGGCCGCCGAGGCGCACGCCATGGCGCGCGCGGCCCGTCCGCACAGCGGCCGCAAGGTCGACCGGGACGCGGGGCTCGCGGTCGTCATGGCGCGCGAGCTGACCGACATCTGCTCGCGCCTCCAGGAGGCCGACATCCGGGTGCGTCAGCCGCTCGGACAGGGGCGGCTCGCCTCGCTCGTGCACTCCATGTACGACCCGGACCATCCGATCGACCACATTCAGGCCATGACCAAGCGCAACGCCTGGCCGGCCGAGCTGGACGCGATGGAGCCGACGTATCTGCAGGCCAAGACGCGCGAGTCCTCGACGCGCGCGCCCTGGTGCCACGCCACCGCCTGGGTGAAGGAGTGGCCGATGACGCCGGTCGGCGTGAACTTCCTGGCACCGCTCCTCGTCCACACCCCCGACGTGATCCGCACCGTGGCCGTCACGATGGACCTGGAACCCACCGAGGTCGCCATCGAGCGGATGCTCACCGAGAAGACGAACGACGAGGCGGACGCCAGCCGCGCCGCCAAGATGAACCGGACCATCGACCCGCGTGACGTCGCCGCCAACACCCGCCTCGACCAGCGCGGCGAGGACCTCGCGAGCGGCGCGGCCGGGGTCAACCTCGTCGGCTACATCACCGTCTCCTCCCGCTCCCCGGAGAGCCTCGCGCGCGACAAGCGCACGATCCGCGCCTCCGCCGGCAAGTCCTATCTGAAGCTGGAGTGGTGCGACCGCGAGCACCACCGGGCCTTCGTCAACACATTGCCGTTCGCGACCGGCATCCGACGGTAGAGGCAGGGCTCTGAGATGCGGGATCCGCTGTCCATGGTCACGGACGCCTTCACCTCCTTCCTCTTCGGGAAGGTGGAGACGACCCGGCTTCCGGTCCGTACGTCGACGGGGCAGGCCCAGGCGGTCTACCTGCCGACGGCCGCCCCCGGCCTCGGCGACTCGGGCGTCATCATCGGCCGCGAGGTCTACTCCGGCAAGGGCTACATCTACGACCCGTTCCAGCTGTACGGGCAGCAGTTGCCCGCCCCGCACTGGCTGGTCCTCGGCGAGTCCGGCAACGGCAAGTCCGCGCTGGAGAAGACGTACGTCCTGCGGCAGCTGAGGTTCAAGGACCGCCAGGTCGTCGTCCTCGACGCGCAGGGTGAGGACGGGGTCGGCGAATGGAACCTCATCGCCCAGGAGCTGGGTATAACTCCCATCCGGCTCGACCCCACGGCCGCTCTGGACATGGGGATCCGGCTCAACCCGCTCGACCCGGCGATCACGACGACCGGGCAGCTCGCCCTGCTCCGGACGATCATCGAGGTGGCCATGGGGCACGGTCTCGACGAGCGCTCGGGCTTCGCCCTCAAGGTCGCGCACGCCTACGTCAACGAGACCATCGTCGACCGCCAGCCCGTCCTGACCGACATCGTCGAGCAGCTCCGCCACCCGGAACCCGAGTCGGCGGAAGCGATGAACGTGGCCATAGACGACGTACGGGCCTGGGGCCTGGACGTCGCCCTCGTCATCGACCGGCTCGTGGACGGTGACCTGCGCGGCATGTTCGACGGTCCGACGACGGTCGGCATCGACCTCGACGCCCCGCTGATCGTCTTCGACCTCTCCCACATCGACCGCAACTCCATCGCCATGCCGATCCTCATGGCGATCGTGGGCGTGTGGCTGGAGCACACCTGGATCCGGCCGGACCGCAAGAAGCGCATCTTCCTGGTGGAAGAGGCGTGGCACATCATCAACTCGCCTTTCGTGGCACAGCTGTTCCAGCGGCTCCTGAAGTTCGGGCGACGGCTCGGCCTGTCGTTCGTGGCGGTCGTCCACCACCTCAGCGACGTGGTGGACGGGGCCGCGGCCAAGGAGGCGGCCGCGATCCTGAAGATGGCGTCGACCAGGACCGTCTACGCCCAGAAGGCCGACGAGGCACGGGCCACCGGTCTCGTACTCGGCCTGCCACGCTGGGCCGTGGAGATCATCCCCTCGCTGACGCCGGGCATCGCGGTCTGGGACGTGAACGGGAACGTCCAGGTCGTGAAGCACCTCATCACCGAGACGGAACGTCCCCTGGTCTTCACCGACCGCGCCATGACGGAGTCCTCCGCCGAGACGCTCGGCGACGACGACGCAATGCGCGCCGCCGACCTGGAGGCGGAGGAACGGGCGGCCGCGTTCGTGGAACAGCACATGGGCGACCGGCTGAAGGACTCGTCGGAGTCGACGGTGGCCTGAGGCCTGGGGTCTGAGGCCTGATGTCCGAGGCCTGAGGCTGGGAAGTCACTGGTGGGGCTCGGCGAGAGCGAGAGCGGGATGCGGCGGCACGACGCCTACGAGCGGGACGACAGGTACGGGGAGCGGGGCCGGGGTGGCCCCGCCCCACGGGAACGGGAACGCGGCGTTCCCGACGGGCTGCTCCTCGGCGTCCTCGCGTTCCTGCTCGGCATGACCGTCATGGTGTGGACGGCGACGGGTCTGTCGGGCCTGTTCTCCAAGGGCGCCTGGCCGGACGGCGTGACGATCCGCCACACGCCGGTGGCCATGCGCTCCCTCATCGGCCGCCCGCACGACCTGCCGGCCGCGTGGCCGGACACCCCGGACGGGCAGCTCTCCGGGTACGGGCTGTTCTGGGGCCTGTTCATCGGCCAGGTCCTTGTGCTGATCGTGCTCGCGGTGTTCATCGCGGGGACGGTGGCGCGGTGGCGGGCCGTACGGCGGAGGGGGCGGGCACAGACCGGTGCGCCTCCGCCCGCCGAACCGGCGCCTGCGGTCACGCCCGCTCCCCGGGCCACGGCCTCGGAGGTCGTCCCGGCGGCTGGGGCGGAATCCTCTGACAGTCACGCGCACGACCAGCACCACGCACCCCACGAGCACCTCCCGAGTCCCGTCGCCCCGGCAGCCGCCACCCCCGTGGCCGTCCCCGCCCCCCGCGGCCCCGTGGTCCTCGGCCCCGTCGAGACCCGGGCTCCCCGGGCCATTCAGGCGATCAGGGACGCCGAGGGTCCCGTCCTCGTCGTCACGTCGTCGGCGAGTGTCTGGGCCGAGACCAAGGACGCCCGGTCGAAGCTGGGCCCCGTCCTCGTCTACGACCCGACGCACCTGTGCGACACCCCGGCCCGCCTCCACTGGAACCCGGCGCAGGGCTGCGAGGACAAGCCCACGGCCGCGTCCCGGGCGGCAGCGCTCCTCGCCCCGATCCGGCCCACCGCCAAACTCGACGCGGCCACCGCCGACACGGCCGAGACCCTGCTGAGGAGCTTTCTGCACGCCGCCGCCGTGGACGCGAAGCCCTTCCGGCACGTGCACCGCTGGGCGCAGGGCAGTCAGGTCCAGGAGGCCGTACGCATTCTGCGTACCAGCCCGAAGGCCGCGGCCGGCACAGCGGGCGAGCTGGAGGCCGCGCTCACCTCGCACACCGAACGCCGGGACATGGCACAGGAGTTGACGGCCCGCGCTCTGTCCTCGCTGTTCTCCGTCCACATCCGCGAGGCCTGCACCCCAAACCGAACTGATGCGCTCACCCTGGATTCCTTCGTGAATGAAGGGGGCACGCTTTATGTGGTGGGTGAAGCCATCGAGGATCCCAAGACGGACCCGGGCGCGATGCCCCTCCTCACGGCCCTCGCCTCAAGCGTGGTCGAGCACGGCCGGCGCATGGCCGAACGGTCATCTGCCGGTCGGCTCGACCCACCAATGGCGCTCGTCCTCGACGATGTCGCCGCGGTGGCTCCGCTTCCCCAGCTGCCGGAGCTGCTGTCCACCGGAGCGGACCGGGGTCTTCCGACCCTGGCCCTCCTCCGCTCCCGGGAACAGGGCAGGGCCCGCTGGCCGCACGCCGAACTCCCGGTCACCTAGGGCCTTTCACCGACGCTCCAGCACCATCTCGTACTCGTACTTCGACGGGTCCGACGGCACCGCCACGCTCGCCCCGCTGGGGACGAAGCCGAACCGCCGGTAGAACGCCTGCGCCCGCGCGTTGTCCTCGTGCACGTACAACCGCACCCGCTCCAGGCCGTCCAGCGAGCGTGCCCACTCCACGGCCGCCAGGAACAGCGCCTCGGTCACGCCGCTCCCCCGGTGCTCGGGCCGCACGTACACCCCGACGAGATGTGCCTGGCGCACCTCGCTCGTGTCGCCGAAGACGAGCGGCGCTCCGGCCTCCTCCGCGAGCACGGTCACGGATCCCCACCACCGGCCGTCCGCACCCTCGGCGACGAACAGCCGGGCAGATCCGTCGAGTTCGTACCTCCCGGCCCGGTCCCGCCAGAACTGCTCAGGCCGCGCGAGCGCGCCCTCGTACGTCTCCAGGAAGGCGATCGGCGCCGCCGGGTCGCGAAGGGCGGCGAGCCGCATCTCCCGCACCGCCTGCCACTCATCGCTGCGGACAGGACGTACGGCGTACTTCTCGGCAGGCTCCATGGGGCGGACCCTACGGGACCGTCGTACCGGGGTACTACGCGTTTTCCGCAGCTCCGGACCCCGGTCGGACGACCCGCCCCCGCCCCTCTCCCTACCTTCGAACCATGACGATCAGGGCACACGGACTCACCAAACGCCACGGCGACAAGACCGTCGTCCAGGACCTCACCTTCACGGTCGACCCGGGCACCGTCACCGGCTTCCTCGGCCCCAACGGCGCCGGCAAGTCCACCACCATGCGCATGCTCCTCGGCCTCGACGCCCCGACCTCGGGCCGCGCCACCGTCGGCGGCCGCGCCTACGCCGCACACGCCGCGCCCCTGCACGAGGTCGGCGCCCTCCTGGAGGCCCGCTCGATCCACCCGGGCCGCACCGCGTTCCACCACCTCATGGCGCTCGCCCACACACACGGCGTGCCGCGCTCCCGCGTCGACCACGTCCTCGCGCTCACCGGCCTCACCGATGTCGCGGGAAAGCGCGTGAAGGGCTTCTCCCTCGGCATGGGCCAGCGCCTGGGCATCGCGGCCGCGCTCATCGGCGACCCGGCCACCGTCATCCTGGACGAACCGGTCAACGGCCTCGACCCGGAGGGCGTCCTGTGGGTCCGCAACCTCCTCAAGTCCCTTGCCGCGGAGGGCCGTACGGTCCTCGTCTCCTCGCACCTGATGAGCGAGATGGCCCTGACCGCGGACCACCTCATCATCATCGGCCGCGGCCGCCTCCTCGCCGACACCACCGTCTCCGACCTCGTACGCGAGTCAGGCGCGGCCTACGTCAAGGTCGTCACGCCCGAAGCCGCACGCCTGCGCGAGCTCCTGTCCGGCGCCCCCGGCGTCGACGTCACCGGCGAGTCCCCCGACACCCTGCACGTCCGCGGCACCGACGCCCCGGACATCGGCCGCACCGCCGCCACGCACGGCATCCCCCTCTTCGAACTCACGCCGCGGACCGCCTCGCTGGAGCAGGCCTTCATGGACCTCACCCACGACTCGGTCGAGTACCAGACCACCGCCCTGACGGGAGCAGCAGCATGACCACCGCAATCCCCTACCGCGTCACCACGCCCCGCGTACTGCGCTCCGAGTGGCACAAGTTCTGGACCCTGCGCTCCACGTGGATCACCCTCGCCGTCGCGAGCGCCCTCGTCCTCGCCGTCGGCATCACCATGGGCTCGACGTACGACGGCGACGACTCCGAGATCGACACGGTCGTCTTCGTCCTCCTCGGCACCCAGCTCTCGCAGATCTGCGTCGCCGTCCTCGGCATCCTGGTCACGGCGAGCGAGTACTCGACGGGCATGATCCGCGCCTCGCTGACGGCGGTCCCGCGCCGGCTGCCCGTGCTGTGGTCCAAGGCCGGAGTCTTCGCGGCCGTCGCGTTCACCCTGAGCTTCGTGACGAACGTGGTCACGTTCCTCGTCGCACAGATCTGGCTCTCCGACGGCGACAAGGCGACCTCGCTCACCGACACGGGCGTCCTCGGCGCCCTCGCGGGCAACGCCGCCGGCATCACCCTGATGAGCCTGATCGCCCTCGGTCTCGGCGGCCTGCTCCGCTCGGTCCCCGCCGCGATCGGCGCCTTCGTCGGCGGCGTGATGATCCTCCCCGAGATCCTCGGCATGCTCCCGTACGACGCCGTGGACAGCGCCGTCAACTACTTCCCGACCCAGTCCGCCGAGTCCCTCGGCTCCGCCACCCGGCTCGCCGACGCGGTCTCGCCCGCCATGGGGCTCCTCTCCCTGACCCTGTGGGCCGCCGCGGTCCTCACGGCCACGGCCCTCTTCCTCAGGCGCCGCGACGTATGACGCCCCGCGGAACCCTTTCCCGTACGAGGATGAAGCGGTGACGGACGAGGAGACGGACGACAGGACCCAGGGGCCCGAGCGGGCCCCCTTCCCCCTCACCGCTCACGTCCAGCGGCTCACCGAGCGGGTGCGCGCCTTCGACCGGCGCCGCCCGCTCGTCTGGGATCTCCACCTGACGGGCTTCTTCGTGACCGCCGCCGTCATCGACTACGCGGGCGACGGCTGGCGCAACATCGCCCACAACACCGCCGTACCGGGCCCGCTCGTCCTGTGCCTGAGCCTCGCTCTCACGGTGCCGCTGCTGTGGCGCCGCACGCGCCCGATGACGGCCCTCGCGGTGATGGTGGCGGCAGGTGTCGTGAACAGCTGGTCGGGCGCCCTGCTCCAGGCGGCGCTGGTCCAGCTCATCGTCGTGTTCAACGTCGCGCTGCGCCGCCCCCTCAAGCTCCTTGCGGCCGCCTGCGCGCTGACGATCGTGCCGGTCGTCGTGGGCGTCGCCCGCTATCCGAAGGGCAGTTGGGACCAGCAGATCGTCCCGCAGGTCTGGGCCATCACCCTGGTGGCACTGCTCGGCATCGCGGTCCGCAGCCGCCAGGAGTACACGTCGTCCCTCGTCGAGCGCGCCCGCCGCCTGGAGGTCGAACGCGACCAGCAGGCCCGGCTCGCCGCGGCCGCGGAACGCACCCGCATCGCCCGCGAGATGCACGACATCATCGGCCACAACCTCTCCGTCATCACGGGCCTCGCCGACGGCGGTTCCTACGCGGCGGCCAAGAGCCCCGAGCGCGCCGGGCAGGCCCTGGAAGCCATCGCGACGACAAGCCGCCAGGCCCTCGCGGAACTGCGCCGTCTGCTCGACGTCCTGCGCGAAGAGGCCGTGCCCACCGCCGAGTTGGCCCCCCAGCCGGCCCTCACGGACCTGGACCGGCTGGTCGACGGAGTACGCGCGGCCGGCCTGCCCGTACGCCTCGCGCTGCGCGGCCACCCCGGCTCCCTCGCCCCTGGAAAGGAACTGACGGTGTACCGCGTCGTGCAGGAGGCGCTCACCAATACGCTCAAGCACGCCGGTCCCGGCGCCTCCGCGGCCGTCGACGTCACATACGGGGACGACGGGGTGCGCGTCAGCGTCACGGACACGGGCCGCGGCGGCCGCTCGCCGGAGCCGGGCACGGGCCGCGGCCTGACCGGCATGCGCGAGCGAACTGGCCTCTACGACGGCACACTTGAGGCAGGCCCGCTGCCCACGCCCCCGGGCGGCTGGCACGTCCGTCTCCACCTCCCGAAGGAACCCTCCGCGTGACCAGTTTGCTCATCGTCGACGACCAGCCCATGCAGCGCTTCGGCTTCCGCATGCTCCTGGAGAGCCAGGACGACCTGACCGTCGCCGGGGAGGCGGGCGACGGCACCGAGGCGGTCCGCCTCACGGCACGCCTCCACCCGGACGTCGTCCTGATGGACATCCGCATGCCGGGCCTCGACGGCATCGAGGCCACGCGCCGCATCGTCGCGTCCGGCACCCGCGCCCGGGTCCTGATCCTCACGACGTTCGACCTCGACGAGTACGCGTACGACGGCCTGCGCGCGGGAGCGTCCGGCTTCCTCGTCAAGGACGCGCTGCCGGAGGAGCTCCTCTCCGGGATCCGGGCGGTCGCGACGGGCGACGCGGTGGTCGCGCCGAGCCTGACGCGCCGTCTCCTCGACGCCTACGTCCAGCACTTGCCGGCCACGAACGCACCCCTGGGCCCCGACCCGCGCATCGCCGCCCTCACGGACCGGGAACGCGAGATCCTCACGGTCATCGCCCAGGGCTGGACGAATTCGGAGATCGCGGCGCGACTGCACCTGGCCGAGTCGACGGTGAAGACCCATGTGAGCCGCATCCTGGCGAAGACGGGCGCCAGGGACCGGGTGCAGGCGGTGATCGTGGCGTACGACGCGAAGCTGGTGGAGCCGGCGTGAATCTGCGGCTCGCTTTATGTTCGGGAACGCAAAAAAGCCTCATTCCCCGAGTTTTCACTCGGGGAATGAGGCTTTTTATCAAAAATAGTTCGGCGGCGTCCTACTCTCCCACAGGGTCCCCCCTGCAGTACCATCGGCGCTGTGAGGCTTAGCTTCCGGGTTCGGAATGTAAC